>NZ_NOZC01000044.1:0-607 GCF_002258545.1 Rhodococcus sp. 05-2255-3B1 | reverse complement strand
TGTTCGGTGTGCTCGATCGCGTATTGACTCGACGACTGCCCCTGGAGCCTCCGGACGATCCCCATGCCGCGATCCTCCCGACCCCGATCGACAACGACGCCTTCTTCCTCACCCCTCCCGGCATCGAGGACCTCGCACACGGCGCGGTGATCCGGCAGCGCACGACCCGCGGTCTGGTGCCCAGGCCGCGAACCGCCCTGCATCAGTTCATGGTTCGATCGACCAACGCGCGAGGTCTACCCGCCGGCGTCACCGCCTCGCTGCTGATCCCGAAGCGGCCGTGGACCGGGCGCGGACCACGGCCGGTCGTCGCCCACAACGTAGCCATCGATTCCCTCGGAGCCAAGAGCACGCCGTCGTACCGGCTCGTGCACGGTGTCGGTGCCGACCTCCCGCCGGTGATGCCGCTCTGGCTCGCCCGCGGATACGCCGTCCTCGTCGCCGATCACCAGGGCCCGCGGATGTCGTACTCCGAAGGCACGATGGCCGGGCATGCCGTCCTGGACTCGCTACGCGGGATGACAGTCGTCGCCCCGGAGCTCGCCGACAGCCCAGTGGTCGCCTACGGCTACAGCGGCGGCGCGATCGCCACCACATGGACCGCGCA
>NZ_NOZC01000020.1:0-91553 GCF_002258545.1 Rhodococcus sp. 05-2255-3B1 | reverse complement strand
GTGAACCGCCGTCGATACCAGCACTCTCGCTGACGCGGTGACCGCCGTCAGCACCACCATCGGGACCGTCGTCGGCATTACTGGTTCGTGAGTTGCCGTGGGCACCAGCACTCTCGCTGGCGCGGTGGCCGCCGTCAGCACCGGTAGAGTGTGTTGTCGAACCCGTTGGTGCGCTGGCAGTTTCCTTGTGTCTGCGGTCGCTGAGCAGGTCGCGCAGCGGAACGATCAGGTGCACCGACGCCCGTGACCCGCCCGCCGACCCGCGGCTGCCACCGCGGAGGTGCCGGTCGAGGATCCGATCGAGTGCATCGGCCCGCCGCTTCGACGGACTCCGCGGGTCGCGTTCCCCACCCGGGCCCGGCCGCGGAGCCGTCAACGGCGACAGGGCGGTGAGCAGTTTCTCGGCCAGCAGCCGGTCGACGTCGCCGCCGACGCTAAAACGCCCGTTGGCCAGAGGATGGATATCGAACCGGTTCAGGTTCGGGTTCTCCGCCATCGGTACCGGCGGCGGACCCGACGAAACAGGCTCGGGCCCAGCAGGTTCGGGCCCACCCGAACCACCAGCATCACCGGCATCACCGGCATCACCGGCATCATTCGAACCACCGGCATCGGCTCGGCCCGCCTGCTCTTGCTCGCGCTCCCGTTCCTGCTCTAGTCGTTTCTTCTCGGCCTGCTCGTGTCGAGCTCGCGCGTCCTCCGCCGCAGAATGCGCCAAGGCCTGCGCGCGTGCGGTGACCTGCCCGGCGGTGCTGCGCATCGCGGTCTCGAGCAGTTCCGCGACGACGGCGTCGCGGCGCTGCTCGTCGAGGGTGGGGTCGGCGACCACCACGGTGGCGTAGCCGTCGGCGATCACCGAGGCGTGCGCGGCGTGGATGTCACCGCAGGCGAGGGCGTCGAGCACGCTCGGCCATTGGGTGAGCCATTGCCCGAGTTCCATCTGACGCGCCGCGGATCCGTCGGTGATGCGCACCGACTTCGCGTACCAGCGGGTGACGGAGGAGTGCCCGAGTTTCATCGCCAGGCCACGCCGGTCGATCTCGGCGAGCAGTGTCAATCTCGCTGCGGCCAAGGCGTTTTCGTGGGAAGACACGTCGGCGAGCTCGGAGACCAATTCCTGGTCCCCGAGCCCGAACACATCCCCCCATGTCTTCACCCCACGAAAGCTATACCCACCCACCGACAGGTTTCTCGGTGTCTGCGCTACAACGCGCGCATGCTGTTGTTCCGCGCGTTGTGGGTGAGCTCGGCCAGGCCGAGTTCTTCGAGGAGCGGCGGCAGGTACATCCCGAACCTGCCGCGGTATCCATTCCTGAGCCCGTACCAACCGCCGACCGGGTTGTCGGGCGCGCGCCCCCACGCTTCGACCGTGTCAGGAGCAGCCGTCTTCTTCTCGTCCGCGGCACCGAGCAACACCCAGTCGGCGCGGGCGACGAGCCACGCGTGCAGATCCTCGACCGCCTCGATGCGGTACCGCAGGGTCGTCGACCCCACCTGACATACGAGGGCGGGTGGCTCGTGGTCGGGATCGCGGTACATGGTGTATTCGGAAGTACCGGGGGCGGTGGTGAGTGCCCAGGGCTCGGATTTCGTTCCGCTGGTCATGGCCGAGGTCCGTTCCATTGTCGAGAGCGTGCGGCAGGGTCAGTGTGAGCCGACCGGACGGTGAACGCAACCAACTCCCGGCCCCGGACAGGTTCGGAAAAACTACGTCACGGAGCGACGGTGCGGTACCGCAGCATCATTTCGTGGTCCTCGTGATCGAGCATGTGGCAGTGCCACATGTAGCCCTGCAGCTCGCTCGATCCACCCATGTCATGACCGCTCATGTCGTGACCGCCGTGGTGCGCAGCCGGTCCCGCGAAGGTGGCGTCGGGGTCGAAGCCGAGTTCGTCGGCCGTCGGGAATCGGACCAGGATCTGCGTGACGGTGCCAGGGTAGGTGTTGACGGTGTCCTTCCACCCGGCTTCCCACGCCGCCGGCGGCACCGATGGACCGGTGAGGAACCTCTCCACCGGCGGAGCCCATCTCGTACCGAATGTCGGCCGGGGGAAGTCGCGTTGGTACGCGGCCAGGTCGATGGGGATGCGTCCCAATGTCCGAAAGTGCGCCAGGTGCAGGTGAATCGGGTGCGGCTCGACCGTCGTGTTGACGATGTTCCACATCTCCACGGTCCCCTGCTCGGGCATCTCGATGTCCGGGTCCGAGTACCGCAGGTTGTTCAGGTTCATCAGCGTCATGTCCAGGTTCAGCCCACCGGACGGCTGGTTGACCGTGACCGTTCGCGTGAACGTGGGGGTCGGCAACGGCGGCAACACATCCGGCTGTCCCTTCCCGCCGCGCAGCAACGACGGCATCCCGCCGCGGAACCCGGCTGCGGACGCGACGCGGAACTGGCAGAACAGTGGCATCGGCACCGCTCCGAGGGACGCGGCCTGCGCCGGTGGCGGCTCGTCGTTGAGCAGCTCGATCAGTGCGCCCGGTTCGACGGCACCGAAGTCGACGAGGATGTCGGCGCGCTCGGCAGGCGCGAGCCGAATGCTGGTGGCTTCCACCGGGGCGTCGAGCAATCCACCGTCGTTTCCGATGACCCAGAAGCGAAGCCTGTTGGTGAAGAACAGGTTCCACACGCTGTACGACCCGGCGTTGACGACTCGTAGACGGTACATACCCCGGGCGACTTCCATCGTCGGCCAGATCTTGCCGTTGACGACGCCGACGTCTCCGGTGCCGCCGCCTTCCCATTTGCCTTGCGGCACGGTGATATTGGAGCGGATGCTCATGCTGCCGTCGGGATTCATGATCTTTTCCTGCAGCACCAGCGGCAACTCGAACTCACCCGAGGGCAGCCCGAGCGCATTGTCGGATGTGCCGGTGTCCCACCGATCACGGACGAGGTTCATGCCGAGCAGGCCTGCATAGACGTTGATGCGCGTCATCGACATGGCGTGGTCGTGGTACCACAGTCCCGCGGCGTCGTTGAGTCCCGGGAAGTTGTGCGTCATCGACTCGCCCGGGCGCACCAGCATCTCGGAGTGCCCGTCGCTCGCCGGCTCGGTGATGCTGCCGTGCAGGTGCAGCGACGTCGGCGTCATCGTGCGGTCCATCTCGCTCATCCCGTGCAGCGAGGTGTCGATGTCCGCGGCGAGCGGGTTACCTGCGGTGGTGTTGGAGTACTTCAGCGTCCAGGGCTGGCCGGTCTGCGACTCGATGGTGGGGCCGAGGTAGTCGCACTCGCCGTATCCGAAGGTGGGCGCGGGCCGTAGATCGGCGTGGAAGGCGTGGGTGGAGCTGTGCGCGTCGAGCGAGATCTCCGTGCCGCCGATCAGCGGCAACCGCGGCAGTTCGTCCCGGAACGGCGTCAGCGGCGGTGAATGGAACAGCAGGGGGCTCTGGCCCCGGAGGAAGTCGTCGGCCAGCGCGCGGCGCGTCGTCGACGCCACCGGGAGTGCGGCAGCACCGGCGGCCACTGCGGCCACGGCCAGCCCTCGCAGGGCGGTTCGTCTGGACACAGAGCCGCTCACCCGGCCACCTCTCTCCTCGTTGTGATTGGGGCCATACTATGTGCCCGTCGGCTCCCGCCGTCACCCCACACTCGGATCGTCCGGCACGTTCCTGCCGGTGGAGGGATCTATTTCGTCATGGCAACTATCACGTTCGAGCGTACGACCAGGCTGTTTCCCGGCTCCGACGCCCCCGCGGTGAACGAGCTCGACCTGCACATCGAGGACGGTGAGTTCCTCGTTCTGGTCGGTCCGTCCGGCTGTGGCAAGTCGACGTCGCTCCGGATGCTCGCGGGGCTCGAAGAGGTCAACTCCGGCCGCATCCTCATCGGCGGCAAGGACGTCACCAACTCCGAACCCAAGGATCGCGACATCGCGATGGTGTTCCAGAACTACGCGCTGTACCCGCACATGACCGTCGCCGAGAACATGGGGTTCGCCCTCAAGCTGGCGAAGGCGAACAAGGAGGACATTCGTACTCGTGTCGAGGAGGCTGCGAAGCTGCTCGACCTGGAGCCGTACCTCGATCGCAAGCCCAAGGCACTCTCGGGCGGCCAACGTCAGCGAGTTGCCATGGGGCGCGCCATCGTTCGCCAACCCCAGGTGTTCCTGATGGACGAGCCGCTGTCCAACCTCGACGCCAAACTTCGGGTGCAGACGCGCACGCAGATCGCTCAGCTGCAGCGCCGGCTCGGGACGACGACGGTGTACGTCACCCACGATCAGGTCGAGGCCATGACGATGGGCGATCGGGTCGCGGTGCTCAAAGGTGGTGTGCTGCAACAGTGCGCCACCCCGCGCGAGCTGTACCGAACCCCGGTCAATGCGTTCGTCGCCGGGTTCATGGGCTCGCCGTCGATGAACCTGTTCCACGCTCCGGTTACCGACGGCGGTGTCCGCCTGGCCGATCAGGTGGTTCCGGTTCCGCGGCAGACTCTCGGGTCGGCCACGGAGGTGATGTTCGGTATTCGGCCCGAGCACATCGAGATTGCCGACAGCGGAATTGCTCTCGAGATCGACGTGGTGGAGGAGCTCGGCTCCGAGGCGTTCGTGTTCGGCCGCGCAGACATCAACGGTAGGACCGAAACCATTGTGGCTCGGGCCGATTGGCGCAGCCCGCCCGAGAAGGGCGATCGCGTTCACGTCCGCATCGACGAGGCCCACGCCCACATTTTCGACGCCTCGGCCGAGGGCCGTCGCCTGAACTGACCACCCCGTCGTGCGCGTCGTGCGTAGCTCCGGCTGTGCACGACGCGCACGAGGTCAGACCAGCAGTTCGGCGATCTGGATGGTGTTCAGAGCGGCACCCTTGCGCAGGTTGTCGCCCGAGACGAACAGTGCAAGTCCGCGGCCGTCGGGAACGCCCGGGTCCTGACGGATACGACCCACCAGAGAGTCGTCCTTGCCCGCGGCCTGCAGCGGCGTCGGCACGTCGACCAACGACACGCCCGGTGCCGATGCGAGCAGTTCGCGGGCACGCTCCACCGAGAGCGGGTTGGCGAACTCGGCGTTGATCGACAGCGAGTGTCCGGTGAACACGGGTACGCGGACGCAGGTGCCGCTGACGAGCAGGTCGGGCAGGCCGAGGATCTTGCGCGATTCGTTGCGCAGTTTCTGGTCCTCGTCGGTTTCGCCGGATCCGTCGTCGACCAGCGCACCGGCCAGCGGCAGGACATTGAAGGCGATGGGCGCGACGTACTTGTTCGGGGCCGGGAAATCGACCGACGAGCCGTCGTGCACCAGCTTCTCGGCGTCGCCGATGACGGCGCGGGCCTGGGTGACGAGTTCCTCGACACCGGCGAGTCCACTACCGGAGACGGCCTGGTAGCTCGAGACGATCAGACGCTGCAGGCCGGCTTCGTCGTGCAGGACCTTGAGCACCGGCATGGCGGCCATGGTGGTGCAGTTCGGGTTGGCGATGATGCCGCGGGGCGGGTTCTTCGCTGCCTCGGGGTTGACCTCGCTGACCACCAACGGGACATCGGAGTCCTTGCGGAATGCCGACGAGTTGTCGATGACGGTGGCACCTGCTGCGGCGAATCGCGGGGCCTGCTCGCGAGAGAGCGTGGCACCGGCCGAGAACAGCGCGATGTCGATTCCGGTGAGGTCGGCGGTGGACGCGTCCTCGACGATGATCTCCTCGCCGCGGAACGGCAGCTTCTTGCCGGCCGAGCGAGCGGAGGCGAAGAATCGAACGGTGTCGGCGGGGAAGTTGCGCTCCTCCAACAGGGTTCGCATGACGGCACCGACCTGGCCGGTGGCTCCTACGACTGCAACTGTGGTCATCTTCTATCGTCCTGTTCCTGCGTGTACGACCGCTTCTTCGTCGCCACCGAGATCGAAGGCGGCGTGCAGCGCGCGTACTGCTTCGTCGAGCTGAGTGTCGCTGCACAGCACCGAGATACGGATCTCCGAGGTGCTGATCAGGTCGATGTTGATGCCGGCGTCGGCGAGGGCCTCACAGAACGTCGCGGTGACGCCGGGGTGGCTCTTCATGCCGGCACCGACGAGGGAGACCTTGCCGATGTGATCGTCGTAGAGCACCTGCGCGAAGCCGATCTCGGCCTGCAGCTTGGTGAGCTTCTCCACTGCCGTCGGGCCGTCGGCCTTGGGGCAGGTGAAGGTGATGTCGGTCTTGCCGGTGTCGATCTTGGACACGTTCTGCAACACCATGTCGATGTTGATCTCCGAGTCCGCCACGGCGCGAAAGACCTTGGCGGCGTAACCGGGAGTGTCGGGCAAGCCGACGACGGTGACCTTCGCCTCGCTGCGATCGTGTGCGACGCCGGTGAGAATTGCTTCTTCCACTGGAATGTCCTCCATAGATCCGGAGACGATCGTTCCGGGTTTCGTGGTGTACGACGAGCGCACGTGAACGGGAACGTTGTAGCGACGGGCGTATTCGACGCAGCGCAGCATGAGCACCTTCGCGCCGCAGGCAGCCATCTCCAGCATCTCCTCGAACGAGACGGTGTCGAGGTGCCGGGCGTTGGGCACGATCCTCGGGTCTGCGGTGAAGATGCCGTCGACGTCGGTGTAGATCTCGCAGACGTCGGCGTTCAGGGCTGCGGCGAGCGCAACGGCGGTGGTGTCCGAACCTCCGCGACCGAGCGTGGTGACGTCCTTGCTGTCCTGGCTGACGCCCTGGAATCCGGCGACGAGCACGATCGAACCCTCGTCGAGGGCGCTGCGCACGCGTCCCGGGGTGACGTCGATGATCTTGGCGTTGCCGTGCACGCTGGTGGTGACGACGCCCGCCTGGGAGCCGGTGAACGACCGGGCCTCGGCACCGAGTGAGTGGATGGCCATCGCGACCAACGCGTTGGAGATGCGTTCACCCGAGGTGAGCAGCATGTCCATCTCGCGGGCCGGCGGGGCCGGGCACACCTGCTGGGCCAGGTCGAGCAGTTCGTCGGTGGTGTCGCCCATGGCCGACACGACCACGACGACGTCGTTGCCTGCCTTCTTGGTCTCGACGATCCGTTCAGCGACGCGTCGGATACGTTCGGCGGTCCCCACCGACGATCCACCGTACTTCTGGACGATGAGAGCCACGCGTGTTTACCTCCGCTGGATAGCCGACAATCGGGCGATTGTTCCGGGGTTACCCTACCGATCCGGCACCCCGAGCGGTGGCCCGGGTAGCTCCGAGCTGGGACTTTAGAGGGGCTCGCCTGCGGATACGCCTGTCCTAACATTGTCGGGTGACCCTTCCCGAGCATCGCCCGCCGCCACCCCCTCGAGGTCTGCGGGTGCTCTTCGGGCTCCCCGCCGTCGGGCGTCGCTGGCCGGGTGGACTGCGCTCGGCACTGGCGTTCGGCGTCCCCGCGATCGCGGCGTGGGTTCTCGGGTTCCATACCGAGGCCCTACTGGTGGTCTCGGGCAGTTTCGCCGTCATCTACGGCGAGGGCCGCCCCTACCGTTCACGATGGTGGGTCGTCCTGACCGCGGGCGGCGCTCTGGTGGCCTCGGTGTGGCTCGGCGCGACGGCCGGGCAGATGGCGCTCGATCTCGGAAGCACCGGATGGGCGCGGATGATCCCGGTGACCCTGCTCTCGCTCCTCGCTCTCGTCGCGGTCTACGTCATCGCCGCGCTGCGACTCGGACCGCCGGGGGCGTTCTTCTTCGTCCTGGTGTGCGCGGTGTCGTCGTACATTCCCGGAGCCGGCGTCAGCGCCGCTCACGGAGCGGTGTGTGCGGCCGTCGGTGTCGCGTCGGCGCTGGTGGTGTCGATGTCCGGAGTGCTGTGGGATCCACGAGGACCCGAGCGCGAGGCCGTCGGAGCCGCGGTGGGCGCGATCGAGAGATACACGAGTTCGCCGACGGCGTCTGCCGCCGATCGTCATGCGGCGGCGGCGCGTCTGCACGCGGCCTGGGCTGCCGTGTACGACGCGGGTGCCGCACGGTTGTCGTCGAGGCCGGCGCTGGTTCAGAGATTGTTCGACGCGCACCGGGCCTTCGCTGCGACGACGGCCGTGCGGGCGGATCCGGATCGGGCGGTCGACTTCGTATCCGATCAGCTGCCGCTGGCTCGGCCCGGTCTCGGGTATCGATTGCGGCGCTCGCTGCATCGGGATTCTCATGCGGCGTCCACGGCCGTGCGCGTGTTCTGCGCGGCAGCGGCCGCGGGCGGGGTCAGCGTCGCACTGGGCCTGAGCCGACCGGACTGGGCGATCCTCGGTGCCGTCCTGGTGCTGCAGCAGGGTCCCGATCGGGTGCACGGCACCTACCGGGGACTGCAGCGGCTCGGCGGAACCCTTGCCGGCGTCGCCCTGTTCTCGGCCATCTATCTCTCCCCGCTGACCGGCTTGGCCGTCATCGTGGTGTTGATGGTGCTGCAGTTCGCGATCGAGGTGTCGGTGGCGCGGAACTACGGGTTGGCCGTCACGTTCATCACCCCGCTCGCTCTGCTGATGGGCACACTGACGCATCCCGGGGCTGTGCTGGAGGACATCGTCGTCGACCGGATCGTGGAGACGACGGTGGGCGTGGCCTTCGCATTCGCGGCGCTGTGGCTGCTGCTCCCCGGGGCATTCCGTCGCACATTGTTGTGGTCCGACGGCCGAGTTCTGACGCTCGGCACGCATCTGCTGACGGTGTTGCGGACCGAGGACGTGGCCGCGCCGGCAGCTCTCGCCATGCGGCGCGACGTCCAGTTCGAGCTCGTCGGGTCCGCTCAGGCCGGGGCCGAGGCCGCGCACAACGATCGAACCTGGACGCATCGGGTGTGGTCGCAACATGCCGAGGTCGATCGGCTCGGATACGAACTCCTCGCGCACTGTTGGACGATGACCGACGTCGGACGAACGGATGACATCGAACATTGGCAACGTCGACTCGACGCGGCGGTCACAGAATTCCACTCGTCAACCCTGGGGTAGGCCGTCGGCAGGCGGTAGTACACTCAGCCCATGCTGCGAGCTCTCCTTCTTAACAGCCGCGACGGGGTCTGAGACCAGACTGGCTTCCCGTCGCGGGGTTCGTTGCGCCGGTCGAACACATTGCTCTGATCTGTACGGAGAGACGAAGACCATGTCACCAGCCGACGCATTCACCTCGGGATCTCGCACCATCACCCCGCCCTCGCGGCCCGCTCCCAGCGACCAGCCCGCCTGGAACACCCAGAAGAACTCCTCGATGCCCACCTTCCGTTATCGGCCGTTCGCCGAGGAAGTGGAGCCCATCACCCTCCCCGACCGCACGTGGCCGGACAAGATCATCGACCGGACGCCGCAGTGGTGCGCAGTCGATCTGCGCGACGGCAACCAGGCGCTGATCGATCCGATGAGCCCGGCCCGCAAGCGCCGCATGTTCGACCTGCTGGTGCGCATGGGCTACAAGCAGATCGAGGTCGGCTTCCCGTCTGCCAGTCAGACCGACTTCGATTTCGTCCGCGAGATCATCGAGGACGGCGCGATCCCCGACGACGTCACCATCCAGGTACTCACGCAGTGCCGTCCCGAGCTGATCGAGCGCACGTTCGTCGCATGCGAGGGCGCTCGCAGCGTCATCGTTCACTTCTACAATTCGACGTCGATCCTGCAGCGCCGCGTGGTGTTCCGTGCCGAGCGTGACGTCATCAAGAAGATCGCCACCGACGGTGCCCGCAAGGTGCTCGAAGAAGCAGCCAAGTTCCCCGATACCGACTGGCGCTACGAGTACTCCCCCGAGTCCTACACCGGCACCGAACTCGCCTACGCCAAAGAGGTGTGCGACGCGGTCACCGCGATCATCGATCCCACCCCCGACAAGCCGCTGATCCTGAATCTGCCTGCCACCGTCGAGATGGCGACACCCAACGTCTACGCCGACTCGATCGAGTGGATGAGCCGCAACCTCGACCGTCGCGACAGCATCGTGCTGTCACTGCATCCGCACAACGACCGCGGAACCGGTGTTGCCGCAGCCGAACTCGGCTACCAGGCCGGTGCTGATCGCATCGAGGGTTGCCTGTTCGGCAACGGTGAGCGCACCGGCAACGTCTGCCTGGTCACGCTGGGCCTGAACCTGTTCACCCGCGGTGTCGATCCGCAGATCGACTTCTCCAACATCGACGAGGTCCGTCGAACGGTGGAGTACTGCAACCAACTTCCCGTCGCCGAGCGCCACCCCTACGGCGGCGACCTGGTCTACACCGCCTTCTCCGGCAGCCACCAGGACGCCATCAACAAGGGCCTGGACGCGATGAAGGTCACTGCGGACGAACTGGGTTCGGACATCGGTGACGTCACCTGGCAGGTTCCGTACCTGCCCGTCGACCCGAAGGACGTCGGTCGCACCTACGAGGCCGTCATCCGTGTCAATTCGCAGTCCGGCAAGGGCGGCGTCGCGTACATCATGAAGTCCGATCACGGACTGAACCTGCCGCGTCGACTGCAGATCGAGTTCTCCCAGGCCGTCCAGCGCATCACCGACGGTGAGGGCGGCGAGGTCTCGCCCAAGGAGATGTGGGACGTCTTCGCCGAGGAGTACCTGACGCCGATCCGTCCGCTCGAGCGCATCAAGCAGTCGGTACAGGCTGCCGAGGTCGACGGCGGAACCGACACGATCACCGCAACGGTCAAGGTCGACGGCGTCGAGCAGGAGATCTCCGGATCCGGCAACGGTCCACTCGCCTCGTTCGTCGATGCGCTGTCGACCATCGGCTACGACGTCAGCGTCCTCGACTACTCCGAGCACGCCATGTCCGCGGGCGACGACGCTCAGGCCGCGGCCTACGTCGAAGCCTCGGTCACCTCACCGTCCGGTGTGGCCACCACGGTCTGGGGCGTCGGCATCGCGACGTCGATCACCACCGCGTCACTTCGCGCCGTGGTCTCGGCCGTGAACCGCGCGCTGAAATAAATCCCCTGCTCGACGAACAGCCGCCCATTCCTTGCGAATGGGCGGCTTTTCGCTGTTTATCGGCATCGAGGCGACACTGCGCGTGGGACAATAACTCTGCTGTCGGGGCACCTTGAGGGAATGGAAGTTTCGCCATGGACTCTTTCTGGGATTTTCTTTGGCTTCTCATCGTCGGATTCGCGTTCGTCGCGTACCTGATGGTCATGTTCTCGATCATCGGAGACCTTTTCCGTGACCACAAGACATCCGGGGTCGTCAAGGCCCTGTGGGTGTTCTTTCTGATCGTTGCGCCGTTCCTGACCGCGCTGGTCTATCTCATCGTGAACGGCAGCAACATGGCCAAGCGGCAAGTTGCTGCCCTGCAGCACGCCAAGGACCAGCAGGAGGAGTACATCAAGGAAGTGGCCGGGAGGTCGGCGTCGGAAGAGATCGCCCACGCAAAGGTGTTGCTGGACAACGGAACCATCGACCAAGACGAGTTCAGGACGCTGAAGGCCAAAGCCCTGTCCTGAACGTCGCTTCGGCCCTGAACGCGTCGAGCACAGCCGCGATCGCCGGCAGCCGATGGGCATCGGGTCGCGTTGCGAGCTCGTAGATGCGACCCGCCCGCACACCGGACAGTTCTCGGCGTACCAGACCCGGATGGACGACGGCATAGCGCGGCATCAACGCGACGCCGTGCCCGGCCGCCACCAACGTCTCGGTGACGCGGAAGTCGTTCACTCGCTGCATCACTCGCGGTTCGACACCAGTGGCGGCGGCCACCGAGAGCAGTACGTCGTCGACCGGGAATCCGCCGCGAACACTGATCCACCGTTCGTCGACCAGATCCCGAAGGTCTATCGATTCATGTTGCGCCAGAACATGACCGGGTGGCAACACCAGATCGATGGGCTCACGCATCAGGGTCGTGACCTCGATGCGCGGGCCCGCGGTCGTCGGCGCTCGGTCGTCGCGGTGCGTGAGCACCACGTCGTAGTCCGCCAACAGTTCCGGCACCGAGGACGCGGGCAGGTCCTCGTCTCGGGCGTCGATGTCGACGTCCGAGTTCGCCAACCGCGTCAGCAACCCGGGCAGCAGCAGCGCGGCACCGGACGGGAACAGCGCAACTCGGACGCGTCCCCGCGGGGACGCCCGGTATCGATCCATCTCGGCCGCGGCGCGGGCGAGGGCGGCGAACACATCATCTGTCCTGAGCACCAACGCGCGCCCGGCGTCGGTGAGCCGAAGTCGACGCCCGTCAGGTTCGAGGAGCGTCACCCCCGCCTCCTTGACCAACAGCTTGAGCTGCTGGGACACCGCCGACGGCGTCATGGACAGCGCCTGGGCGACGGCAGCGACGGTCCCCCGGTCTGCCAGTTCTCGGAGGATCCGGAGCCGCTCCACGTTCATGTAGTGAATCTTAACTATTACTGCGGATATATTCGATTGTGCTGATCATTTGCCGCCGTCACGATGGACGGCATGAGCACCCGCGACCGCCTCCTCGGACTGACCGTCGTCGTGCTGTGGGGACTGAACTTTCTCGCCATTCGCGTCGGACTCGATCACTTCCCGCCGTTCTTCTTCGCAGCGCTGCGGTTCCTGGTCATCGCCGTCCCCGTTGTACTGTTCGTTCCCCGCCCCAAGGTGCCTCTGAAGTGGTTGCTGCTCTACGGGTTCGGGTTCGGGTTTCTCCAGTTCGCCTTCCTGTTCGCGGCGATGGCGGCCGGTATGCCCACCGGATTGGCGTCGCTCGTGCTGCAGTCGTCCGCGCCGTTCACGGTCGTTCTCGGCGCAATCCTGCTCCGCGAACACGTCACCCGCAGGCAAGCGATCGGTATCGGAATCGCCGTGCTCGGCATGGCGCTGATCGGGTGGGATCGCGCTCAGAACGCCACCTTGCTCCCGGTGATCCTCACCCTGCTCGCCGGACTCGGTTGGGCGTTCGGCAACCTGGGGAATCGGCTCGCGAAGTCCGAATCGCCGATGACGCTGATGCTGTGGATGACCGTCGTGCCGCCGGTGCCGATGCTGGCGCTGTCGGCGATGGTCGAGTGTCCGAGCACCGGCTGGCAGGCGTTGGCGGCTTCGTTCGGCCCGCAGGGTTGGCCCGGCCTGGTTGCGTTGGCCTACATCGTGATCCCTGCCACGATCGTCGGCAGCGGCCTGTGGAGCATTCTGATGAGCCGCAACCCTGCCGGACTGGTCGCGCCGTTCTCGCTGCTCGTTCCCGTCGTCGGCATCGCCGGTGCCTGGATCTTCCTGGGCGAGAACCCATCGGTGCTCGCGCTGATCGGTGGCGTTGTCGTCATCGGGGGATGTCTCTGGGGTATGGCCGTCCGGCGGCCTGTCGAGGTGCTGGAGAAAGTACCGGTGTGAGGGGCAGGAGTGGAGCCCGCGGAACGACCCGGGGCAGCCACCGCCGACGTGAAACTGCACGCTCTTCTGTGCCAGACTCGGCGGATGGTTGAAGTGGGTGAGCGCAGACGTATCAGCGCGCGTGGCCGCGTGGCACTGCGTGCGGCGGAGCTGGCGACCTGGGCGTCCCGCAAGGCAGGCCGGGGCAAGGGATCGATGATCGGCGGATTGATCGCACTCAAGATCGACCCGGACATCCTCGGCGGACTGGGCCGAGGTCGACGGACCGTCATCGTCACCGGAACCAACGGCAAGTCCACCACCACCCGAATGACGGCTGCGGCGCTGGCCACCCTCGGTGACGTCGCCACCCAAGCCGACGGCGCGAACATGGACGCCGGCATCGTCGCCGCACTGCACGCCAATTTCGATGCCGAGCTGGCCGCTCTCGAGGTCGACGAACTGCATGTCCCCCATGTGTCCGACGCCGTCGATCCCGCGGCCATCGTGTTGCTCAACCTCAGTCGCGATCAGCTCGACCGTGTGGGCGAGATCAACATGATCGAACGCAAACTGCGCGCGGGCCTGGCCCGGCACCCCGAGACCGTCGTCATCGCCAACTGCGACGATGTCCTCGTCACCTCCGCCGCCTTCGACGCACCGAACGTCGTCTGGGTCGCGGCCGGGGGTGGATGGGCAGGCGACTCGGTCAGCGGCCCGCGCACCGGCGAACCCATCGTGTGGGACGGCGAGCATTGGTACAGCACCGGTAGTGACTTCAAGCGTCCGACGCCGGATTGGTGGCTCGACGACGAGAATCTCTACGGACCCGATGGACTCGTCCTACCGATGAAGCTGTCTCTGCCCGGAAAAGCCAACCGCGGCAACGCAGCCCAAGCCGTCGCCGCCGCAGTGACCCTGGGCGCGAGCGCGGAAGATGCGGTCGCGGCCGCGTCGAGCGTCGACGAGGTGGCCGGGCGCTACTCCACCGTCCAGTACGGATCGCATTCCGTCCGAATGCTTCTCGCGAAGAACCCCGCCGGCTGGCAGGAAGCACTGTCGATGATCGATCCCACCTGTGACGGTCTCGTCATCGCCGTCAACGGTCAGGTACCCGACGGCGAAGACCTGTCGTGGCTGTGGGACGTCCGCTTCGAGCACTTCGAGAACGTCGCCGTCGTGGCCGCCGGTGAGCGCGCGACCGACCTCGGGGTGCGTCTGCTGTACGCCGGTTCGCAGCACACCACCATCGCAGATCCGTTGCGGGCCATCGCGTCCTGTCCGCCGGGACGCGTCGAAGTGCTGGCCAACTACACCGCGTTCCGCGATCTCGGGCGAGCGCTGGCACGTGAGGTGAAAGATGTCTGAGTCCACCGTTCGCATCGGCCTCGTCCTGCCCGACGTGATGGGCACCTACGGCGACAACGGCAACGCACTCATTCTGCGACAGCGACTGCGGATGCGAGACATCGACGCCGAGGTCGTACAGATCACGTTGAACGACCCGGTTCCCGATTCACTCGACGTGTACACCCTTGGCGGAGCCGAGGATTCGGCCCAACGCCTCGCGACCCGTCACCTCACCCGTTACCCGGGACTGCAGAACGCGGCTGCCCGCGGGGTGCCGGTGCTCGCGATCTGTGCCGCGATCCAAGTCCTCGGTCACTGGTACGAAACCTCCGCCGGCGAACGCGTGGACGGTATCTCCCTGTTCGACGTGACCACAGCACCGCAGGCAACTCGGTCCATCGGTGAGGTCGTCACAGAGCCTGCACTCGACGGCCTCACTCAGAAGCTCACCGGCTTCGAGAACCATCGCGGCGGAACGACTCTCGGCCTGGATGCATCCCCCTTGGCCAAGGTCACCCACGGTGTGGGCAACGGTGTCGGCGACGGACGCGAAGGCGTCGTGCAAGGGTCCGTGATCGGCACCTACATGCACGGACCGGTACTGGCCCGAAACCCGGAGTTGGCGGACTATCTGCTGGAGCGCGCATTGGGTACGACTCTCGCTCCACTCGAGTTGCCCGAGGTGGCTCGATTGCGCGAGGAGCGGCTCCGCCGCACGTGAACGAAAATTCGTAGCCCACTACGAATTTGCACTCACAAGGCGCACCGTTCACACGGAAATGATGCGTCGTTCCACCCCTCTCTGACCAGCACCTCACGAACCTCCCGGTACACACCGCACGGGTCCTGGGTCACTTCGTGCCACCCGTATACCAGGCGGGGTAGATTCCGTAGCTCCGCTGCATTGTCACGTCGGCGATCGCGAAATCGACGCTGCTTGACCGAGTGGAAGGCCTGGCCGTCCAGCCTGACAATGAGATCGCAGATCTCGTAGCGAATGTCCTCGAAATCTTTCGGCCGTCGACGAATACCGGAGCTTGTCGCTGTCCAGCCGGAAGACCGTGCGCCTGCTCTACGTCGAGAACGTAGCGGTGCTCGAGTGCAGAATGGACGCCGTCGCGCATCAGCGCCAGGGTGTGCAGAATCGGCTTCGAGTAACGCATCGGTCGCCGAGCTTCGATCTTGCGCGTCATAGCTGCGACGTTCACACCACCCGAGGACATGGCCGAGACCAACGCGATCGTCGCCATCCTCGACGATGACTCTGCGACGGCCAGGTCGAGCACGGTGTCGGCGATGCTCGTCCGCGCCGGATTCGTCTCGACACCGATGTGTCCCATGGCACGGAAACGATGGACGACGACCCCGGGATGGATTTGTTCATTGCTTTCCGAGGTGAAGTTCTGCTTCGCGTGCCGCATCGTCGGTGGCCTGCTGGTCGCCGAGCATCCGTAGGGAACAGTGACGTGAATGGGGCCTGGTCCAGGCTGAATCCACCCCCATTCCTCGGCCGCACTGGCGTGGCTGAGCAGTGCGCCGCGGCCCGCGTACAGCAACGCTGCCGACAGCTGCATCTCACGAGTCAGCGGCCCGTTGGTCACCGAGATGACTCCACGAAACACCCTCAGCCACTGACCCGTTTCCACACAGTGATCGATCGAGTCCTTGTTGACGCCGTTCTCGTACATCTGCTTCGTGGTGATGATTCCGTGCTGCTCGTCCAATATTCGTTGCCAGGTACCCGCTGGTCTCGTCTTCATAGACCTCAGGATCGCCGGTTTGCGATGACCGCGTCAGGATCCATCCACAGGCTGTGCATAACTCCGGGTCGTGAGCAGAAATTCGACCCCTGCTACGAAGTTTCGTGCACGTGCGGCGAAGCCGCTCTACATACGCCGACGGCCGGTCAGCGCGCGGCCCAGCGTCAGTTCATCGGCAAATTCGAGGTCTCCGCCCATGGGCAGGCCGGAGGCGAGGCGGGTAATGGCCAGGCCGGGGAAATCACGCATCATGCGCACCAGGTACGTGGCCGTTGCTTCGCCCTCGGTGTTGGGGTCGGTGGCGATGATGACCTCGGTGACGTCGACACCGTCGTCCTGAGTTCCCACGCGAGTCAACAACTCTCGGATACGCAGCTGATCCGGTCCCACTCCGTTCAGTGGATCGAGCGCCCCACCGAGCACGTGGTAGCGGCCCTTGAACTCTCGCGTACGTTCCACGGCCTGAACATCTTTGGGCTCTTCGACGACGCAGATCATGGATCGGTCACGCCGCGAGTCCGAGCAGATTCGGCACAGCTCCTTGTCCGAGACCGTGCCGCACACGACGCAGAACTGCACACCGTCACGAATGCGCTGCAGCGCGCGCATCAACCGGTCCACCTCGGGAGGTTCGACGCCGAGGAGGTGAAAGGCTATGCGCTGAGCGCTTTTCGGACCGACCCCGGGGAACTTACCGAGTTCGTCGATCAGATCCTGAACCGGACCTTCGTACACTCTTCTCGCCTAGAAGCCGGGTAGTCCGAGTGAGCCGCCGCCGAGACCACCGGCGAGAGGGCCGAGCTTCTCGCTCGCTACGTTCTGAGCTGCCTTCGACGCATCGGCGATCGCACCGATCACCAGATCCTGCAGAGTCTCGACGTCGTCGGGATCGACGACCTTCGGATCGATGGTCAGGCCGACCACCTCACCGGTTCCCTTGACGGTGGCAACGACGAGTCCGCCGCCCGCCTGGCCGGTCACTTCGGTTTCCGCGATCTCGGCCTGCGCCGCCATCAACTGCTGCTGCATCTGCTGGGCCTGCTGCAGAATCGATGCCATGTCGGGCTGTTCACCGGGTTGCACTGTGCCGTCCTCTCGCGTGGGTCGAAGCGAACTCAAGCGTAGCCGCACCGTGGATCGCTGTGATTCACTGCGCGTCGAATCGACATACCGACCTTAGTGTCTACAATTTCGCGGCAGACACGGGATCGCGCCTGCGGTGACGAATAGTGGACACTCAGCGCAGTGCCTTCGGGCGATGCCGCACGACGGTTCGCCCTCGGTAACGAGAATCAGCGTTGCTCCGCGCGATGGTCGTATCCGGCGGGGAGGAGTTCGCCGGCGAGAACGCTGACGAGGCCGTCGGGCGAATCGATGATCACGCGCATCAGGGGATAGAGGTCGGCAAAGATCTGACGATCCTTGCCGCACGGGCTCTTCACTCCGCGCCCGTGGTTACCGACCGCCACGATGTGAGTCGGCTCGGTCGCACCGGCGGCCCGAGCCGCTGCAAGCGCGACGGTCTCTGCGCACGGGCCACCGGTGAAGTGATAGAGATTCACCCCGGCGAAGGTTCGGCCGTCCGCCACTCTCACCGCCGCACCCATCGTGTGGATGCCGTCCTCATCAGGTCCCGCATCCGTCGATGAATCGATTGTCTGCCTGGCCAGTTCGACCAGCGTCCGATCACCGTCAGTCGCGGGTAGTGCGGACGAGAAGGACACGATGCGATTCTAGAGCCCCGCGCCTGAACATCCGTCAGTACTGAGCGCCCGTAGTCTCGTGGAATGGATCAGTCGGCGGCCCCCGAAGGACGCCAGTCCCCTCGCAAGCGTCGGGTGACGCCCGAGACCATGGCCGAGGCCGGTATTGCGCTGACTCTGCCCAAGGTGACGGTGAAGTCCGTGGCCGAGAGCCTGGGCGTCTCGATTGTCGCGATCTACAACAACATCGACGATCTGTGCGCCCTCAAGGCCCTCGTGGCGGAGGAGATTCTGCGCCGCTGGTCCCCGCCGCTCCCCGCCGACGACGAATCGATGCACGACGCGTTGCTGACACTCGCCTCCGCGATGCGCGAGTTGGTTCACTCCAACCCCGGGATCGCGGAGTATCTGATCGGCCTGACTCCCAGCTCGATCGATGCTCTTCGTATGGCCGACGCCGTCCAAACGCGCTACCGACTGCGCTACGACCTCACTCCGAAGCAGGCGACCTGGGCCGTCATCACCGTCGTCGAGCACGCTCTGGCCTTGGCGGAGATGGTCTACAACGATGCCCGACGCGATCGTGAGTACGACGACGCGATCGCGGCGCGCACCGACCTCGACACCCTGCCCGGGGCCTACGACACGGTCGACCGTGGGCCCGACGGGATGTTCCTGTGGTCGATGCGCACCGTCGTGGTCGGGACTCTGGCGCTCATCCAGGCTCCCGACTTCGAGCGGGTCTAGATCAACTCGCGACGCAGGTTCTCCAGCGTCGCGGCCTGGATCTTCTTCAGTCCGAGAGGTGCGAAGGTCTTCTCGAAGAATCCGCCGATTCCGCCTGCACCCTTCCATTCGGTCGTCGTGGTGACCGTGGTGCCTGCGCCTTCCGGGGCGACCGACCAGGTGGTGACCATGGAGGAATTGGCGTCGCGTTCGGTGATGGTCGACCCGGCGACGGTGACGGTCGCGGCGACGTTGCGCACTCGCTTCTCGGTGGCCTGCAAGGTCCACGTGGCCACGGTTCCGTCTCCTTGCCCGCCCTGGACCACCTCGTAGTCGCGGTACTGCTCGGGCAGGATGCGTGGGCGCACCGTCTCGTAGTCGGCGAGCGCGGCGAGCACCCGATCCGGTGTGGCGGCGATGGTGGCGGAACTGGATGCACTGACCTGAGCCACGAAGACGTACTCCTTCTCTAGCGGACGGGATGTGTATCCATCCTGCCTCTCTCCGGGACCACGTTCGACATCGCGCCGACTCATGTGTGATGCGCTTCACAGAACAATTCTGGAGGCGCAAACCACATGCATGACGCAACCATTTGTCCGATTTACTCCGATTCCTCACCCGGATTCGGCAACAGTTGCGTGAAGTTTCACCGGTCGGACGCCGATGCCGGTGGATACCGTGCGGTACGAGATATAGCGTCTGAATGTGGCTTCAGTGAATGCTCTCCTCGGACGACGGCCAGAACCGAGGGAGAGCGGTTACGCAGCGCACCGGTCGGGTGTCGAGCAGCTGCTTCGCAGCTACCGCGCGATTCCGACCGATGCGACGGTGCGTCTGGCGAAGAAGACGTCCAACCTGTTCCGGGCCAGGACGACCACCACCACGCCGGGGCTCGACGTGTCGGGCCTGAGCAAGGTCATCTCCGTCGATCCCGACTCGCGTACAGCCGATGTCGCCGGCATGTGCACGTACGAGGACCTGGTCGACGCGACGCTTCCCTACGGTCTCGCGCCCCTCGTCGTCCCGCAGCTCAAGACGATCACCCTCGGTGGAGCCGTCACCGGACTCGGTATCGAGTCGACGTCGTTTCGTAGTGGACTTCCCCACGAATCGGTGCTCGAGATCGACGTACTCACCGGCAGCGGCGAGATCGTCACCGCAACACCGGAGGGCGAACACTCGGATCTCTACTGGGGCTTTCCCAACTCGTACGGCACCCTGGGCTACTCCACTCGACTGCGGATTCAGCTCGAACCTGTGCTGCCGTATGTCGCGTTGCGCCACCTGAGATTTCACGATCTCGACACCCTCCAGTCCACGATGGACACCATCGTCGAACAGCGCGAGTACGACGGCATCGAGGTTCAGTACCTCGACGGTGTGGTGTTCAGCGCCGACGAAAGCTACCTCACCCTCGGCGTTCAGACCGACGAACCGGGACCGGTCAGCGACTACACCGGTGCCGACATCTTCTATCGCTCGATCCAGCACGCGTCGGACACACCGAAGACCGACCGCCTCACCGTTCACGACTACCTGTGGCGCTGGGACACCGATTGGTTCTGGTGCTCCCGGGCCTTCGGAACACAGAACCCGAGAATTCGACGCTTCTGGCCACGCAGGTACCGGCGCAGTAGTTTCTACTGGAAGCTCATCGGCTTCGATCGCAAGTACGACATTGCCGATCGACTCGAGAAGCGCAAGGGAAATCCGCCACGCGAACGCGTCGTACAGGACGTCGAGGTTCCGATCGAACACACCGCCGGCTTCGTGGCGTGGTTCCTCGACAACATCCCGATCGAGCCGTTGTGGTTGTGCCCGTTGCGCCTTCGCGAGCCTGCCGCGCCAGGTGCGAATCCGGCCCGGCCGTGGCCGCTGTATCCACTCGAACCGAAACGCACCTACGTCAACATCGGCTTCTGGTCGTCGGTCCCGATCGTTGCAGGCGAACCCGAGGGTGCCGCGAACCGCGCCATCGAGAAGAAGGTGACCGAGTTCGACGGGCATAAATCGCTGTACTCGGATGCTTACTACACCCAGGATGAATTCGCCGTGCTGTACGGCGGCGAGAGATACACACAGCTCAAGAAGAAATACGATCCCGAATCCCGATTGTTGGATTTGTACTCGAAGGCGGTGCAACGCAGATGACGACGTTCAAGGACTCCGGCAATCGCACGGTGAGCGGTGCCCAGAAGCTCAAGATCTCCGAGATTCTGGAACTGATCTCCGACGGCAACATCCCACTGCGTTTCACCGCATACGACGGCAGCACCGCAGGACCCGAGGACGCGAGAATCGGCCTCAACCTCAAGAGCCCTCGCGGAACCACTTATCTCGCAACCGCTCCCGGCGATCTCGGCATGGCGCGCGCGTACGTCTCGGGTGATCTGGAAGCAACGGGCGTTCATCCGGGCGATCCCTACGAGTTGCTGGCACTGATGGGAGACGAACTGCACTTCCGTCGCCCCTCGGCGATGACACTGACGTCGATCGCCCGTTCGCTCGGCTGGGATGTGTTGCGGCCCATCGCTCCCCCGCCTCAGGAGGCGATTCCGCGGTGGCGTCGCATCGCGGAAGGTCTGCGCCACTCCAAGACTCGCGATGCAGAGGCGATCCACCACCACTACGACGTGTCCAATGCCTTCTACGAGATGGTGCTCGGCCCCTCGATGACCTACACCTGTGCGGCGTTCGAGAGCGCAGATCAATCGTTGGAAGCAGCGCAGGAGAACAAGTACCGTCTGGTGTTCGACAAGCTCGGACTGAAGCCGGGTGATCGTCTGCTCGACATCGGCTGCGGTTGGGGCTCGATGGTGCGCTACGCCGCGCGCAGGGGCGTCAAGGTCATCGGCGTGACGCTCTCTCAGGAGCAGGCGTCGTGGGCACAGAAGGCCATCGACGACGAGGGTCTCTCCGACCTCGCCGAGGTGCGCTTCTCCGACTATCGCGACGTGCCCGAAACGAATTTCGATGCCGTCTCGTCCATCGGACTGACCGAGCACATCGGCGTGCACAACTACCCGTCGTACTTCGCGTTCATCCAGTCCAAGCTGCGGGACGGAGGCCGACTGCTCAATCACTCGATCACCCGTCCGGACAATCGCGCGCATGCCAAGGCAGGCAGTTTCATCGACCGCTACGTCTTCCCCGACGGCGAGCTCACCGGCTCGGGCCGCATCATCACCGAGATCCAGGACGTCGGACTCGAGGTGCGGCACGAGGAGAACCTGCGCGAGCACTACGCGCTGACCCTCGCCGGATGGTGCCGGAACCTCGTCGGGAACTGGGATGCGTGCGTCGCCGAGGCCGGTGAGGGAACAGCCCGCGTCTGGGGCCTGTACATGGCCGGCTCCCGGTTGGGATTCGAGCGCAATGTGGTTCAGCTGCACCAGGTTCTGGCGGTCAAACTCGGGCCGAAGGGTCAGGCGAATGTTCCCCTGCGGCCGTGGTGGAACGGCTGAGCCTTGTGAGTGGAACTTCGTAGCAGGCTACGAAGTTCCACTCACGTGGGAGCTAGCGACCGGTCGCCCGCAGGATGACCCGCGCGGTCTCGGTCGGCTGATCCCAGTGCGGGAAGTGTCCACATTTCTCGAACCAGTGCAGGGTGGCGTCGGGGAATCGCTCCAGCGCCACCTTCGCCTGGCTGGGCAGCGTCACCTTGTCCTGGCGACCCCAGCCGATGAGCAGCGACCCCTGCAACGTCCCCTTCGGCGCACCGATCTGCTTGGGCCCGTGGATCAAGGCCTTGCGGGCGGCGTCCAGCGAGGGTGAAGTCTTGGCCGAGAAGCCCTTCAGCTCCCGCTCCACCAATCCGCTCGGCAACTTCCACGGCGCAGCCGAGAACTGAGCCAGCGCAGCCGTTCTCGTCACCGGATTACCGGCAAGGAACGGCACCAGCGGCTGCACGTTCTTCATCAGCGCCAACGACGCCGTGATGGTGGCTCCGAAGATCTTGACCTGGCGGTCGTTCCAGAAGCCGCCGGGATCGAGGGCCACCATCGACCCTCGGTGACCACGGCGGCCGAGCTCGACGACCATGCGCGCGCCCATCGAGCTGCCGACGAGATCTGCGTCGGACAGGCCCTCGTCGTCGAGGTACGTGCGCAGAGCGTCGGTGAGCGAGGCGATGGAGACCTCGGGCAGCGGCGGGGTCTGCCCGAATCCCGGCAGATCGAGGGCGATGACCTCTCGGTGTGCGGCCAGGGCGGGGACGATCGGATCCCAGTTACGGTGCGAGGACCCGAGCCCGTGCACGAGGACGAGCGGCTTACCGGTTCCGGTTCTGACGTTGTACATACCCCCCGCTGTACCCGGAGCTCGTCGATCTACACATTGGGGCTGTAGTGCGACGGGTCCGATCGGCGCTCGACCGGTGGCAGATTTCGGGCCGGCGTGTGCACCAGCGGTGATGTCGCCGGAGTCCGACCCCGGGCGCGATCCCATCCGGCCCGCCCCCGCGGATGCAGGCGGAGGCGCGGTGGCACCAGCCCGAACAGCAGGTTCACTGCCTTACCGAACAACGCGAACCGTTGCGCGTCCCGCGCGGACCAGCGGTAGCCGAGGAGCTCGCGCACCGGCGGGTCGTAGAGCCCGACGGTGATCCACACGAACAACGCCGCGACCGGACGCCTCAGCACCGCCCACACTCGTTCCGGCAGCCACGCCGCGTAGGGCGGTGGT
Source organism: Rhodococcus sp. 05-2255-3B1 (assembly GCF_002258545.1). NCBI lineage: Bacteria > Bacillati > Actinomycetota > Actinomycetes > Mycobacteriales > Nocardiaceae > Rhodococcus > Rhodococcus sp. 05-2255-3B1. The sequence goes on along the minus strand of NZ_NOZC01000020.1, from coordinate 68,141 downwards.
CCCAGCTTCGAGAGGTCGAGCACCCCGCGGGCAGCCATGTTGTCTTCCAGGACGTTTCGGCACATGTGGTCCCAGTACTTCTGAAACTCGGGCCAGGTTGCGGGCACCGGACGCATGCTCATGCCGTACAGGCGGTACCACTGCACGTGCTCGTCGAACAGTTGCACTTTCTGTTCCTCGGTCAGCCCGCCCATGAAGTGGTCGGCGGTGAGCACCGTGCCCATGAAGAAGGTGGCGTGCGCCCAGTAGAAGGTGTCGGGATCGAGGGCGTGGTACTTGCGGCCCTTGGCGTCGATTCCCTTGATGTTCGTGTGATAGCCACGCACTTCGAGCGCGGTCTGCTCGGCGCGGTCTCCGTCGAACACCACCCCACCGATGGGATACAGGGATCGGTAGAGACGCTGCCAACGCTCGTCGAAGAACGTCGAATGCTGCTCCACCCCGGCACCGAGGCCTGGGTGCATGTTCTGCATCGACCCTGCCCAGATGCCCTGCAGCATGCCCCGCCAGTCGCCGAAATACTTCCAGGTGAGTGAGTCGGGACCGAGCGGAACGGGTCGATCGGACTGACTACGCATGTTGTCACACTAGAGTTGACAACATGCGTAGTCAACAGTTGGAGGAACGCAGATCCAAGCGGTACGACGCACTGCTCGCCGCAGGGGTCGAGCTCCTCGGCGCGCCCGACGGACCGGCAGTGAACGTGCGAGCCGTCTGCCGTACCGCCGGGCTGACCGAGCGGTACTTCTACGAGAGCTTCTCCGATCGCGACGCGTTCGTCCGGGCCGTGTACGCCTGGGTGGGATCGAGAGCCCAGAAGACGTTGATCGACGCCGTCGCGACGGCAACCACCCCCGAGGACACCATCGCCGCGCCCGTGCGCGCATTCGTCGAACTGATCATCGACGAACCACGAACGGGACGGGTTCTGCTCATCGCACCGTTGGCCGAGCCTGCGCTCAGCCGACGCGGACTCGACCTGCTGCCGGGCTTCGTCGAACTGGTGCACGCCCAACTGCCCGACTCCGCCGACCGACAGCTGATCGCCGTCGGAACCGTCGGGGCGCTGACTGCCCTGTTCATCGGCTGTCTCGACGGCACGCTCGCCGTCACCGGCGAAGCCCTCGTGGCGCACTGCATTCGGCTTGTTTCCGATGCTGCCGTGCAAGGATGGCACCACCTCTAGCAGAAGGAGTTCTTCCATGTCCGATCTCGACCAGTCGTTCGCCGACGCGCAGGTGGACGTCAAGAAGCTCACGTCCAAGCCGAGCAACGACGACCTCCTGCGCCTGTACTCGCTCTACAAGCAGGGTTCGATCGGTGACGTCTCGGGTAAGCGGCCGGGACGACTGGACATGGTGAACCGTGCGAAGTTCGATGCCTGGGCGAAGCTCGAAGGCACGAGCCAGGATTCGGCGAAGCAGCAGTACGTGGATCTAGTGACCGAACTCCTCGCCGGCTGAGCCGAAGGCTATGGTCGAGTGCGGGGGTAACGCAACGAAGGGACCCGCATGAGACGCACCGACAGCGACGTCGACGAGGCCGAGCTCGATATCGAGAAGCCGAAGACCCATGCCGCAGGTGCCACCGCTGTCGCGGTGTCGATGAAGCGAGCACTCGGGCACATGGGGCCCAAGCGCACCGCGCAGACGCTCCTCAAGCTGAACCAGGCCGAGGGTTTCGACTGCATGAGCTGCGCGTGGCCGGACCCGGATCCGGGCCATCGGCACGCAGCGGAGTTCTGCGAGAACGGAGCCAAGGCCGTTGCCGAGGAGGCGACGACGACCCGGGCAACCCCGGAGTTCTTCGCGCAGCACAGCATTGCCGAGCTCGACGGTCACACTGAGCACTGGCTCGGCCAGCAGGGCCGGATCACGCATCCGATGATCAAGCGGCCCGGTGGCACGCACTACGAACCGATCGAGTGGGACGACGCGTTCCGCCTGATCGGCGACGAGCTGAAGTCACTTGCCAGCCCGGACGAAGCCATCTTCTACACCTCGGGCCGCGCCTCCAACGAGTCCGCGTTCACCTACCAACTGTTCGCCAGGGCATTCGGCACCAACAACATGCCCGACTGCTCCAACATGTGTCACGAGTCGACGTCCATCGCGCTGCAGGAGTCCATCGGTATCGGCAAGGCCAGCGTCACGCTCGACGACGTCCACAACGCCGAGCTGATCATCCTGGCGGGCCAGAACCCCGGCACCAATCACCCGCGTATGCTCTCGGCCCTCGAGCTGGCGAAGCAGAACGGCGCAAAGATTCTGTCCATCAACCCACTTCGCGAAGCGGGTCTGCTCAACTTCAAGAATCCACAGACTCCGCGCGGCATGGTGGGACCGGGAACGGACCTGTCGAATCTGCATCTGCCGATCAAGCTCAACGGCGACCTCGCACTCTTCCAGGCCATCGGCTCGCTGCTGGTGAAGTGGGACGCGCTCGATCACGAGTTCCTCGACACCTACACCGTCGGTTTCGACGCGTGGAAGGCGCACGTCGCCGAGGTCGACTGGGATCTCGTCACCGAGGTGACCGGATTGTCGGTAGCGCAGATCACCGAGGCCGCCGAGATGCTGCGCGACTCCAAGGCCACCGTCTTCTGCTGGGCGATGGGCCTGACGCAGCACCGCAACGCCGTCGCCACCATCAAGGAAGTCACCAATCTCGCGTTCGCGCAAGGCAACATCGGAAAGGCAGGTGCGGGTCTGCTGCCGGTTCGTGGCCACTCGAACGTGCAGGGCGACCGCACGATGGGCATCTGGGAACGCCCTCCGGTGAAGTTTCTCGACGCGATGGCCGCGGAGTTCGACTTCGAGCCGCCGCGCGAGCACGGCTTGGACACCGTCGATTCCATCCGGGCCATGCGCGACGGCAAGGCGCACTTCTTCCTCGGACTCGGCGGAAACTTCGTCCAGGCAACTCCGGACAGTGACGTCACCTTCGAGGCGCTGCGCAAGATGCGGATGACGGTGCAGATCTCCACCAAGATCAACCGTTCGCACCTGGTCTGCGGCGAGACCGCACTGATTCTGCCGACCCTGGGCCGCACCGAGAAGGACGTGCAAGCCAGTGGCGAGCAGTGGATCTCGGTCGAGGACTCCACCTGCTCGGTGCACTCCTCACGCGGACCGCTGAAGCCCGCGAGCGAATTCCTTCGTTCCGAGGTCGCCATCGTCAGCGGTATCGCCGAGGCGACCCTCGGTGACCGATACGGTCTCGACTGGAAGGGTTTCCGCGACGACTACCGCAACATCCGCAAGCACATCTCCCGCGTCGTCGCCGGTTGCGAGGGCTACGAGGTCAATGTTCGACGCCCCGGTGGCTTCGTTCTTCCGCACCCCCCGCGCGACAGTCGGACGTTCGAAACCAAGAGCGGCCGAGGTGAATTCGCCATCTCACCGATCGACGTGCTGCAGGTTCCGCCGCGCCATCTGATCCTGCAGACGCTGCGCAGCCACGATCAGTTCAACACCACCATCTACGGCCTCAGCGATCGGTACCGCGGCATCGAGAACGGTCGACGCGTCATCTTCGTGCATCGGGAGGACATCTCGTCTCTCGGCTTCCGCAACGGCGACATGGTCGATCTCGTCACCAAGTGGGACGACGACGACGTGGAACGGTGTGCGCCGTCGTTCCGCATCGTCGAGTACGACACCCCGCGTGGGTCGGCTGCTGCGTACTACCCCGAGACCAATCCGCTGATTCCGTTGGATTCGACTGCGCTGCAGAGTAATTGCCCCACCTCGAAGTCTGTGATCATCTCGATGGTTCCGGCGGGGACGGGCGTGCAAGGCACGGTGAACGGTCACCAGGACGACGAGGGATCGGACGAGGGGCACAAGTCGCACCCGCAGCCGCACCACCTCAGCTGAGGCCTCGAGCTAGACCAGCGCCCGGCCCGAGCGCATCCGTCGCCGGACATCGTGCAGTAGAAGGTTGAACGGGAGTGCACGAACGGCGGGCGGCAACATCCGGTTGAGCAGGGACGCGCTGCGCAGAACAAGCGCAAACCGTCTCTGCTTGACCGGATCCCACGGCAGTTCCATCTCGTCTCGGAAACGCTGGGGCAAGAATCCAGTGGTCACGAAACGGAAGAACGGCCCGATCAACGGGTGCAGCACTGCGGGTCGGGCGAACGTTGCCGAGGCAACGCCGTGCAGGTAGCGCCGGATCGTCGGGTCGATGTGAATGTCGTCCAGTGCTGCTTCCCAGTACTTCTCGAACGCCGATCGATCGGTGGGCCACATCTCGGGCGGCATCTGCAGTGTCGATCCGAGTACGTGACACGACCGGTACATCTCGTCCGCGTCGTCCGGATCGAGCGGCCCGTACAAGGCGACATACACATCCTCGAAACCTCGGTAGAGGCACGCCGCGACCCACAGCTGCAGGTTCGGGTCGAAGGCGTTGTACTTCACCGGGCTGTCCGCCGTCGAGCGCACAGCGGCATGAGATCTGTTGGTCGCCTTCCGGTACGCGGCCTTGGTCCGATCGTCTCCCATACCCGCAACCGCCAGGTAGGACAACGTCGTTCGGGTGCGCTTGATCGGGTGCCGGTTGATCTGCCCGGATTCCACGCGGCTTTCGAAAACCCCGTATCCGACGGCGGGATGCCCGAGTTGCATGATGACGTTCGCCGAACCGGCGAGCAGGCCGAAGCCGGTCATGGACTTGCGTAGAAGGTCGTTGTCGACAGTCATGATGCAGTCGAGCCCTCCCCTGTCGGCAATCTGAGTACGTGCGTGTTCAGATCAAGCTAGGCGCGGGTGCCGAGCGGTGTCAAGATGTGTTCATGCCCGATTCACCCCGTACCTACGGCGGCGTGGACGGTTCGGCCCGAGTCGCCGACCGTCGACGCATCCTCATCGAGACCGGACTCGATCTGCTCGGAACTGCCAAGCCCGACTTGACGGTTCGAGGGGTGTGCCGCCGGGCCGGCGTCGCGAGCCGCTACTTCTACGAGAGTTTCGCGGACCGGAGCGCGCTCATGGAGGCCGTGTACGACCACGTCGTCGAGGAGGTCGCAGCCATCGCGCTCGACGCGGTCGCCGCAGCACCGAGGGACGCCCGAGAACGGGTCCACGTCGGAATTCGTGCGATCGTGCGCGCGGTCGCGGACGACCCCCGCCGTGGGTTCCTCCTGTTCTCCGCCACTGCGGTCGGCGACATCGTGGTGGCGAAACGGGCCGAGTCGACGAAGATGTTCGCCCGTCTGCTCGCCACTCAGGCCACCGAGTTCTACGGCACCACCGGAGACCACGATCTCGATCTGACAACCTATTTCGTCGTCGGCGGATTCGCTCAGGTGCTCACTGCGTGGCTCGGCGGCGAACTCGAGATGGACGAGGAGGCCGTGGTCGTCCGCTGCGCCGAGCTGTTACTGGCCGCATCACCCCGTTAGCCGGGTCACCAGCTCGGCTCCGGAGAGGAAGTGCCGGCACGTCAGGTCACCGACGAGCTCGACGTCGCGCCGCCGGAATGCCTCGATCAACTGTTCGTGATGGCGGACCGCGTGCTCACCCCACTGCCTGTTCGACGCGTACAGCCGCGAGGGTGTGTATCTCACGGCACCGAGGAGAAACCAGGCCAGCTTGGTTCCTCCGGCGAATCTGTTGATGCACCTGCGGAATTCGAACTCGCAGGACTCCACCGATTCGAAGTCGGATCGGGCCACGGCGTCACGCAATCGATCGTTCACGGCGCGAAGCGCCTCGATCTGTTCGTTCGTGATGTGCTGCGCGGCGCGGCGGGCCAACGCTGCCGCGATCGTGCCCTGCAACCAGAAGATGTCCTCGATGTCGCGTTCGGTCAACTCGTTGACCCGGTAGCCCCGACGCGGCACCAGTTCCACCAGACCTTCACCGCGCAACGCCACCAATGCTTCTCGCACGGGAGTGGCACTGACCCCGAGTTCGCCCGCCGTATCGTCGATGCGCACGAAGGTGCCCGGTGTCAGTACGCCCGTGACGATCTGCTGGCGAATACTTGCGGCGACGTCCTCCGAGAGCTGCGGGCGGCGATGCAGCACGACTGCCTAGAGTCCGTACGTCTTGCCGATGATGTCACGCTGAATCTCGTTGGTACCGCCGTAGATCGAGGACACGAGAGTCGTCCGCACGTGCTTTTCCATGTCGAATTCGGTGGCGTAACCGTAGCCGCCCATCATCTGCATGCCGTCGAGGGCCACCTTCTTCGCGGTCTCGGTGAGCTTGAGCTTGGCCATCGAGGCTTCTCGCGGGAACAGCTTCGTCGGGTTCTCGTCGACCAACCGAGCCACGTGGTAGACCAGCAGCCGTCCGCATTCGATCTCGGTCGCCAGATCGGCGATGCGATGTCGCAGTGCTTGGAACGTCCCGACGGGCCTGCCGAATTGCTTTCGCTGGGTGACGAAGTCGAGTGTGTCGTCGAACGCTCGTTGCGCAGTGCCGAGCATCATCGCCGCCAGGATCAGGCGCTCGATGTTCAGGCCGGTCATCAGCTGCGACCATCCTTGACCTTCCACTCCGACCACCGCGTCCTCGGGCAGCACACAGTCGGTGAAGTAGAGGTCGTTGACTTCCTTGCCGCCCATCGTGTCGATGCCGACGATGTTCAGGCCCTCGATATCGGCCGGAACGTCGAACATGGTCAACCCGTCGTGCTTCCCACCGTCTTTGCCGGTGCGTGCCACCAGCAGAATTCGGTCCGCGAAATGCGCGTTGGAACACCAGGTCTTCTGGCCGTTGATCAGCCAGCCGGAGTCGGTCTTCTCGGCGCGGCAGGTCAGATTTCCCACATCAGAGCCGGCTTCGGGCTCGGACATGGAGATCGAGTAGCTTCGGCCGGCGACGATGCCACCGAGAACTGTGTCCTTCTGCGCCGGGGTGCCGAACTTCTCGTAGGCCGCACCGGTGATCAGGGTGGGACCGATGCCGCCGATGGGCGCCATGGCCTTCGCGGACTCTTCGAGCAGAATGCACAGATCGACGGTGCTGCCGCCCGCTCCGCCGTGCTCCTCGGAGATGATCGCGCCCAACCAGCCCAGCTCGGCCATCTTGTCGTAGAGCGCCTGGTTGTGACTGTGCGCGCCGTGCTCGGTGAGCGCGTCCCGCTGCGCCCTGGTGCCGGCCTCTTTCGCGCAGAACGACGCAACCGCCTGCGCGAAGGCGGTCTGTTCCCGAGTGAGATCGATGCTCATGAATTGCTCCTGCACGTCGAGGCAGCGGGGGTTGTCGCAACCGGACACGACGCATAGTGTGTCCTGGACAACATTGAATCACATCAAATATATGTGATGCGATCCGCTGGAGGATAGAGCCCATGACGGACCAGATCGAACGAACGACCGAGAGCAGCTTCGAAAGCCTCGATCCCCGAACGGGTGTCGCACTCGCCACGTATCCGATCGCGGGCCCCGCAGAGGTCGACATCGCCGTCGCTCGAGCCCGGTCGGCCGCACGCTGGTGGGACGTACAGGGCTTCGTCGGACGCAAACGATGGCTGCTGGAATTCAAGTCCGCCATCGCCAGGGACGCCCCGAGCCTCGCCGCCGTCATCGCCGCCGAAACCGGCAAGCCCGACGAGGACTCGCTGCTCGAGGTCATGCTCGGCGTCGAACACCTGGACTGGGCGGCCCGCAACGCCGAGAAGATTCTGCGGCAGCGCAAGGTCGGATCGGGCCTGCTCGCGGTGAACCAGAAGGCCTACGTCGGATACCGACCGTTCGGCGTCGTCGGAGTCATCGGCCCCTGGAACTACCCGCTCTACACACCGATGGGTTCCATCGCGTACGCCCTCGCCGCAGGCAACACCGTCGTATTCAAACCGAGCGAACTGACGCCGGGCGTCGGCACCTGGTTGGCCGAGAAGTGGCAGTCACTGGCCGCTCCGCACCCGGTGTTCCAGACCATAACCGGCGACGGATCCACCGGTACCGCCCTCGTCGAATCCGGCGTGAACAAGATCGCGTTCACCGGCTCCACCGCCACCGCCAAGAAGGTCATGGCAACCTGCGCGAAGTCGCTGACCCCACTCGTCGCCGAGTGCGGCGGCAAGGACGCGATGCTCGTCGACGCAGACGCGGACATCACTGCCGCAGTGGAATTCGCGACGTTCGGGGCGATGGGCAACGCCGGGCAGACCTGCGCAGGCGTCGAACGCATCTACGTCGCGGCTCCGGTGTACGACCGGTTCGTCGGTGAATTCACCGCCGCGGTGAAAGCGCTGAAGCCCGGAGGAACGAAGACCTCGTCCTACGGCCCGATGACACTCGGCAAACAGAGCGAGATCGTGCGAGGCCAGATCGAGGACGCTCTGGCCAAGGGCGGCAAAGCCGTCGTCGGCGGCCTCGAGTCGCTGCACGGGCCGTACATCGACCCGGTGGTTCTCACCGACGTACCCGAGGACTCGACCGCGATCACCGAGGAGACCTTCGGTCCGACCGTGGTGGTCAACAAGGTTCGCGATCTAGACGAGGCCATCGAGCGGGCCAACGCGTCCAAGTACGGACTCGGCGCATCGGTGTTCACCCAGGACGGAGCAGTGGGCAGACGCGCCGCCGAGAAGCTCGATTGTGGTGTCGTGACGGTCAATTCGGTCCTCGGATTCGCCGGCGTTCCGGCGCTGCCGTTCGGCGGCACGGGCGACTCCGGATTCGGCCGCATCCATGGGGCCGACGGCCTGCGCGAGTTCAGCACCGTCAAATCGTTGACCGTGCAAAGTTTCGCAGCTCCGATCAATCTGCTGACGATGAAGCGCAAAGCGCGAAACATGAAGCTCTCCGTGCTGGCACTTAAGCTTCGGCACGGACGAGGCTGACCATGGACATCACGCCGAAGAAGGGGCGCTTCGGCTGGCTTCGACGCATCGAGGAACTCGACCCGGTGCGGGATTGTCACACCATCCACCGCATCACGGCCGGCTACGAGTTCCCGTGGGACTACCAGCGTTCACTCGAGTTCGCGCTGTTCCGTACCTACTGCGTGCCGACCATCTCGGCACTGTTGGCCGAGACCGGCGAATTCGAGAACCGACCGCAGAAGCGCTACGACGACACCTCGCTGTTGATGGCCGAACTGCTCGAGCACGGATACGACTCCGAGCGGGGACGTGAATCGCTTCGGACGGTCAATCGAATGCACGGAAAGTACGACATCTCGAACGACGACATGCTCTACGTGTTGACGACGTTCATCTACGAGCCGATCGAGTGGATCGACACCTACGGATGGCGTCGCCTGCACCCCAAGGAACGACTCGCGACGTTCCACTTCTACCGCGAAGTGGGAAAGCGAATGGGAATCAAGAACATTCCCGAGTCGTACACCGAGTTCGCGCAGTTCAAGCTCGACTACGAGGAGCGGACGTTCCGCTTCACCGAGGACAATCGTCGGATCGGCACGTACACCCTGGATCTGTACTGCTCCTGGTACCCCGCTGCGCTGACCCCCGCAGTGAAGCAGGGAGTGTTCGCACTGTTGGACGACCGGATGGCCGGTGCCTTCGGGTTCCCTGCAGGCTCACCGACGGTCGAGCGGGTGGCCGTGCGGGCTCTGCGCGCCAGGGCCCGCGTCGAGCGGTTCCTGCCCAAGCGAACGCGATCGCGGGCCACCGCCGACGCGTCGAACAGGACCTACCCCGGCTATCCCGTCGGCTACCGCCCCCGAGATCTGGGCACCGAAGCATGCCCGTACACCGCTGCGCCGACTCCGGCCTGAACGCGGAGGGTTCATCCCAGAAGTACCGCCGTCATCGTCTGCTGCACCCGCGCCATTGTTCGGTCGGACCGCTCGAACCGCACCGTCCGACCCACGTCGAAGACCAACCCGAGAGCGGCGTGGATCAGAAATCGTGAGACCACCACGCTCGTGTTCGGCCGGGCCTCACGCAGCAGCTGCGCCCAGCCGTCGACGTTGTGGCGCTGAATCCGGCGCAGTGTCGCGCGCCGATCGGCCGGTAGATTTCCGATCTCGGCGAAGTACACGGCCACCAGTTCGCCCTGCCGGAAGGTCAATTCGGTGTACAGCCTGGCGAAGGTCCGCACGGCGTCGACCGGGGAGTTCGAGTGCTCGAGCGCGCCGGCGAGGGTGTCGGTGAGCTGGGCGTTGGCCCGATGCAACGCGGCCTCGAGCAGCTCGGCCTTACTGGGGAAGTAGCGGTACACGCTCGAGGCGGTGATGGACGCTGCTGCGCCGATGTCGTCGAGGCCCACCTCGTGGTACCCGTGCAGATAGAACAGCCGAATCGAATGGTGCAGCAACTCTTCCCGTTTCGATGCATGCTCGAGCACACAGTCGCGGTGGGGCGATTCGCTGCCCTGCTGCGGAAGTTCGGTCCGCAGGACCGACCGTGCGGCAGCGAGCATCGACTCCTTGATCTGCTTGGCCGACAATGCCGATCGATGCGCGGTGATGCTGGCGACCACACTGATCGACGCCGTGGCCAGCAGAGCGGCGTCCGCCTCGGACAGATCGGGGCGAAGCTGTCGCAACGGCACCGTCACTCGCTCGTGCACCGTGCACAACGCTCGCCGTAGGTATTCGCGGTCCGAACCGACGAGATAGCGCCCCTCCCTTCGATACAACCCACCGGTGCGGCGATTGTCGATGGTGGTGGCGATGATGGCACCGATGACCGCGTCGATCCGGGACTGTGGATCCTCCACATCGTCGACGGCCGGATCGATGACGGCCGGATCCGTTGCCGCGACCAAGGAGTCGGTCATCCGCATGACGGTGTCGACGAACAGGGAGTACTTGGTCGGGAAGTGCCGGTACAGCGCGGGCCCGGAAATACCGACGGTGGCAGCGATGTCCTCGATTCCGACGGGGTGATAGCCGCGCTCGCTGAAGGCCTCGGCCGCGGCCACCAGAAGCTGCGACTTCCGATTCCGTGGCCGACGCCGCGGCTCCGTGGCACTCGTCTCGCTCATCGCCTCACCTCGCCGGTCGTCTCGAGTGCTCATAGTAGCGGGATCGATGCGAATGATCACAAACTTAATGCGTCACTGACCTGCTGAAATGCAGTCAACAGAGTTCCGGACAAAGCGGCCAACAGTCTGTAAGCTGCATCACATTCGATCCCCCGCTCATACGGCTGACGAGAGGAACCGGCGATGGCCGCTCACCCCAACGAACCCGGATTGTCCAACCGAAACAACTGGAACAACCACGTTCGACGGCACGCCCTCATGCAGCCCGAGGCAGTGGCGCTTCGGTTTCAGGGGCGATCGATCGGCTGGCGCGAACTCGACGACCGCGTCGCGCGGCTCGCGGGCGCCCTGCAGAGCCGCGGAATCGGATTCGGTGACCGGGTCTTGATCGTGATGCTCAACCGCCCCGAATATCTCGAGGCGGTCCTGGCGATCAACGCGCTCGGCGCACTCGCCGTCCCGGTGAACTTCCGGATGACTCCGCCGGAGGTGACCTTTCTCGCGCAGAACAGCGGCTCGTCCCTGGTGATCTCCGACGAGACGCTCGCTCCACTGGCCGAAGCAGTTGTAGCGCAGAGTGATTCACTGACCGGAATCATCGTCGCCGGAGACGCGTACGAGACGTTGCTGTCCACCGCCGAACCGGCGGACCCCGTCGACGTGCCGGACGACGCCCCGGCACTGATCATGTACACCTCGGGCACCACCGGAAGGCCCAAGGGCGCGGTACTCACACACGCGAACATGCAGGCGCAGGCGTTCACCTGTGTCCGGGCACTGCAGATGAGCGCCACCGACGAGGTCGGCTTCTGCGCCTCACCGATGTTTCACATCGCCGCACTCGGCAGCCTCGCGCCGAGCCTGCTGCTCGGGATTCCCACCGTCGTCCACCCGGTCGGGGCATTCGATCCGGGCACCCTGCTCGACGTACTCGCCGCCGAACGTGTCACCAATCTGTTTCTCGTCCCCGTGCAGTGGCAGGCGATGTGCGCCGAGCAGGCGGCCAACCCGAGAGAACTTGCCCTGCGGGTCATTTCCTGGGGCGCCGCCCCGGCATCGGACACCGTTCTGCGCGCGATGTCGGACACGTTCCCGGGTGCGATGAACGTCGCGGTGTTCGGGCAGACCGAGATGTCGCCCATCACCTGTGTGCTCGACGGCGTCGACGCCCTTCGCAAACTCGGCTCGGTAGGACGCGTCGTCCCGACCGTCGCAGCACGCGTCGTCGACGACGACATGAACGACGTGGCGCAGGGCGAGATCGGCGAAATCGTCTATCGAGGGCCCACATTGATGCGCGAATACTGGGAGAACCCCGACGCGACCGCGGACGCGTTCCACGGCGGCTGGTTCCACTCCGGCGACCTCGTACGCCAGGACGAGGAAGGCTTCGTGTTCGTCGTCGACCGCAAGAAGGACATGATCATCTCCGGCGGTGAGAACATCTACTGCGCCGAAGTCGAGAACGTCCTGTTCTCCCACCCCCGAATCCTCGAGGCCGCAGTGATCGGCCGACCCGACGACAGGTGGGGCGAGGTACCCGTCGCGGTGGTCGCACTGCACGATTCCCCCGACACCCCCGACCTGACTCTCGACGAGCTTCTCGTGTGGCTCGGCGACCATCTCGCGCGGTTCAAACACCCCAAGGAATTGGTCGTCGTCGACGCCCTCCCGCGCAACGCGAGCGGCAAGGTGGTCAAGGTCGCACTCAGGAAGACCTACTCGCCTGCACCTGCCTGAGAGACCGGCAGGGAGGCGTCGGACATGCCCGGTACACGACGCCCTTCGAGAGCCGACACGGGGCCGAAGTGCTGGTCGGGGCACACCCCGAATCGGATAGGACGTAGCCTGGCTGGGAAGGTTCGGTGGCTCGACCGGAATGACAGCCGTGTTGTTCGGTTAGATTGGAAGAGCCACCAGGCACGATGCAAGAGGGTCGAGACCTGTCAACGAGCGACGGGTCACCACAATCGAGGAGAACAGGCCATGGCTTTACCAGTATTGACACCGGAACAGCGCACCGCGGCGCTGGCCAAGGCGGCCGAGGCACGCACTGCGCGGTCGAAGCTGCTCGCATCCGTCAAGTCCGGCGAACTCAGCGTCGCTGACGTTCTCGCCAAGGCGGAGAACGACGAGATCGTCAAGAAGACCAAGGTGTCCGCCCTGATCAAGGCCCTGCCGGGTGTTGGTTCCGTGCGCGCCGCACAGCTGCTCGAGCAGCTGTCCATCGCCGATACCCGCCGTATCGGTGGCCTCGGCGCAAACCAGCGCGAAGCCCTCCTGGCTGCCGTCGCATCCTGATCGAGACGGGTCGGGCTGCACGCCCGATCCTTCGATAATGCGCTGCCTGCAGGGCTAGCATTTCGACCATGAACGTCGAAGTGACCCTGCTGCCGGGAATCGGAGTGCGAAAGGATTTCGCACTCGCTTCCGGGCGTCGCATAGGCGTCATCACCCGCAAGGACGGCGTGAACGAGTTGATCGTCTCGCGCAAGGACGACCCCGATGCGACGCAGGAATCCATCACGTTGAGCAATGAGGAAGCGGCGGCCCTGGGCAATCTGCTCGGGTCGCCGCAACTCATCGCTCAGCTCGGGGAAGAGCATCGAGACCTCCCCGGAATCAACACCCGTCGGCTTCCCATTCGCGCCGACTCACGGTTCGTCAGCCGCACACTCGGCGACACCGCCATGCGCACCAAAACCGGAGTATCGGTCGTCGCTGTCATGCGCGCCGGTCAGGTTCAACCGTCCCCCACCCCCGACTTCACGCTGGCCGCAGGTGACCTACTGGTCGCCGTCGGTACCGCGGACGGACTGGACGCAGCGGCCAAGTTGCTCGGCAATGCCTGAGATCAGTCGGGGCTGAACAGTGGCCGAGAGCGCACTTGCCCTCACCGAGCTGGGTGCAGTGTTCTTCGTTCTCGGACTACTCGCTCGTCTGGCGGGTCGAATAGGTGTCTCCCCCATCCCGTTCTATCTGCTCGGCGGTCTCGCGTTCGGAAACGGCGGCATCGTCAATCTCAGCGGCATCGACGAGTTCAGCGAGATCGCGAGCGAGATCGGCGTCGTCCTGCTGCTGCTCCTGCTCGGACTCGAATACACCGCCGCCGAACTCGTCACCGGTCTGCGCCGATCCTGGATGGCAGGTCTGGTCGACATCGTGCTGAACTTCGCACCGGGTGCACTGGTCGCGTTTCTGCTCGGCTGGGGCGGAGTCGGAGCGCTGGTGATGGGCGGTGTCACGTACATCTCGTCCTCGGGCATCATCGCCAAGGTCCTCACCGATCTGGGCCGACTGGGAAACCGCGAAACCCCCGTCGTGCTGTCGATTCTGGTGTTCGAAGACCTGGCGATGGCCATCTACCTGCCGATCCTGACCGCGGTGCTCAGCGGGGTGAGCTTCCTCGGCGGACTCGAAGCGCTCGGCATCTCACTGTTCGTCCTCACCGTCGTGCTGGTCGTCGCACTGCGCTACGGCAACCTCGTCTCAGCAGTACTCGACAGCCCCGACCGCGAAGTGGTGCTGCTCAAGGTCCTCGGATCCGCGTTGCTGGTGGCCGGCATCGCGTCGGAACTGCAGGTCTCGGCCGCCGTCGGCGCGTTCCTGCTCGGTATCGCCATCTCCGGATCGACGGCCGACAACGCCACCCGCGTGCTCGAGCCACTGCGCGATCTCTTCGCCGCGATGTTCTTCGTGGTGTTCGGACTCGCCACCGACCCGGCGACCATCCCACCCGTGCTCGGCTGGGCCGTCGTGCTCGCGGTCACGACGACAGCCACGAAGGTCGCGACCGGCTGGTGGGCGGCGGGCCGTCAGGGAATCGGACGACCGGGCCGGTTGCGCACCGGTGCGGCACTGGTGGCGCGCGGCGAGTTCTCCATCGTCATCGCCGGACTGGCCGTGGCCGCAGGCGCGGTAGAGGGCGAACTCGCGGCTCTGGCGACGGCATACGTGCTGCTGATGGCAATCCTGGGGCCCATCGCGGCCCGAGTCGTCGAACCGGTCGCGCAGGTCCTCCTTCGCGCGAAGCCCGCCGTGTGATTGGCTTTCGGAATGGTGGACAAGCGTCGAGCATCGGTTCTGCGCCGACGGCCGCAGCTGTCGGAGGAGGTGGCCAGCCACGTCCGGCACCTCGTCATGTCCGGCGAAGTGAGTCCGGGCGACTTCATCCGACTCGACGAGACCGCCGCAGAACTCGGTGTCAGCGTCACTCCCGTCCGCGAGGCACTGCTGACGCTGCGGGGTGAGGGCATCGTCGAACTCGTCCCGCATCGCGGCTACAAGGTTTCGCCGCTGACGCCGAACGACATCGTCGACATCTTCTGGTTGCAGGGCCAGATCGCTGTCGAACTGGTGCGCCGCGCAGCACCGAAGATCACCGAGGCCGAACTCGCCCGACTCGCCGAACTCACCGCACTGCTGTCCGCGGCCGTCGAGAACGGCAGGCCGGAGGATGTCGAGAACTGCGAGTTCGAGTTCCACCGCGTCCTCAACCGACTCGCCGACTCGGCGAAACTGGCGTGGTTTCTCAACAACGCCACCCGCTACACACCCACCCGCCTCTATGCCACCGATCGTGACTGGGGCCGAGCGGCCGTCCGCAACCACGAGGAACTCATCGAGGCACTCGTTCGAAACGACATCGACGCCGCCTGCGAATTGATGAAGCAACAATTCACAGACGGCGCCGAGAGGTTGATCGCGCATCGCGGGTAGATGCCTTCGGCAGTGGTGCGGTTATGTGCCACCGGGGGCACTCGATCGCACCACTGCCTCGGCACTAGCGCAGCGAAGCAGGAACCTGGAAGCGATCGCCGTACTTCTTCGCCAATTCGTCTGCACGAGTGACGAATCCGGCCTGACCTCCCGGGTAGCCGACGACGTACTGGTGCACGCCTCCGGTCCAGGCGGGGAAGCCGATGCCGAAGATCGAGCCGATGTTGGCGTCGGCGGTGGTGTTCAGCACACCCTCGTCGAAGCACTTCTGCGTCTCGATGGCCTCGATGAACAGCATGCGTTCCTTGAGGTCCTCGAACGGGATGTCCGCCGAACCCGACTTGAACGCATCACGCAGTCCGGGCCACAGTCCGGTGCGCTTGCCGTCCTCGTACTCGTAGAAGCCCGCGCCCTTGGCCTTCGACGGACGCTCGAACTCGTCGACCATCTTGTCGATGACGGCACCGGCCGGATCCTCGGGAGGAGTCTGACCCGCGGCGATGAGGGCGTCGTAGGTTTCCTTGCGGATCTTCTGCATCAGGTTGAGCGTCAGCTCGTCCGAGAGCTGAAGCGGCGCAGCCGGGTAACCGGCCTGCAGACCGGCCTGCTCGATGGTCGACGGCTCGACGCCCTCGCCCAGCATCGCAATGGCCTCGTTGATGAACGTGCCGATCACACGCGAGGTGAAGAAGCCGCGGCTGTCGTTGACGACGATCGGGGTCTTCTTGATGATCTGCACCAGGTCGAATGCCTTGGCCAAGGCCGCATCCGACGTCTTCTCGCCGCGAATGATCTCCACCAGCGGCATCTTGTCGACGGGCGAGAAGAAGTGGATTCCGATGAAGTCTTCCTGACGCTTGATGCCCTGAGCGAGGCTCGTGATGGGCAGCGTCGAGGTGTTGGAACCGAGCAACGCCGTCGGATCGACGAGGTCCTCGATCTCCTGGAACACCTTCTGCTTCAACTCTTCCGACTCGAAGACGGCCTCGATGACGAGGTCTGCGCCTTCGACGTCCTTGGCGTCGGCCGTCGGGTGGATCCGCGCGAGCAGAGCGTCGGACTTCTCCTGGGTGGTCTTGCCACGCGAGAGTGCCTTGGCCTCGATGGCCTCGGAGTACGCCTTGCCCTTCTGCGCCGCCTCGAGAGCAACATCCTTGAGCACCACGTCGATTCCGGCCTTGGCACACACGTACGCGATGCCCGCGCCCATCATGCCTGCGCCGAGAACCGCAACCTTGGTGAAGGTGGTCTTCTCGATGCCGTCGGGACGGGACTTGCCGGCGTTGATCGCCTGCAGATCGAAGAAGAACGCCTGAATCATGTTCTTGGACACCAGGCCGGTGACCAACTCGGTGAAGTACCGCGACTCGATGGTGCACGCGTTGTCGAAGTCGACCTGCGCACCTTCGACCGCCGCCGCGAGAATCGCACGCGGTGCAGGCATCGGAGCGCCCTTGATCTGCTTGCGCAGATTGGACGGGAATGCGGGCAGGATCTGTGCGAGCTTCGGATTGGACGGCGTGCCGCCGGGAATCTTGTAGCCCTTGACATCCCACGGTGCGACGCCACCCTCGGGGTTGGCCTTGATCCAGGCCTTGGCGGTGGGCACCAATTCGTCGATGCTGCCGACCAACTCGTGAATCAGACCGATCTCGAGTGCCTTCGCCGGACGGAACCGGGTGCCCTGCGCGAGCACGGTCATGAAGCCGGTCTGGATGCCGAGAAGTCGCGTGATGCGGGCGACTCCACCGCCGCCGGGCAGCAGGCCGAGGGAAACCTCGGGAAGACCGATCTGGACGCCGGGAACGTCGGCCGCGATGCGGTGATGAGTCGCGAGCGCGATCTCGAGTCCGCCGCCGAGTGCTGCGCCGTTGATGGCGGACACGACCGGCTTGCCGAGCTTCTCGATACGACGCAGCTGGCCCTTGACTTCCTGCACCTCGTCGAACACCTGCTGAGCGTCCTCGGGCTTGGCAGCGATGAGCGTGTGCAGATCGCCGCCGGCGAAGAACGTCTTCTTGGCGGAGGTGATCACGACGCCGGTGATGGAGTCGACCTCGGCCTCGAGGCGGTCGACGGTCGCTCCCATCGAATCCTTGTACAGCTGGTTCATAGTGTTGGCGCCCTGGTTGGGGTCGTCCATCGTCAGAACGACGATACCGTCGGCGTCCTGGTCCCACTGAATCATGTTGTCAGACATCGTAATACCTCAGACTCGCTCGATGATGGTGGCGACGCCCATGCCGCCGCCGATGCACAGGGTGATCAAGGCGTACCGGCCGCCGCGGCGCTCGAGCTCGTCCAGCACGGTGCCGGTGATCATCGCTCCGGTCGCTCCCAGCGGGTGGCCCATGGCGATGGCACCACCGTTGACGTTGAGCTTCTCGTTCGGGATGTTCAGATCCTTCTGGAAGCGCAGCACAACGGAGGCGAACGCCTCGTTGAGCTCGAAGAGATCGATGTCGTCGACGGTCAGGCCCGCGGTCGCGAGAACCTTCTTCGACGCCGGGGTGGGCCCGGTCAGCATGATGGTCGTATCGGCACCACTGGTGGCGGTCGCGACGATGCGCGCCCTCGGAACCAGGTTCAGATCCTTACCGGCCTGCTCGCTGCCGACGAGGACGAGTGCTGCGCCGTCGACGATGCCGGAGCTGTTTCCGCCGGTGTGCACGTGATCGATCTTCTCCACCCAGTGGTACTTCTGCAGCGCCACATCGTCGAATCCGCCCATGGCCGCGATACCGGTGAAGGCCGGGTTCAGCTTGCCGAGCGATTCCACGGTGCTACCCGGACGCATGTGCTCGTCCTGATCGAGGATGAGCAGGCCGTTCTGGTCGGTGACCGGAACGACGGACTTCGCGAAGTAGCCACCCGACCACGCTGCGGCGGCGCGCTCCTGCGACTGGACGGCATATGCGTCGACGTCCTCGCGGCTGAACCCCTCGATCGTCGCGATGAGGTCGGCACCGATGCCCTGCGGGGCGAAGTAGGTGTCGTAGTTGGTGACGGGGTCCATGGCCCACGCGCCGCCGTCACTGCCCATCGGCACACGCGACATCGACTCGACGCCACCGGCGATGACGAGCTCGTCCCAGCCCGAGCGCACCTTCTGTGCAGCCAGGTTGACGGCCTCGAGACCGGACGCGCAGAAGCGGTTGAGCTGGAAGCCGCCGACGGTGTCGGGCATCTTCGCTGCGAGCACCGCCGTGCGCGCGATATCGGCACCCTGATCTCCGACGGGTGAGACCACGCCGAGGATGAGGTCGGAGATCCGGTTCTCGTCCATGTCGGGGAACCGTCGACGAAGCTCGTCGATCAGACCGGTCACCAGGGAAATCGGCTTCACCGAATGCAGGGAGCCGTTCTTTCCCTTGCCTCGGGGAGTCCTGATGGCCTCGTAAATGAATGCCTCTGTAGTCACAGCGCGCAGTTCCTTCCAGATACTCGATCTTCTTGCGGTCGCCGTGCCGGCCGACCGCGTCGGTGCGAGGCCATGACAGACCTCAGCTCATGCCACAGTAGGGCGGGCGATGGATCCGGCGTAAGGACCGAAACGAGCGTTGTACATGACCGACGCGAAGGTTCACGTTTGAACGACCTGATCGTGGGACACTCCGATAGATCAGATCTACCGAGCGCGGAAGAAGACCTCCATGGAAACCAACAACGAATTGACCGTGGGCGCTCGCGTCAAAGTACGCATTCACACCACCGGCACCGATGACGAAGCTGCTCAGGACACGTACGAGACCGGGGCGATCGTCGAGGACTTCGGTGTCCAGACACCCGAGACCACCTCCCGGGACTGGGCGGTGGCACGGCGTTGGGCCGTGGCGCTCGACAGCGGACGCCTGGTGTTCGCCGACAACGAGGACCTGACCGTCGGCTGAGTCACCCGTCGATCAGGTCTCCTTGAGCGGTACCGCTCCCAGTTCGCTGACCAGCAGCTCCATCGCGACGGTCTCCGGATCGCGTCGAACCGTCGGATCGGCAGGCTCGGCCGCGGCCTTGAGCAGCTCTTCCTCGTCCTCCGGGGTCTCCGGTGGCGGTGGCCCTACCGGCTCGGGCTCGTCGGGGTAGTCCGGCGCTTCGGGCATCGGAATGTCGTCCGCCCCGATGCCGGCCGAGGATCCATCGCCCGCTGATCCGAACCCGTCCGACGTGGGACGGGAAGCCCCTGCCTGGCTCGGCCTCGAGAACTTCGGCAGCGACGCGGGTTTCGCTGCCGGTTCATCTTTTTTTGCTGATGACTGTTCCGGCGGTGCCGCCGCACCGACCAGGCACACCACCGACCATTCGACCCCGAATACGTCACGCAGAGCGTCGCGAATGACGTCGGCGTTGCGCGGTTCCTCCAGCCGCTTGGCCAGCGGTGCCGAGTCGTGACCGAGCGTGATGGTGCCGTTCTCGACGGTGCGCACCGAGGCACCGGAGAGCATCACCTCGACGGTCCGGCTCCGGTCTCGTACCTTCGTGCGCACCTCCGACCACACAGCTCGAACCGCGGCTGCGTCGGGCTCGCTCGACACGGCGGCGGGGGCCGCCACGGGTTCCGGTTCCGACTCGAACACCGGATCCGGCTCGGGGCCGTAATCGTCCTCGGGCTCCGGCGGAAAATCTTCGTGGGAAACCGAGGCAGCGGGGGCCGGTTCCTGTGATGCCGAAACCGGTTCCGGAGCGGGCTCGGGTGTGGGAGCGGGCTCGGGTGTCGGAGCGGGCTCGGGTATCGGGGCCGGCTCGGGTCGTGCAGGCTCCGGTGCCGGTGTGGGAATCGAGGCAGCGGGTGCGGGCGCCACTGGAGCAGGTGCCGGTGCGGGCGCTGCCGGCTCTGCGGCCGGTGGACGTTGCGACGGTCGCTGAAACTTGCTCACCGGTGCCGGACCCGGGGGCGCGGGTTCCTCGGTGGGTTGCAACTGCGGTCGCGTCGGATCTGCGGCTGCCTGGGCGACGGCTGCTTGCTCCCCCGCCGGAAGGGTGACGTCCAGGCGGCGCTCGACGCGTTCGAGTCGTTGCAGCACCGCCGATTCCGCGTCGGACGCCGAGGGCAGCAGCATTCGGGCACACATCACTTCGAGCAGCAGACGCGGGGCCGTGGCACCGCGCATCTCGCCGAGGCCCGAGTGCACGATCTCGGCGTACCGAGTCAGTGTCGCCGAACCGAGCAGATCGGCCTCGTCACGCAGTCTCTCGAGGACGTCGCCGGGAACGTCGACCAGACCGCGTTCTCCGGCGTCGGGCACGGCCTTCATCAGGATCAGATCTCGCATGCGATCGAGGAGGTCGATGGCGAAGCGGCGTGGGTCGTGGCCCGCGTCCATCACCTTGTCGACGGTGCCGAACAGTGCGCCGCCGTCGCCCGCGGCCAACGCGTCGACCGCTTCGTCGATCAGTGCGACGTCGGTGACGCCGAGAAGCGAGAGTGCGCGCGGGTACGTGACGCCCTCGGGTCCGGCTCCGGCCAGGAGCTGATCCATGACGCTGAGCGAGTCACGGGGCGAACCTCCGCCGGCGCGGATGACCAGCGGGTAGACCGCATCCTCGACCGGAACCTGTTCCTGGCCACAGATCTTCTCGAGCAGACCGCGCATCGTCGACGGCGCGAGGAGCCGGAACGGGTAGTGGTGGGTACGCGAGCGGATGGTGGGGAGCACCTTCTCGGGCTCGGTGGTGGCGAAGATGAAGACGAGGTGCTCTGGTGGCTCCTCGACGACCTTGAGCAGCGCGTTGAAGCCCGCCGGGGTCACCATGTGTGCCTCGTCGATGATGAAGATGACGTAGCGCGATTCAGCCGGGGCGTACACGGCCTTGTCTCGCAGATCTCGCGCATCGTCGACGCCACCGTGGCTGGCCGCGTCCATCTCGACGACGTCGAAGTTGCCGGGTCCGCCCGGTGCGAGGGCGACGCAGGAGTTGCACACGCCGCAGGGGGTCGACGTCGGACCCTCGGCGCAGTTCAGCGATCGGGCGAGGATGCGCGCCGAGGAGGTCTTTCCGCAGCCACGCGGCCCGGAGAACAGGTACGCGTGGTTGATTCTGTTGCTGTCCAACGCCACGCTGATCGGCTCGGTGACGTGCTCCTGACCGACGACCTCGGCGAACGTCGCGGGACGGTACTTCCGGTAGAGGGCCACGCCCGAAAGGGTACCGGCGACCACGGACACAGTTGCATCGCCGGTCATTGTGGACGGGTGGATACCGCTCTGATGTTCATGATGGCGAAGCTCTCGCGGCTGCCGGTCGATTCCGAGAGCGCGTGCAGCCAGTGGCCGTCCTGCAGCGCATCCGAGATCGCGTGCCGAACGATGGCTCCTCTGGAGTTCTGGTAGTCGATGGAGACGGGTGTGCCGCGCGCTGCGGCGTCGGTCAACAGATCCAGCTCACGCGGCAGCAGCCGGCTGTGTGAATCGAGTGCAGACCGCACTCGTGCCTCGTCGACGGCTCCGTCGCCGCCGGCCAGCAGGAGCCGCGCGAGCTCGCGTGGTTCGCGGCGGTGCCGTGCCGGGTGGACGGCACGATGGGTCTCCCGAGTCTCCCCCGTGCGGATTCGAGGCGCGCTGTCGAGTTGGAGTTGCCCGGTGTCGGAGTGCCGCACCGGGGAGTATCCGTGCCTGCGAAGCACGGCGATGGTGTCGATGGGCGTGGCCGAACTGACCAGGACGGTGGGAGCGAGGCGCTGGAACTGCAGCACGGCCAGTGACTCGTCGGTCTCGATGTTCGTCAACAGGACGACGTCCTCAGAGACGATCGCGCACGGGATCCTCCTCACGGCCAGTGCGCCGTAGCTGCGCCAGCAGTCTCGGATCGTGTAGTCCAGTGCCTGAGGCAACTCGGTGTCGGCCATCGCGGTCAACGCATCGATCAACTCCTCGCCGGTGCCGCCGGTGTCGAAGAAGCCCCGGATGGTCGCCGGGGTGAAACGCCAGACCGACGCGACGTCCCTCGACTCGGGCTGCGCCGCCGAGCCGAGTATCGACGCCACCTCGGTACTGGGTGGTCCGGTCACCACCGCCGTGGAATCGGGCAACAGCCGAACGGAGAACGGAACCCACCCGGCCATGTCCTGCAACTGTGCTGTCAGAGCCGCGCGGATCTCGCGAGGGTCGCCGTCTCGACCCGCAGGGAACTCGGTGAGGGTGCGGCACAGATCGGTCGGCGCACCGTCGGCCAGTACCCCGAGTCGACCGGCCTCGAGCCACAGCGCGTGCACGTGACCGGCCCCGGCGCTGGTCGAGACGACCGGGATGTGCCAGTCCAGATACCGGGCAAAATCCTCCGAACCATGCAGAACCGTCGCCGGCGCGTCGGCGTCCTCGTATCGCAGCAGAGCCGTCAGCGCCGTCGCACGCAGGTCCGCTGCCGCCGGGTCGTCGAGCATCTTCTTGAGAACGGGAACGGTCTTCTGGGACGCACGGGGCACTCGGTGGGTGGGCGTGAAGGGCGAACTCCACCATGCCGTCAGCAATGTGGCCGCCTGTTCGGCCCGCGTGCTCGTGGACCACGTCTCGTACGCCGAAGTCAACGCGATTCCGGTCTTCCCGCGTTCGGCCAGCAGTCCGGCTTCGCGGGCCAGCATCAGCATCAACGCGGTGTCGTGTTCGTCGGCGAATCCCAGCCTGCTCGTCAGCGACCGAATCCCCTTGGCACTGACGCCACCGGTCTTCATCGTCGTCAGGCCGTCGGCGTCGATGGCCGTCAGCAACGCCTGCGTGTGTTCGCAGAACTGCAGCAGGGCGATCGAACGTGTGCGCCGCACGTCGTCGTGCGAGAGCACTCGGGTGTCGAATGTCGGCGGCGTGAGTTCGATGGGCAGACGCCACCGCTCCCCTCGCAGGGCGATGCTCACCTCCAACGGCATCTCGACGCGGTGCCCGTCGAGTCGATACAACAATCCCCGCTCGAATGCGGCCGCGCTTGCAGTCGGAGGAACATCGAAGATCAGTGACACCGGCTTGCCATCGACGAAGCGGGACAACATCTCTCGCATCTCCTCGGGCCCGCCGTCGAACAGTGCCCGGATACGTTCGGGCGTCATGGCAGTGGCAACGGAGTCCGCGCGCGCCGCTCGCTCGAGCGTCGGGTCGATACCGAGGAGCGCAAGCACAGCCACCCTGTCCTGCTCGACTGCGCAGTGCAGGAACAGCTTTCGCTGCCTGCGGGCCAGTCCGAACGGATGCGAGAACACCCCGGACAGGTCGACGGGTGAGTATTCGACAGTGCCTGCGCCGAGTGAGGAATTCGGCCAGATCAACCCGTGGGCCGTCAGTGTGGCCAGAGCTGCATCGATGTGTGGTGTCTCGTTGATCGACCCCTCACTCGCCCAGTGCCCGATCTCCGCGCGGCTCAGATCGCCCATCAGCGCGAACAATTCGAGGAGAGCGAGCGCACCGCTGTCGAGTCGACGCGGCAGCATCGACACCCGAGACGGGGCCTCGAGCAACTGCGCGAGCAAGCCGAACGAGCGTGGTGGTGGGTCGGTGGCCACGTCCGGCCGACGGTGCAGCAGATCGGTCAGCGCGTCCTCGTCGAGAGACGCCAGCCAGCCCTCGTACGTCCCGATACTGTCGGCCATCTCGCCCCCCGGTGAAAGTTCTGGTCACTGTAACGACCGGCACCGACAGACTTATTTGTTCTTGGCTGCCGCTTTCGCCGCCTTCTTGAATTCGCGCACCTCGAGCAGCGACTTCTCGTCCACCACGTCGGCGATGGATCGACGCGCTCCGTCGTCGCCGTACGGTCCGGCGGCCTTGCGCCACCCGTCGGGCGTGACGCCCATCTGCTTACCGAGCAGCGCGAGAAAGATGCGGGCCTTCTGATCGCCGTAGCCGGGGAGGGCCTTGAGCCGTTTCAGCACTTCGGCACCGTTGGGATCATCGCGGGTCCAGATCTCCTGCGGCTTCCCGTCGTAGTTCTCGACCAGGAACGCCGCCAGCCCTTGGATGCGCTTGGCCATCGAACCCGGGAACCGATGGACGGCCGGGGTCTGCGCGCACAGGGCCGCGAATTCCTCGGGGTCGGCGTCGGCGACGGTGTCGACTTTCAGGTCGCCGAGACGGTCGACGAGCTTCTTGGGCCCTGCGAACGCCGACTCCATCGGTACCTGCTGATCGAGCAACATGCCGATCAACAGCGCGAACGGATCCTCGGCGAGCAGTGCATCGGCCTCGGGATCGCCGACGAGGTGCAGTGTGCGAGACATGGCCTCGATCCTGCCACGCGCGTGTACTCGTGCGATCAGGTGATCGAGACCAGCTGGGTGATGTCGTCGAAGGGCAGTGGTCCGTCGACGACGGCTCCGACGACGGCGCTGTTGAGGATGATCGATCCGCCGTGGTTGTCGAGGAAGGCGGTGTCGGATGCATCGCGTCCGGTGGCGATGCGCACCAGGGTCGATCGAGGTGCGAGGCACGTCGCGTCCACCACTCGCCATTGGCCTTCGACGAATGCTTCGGCGACCGCGTGGAAGTCCATGGGATCGCAGCCCGGTGCGTACACCGCGACCAGGCGAGCGGGGACGTTGACCGCACGCAGCAGGGCCACCACGAGGTGGGTGTAGTCGCGGCAGACTCCGGCTCCGGCGAGGAGGGTGTCGACCGCGCCGTCGATGGGGTCGCTGCTGCCCGGGACGTAGCTCAGACGGGCACCGACCCAGGACGAGACCTCCGCGAGCAGCTTCTCCGACGGCGGGTAGGAACCGAATTCCGTTGCCGCGAAACCGAAGAACTTGTCCGCTTCGGAGTATCGACTCGGCCGCAGGTAGAGCGAGAGGTCGTAGTCGGAGACCGGAGCAGGCTCGGTGTTGCCGTAGATGGTCGCCGAATACGACGCCTCGAGCTTGCCGACGTCGGCGTGGATCTTGTGGATGCGGGTGCCGTGAGCGCCGCTGATCTCCTGCGCCTCGATCGGTTGACCGTCGAGTGTGAACGAGAGTGCTTCCCACACATCGGTTCCCGGATGAGGTGCGATTGCGATCTGGAACTCGAGGGTGCTGGCCTCGGTCACGTCGACATCGAGGTACGCAGAGACGTCACGTTTCATCGTGCCGATCCTGCCATCTTCGAGCCGTTCGCGCAGACTATGACTCGTCGGTGGGGCGATCGCCGGTCACCAGGAAGATGACGCGTTTGGCGACCTCGACAGTGTGGTCCGAGTATCGCTCGTAGAAGCGTCCGAGCAGCGTGATGTCCACTGCGGCCGGCACACCGTGCGGCCAATCGGGTGCGGAGGTCAGCATGAACAGGCTGCGGTGCAGCGCGTCCATCTCCTCGTCCTGGATCCGGAGGTCGGCTGCGAGTTCGGCGTCTCGGGTTTCCAGCACGCGTTGGGTGGCCGCTGCCTGGGCGACGGCAACCCGGCCCATCTCCTCGAACACTCCCTCGACCTCGGGCGGAAGTACGTGCGCGGGATGGCGGCGGCGAGCCAGCTCTGCGACGTGGACGGCGAGTCCGCCCATCCGCTGTAGGTCGGCGACGATATTGATCCCGGAGACGACGCGTCGTAGATCGTGGGCGACCGGTGCCTGCAGGGCCAGGAAGCCGAATGCTCCGTGCTCCCACTCGGCGGCGAGGGTATCGATCTCCTCGCGGTATTCGATGGTCTGCTCGGCCATGACGATATCGGCGGTCAGCAGTGCACGGGTGGCGTCGACCATTGCCTTCTCGGCGATTCGCGACATTTCGGACAGGTTCGACGCCAAGGAATCGAGCGTCTCCGTGTAACTGTCCCGCATGTGAAACTCACCCCTACCGACTCGGCCCTCGACGCGGGGCCTGTAGGCCTGTACCCCCAAAGGCATCTTTCTACACCAGGTCGGGGCTGTGGGAGCCTTTGTCGCATGAACATTGTGAAGTCGGTCATGCTGTTCGCGGTTGCGGCCGTGTTCGAGATCGGCGGGGCGTGGCTGGTGTGGCAGGGGGTCCGCGAACATCGCGGATGGCTCTGGGCGGGAGCGGGCGTGATCGCCCTCGGTGCCTACGGTTTCGTGGCGACGCTGCAGCCCGACGCCAATTTCGGTCGGATCCTGGCGGCATACGGCGGTGTGTTCGTTGCGGGATCACTGCTGTGGGCGATGGTGGCCGACGGCTTTCGACCCGATCGCTGGGACATCGCCGGGTCGTCGATCGCACTGATCGGCGTGGCGGTGATCATGTACGGCCCGCGCTGACCCGCGCGGGCCGTACATCGGCAGATCAGCAGTTGGACGGCGCGGGCACTCCGTAGAACCGATCCTTGATCCAGTTCTGCGCCTCGCCGAGACCGAGAAGGTCCGGAATCAGGTGTCCGGCACCGGAACCCGGCACGATTGCGGGTACCTGCGCGGCACTCAGCTGCACGGTGGCACCCTTGCCGCACCAGTCACCGGCCAGCCCGACGGCCTGTCCGTGAGGCACGATGTCGTCGGACGTACCGGACTGGATCAGCACCGGAGCGTTGGGCGTGCGCTCACCGATCTTGTTCTTGGCCAGGATTTCCGCGGCGATGGGCAGCCGGTCCAGTACAACCGAGAGCGGCTCGCCGGTCTTGGTGTACTCGTTGGTGCGGTGCAGCCCGACGTTCAGAATCGTTTCTCCCACACACTGATTCGCCACCAGGTTAAGCATGGCCTTGCCTGCGTCATTGATGTTCTCGTCGACGATCGGCTGCAGACCGGGATCGGAATTGAGCAGACCGTTGAGGGTGTAGCCGATCACGCCGGTCAGGATGGTGCCGTCGACCTGCTCGAGGGTCGCCTTCAGATCCGCCGGGGGTGCGCCCGCATAGGTGCCGACGAGGTCGATCTCCGGTGCGTACTCTCCGGCGATTTCCGCTGCAGCAGCCGCTGCTCCGCCGCCCTGCGAGTAGCCGTACGCCGCGACCGGACCGTCCGCGGAGATCTTGGTGCCCTGCAGGTTCTGCGCTGCGCGGGCGGCGTCGAGCACAGCGTGCGCTTCCGAGGCGCGGTTGACGTAGGTGTGCGCACCGGGAGTGCCGAGGCCCTCGTAGTCGGTGATGACGACGCCGTATCCCTGCGACAGCAGGGAGTATGCGGCGAGTACCTCGTACTCGACCATGAAGCCGAGCGGCGGGGTGTAGGTGATGACGTTGTTGAGCATCTTCGATGGCGCGCACTGATCGCCCTGGCCCTGGGTTCCTGGGGCGAGGACGACGAGCGGACGCGGGCCCGGCCCGGTCCACGGTGCGGCAGGATCGATGTAGGTGCCCGTGACGGCATTGGCCGCATCGTTGGAGTCGGTGCTGCGGTACATGATTCGCGTTGCCGCGCCGGGCAGAGGGCCACCGATTCCGGGGACCGACAGAGCGAGATGCGACGGCTCGGACCGGATCACATCACCCGGGGAGCCTGCGGGCAGCGGGCTCGGCGGTACGTAGAAGTCCGATTCGACGGTGGAACCCGTCGACGATCCGGAGCCCGGGGCTGCCGATGCAATCGGATTGGTCATACCGATGAGCACCGCGGATACCGCTACTGCCGAAAAAATGACACGCGTCGAACGCAACTCGAATCCCCCAACGTCGATCCCCAGCTCCCGAGTAAGCGGTACATCGGGTAGCACTCAATTCCGTTAGGGACCCTACGTGATCGATCGCACAACGCAAAGGGTTTCGTGACGTGGACCCAGTTCACTCAGCGTCGACGACGATGCATCACCGTCTTGGCCATGTCGACCTCGTCGCTGGTGAAGGGACGCCCTGGAAGCGCCGAGCGCGGGACACCGTCGCCCCGCAGACCGTCGAGGAGGACGGTGAAGTAGCGACGCCAGTTGGTCGCATCGACGGCGCTGGAGAATTCGACGCTCGCGCCGATCATGCCGAGCACCGGATAGAAGTCGTTGACCGCGATATCGGACCTCAGCTGCCCGGACGCGAGCGCTCGCTCGACGATCTTCTCGAAGAACGGATCGATACGCGAACGAACCCGAGCGATGCCGCGACAGCCTTCGTCCGAGCCGAGGACGACCTCACCGAGTCCCCTGTCGGAGGACATCCCCTCGCACACCTCGGCCAGGAACTGCACCAGCCCCTCCCACGGATCCTCGGCCTCGAGTGCGCGCTCCGCGGTCGCGAGCATGTCTTCGAGTCGCTGCTCGAAGACGCCGTCGATCAACTCTTCCTTGCAGGAGAACCGTCGGTAGACGGTTCCGACGCCCACTTTGGCGTGGGCAGCGACGTCGTCGAGTGTGATGTCGATTCCGCGTGAGGCGAACAGTTCGCGCGCCGCGTCCACGATGCGTCGACGGTTGCGTTCGGCGTCCGCACGGAGGGGCTTCGCTGCCGATGTGTCGGCTCTCACACTCATTCGATGTCCGTTTCACCCGATAAGCGGAGGACAGTCCTCCACTTCGCTGCTACCTTGTTCTACAACCGGAGGATACACCTCCGCATAGTCGAACCGAGGACACCATGACCACCCTTTCATCGGAGAACGTGGGCGACGCGACGTCGACCACGACACCGGCGGACGAACGTGCGCAAAGGAATCGATGGCTGATTCTCGCCACGCTCGGCCTGGCCCAGCTCATGGTCGTGCTCGACGCGACCATCGTGAACATCGCACTCCCCGCTGCCCAGCTCGACCTGGGCTTCGACAACGCCGATCGCTCCTGGGTCGTCACCGCATACGCCCTCGCGTTCGGCAGCCTGCTGCTGCTCGGCGGACGGCTCAGCGACCTCTTCGGTCGCCGCAACACCTTCCTCATCGGCCTCGTCGGCTTCGCGTTGATGTCGGCGGTGGGCGGCGCGGCCGTCAACTTCGGCATGCTCGTCGCGGCTCGCGCCGGTCAGGGTCTCTTCGGCGCACTACTGGCCCCCGCCGCCCTGTCTTTGTTGGCCACCACCTTCACCGACACCAAGGAACGCGCCAAGGCATTCGGCATCTTCGGTGCCATCGCAGGCGGCGGCGGCGCACTCGGCCTGCTGCTCGGCGGCATGCTCACCGAATGGGCCAACTGGCGCTGGAGCCTGTACGTCAACCTGATCTTCGCTGCACTCGCCTTCGTCGGCGGGTTCCTGTTCCTGGCCAAGCACAAGGTCGACGTCCGGCCGAAGCTCGACATCCCCGGCACCCTGGCGGTCTCGGCTGCACTGTTCTCCATCGTCTACGGCTTCGCACACGCCGAGTCCGACGGCTGGAGCAACTCGGTCACCCTCGGATTCCTCGCCGCTGGTGTCGTTCTGCTCGCGGTATTCGTGACCATCCAGATGCGCGTCGAGCACCCCCTGTTGCCGCTGCGCATCGTCCTCGATCGCACCCGTGCGGGATCGTTCCTGGCCGTATTCGTCACCGGCGCAGGCATGTTCGCGGTATTCCTGTTCCTGACCTACTACCTGCAGAACACCCTGAAGTACACACCCATCACCACCGGGTTCGCGTTCATGCCGATGATCGCGTCGCTGATCCTCACCGCCACCCTGTCGACGGCGCTGATCCTCCCCCGCTTCGGGCCGCGCATCCTGATGACGACCGGCCTGATCGTGGCCTCGGTCGGAATGGGACTGCTGACGCAGATCGACATCGACAGCAGCTACGTCACGCACATCCTGCCCGGCCTGGTCATCATGGGCCTCGGACTCGGGGCCACCATGGCACCGGCCATGCAGGGCGCGATCTCGGGCGTCGACCCGGACGACTCCGGCGTCGCATCGGCAACGGTGAACACGATGCAGCAGGTGGGCGGCTCGATCGGCACGGCGCTCCTGAGCACAGTGGCTGCCAACGCCGCCACCAGCTACGTCAGCTCCAACATGGCGACGGCAACCGACGCGGCTCTGCTGCAGGCCAATGCCGAGATCGCCAGCTACACCACCACGTTCTGGTGGGCGTCGGGAATCTTCCTGCTCGGCGCAGTGCTGTCGGCCACGCTGCTGAAGAAGGGACCGCTACCGTCGGCTCCCGAAGGTGCGGTTGTCGTCGGGCACTAGTGCGCTACGCGCAGTGGTGTGGTTATGCGCCTCAGGGGCGCATAACCACACCACTAGCTTTCGAGGAGCTTCTCCGTCGCGGCCAGCAGAACGCAGGTCGCGACGCCGTCCATCGACTTCTCCAGCTCACCGAGCGACGGGAAGCTCGGGGCGAGGCGAATGTTCTTGTCTTCCGGATCTTTTCCGTACGGGAAGGCCGAGCCGGCGGCCGTCAGAGCGATTCCGGCATCCTTGGCCAGCGCGATCGACCGCGCAGCCGTCCCTTCGAGCACGTCGAGGCTGATGAAGTAACCACCCTTGGGTTCGGTCCACGACGCGATCTTCGAGGCACCGAGCCGGTCCTCGAGAATCTGCTGCACCAGCGCGAACTTGGGCTTCAGAATCTCGCGATGCTTGGCCATGTGAGCCCGCACCCCCTCGGCGTCACCGAAGAATCGCAGGTGCCGTAGCTGGTTGAGCTTGTCCGGTCCGATGCTCTTCTTACCGAGGTGCTTCTGATACCAGGCAAGGTTCTCCTCGGAACTGCCGAAGAAGCTGACGCCCGCACCGGCGAACGTGACCTTCGACGTCGAGGCGAACACGAACGCGCGATTGGGGAAACCGGCCTCCGCCGCCATCCCGATGACGTCATAGGACGGCGCGAACTCCTCGGTCAGCGGATGCACCGCGTAGGCGTTGTCCCAGAACAGACGGAAGTCCGGTGCAGCCGTGGGCATCGTGGCCAGCGCTCGCACAACTTCCTCGGAGTAGACGGCACCGGTGGGGTTCGCGTAGTTCGGCACCACCCACATGCCCTTGATCTGCGGGTCCGACGCCACCAGGTTGGCGATCTCGTGCACATCGGGGCCGTCGGGTCCCATGGGAACAGAGATCATCTCGATGCCGAAGCTCTCGGTGATCGCAAAGTGCCGGTCGTAGCCGGGAGCCGGGCACAGAAAGCGCACGTTCGGCTCGGCCGACCAGGCCCGCGGCGAGTCGGGCAGACCGTGCAGCAGCGCCCAGACCACGAGGTCCTGCATGATCTCGAGGCTGGCATTGTTGCCGGCCAGCAGGTTCTTCACCGGGATGCCGAGCAGTTCACCGAAGATGGCGCGCAGTTCCGGCAGGCCCGCGAGCCCACCGTAGTTGCGGCAATCGGTGCCGTTGCCGTCCTTGTAGTCCGCGCCCGGGAGCGTCAACAGCTCGGCAGCGAGATCGAGCTGCTCGGGTGACGGCTTGCCGCGGGTGAGATCCAGCTTCAGATTCTCGGTCTTGAGCTGCGTGTACTTCGCGCTCTGCCGCTCGTGCTCGGAGGCAAGCTCCTCATGGTTCATCAGACCCAACTGGGTTTGCGCTGACATGCGGAGCGGCCTCTCGGTGACTGGGTTCCCCGGACAGTGTTGCTGCCACTGAATAAAGGGGACCCCGCGCACCCGGCAGAGCCCATTGACCCTTGCTGCCTTCCGGCCCTGGGGGAGTTCACAGGATGCGCGCCGCGCGGGATCCGTTAGGAAGTGTAGCCGCCTCCCGCCGGGCAACACATCACCACCCTTCGCGCCTCCCGATTTGGGAGATGGTGGGGGTAACCGGGTAAGCTCCCCCACGGAGGATTCGCCTAGTGGCCTATGGCGCTCGCCTGGAACGCGGGTTGGGTTAACGCCCTCAGGGGTTCAAATCCCCTATCCTCCGCCAGAGAAGCCCCCGTGACACGTCACGGGGGCTTCTTGCTGTTCGGGATGGGTCCATTCACCCGCCCGCCCTGGTTCGCGCCTACCCCGTTCGCGTCAATGGACCCTTGCACCGGTCAGACGTGTGCAAGGGTCCATCCACCCAGTTCACGATTCCGCGTCGATGGCACATTGACACGCTCAGACGTGTGCAGTGGTCCATTGACGCGGGGCGCGGACTATCGAGCCGACCAACCACCGTCCATCGTGTAGGACGCTCCGGTGACCATGCCTGCGTGCTCGGAGGTCAACCAGCCGACCAGTGAGGCGACTTCGGCGGGTTCGACGAGTCGCTTGATGGCAGCCTCGGTCAACAGGACTTTTTCGAGTACTTCGTCCTCGGGGATGTCGTGTGCCTTGGCCTGGTCGGCGATCTGCTTCTCGACCAGCGGCGTGCGCACGTATCCCGGGTTGACGCAGTTGCTCGTCACACCGTGGGCGGCACCTTCGAGGGCCGTCACTTTCGACATGCCTTCGAGTGCGTGCTTGGCGGTGACGTAGGCGACCTTGAATTCCGATGCCCGCAGTCCGTGTACCGAAGACAGGTTGACCACTCGGCCGAAGCCGCGAGAGTACATGTGCGGCAGGGCAGCTCGGATGAGCAGGAACGGAGCCTCGACCATCAGGGTCTGAATTCTGCGGAACGCGCCTGGGTCGAAGTCGACGATCGGTGCGACGGTTTGAATGCCCGCGTTGTTGACCAGGATGTCGACGTCCAATCGGAGGTCGTCGAGAGCGGTGGTGTCGAGCAGATCCACCGACCAGACGTCACCGCCGATCTCCGACGCCAATTCCTTTGCGGCAACGTCGTTCACATCGGCGACGGTGACGCGGGCGCCCCGGCCGGCGAGCTCGCGTGCACACGCGGCCCCGATGCCGGACGCTCCCCCGGTGACGAGGGCGGAGCGTCCGGTCAGGTCGGTCACTGCTTCACATTCTGATCGAGCAAACCAGCCTTGGCCAGCTCGGCTTCGGTGGCCAGGTTCTTGGCGTCGGCGATGTCGATGCTTTCGAGCGCCAGTCCCTTTGTTTCCCTTGCGATGACGACGGCAACCACGGTGATCGCGCAGGCCACGGCGAGGTACACCGCGATCGGCACGGACGAGCCGTAGACGTCGAGCAGCTTCACCGCGATGATCGGGGCCAGCGAACCGGCGACGATCGAGGTGACCTGGTAGCCGAGGGACACACCGGAGTAGCGCATCCGCGTCGGGAACATCTCGGCCATGATGGCCGGCTGCGTGGCGTACATGAAGGCGTGGAACATCAGGCCGATGATGATGGCCAGCATGATGACGACGTTGTGTCCGCTGTTCATCATCGGGAAGGCGAAGAAGCCCCACGTCGCGGCGGTGATGGCACCGGCGAAGTAGACGGGGCGACGCCCGACGCGGTCGGCGAGCTTGCCCACCAACGGAATCGTGCAGAAGTGGATCGCGTGGGCGATGAGCATCCACCACAGGATCGTGGAGGTATCCGTTCCCACTTCCACCGAGAGGTACGTGATCGAGAAGGTGACCACGAGGTAGTACATGACGTTCTCACCGAAGCGCAGGCCCATTGCGGTGAACACGCCACGGGGGTAACGCTTGACGACCTCGAAGACACCGTACGACGCGGCCTTGATGACCTCGGCCTGCTTGTGGGCCTCGAGGAAGATCGGGGCGTCGGAGACCTTGGTGCGGATGTAGTAGCCGACGAAAACGATGACGGCAGAGAGCCAGAACGCGACGCGCCAGCCCCAGCTGAGGAAGGCCTCGTCGGACAGGGTGGTCGTCAGGACGAGCAGAGCGACGGTGGCGAGCAGGTTGCCGGCGGGCACGCCTGCCTGCGGCCAGCTGGCCCAGAATCCGCGGGACTTGTTGGGGCTGTGTTCTGCGACAAGGAGAACCGCGCCGCCCCATTCGCCGCCGACGGCGAAGCCCTGGATGAATCGCAGGGTCACCAGCAGGGCCGGTGCCCAGTAGCCGATCGCCTCGAAGGTGGGCAGGCAGCCCATGAGGAACGTGGCTCCGCCGACGAGGACGAGGCTGAACTGCAGCAACTTCTTGCGGCCGTACTTGTCGCCGTAGTGGCCGAAGACGATGCCACCCAACGGTCGTGCGACGAAGCCGACGGCGTAGGTGACGA
The DNA here is from genome assembly GCF_002258545.1 of Rhodococcus sp. 05-2255-3B1. NCBI lineage: Bacteria > Bacillati > Actinomycetota > Actinomycetes > Mycobacteriales > Nocardiaceae > Rhodococcus > Rhodococcus sp. 05-2255-3B1. Next base: position 33,755 of record NZ_NOZC01000020.1, on the reverse strand, counting down.
AGGCAGCGAGGATGGCGTCGAGCTCGCTGGTTCCGGCGGCGAAGAAGATCTTGCTGAACACCAGTGTCGCGGCGGTTCCGTAGAGGAAGAACTCGTACCACTCGACGATGGTGCCTGCCATCGATGCCCCGACGACCTTCTTGAGGCCTGCGGGGGTGGCATCGGGGTCCGGTTCGGACCGTTCTGCCAGCGGCTGATCGACGCTCATTGACTCTCCTGTGTTACTCGGCACTCGATGGTCACTCTTGTGACAGACCACACATTGGCGGGTTGCTCTGAGTATTGGTGCAGATGTTTCTCGGCGCAAGAGCCATGAACGCAGGTCGGATCTGCAAAACTGCAGACATGACGCTCGGTGGCGCGAAGATCCCCAGTGCAGACGACCTGCTGGTGCTGCTCGCTGTCAGTCGAACAGGTCGCTACAGTTCTGCGGCCGACGACCTGGGTATCAACCACACGACCATTTCCCGACGCATCGCCGCGCTCGAGGACACCCTCGGTGGCCGGGTCCTGACGCGGGGTGCCGGTGGCTGGGAGCTGACGCAGTTGGGCCGCGGAGCGCTGGCCGCTGCCGAGGCCGTCGAGGACGCGCTGCGCACCCTCGTCTCGAGCGACGCGGGTGCGTTGGAGGGCGTCGTGCGCATCTCGGCGACCGATGGCTTCAGTGCCTACATCGCGGCCCCGGCCGCGGCGCGGGTGCAGCGCGCTCACCCGCGGGTGAGTGTCGAGATCGTCGCGGTCACCCGACGGGCATCGCAGCAGCGATCGGGCCTGGACATCGAGATCGTCGTCGGCCAACCGCAGGTGCACCGCGCGGAGGCCATCCGGCTGGGGGACTATCTACTCGGCCTCTATGCCTCCGAGGCCTATCTGAAGGACCACGGAACTCCGCAGGTGCCGGCCGACCTCTCCGCGCACCCGTTCATCTATTTCATCGACTCCATGTTGCACGTCGACGATCTCGATCTGGCCCCCAACTTCACCCCGACGATGCGCGAATCGGTCACCTCCACCAACGTCTTCGTCCACGTCGAGGCGACCCGCGCCTCGGCCGGCATCGGACTGCTGCCGTGCTTCATGGCCGACCGCCACTCCGACCTACAACGAATCCTGCCCGACGCCATCGCGGTGAAACTGACCTACTGGCTCGTCACCCGAAGCGAAACGTTGCGACGGCCGGAGGTGTCGGCGGTGGTCGACGCCATCCGCGCGGTGGTGAACGAGCAGCGCGCGGCTCTGTTGGGCGAGAACTGACAGTGTCGGCGCGGGTATACCGTCGACCACACGGAACTTCCGTCCCAGAAGGAGCGTCCCCTCGATGGCCGATATCGACTTCTACTTCGATCCGGTGTGCCCGTTCGCCTGGATGACCAGCAAATGGGTCCGCAAGGTCCAAGCCCAACGCGACTACACCGTCGACTGGCGGTTCATCTCGCTGCGCCTGCTCAATTCGCACATCGATTACGACGCGCACTTTCCACCCGAGTACGAGGCCGGTCACACCGCAGGTCTGCGACTGTTGCGGGCTGCCGCCGACATTCGTCGCGAGCACGGGTCGGACGCGATCGGGCCACTGTACGAGGCCCTCGGCACGCACATCTTCGACACCGAGGTGGTGCCCGACGACGCTGCGAGCCACGGACATCGCGGCACCGCGGAATTCCTCGGGCCGATCCTCGAAGAACTCGGGCTACCCACCCGTCACACCGCAGCACTGGATGACTCGTCTCTGGACGAGGAGATCCGAGCCGAAACCGATCATGCGCTGTCACTGACCGGCAAGGACGTCGGCACACCCATCATCGCCTTCGAGCCGCCGGACGGAGTTGCCTTCTTCGGCCCGGTGATCAGCCGACTCCCCAGCGACGAGGAGGCAGTAGCACTGTGGGACAACGTGATCGGCCTCGCTCGGTTCCCCGGCTTCGCCGAGATGAAGCGCAGCCTGCGTGAGCTTCCTCAGTTGAAGGCCCTCGGTGTGCAGGACGACGAAGCGGGCGTGGTCCAGGACTGGCACGGCGGGAGCCGACGCCAGAAGAAGTGATGGTGCGGCCGGCTTGTCGTTGTTCGTTTTCACCCCAACGCTTTTCGCAGGCTCTCGGCGAATCGGCTCCGATCAGGTGACCGCAACGCACGTGCCGTCGTGATCGGGTGAACCTCGGCCCGAGCGAAAAATCACCGGAGAGTGTCGCCTAGTCGTAGAGAACGGCAGTTCCCGTTCGCCGCAACGCCTCCAGACCGTCTCGGAAACGCTGCAGGTATTCGGGCGAATGACCGACCCAGTCGGTCATCTCCGCGACGATGCGTACCGGTTCTGCACTGCGATAGGAGTGGGTCGGGTTGCCGGGAAACTTCTTGTCCGTGACGTTCGGGTCGTCCTCTACACTGCCGGTCGGCTGCACGATGTAGACCCGCGGATTCCCCTCGCCGACGGCCATTTCGGCCGCGAGCACGGCACCGTCGAGCACCTTGGTCATGTAGACGTAGTTCGAGATGTGCTCGGGACGATAATTCGAGCGATAGCCGGGGACCAAGAAGTCACCGGCCTCGAGATCGGCCTTCGTGCCATGAAAGTAGGCACCGGACTCGTGTACGCGAAATCGCTCCGGTGTATCGGCCATGTCTGCCATCACAACTCCTCCGTGTCGGTAGCCGGAAGAGTGTGCACCGCCGACGGGGTCTTGCCGCAAGCCCCCTACCCGGCGATACACTGAAGGCAACGGTGGCGGGCACGGCCATGTCACGTCGCGCGTTCACTCGAAACGAGAAAGTCACGCGTAGTTCGTGGTTCGCGACCGAGCAGTTCGCCCAACAGCGGGTCGGTCCCGGCGAATCGGCCGTCGTGGGCGGCGACAAAGATGCCGAGGGTGAAGCGAGCCATGAACTCGTTCGCACCTGCAGCCACGCGATCGGTGACCCACTGCTCCTCACCCACGATCGAGACCTGGATCTTTCGACCCACGACTTGTGACGCGATGGCCGCTACCTCGGTCATTGTCGGGGCATCGCGGGCCGTCAACACCGTAGGGCCCTCGTATGCGCCATCCGACGTGAGTATCGCGGCGGCAGCTTCCGCCGAATCCGCTCTGTCGGTCCACGAAACAGGGCCGTCCACGGGTATGGATACAACGCCGGTCTCGCGCCAATCGCCCATGACGAAATCGAGGCTGTGTGCGTAGAAACCGTTGCGTAACGACGTCCACGCCACACCGCTGTCGGCCAACATCTGCTCGGTCGCAGCGTGATCGCGCGCAGGCTTGAACGGACTGTCGAGCCCCGCGCCCTGGTGACTCGTATAGAGAATGCGTCCGGCACCGGCGGCGACCGCCGCATCGATCGCGTTGCGATGCAACGCTGTCGCGTCGGCCCCGGGATCGCTGGACGAGACGAGCAACACCTGGTCTGCCCCGTCGAACGCCGTCGTAAGCGAGTCCGAATCGTCATAGTCGCCTCGACGCACCTGCACGCCTCGATCCGCAAAGCGCTGCGCCCGAGCCACATCGCGAACCGCGACGGCGATCTCCGAGGGGGGAAAGCGTTCGAGTAGATGGTCGACGGTGGCACCGTTCAATGCCCCGGTAGCTCCGGTGATGACGATCATGACAACCTCCTGTTATCAATGGAATCATCTAGAAGCTAACATCGGAAACATGACGATATCAACAGTGCGTTATCGTCGATACGTGAGGGATTCGTCGACGAGCACCAGAGACAGCACACGTCAACGAATCGTCGATGCCGCAGCTCGGCTTCTGCAGGAAAACGGCCCGGGGGCGGTGACCACTCGCGGCGTCGCCGAGTCGGCCGGGGTTCAGGCACCGGCAATCTACCGATTGTTCGGGGACAAGAATGGTCTGCTCGACGCCGTGGCCGAACATGTCATGGCCACCTATGTGTCCACCAAGTCCGAGATCGCAGACAATGAGCTCGCCGAGAATGGTGACCCCGTGGAGGATCTGAGAACCGGATGGCGCGCACAGATCGAGTTCGGAATCGCCAACCCAACCTTGTTCGCTCTGCTCAGCGACCCTGGTCGAGTGCCCGATTCTCCCGCGGTCCGGGAAGGAGAAGCGGTTCTCGCGGCACGGATTCGCCGGATAGCCCGCACCGGCCGACTTCGGGTCACCGAGCAGCGCGCGGTGGAGCTGGTTCATGCCGCGGGTACGGGTGCTGTCCTGACCATCCTCGGCACACAGCACGATCGCCGAGACGTCGGATTGGCCGACGAGCTGTTCGATGCAGTCATGCGCCACATAGTCGTCGACACACCTCGGTATCCCGAGAGCTCTGCGCACGGTGCAGCGATTGCCTTGCGAGCCTCGATTTCCGAAGTCGACGTACTGAGCAATTCGGAGCGGCAGTTGTTGGCCGAATGGCTCGATCGGATATCCGGGTAGCGATGCACCCGATGCGCGGACGCTGGCGGTATCGCCGAACGCATTGACTCGATCGCCGTTCGACAAGGCAGACCTCGCGCGCCGATGTGCCGTTCGACGCCACCGTTCATGAACTCGGCTCTGCCGAGCCGGAGTTGACCGTCCCGACGCGAATCTGAATGTGGCCGCCGCGGACAGCGCGAGTCGACAGATCCCGCAGCAGTGGCGCCATCGCCGTCCACGGATGAGCCTCGATGTCCGACCCACCGAGTCGACACGCGAGTTTCGCCAGCGGGGTCCACCCCGCCGACCATCCGACGGGACGCTGCATGTCGACGACAGCCACGACGCCGCCCACTCTCGTCGCCGCGATCATCGCCTCGAGGGCCGCCTGCCATGGCGTCATCAGCGACAGCGCGTAGGTGCTCAGGGCCGCATCGAACGGGGCCTGTTCCCCCAGATCCGCGGACGTCAGGGCGGTGGCGTCGGCTGCGACGAGCGTGACGTTGCTCCAACCGAACCGGTCGGCTCGCCGTCGGGCCTGTTCGAGCATCTGCGGGCTGGCGTCGACTCCGGTGATCGAGCCGGTCGGGCCGATCATCCGCTGCAGCCCCGCGAAATTCAGCCCCGTCCCGCAGCCGAGGTCCAGAACATGGCTCCCCACAGGCAGATTCAGCAACTCGAACGCCGCCTCCCGCCCGGCGCGATACACCGGCCACTCGAAGGAGATCACGTCGTACAGGCGCGCCGAGACGGTGTACTTGGTCGGTCGTCTCATCTCGGGTCTCTCCAAGGCGCAGGCATAGTGGGAGGTATGGGAATCCGTCGTTCGTCTTCGAGTGTGCCCGAGAACCGTGCCGACGTGGTCATCGTGGGCGGCGGTACCGCCGGCATCGTGGCAGCGAAGACCGCGGCGGGCTTCGGTGTACGTGTCGTACTGATCGAGCGTGACCGCACCGGCGGCGACTGCCTGTGGACCGGATGCGTTCCGTCCAAAGCATTGCTCGCGGCGGCTTCGGTGGCCGCGACGGTTCGATTCGCGTCCCGCTTCGGCATCGACACCGAACCGCCGCGCGTCGATTTCGCGCGCGTGATGCGGCACGTGCACGGTGCGATCGCCGAGATCGCGCCGATCGATTCACCTGCGGCCCTCACCGAGGCCGGAGTACAGGTGATCAGCGGCGACGCGGTCTTCACCGGTCCGAACACTGTGAGAGTCGGAACGCGGATACTGCATTTCGGTCAGGCAATCGTGACCACCGGCGCGCATCCCACGGTGCCGGCAATCGACGACATCGAGCACGTGGACTACCTGACCAGCGACACCCTCTGGGATCTGACGGACTTACCGCAGCGACTGCTGATCGTGGGAGCCGGATCGGTGGGTTGCGAGATGGCGCAGGCATTCTCGCGTCTCGGGTCGGACGTGACCCTCGTCGGGCGGTCGGCCACGATCCTTCCCCGCGAGGACCGGTCGGCCTCGTCCGTACTGACTCGGAACCTCACGAACGAGGGCGTGCGGGTCCTGACCTCCACCGCCGTCGTGCGCATCGACGACGGCTCGGCCACCACCGACACGGGCGTCGAACTCGGATTCGACCGGGTTCTGATCGCCACCGGACGAACGCCGCGCACCGCGGCACTCGGCTTGGACACGGCCGGAGTGGCTCTGAGCGACAACGGATTCGTACAGGTCGACGAAAATTTGCGGACCACCAATCCTCGCATCTGGGCGGCCGGGGATCTCACCGGTCACCCGCAGTTCACGCACACCGCAGGCGTGCACGGCAGTCTGGCCGCGAGCAATGCAGTCCTCGGCCTTCGGCGAAAGGTGAGTACCACGGGAACTCCACGAGTGACGTTCACCGAGCCCGAGATCGCCTCGGCCGGAATCGATGTACGCACCGCCAGGCAGTGCGGGTTGCGACTGCAGACCCTCGACCACCACCACGTCGACCGCGCCGTCACCGAGGGGGCAACGAACGGATCGACGACGCTGGTGCTCGACGCCAAGCGTCGTATCGTCGGGGCCTGCGTGGTCGGACCTCGAGCGGGCGAGACCATCGGGGAGCTGATCATCGCCATCGAGCAGGGGCTGAGGACCCGAGACCTCGCCGGAGCCACCCACCCGTATCCGACGTACAACGACGGTCCGTGGAACGCTGCGATCGCAGACGTGAAGGCGCAGTTGAGTTCTCCCGTCATCTCGCGGGCAACGGCCGTACTGGCGAAAGGGCGGAGCAGATGGATCAGGAGAGGGCGCGATAGCCGGCGATGATCCGCTGACCGGAACTGACCGCAACCACTGCCGCCCAGACCACCGCGATCTGCCATGAGATACCGGGCAGCAGCAGCCAGAGACTGTGCACCGCAATCGTTTCCGCACCCTCGGCCAGGCCTCCGAGGAACGACAGCGAGCGGCCGTCGTCGATGGTGCGGCCGTTGCGTTCGGCGACCGAGGAGAACGCGAGAAACGCGGTGCCGTTGATGTAGTACGCCAACAGCACCAGCAGGAACGGCCACCACGGGGCGTCGTATGCGGCCGAGGCACCCACCGCGACGCCCACCACGGTGGTTCCGTAGACCACGAAATCGGCGGTGATGTCGAAGAATCCACCGGCACCGGCAGTTGTCGCCCGCCTACGCGCCAGCGGCCCATCCAGGCCGTCGGCGGTGCGGGAGACGATCCACAAGGCCAACGCGAGCAACCAGAACTGCAGGCCGGCCGCCAGTGCACTACCGAGACCGAGCACCAGTCCGGCGGCGGTGATGCGGTCGGGCGTGATCGACGGGCGGTCGAGCGTGCGGGCACAGCGATCGAGCGGGCCTTCGAGATGGCGGCGCAGAAAGCTGTCGATCATTCGGCAGCTCCGGTGAGTCCCAGGCGTCGCGCCAACAGGGCCGAACCGGCCGCGATCGCCAGCACCGCGAGCAGTGCGATAGCGAACGGCCACGACAGCGGAGACGTTCCGTAGGCCCCGAGTGCGGTGTAGGCGACGGTCGCGGGCACGATGCCGATCATGGTGCCCACCACGTAGTCGCGCTGGCCCACCGCGCTGACTCCGGCCGCGTAGTTGACCAACGAGAACGGAAGCGGCACCAGACGCACGAGCAGAACCGACAGCAATCCCCGACGGCCGAGCATGGCGTCGAGCCGGCGGAGCCTGTCCCATTCGGTGCGGGCCACCTGCCCGCGGCCCAGCGCCCTCGCTCCCCAGTACCCGAGGTACGCCCCCATCGTCGCGGCGAACACCACGACGGTTGCGCCCACTGCCAGACCGAACAGCAGTCCCGACGCGATGGTCAACGTGCTGGCGGGGAACGGAGTGGCGGACAGGACGGCGTAGAGCACGACGAACAACGCGATGCCCCAGGGCCCGGCCGACGCCACTCGGTCTCGGATGTACGACGGATCGGGCAGGTCGACGGTGCCGAGCACGATCACCAGAGCGACGACGACCACGGCGGCCCCGAGCAATTTCAGGGTCGTGCCTCGCCGGCGACGCGTCGGGCGGTCCTGCGTCACGGTGTGTGCCTCTCGTCCGACGGTTCACGCTCCATTGTGCACACGGCCGGTCTGCCCGCGTGTTCAGCGGTTGTCTCATTCGACCGATTACGGTGGTGAGGGCAGCGTCGACGACGGCTGCTTCGGTTGATCTGGAGGCCCACGGTGATTCGTTCGGTACGGTGCGCAGTGACGATTGCCGCGAGCGCAGGGCTGCTGCTCACGGCCTGCGCTGCGCCGGATTCGGAAGCTCCGATCGCCGAGGCGCAGTCGTGGAGCGAGATCGAACAGCAGGCACAGGGGCAGACCGTCTCGCTGTGGATGTACGGCGGCGACGAGCAGGGCAACGCCTACGTCGACGATGTGCTCACCCCCGCGGCGGCCGAGGAAGGCGTCACACTGCGCCGGGTGCCGGTGGAATCGACCACCGATGCCGTCAACCGCATCCTGTCCGAGCGGCAGGCCGGGGTCACCGACGGCGAAGTGGACCTGGTGTGGGTCAACGGCGCGAACTTCGGCACCGGCCAGCAGGCGGGCGCGTGGCTGTGCGGGTGGACGCAGAACCTGCCGAACATGGAACTGACCGATCCCGAGGATCCACTGTTGCTCGACGACTTCGGCACACCGGTCGAGAACTGCGAATCACCCTGGCACAAGGCTCAATTCACATTGGTCTACAACGCGGCGGCCATCCCCGATCCGCCGACCACATTCGACGGCGTGCTCGACTGGGCTCGCGCGAACCCGGGCCGCTTCACTTACCCCGCTCCCCCGGACTTCACCGGATCGGTGTTTCTGCGTGAGGCGTTGATCAATGCCTCGGGCGGCGTCGACGAGGTTCCCGCTCGGTTCGATCAGGACTCCTACGACCGCTTGGCCCCGGCATTGTTCGATCGACTGAACGAGCTCGCCCCGTCACTCTGGCGCGAAGGCACGACGTATCCACAGTCCTCCTCCGAGCTCGACGCCCTCTACGCCGGCGGTCAGGTCGACATGACCATGACGTACGGCCCCGCGACCCTCCCGAAACTCGTCGCCGACGGCACCTTCCCGCCGGAGACTCGCGTCCTGACTCTCGACGAGGGAACCGTCGGGAATGCGAGTTTCCTTGCCATCCCATCGACGTCGGGGAAGTCGGCGGCGGCACAGGTGGTCGCCAATCTCGCGTTGTCGCCCGAGCAACAACTCGCGAAGGCGACGCCGGACGTGTGGGGTCAGTTCACCGTTCTCGATCTGGATCGGTTGACGCCGGAGTCTCGCGCGCAGTTCGAGGCGTTGCCGAGTTCGACGGTGCTGCCCTCCTACGAGGAGTTGTCGGCCGATGCGCATCCCGAACTCTCGGCGGACTGGGTCTCGCCGCTCGACGAGGGTTGGCGTCGAAGCGTGCTCGCCGGTCAGTGAGCGCGTCCACGAAGAGCTTTCGCGGCGCGGCGGCGGTGCTGCCTGCCGTCGTGTTGGTCGTTCTCGTCGTCGGCGGCGGTCTCGGGACGGTGGTGCTGCAGAGCCTGGGTCTGATGCCGTTGGTCGGCACCCCCGAATTGTCGGTCGGCGCGTATTCGGCGCTCGGCGGTGACCTGTGGCGCTCAGTGGGGCTGACGCTGTCGATTGCCATCGTCTCGACGGCGTTGGCCACGGTGATCGGGTTGGCCGTTGCACTGACGGCTCTGTCGGGTGGACGCGCCGCGTTGGTCGCGGCCGGGGTGACGGTTACGGTGCCGCACCTGATCGGTGCCGCCGCGATGGCATTGTTGCTGGCCGATTCGGGGATGCTGCCCCGCATTCTCGGCATGACCGACGGTGGCTGGCCGGAATTGGTCGGTGGGAAGTGGTGGATCGCCGTTGTCCTCGAATACGCCTGGAAGGAATCGGCTTTCGTGGCCGTCGTCGTGGCGGGCACGCTCGCCACCCGAATAGCAGCATTCGACGAGACGGCCGCGACCCTCGGTGCAGGCCGGTGGGCTCGGCTCCGTTTGGTCACGCTGCCGTTGGCTCGGCCCGCGTTGATCGCGTCGGCGGCTATCGCGTTCGCCTACACGGTCGGCTCGTACGAGGTGGCCCGTATTCTGGGTCGGCCGTATCCGGAGCCGTTGTCGGTGATGGCGATTCGCCTGTTCACGTCGATCGATCTCGAGACGCGTCCGCAGGCAGCCGCTGCGGCGACCGTCGCCACCGCTCTGACGGTGGTCGTGGCCGCGGTGGCACTGCATTATCTGCGCAGATCGGCAGCGTGGAAGTGAATCGCGTTCCTCCTTTCGCCGGCCGGGCCGTGCTGGTCCTGTGGTTCTTGCTGCCGTTGATTCCGGTTGTCCTGTGGGCCATCAGCAATCGCTGGTCGTTTCCCGGTTCGGTTCCCCAGGAATGGGGATTCGACGGCGTCCGCAGCGCCCTCGATGCCGGGGGTACCGATGCTTTCATGCGATCGACGCTTCTCGCTCTCGCCGTCGCCGCCATCGCAACGCCATTGGGCGCGTTGGCCGCTCGCGCCCTGGTGAACGGTACCGTGCGCCTTCCTGCTGTCGTGGCCGGTGTTCTGTTCGCGCCTGTGGCTCTACCCCCGTTCGCCGTGGCGTTGGGGCTCGACGTTCTGGTGCTGCGCTCGCGCATTCCGAGCACGGTGGCGGTGATCGCTCTGCTGACCGTCGCGGCCATTCCGTACACGACGTATCTGATGCGAGTGGCATTCGGCGCGTACGACATCGGCTACGAGGAAGAAGCTCGCACACTCGGTGCGTCGAATGCCATGGTGCTGAGACGGATTCGCATTCCGCTGTTGGCTCCGGCGTTGGCGGGTTCGGCACTGCTCGCGTTCCTCGTGGCGTGGAGCGACTACGTGATAACCCTGCTGATCGGTGGAGGCAGACTGGTCACCGTGCCCATTCTCGTCGCGTCGTTCGCTGCCGGGACCGGCAACGATTCGGTGGTGGCTGCACTGTCGGTCGCCGCTGTGGTGCCGCCGTTGTTGCTGGTGCTCATGCTGGCCCGGTTGCGTCGTAGGAGTGCACGATGAGCGTCGAACTGTCCGTTCACGGACTCACCAAAGTCCATGCCGGTCAATCGGTTGCGGCTCTCGATTCGATGGATCTCACCGTGCCACCGGGTTCGTGCACGGCGATTCTCGGGCCGTCGGGATCGGGCAAGAGCACTGCACTACGACTCATCGCGGGACTCGATTCACCCACTGCCGGCACGGTGCGCATCGACGGACACGAGGTGAACGACGTCGCGGCCGAAAATCGCGGCGTCGGCATGGTGTTCCAGCGTCCGATGTTGTTCCCGCACATGTCGGTACTCGACAACATCGGCTTCGCCTACCGCGCCGCCGGGGACAGTCGCAAGCGGTCGCGCGAACGTGCCCGGGAGTACCTGGACCTGGTCCACCTCGGCGATATCGGAGGTCGTGCGGTGTCCGAGGTATCGGGCGGGCAGGCTCAGCGGGTGGCGTTGGCGCGCTCGCTCGCCGGCTCACCGCGCGTGTTGTTGTTGGACGAGCCCTTCAGTGCACTGGACCCGTTGTTGCGCAGCGAGATGCACGACCTGGTTCGCGAATTACGTTCGACGCTCGATCAGACCCTGCTGCTCGTCACCCACGATCAGCAGGAAGCGGCCGTGCTCGCCGATTCGGTGGCGGTGCTCATCGACGGTCGATTGGAGCATCACTCCGATATCGCCACGGCCTACACGCGCCCCAGCACGCTGGCAGTGTCGCGCCTGATGGGTGGGGTCAACGAAATCGAGGGTCAGTGGGACGGGGTTGGGGTGCATCGCTCCGAGCTCGGGGAGTTGGAGGTCGACGGGGTTTCACTTCCGGCTGGGCCGGCCGTGCTGTTATTGCGACATGAGCTGATCACTCTGGATGACAACGGGATTCGTGGGGTTGTTTCCAACCTGCGGCCTACCGGATTTCGCAGCATCGCGGACGTGACCGTGGGGTCACTGACTGTGAAAGTTGAGTTGGCGGCGGGGTCTGCGTTGCGGGTCGGGGATGCGGCGGGGTTGCAGATTCCGCGTGGGGCGAGGTTTGTTGTCACGGATTGAGTTCGTGAGTGGGGCGATTCGCAGAGAACGTGGCCGAACTCGATAAGCGCTCGGTATGCGGTCGATGCTGTTGTTCTGTACCAGGCCGGCGAGCGGATCTCACAGTTCGCAGGGGTTGAGGGTCTTTCCGAGGCCTGTCCGTTGACGCGGCCGACGCCATGCTCCGCATCAGCACGTTCGTCGTCGAGGGGTTGCTGACGCACGCGGCGTCACCGGCAGGCCCGCGAGCGGTCATCGAGCAACTCGTCGCATCCATCGCATCGGGTCACCCAGGACACAACCCGCCCTGAGTGACCCGATGCCGAGTGATGGAGCTACGAGCCGCTCGTCCTGCTTACCGCGACAATGCCGTTGCGACGGTGACCACGCGGGTGGCCATGTGCTCGAGGGCCGCAAGCGTGGCATCCTCCAGTTCGTTCTGGTTGTCGCCCCCGGTCACATGGCTGACGCCATAGGGGTTGCCGTCGGCGAACTTCAGACCGTCGGTGTATCCGGGCGGGACCAGGACGCCGCCGAAGTGCATCAGCGAGGTGTACAAACCGGTGAGCGTCGTCTCCTGGCCGCCATGCAAAGTCTGGCTGGAGGTGAACGCGGCGTACGCCTTGTCCGCAAGTTGTCCCTTGGCCCAGTAGCCACCGAGCGAGTCCATGAAGGTCTGGAACTGTCCCGCGGTGCTACCGAAACGCGTCGGCGATCCGAAGATGACGCCGTCGGCCCAGACGATGTCGTCGCCGCTGGCAGCCGGAAGATCCTTTGTTGCTTCGTACTGCGCCGTCCAGGCGGGGTTCTCGGCAAAGGTGCTCGGGTCACGTGTCTCTGCGATGTGCCGCACGCGGACCTCCGCTCCCGCAGCTGTGGCTGCGTCGGCGAGCTTGTTCGCCATGGTGGCCCCGTGACCGGTTGCCGAGTAGTAGATGATCGCGATCTTGGTCATGTGATGACGCCTTTCGGTATGCGGAGCAGGTCGGCCCTCGGCGGGTGTGACTTCTTGACGTCTCACCGGGCGCTTCGGCAACGTGCGCCGTCGGCCTGCAAGTCGTTGCGATGTCAACAACTTCGACCGTACCCGAAGTAGTTGCTTTGTCAACCATCTACCTACCGGAGCGTGCTGCGATACTGGCGCGATGGACGATCTCGGAAGCGACACCGATCGACGTTTCCGGGAATGCGGCGTCGTCGTTGTCCAGGAAAAAGAGAACCACCACAAGGAGCTCAGTTCGTGACCGATCCCGACAACCCGAACATCTCGCCTGCGCTGCGTCGACCACGCGTGATCGTCTTCGACGTCAACGAAACGCTGTCCGACATGTCGCCGCTGTCGCATTGCTTCACCGACGTGGGAGCCCCCGCAGAACTCGCGTCACTGTGGTTCGCGAGTGTCCTGCGTGACGGCTTCGCCCTCACCGCAGCCGGCTCGGCGCAGCCCTTCGCGGACGTCGCATCCGGGCTACTTGCAGTGATGCTGCAACCTGAGGCGCTGAATCGGGAGATCGACGACGCCGTCGAGCACATAATGGGCGGCTTCATGGGCCTGGACGTGCATCCCGACGTAGCAGACGGCATCAGAGCACTGGCTGCGCTCGAGATTCGGCTGATCACCCTGAGCAACGGCGCGGTCGGCGTTGCTCGAAAACTGCTCGACGGTGCCGGAGTTTTGGAACACGCAGAGATGCTGCTGTCCGTCGACCAAGCCGGGGCATGGAAGCCCGCCGGACAGTCGTACCGATACGCACTCGATCGGTGCGGCGTCGAACCCCACGAGGCCATCCTCGTCGCCGTCCACCCCTGGGACATCGACGGTGCCCACCGTGCCGGACTGTCCACGGCCTGGATCAACCGCACCGGCACCACCTACCCGCAGCACTTCACCGCGCCGGACCTCGAGGCGACCTCACTGCTCCACCTCGAGCAACTTCTGCGGCACTCGACCTAAGGTTGTCCCCGTGCCCGCCGGACGCTTCGCCCCCAGTCCTTCGGGCGATCTGCATCTCGGCAATCTCCGAACCGCGCTTCTGGCTTGGCTCTTCGCCCGCTCCACCGGACGTCGGTTCGTGATGCGCGTCGAAGACCTCGATCGCGTCAAACCCGGCTCGGAGCAGCGGCAACTCGACGACCTCGCCGCCATCGGAATCGACTGGGACGGGCCGATCATGCGGCAATCCGAGCGTCGAGAAATTTACGACGCCACGATTCGGGCGCTCACCGCAGCCGGGCTGACGTACGAGTGTTTCTGCACGCGTCGGGAAATCCTCCAGGCCGCCTCCGCCCCGCATGCTCCCGACGGCGCGTATCCCGGAACCTGCCGCGACCTCACCGCAAACCAGAGAGCAGCGAAGGACCGCCCACCTGCCATTCGATTGCGTTCACAGGTAACCGAATTCACCATCGTCGATCAGCTGCAGGGGCTGTTCCGAGGCCAGGTGGACGACTTCGTCCTGCGTCGATCCGATGGCGTGCCCGCCTACAACCTGGCTGTCGTCGTCGACGATGGCGCGCAGGGCGTCGATCAGATCGTGCGCGGCGACGACCTGCTCACCTCCGCGCCGCGACAGGGCTACCTCGCTCAGCTCCTCGGCCTCACCCCCGCGACGTACGTCCACGTTCCCCTCGCGCTCAACGTCGAGGGCAAGCGTCTGGCCAAACGAGACGGCGCGGTGACGCTAGCCGAACGACCCGACGCGTGGGCACTCATCACCACTTCCCTCGGTGTGCCCGACGTAGAGAACGCCGAGGAATTACTCGAGCGGTGGAAGCCGACGCAGGTACCCCGCGAACCGTGGGTGTTCGACCCCGCGAATCCCTGATCCACGAACCGATCGAGATCACGTTGCAATGTGACGGGACCCAACTCGGGATCGATCGGACGTACAGTGACCGCGACAACTCTTCCCGAGGGAGAAGGACACGATGACCTCAGGCGGTTACGACCCCGACAAGGATCCACAGAACCCCGGTGGCTATCCGCCGCCGCAGGGCGGTTACCCACCACCTCCCCAGGGCAACTACCCACCGCCCCCGCAGGGCGGCTACCCACCACCCGGGAACTACCCGCCGCCTCCACAGGGCAACTACCCGCCGCCTCCGTCGTTCGGTGAGTCGCCGATGCCGACGCAGTTGTCGGTCGGTTCCGCCATCGGATACGGCTTCGAGAAGTTCAAGCAGAACGCCCTCGTCTGGATCGGCATCGTCCTGATCGCCGCGATCATCCAGGGCGTCCTGAACTTCGTGCTGACCTCCGACAACTTCGTCCTCAGCTTGATCTTCAGCGTCATCGTCGGAGTCGTCGCCCTCCTCATTCAGGCGGCACTCGTCCGCGGCGCTCTGCACGAGGTGGACGGGATCAAGCCCGCTTTCGGGTCCTTCTTCCAGTTCAACAACGTCTTCGCCATCGTCATCGCCGGCGTCCTCGTGGGCATCGCAACCGGCATCGGCTACATCTTGTTGGTCATCCCAGGACTCGTCGTCACGTTCTTCACGTGGTGGACCTTCCAGTTCGTCATCGACCGCGGCGACGAGCCGATCCCCGCCATCAAGGCCAGCGCCAAGGCGATCGCATCGAACGGCGGGACCATCTTCGTCCTCGCGCTCGCCCTGTTCGGCCTCAACATCGTCGGCGCGATCCTGCTCGGCATCGGTCTTCTGGTGACCATTCCGATCACGATCATCGCCGGCACCTACGCGTACCGCGTCACCGTGGGCGGCCGCGTCGCCTGACCGGTTATACGCCTCGATGGGCGCGCATCCCTCACCCGGGATTCGCGCCCATCGTCGTCTCGGTGCTTGGATCGAGCGGTGACTACTACCGAACACACCGCCCCCGACGGCGGCACCGAGTCTGGGCAGGCCACATTCGCTCACATCAGCCGGGGCTACTACCCCACCATCGTCGCGCTCTTCGTCGCGACGCTGCTGATCTCGAATGTGGCCGCCAGCAAAGGTGTCGCCTTCTTCGCCTCGTCCGACGTCATGCTCGGACCTTTCCAAATCCTGCCGATCAACACCGACGGCGCATTCTTTCTGTTCCCCCTCGCCTACATCCTCGGCGACGTCCTCAGCGAGGTGTACGGCTTCAAGGCCGCACGCCGCGCGATCTACCTCGGCTTCGGATCGTTGCTGCTCACCTCGGTGTGCTTCTGGATCGCCATCGAACTTCCCGCCGCGTCCTTCTACGAGAACCAAGAGGCCCTCGAAACCGTCGTCGGTGTCGTCCCCCGCCTCGTTCTCGCCGGTCTCGCCGGCTATACCGTCGGGCAGCTCCTGAACTCGGTCGTCCTGGTCAAGATCAAGGAACGCACCAAGGAAAAGCACCTGTGGGCGCGACTGATCGGGTCGACCATCGTCGGCGAATTCTTCGACACCCTGATCTTCTGCTCCATTGCCGCCGGAGTCATCGGCATCAGCACCTGGACCGACTTCATCAACTACGTCATCGTCGGATTCCTGTGGAAGACCCTGGCCGAGGTCATCGTCATGCCGATCACGTATCGCGTCATCTCGTACATCAAGAAGCGCGAACCGTCGTATCGACCCATTCCCGACTGATCTCCAGGTAGCGCTCACGCGCCGCATCGAAAGTCGCGACGGCCCGGGTCCCCGGCCAGTCCTCCGGTGTCATGCACGGAGGCAGGCCCGGGTCGACGTAGGGAATGACACGCCACTCGTCGAGCAACGGCACGAACGTGACGAACGCGTCGCGGGGGTTCCGGGCCGGCGACCCGCCGTCGTGAGCGGCAAGGAATGCCCGATGCCGATCGGCGATGCCCGCCAGGTCCCACCACTGGGCGGCGCTCTCACGCAGTGTGGCCGGTGGCGCTACCTCGGAGGCCACGAAGCTCGTCACGTATTCCGACAACTCCAACGCGTCGATGATGTCGCCCGCCTCACCCGCGAGGTATTCGGGCGCGATCCACAAACCGGGTGAGACCGTTCCGCATCCGATTGCGGTGAGTCGACGCCTCAGTTGGTGGCGCGCGGCACGTTGCGTCTCCGGAATGGTGAAAGAGATGAGCCGGAACGGATCGCCGTCGGCCATCCGACGGAACCCGAAGATCCGACCGTCACCGCGCGCGAACATGGTGTCGGCCTGCTCGGTGATGCGATAGCCGGTGCGGCCCTCACGATTATCGGATTCGACGACGCCCTTCTTCTTCAGCCTGGTCATCGCGATGCGCGTACTCTCCGGTGCCGCTCCGAGCGCATCCATCCACACGACGAAGTCGGCGATGGCAAACCACCCTCCGAGGGGCCGAACGTACGCCCCGAGCACCGTGCGAACCAGTGAGGTGGCGCTTCCCGGACGAGAGTCGAAATCGTCGAGAATTGCCCCGGCGGTGCTAGGTGCGGAGTTCGTCACGGATCGCCACGATTCCCAGGTACACCTCGCGGTACGAGGTGCTCAGTGGGCTCAGGCCCAATCGAATACCCTGTGGCGCGCGGTAATCCGGGATGACACCTCGCTTCCACAGACGAGCGGTGATGGCCTTGAACTCGGGATGGTCGATGGTGACGTGCCCGCCGCGTCGCGTCGAATCCTCGGGTGAGGCGATCTCCACTCCCAACGGCACCAACATCTCACGCACCAGCTCGAGGGCATACTCGGTGAGCGCAACGGACTTCGCGCGTATCGCGTCCATTCCCACCTCGGCGATCATCTCGATGGTGTCCTGCATCGCGATCATGCCGAACACCGAGGGCGTGCCACTGATGACCCGTCGAATACCCTGTGCCGGAACGTAACCCTGCGCCATCTCGAACGGATCGGCCCGACCCATCCAGCCCCAGATCGGCTGGACGAACTCGCCCTGAAGATCACTGCGCACGTACGCGAACGCGGGCGATCCGGGACCGCCGTTGAGGTACTTGTAGGTGCACCCGACGGCCAGATCCACTCCCCAGGAATCGAATTCGAGCGGCACCGAACCGACGGAATGGCACACGTCCAGCAGCATCAGTGCGCCGGCCTCGTGCGTGATACGTGTCGCCTCGGCCACGTCGACGAGGAAGCCGGACCGGTAGGCAACGTGGGTGATCACCACCAGCGCGGTGTTCTCCCCCACCACCTCGGCGAGTTGTTCCGGTTCGATACCACCGCGGCGGTCCGTCTCGATCCATCGCAGCGTCATGTTCGATTCCGCCGCAATGCCTTCGAGAAGATAGCGATCGGTCGGGAAGTTGTCGCGGTCGATGACGATCTCGGTGCGACCCGGCCGCATGGCGATCGCCGCCCGTGCCAGCTTGTACAGCAACACCGTCGTCGAATCGCCGATCGTGGTCTGCCCGGGCGCGGCTCCCAGGGTGGCGTCGGCCAGGGCGTCGCCGATGGTGACGGGTAGGTCGAACCACTGCTCGTCCCAACCGCGGATCAGGCGTCCACCCCAAGCGTCGGTCATGAAGGTGTTGATCCGTTCGACGCTCGCCTTGGTAGGCCGGCCCAACGAGTTTCCATCGAGATACGCGCTGATCGACGGGTCGTCGATACCGAGGAATCTGTCGCGGTAGCTACGGAGTGGATCCTGGGCGTCCAGTTCGTCTACGCGTTGCGTCATCGTCCGATATCCGTTCTCACAGCCAGCAATTCGGGAAAGAAGGTGAGCTCGAGCGCCTTCTGCAGAAATCCGACTCCACTCGATCCACCGGTTCCGCTCTTCATTCCGATGGTACGGAGCACCGTCCGCATGTGACGGAAGCGCCAGAGCTGGAAGTTCTCCTCCAGATCGACGAACTCCTCGAAGGCCTCGTACACCGTCCAGTGCTCGGTGTGGTTCTCGTAGACGAATGTGATCAGCGGCATCAGGTCCTCGTTGAACGTGTATGCCGCGGTGACGTCGCGATCGAGGGCTGATGCCGGTACGTCGTACCCCTGCCGCGCCAGCGACTGCCACAATGCGTCGTACAGGCTCGGCTGATGCAACAGCGTCGAAAGCAGCTCATGCGCAGCCGGATCCGACTCGAAGACCTTCAGCATGCCCGCATTCTTGTTGCCGAGCACGAATTCCACCGCCCGGTACTGGTACGACTGGAAACCCGAGGAGTTGCCGAGAAAATCGCGGAACTGCGAGTACTCCGTCGGGGTGAGTGTGGCCAACACCGACCACTGCTCGGTCAGCGTCTTCTGAATGTGCTTGACTCGCGCAACGCATTTCAGTGCGGTTCCGATGTCGTCGGCGTCCAATGCCGCTCGGGCCGCGAGTGTCTCGTGAATGACCAGCTTGAGCCACAGTTCGGTGGTCTGATGCTGAATGATGAACAGCAGTTCGTCGTGATGCTCGGGGGTGCTCACCGGCTTCTGCGCGCTGAGCAGAGTGTCGAGGTCCAGGTACGCGCCGTAGCTCATACGATCGCTGAAATCGGTGACGACGGTTTTCTCTATCGCGCGGGTGTTGGCTTCGACGCTCATGGATGGTCCTCGAGATCGTGGGCTGATAGCGCCAGAGTATTACACGATCGCGCCGCCCGCTAGGAGTACGAAATATCTCAGCGTTGCACGCAAGCCCGTTACCTCGATCTTCAGCCGGACGGTCGATCAGATCCCGGCCACTCCAGCCAGTTGGCCGATCGCGTAGGTGACGGCCATCGCGATCGCGCCACCGATCACGATTCGAGTCACCGCCGGGCGACTCGGCGCTCCACCGAGGCGCGCGCTGACGGTGCCGGTCAATGCCAGAGCCAGCAACACGACAACAAACGTGACCGGAATACGTTGCGAAGCAGGCAGAAGCAGGATCGAGAGCAACGGCAAGAGGGCACCGCTGATGAACGACACCGCCGACGACGCGGCCGCTTGCCATGGATTGGTCAACGCGTCGGGGTCGATCCCCAACTCGACGTCCACGTGCGCGGCGAACGGATCGTGGTCGGTCAGTTCCTGCGCAACCATCTGCGCGGTCTCCGTCGAAAGCCCTTTGGCTTCGTAGAGTGCAGCCAGCTCGGCCAACTCCTCCTCGGGTTCCTCGGCCAGCTCCCGCCGCTCCTTGATCAGCAGAGAACGCTCGGCGTCGCGCTGCGTGCTCACCGAGACGTATTCGCCGAGCGCCATCGACACCGCTCCGGCGACGAGACCGGCGATGCCCGCCGTGAGCAGCGACCCACGATCGGTGGTGGCAGCGGCCACGCCGACCACCAGGCCCGCCGTGGACACGATGCCGTCGTTCGCGCCCAATACGCCTGCCCGAAGCCAGTTCAGCCGACCCGACAGATCACCGTGCGGTTCGTGCTCGTGCAGGGCCGGCTCGGGCTCAGACATTACCGACCGCTGTCACGTCTTCCCACGCGGCACGCGCGCCGGACTCTCCGATTCTGTACACCTGCACGATTGTCGTCGTTCCGATCTGTTCTGCAAAGACAACGGCACCGCCGTGCTGGTGTGAGACCGAGGCTCCTAGAGTTCATTCGTGCCGCCGAACAACCACTATCACCACTTGATGTTCGGCCCTGCCGCGATTGCGCGGCAGAAGGTCGACGGCAGCTACACCGCCTACGGCTCGCAGACCGAGCGTCCCGACGACGGCCCGACGCCTCTCGACACTCGCGAGAAGGCCATGATTCGCGCGTTGGATCAGTTCCAGATCGCCACCGTCGCCGAGACCGGGTGGCCCTACATCCAGTATCGAAGTGGACCGAAGGGCTTTCTGCAGGTCCTCGACGATCACACGCTCGGCTTCGCCGACTTCGCCGGAAACCACCAGTACGTCACGGCGGCCAATCTCGACCACGATGACCGCGTCGCACTGTTTCTGGTGAATTATCCTCTGCGGCAACGTCTCAAGCTCTACGGGCGGGCCCGTACCGTCGAAGCGGCGGACAATCCCGAACTGTTGTACCGACTGAGAAGGATCGGCGACACGACCGTCGCCGCCACATGCGAACGCAGCGTCGTCATCGACGTCGAGGCCTTCGACTGGAACTGCACCCGCAGCATCATTCCCCGCTACGACGCGAATTACCTCGCGGAGCTGTCCGAGGTCTACCAGCGCAAGGCCACTGAGCGGGAACAGGAACTGCTACAGCGTATTTCGGAGCTGGAAGATCAGCTCACGCAGTCTTCGCAGCATAGAACCGACCCAGAAACTCCGTCCTGAATTCGGCGAAGCGCCCCTGCTCGATCGAGGCGCGAATGTCGTCGACCAGTTTGACCGTGAAGCGCTCGTTGTGGATGGTGCACAGCGTCGAGGCGAGCATCTCCTTGGCCTTGAACAGGTGATGGATGTACGCCTTGGTGTAGTGCGTGCAGGTGTAGCAGTCGCAGCTGTCGTCGATCGGGGTGAAGTCGCGTCGATGCTTTGCGGTGTTGATGTTGAAGCGGCCCGTCGGCACGTAGATCGCCGCATTGCGCGCCACCCGTGAGGGATTGACGCAATCGAAGGTGTCGGCACCGTTCTCGATGGCGGTGAAGAAGTCGTCCGGCTCGCTGATGCCGAGCATGTGCCGCGGCTTGTGCTCGGGCAGTTCCTCGTTGACCCACCGAGTGATGGTGCCGAGGTTCTGCTTCTCGAGTGCGCCGCCGATGCCGTAGCCGTCGAATCCTCTGCCGGTCTCTCCGGTGATGGTCTCGAGATCGTGTGCAGCCTTGCGTCGCAGATCCTCGTACTGCGCGCCCTGGACCACCCCGAACAGGGCCTGGTACGGCTTGTCGGCGCGCTCGACCGTGAGCCGTTCGTGTTCGAGGACGCACCGCTCGGCCCACGCCTGCGTCCGATCGACCGACTTCTCCTGGTACCCGCGGGTATTCATCAGCGTCGTCAGTTCGTCGAACGCGAACATGATGTCGGCACCGAGGCGATGCTGAATCTGCATCGAGACCTCGGGGGTGAAGCGATGCTTGGAGCCGTCGAGGTGGGACTTGAACGTCACCCCGTCGTCGTCGACATGCGCGAGGCGTTCCTTGCCCTCGGCGATGACGTCGTCGGACTCCACCCGCGAGGCGTCCATCGAGATGACCTTCTTGAAGCCGACGCCGAGCGACATCACCTGGAATCCGCCGCTGTCGGTGAACGTCGGCCCGTCCCAGTTCATGAACTTGCCCAGCCCACCCGCCTCGTCGACGATGTCCGAGCCCGGCTGCAGATACAGATGGTACGCATTGGCGAGCACCGCCTGCGCGCCGAGTTCCTTCATCGCTTCCGGCAGCACTGCTTTGACGGTCGCCTTGGTACCCACCGCGATGAACGCGGGGGTGGCGATGTCACCGTGCGGGGTGTGGATGGTGCCGGTGCGGCCCAGCTCACCGTCGAGCCGGGTGCCGATATCGAAGCCGAAACTGGAGGAACTCACCGCGTCAGTATGCCGCTACGCGGCTTGTGAGTGGAAATTCGTAGCCTGCTACGAGGCAGGAGTGGAGCCTGCGGAACGACCGGTGAATCAGCCGTGCACCTGCGGCGCAGCCGCTCCAGCCGCATTCAGCCGGAAGTAGGCACCCCTGGCCGCGAGCAGTTCCTCGTGATTGCCCTGCTCGACGATGCTGCCGTTCTCCATCACCACGATGGTGTCCGCGTCACGGATGGTCGAAAGCCGATGTGCGATAACGAAACTGGTGCGATCGGTGCGCAGCTTCGCGGTGGCCTTCTGCACCAGCAGTTCGGTGCGGGTGTCGACGGAGCTCGTGGCCTCGTCGAGGATGAGGATCAGCGGCTTGGCCAGGAAGGCGCGGGCAATGGTGATGAGCTGCTTCTCACCGGCGCTGACGTTGTTGCCTTCCTCGTCGATGATCGTGTCGTAGCCGTCGGGCAACGAGTGCACGAATCGGTCGACGTAGCTCACCCGCGCGGCCTCGAGGATTTCCTCTTCGCTGGCACTCGGGTCGCCGTAGGCGATGTTGTCGCGAATGGTTCCGCCGAACAGCCAGGTGTCCTGCAGCACCATTCCGGTACGGGCTCGCAATTCTTCGCGGGTCATCTTCATGGTGTCGACGCCGTCGAGGGTGATGCGGCCGGAATCGATCTCGTAGAACCGCATGATCAGGTTCACCAGCGTGGTCTTGCCAGCACCGGTCGGTCCGACGATCGCGACCAGATGCCCGGGATCGGCAACCAGCGACAGGTTCTCGATCAGCGGGCGGTCGGGCGAGTAGCCGAACGAGACGTTCTCGAATTCGACGCGTCCTCGGCGCTGAGTGGGTCGAACGGCATCGACCGGGTCCGCGTCCTCTTCCTCGGCGTCGAGCACCTCGAAGATGCGCTCGGCGGACGCCACACCCGACTGCACCAGGTTGACCATCGAACCCACCTGGGTGAGCGGTTGCGTGAATTGACGCGAGTATTGAATGAACGCCTGCACCTCACCGAGCGTGAGCGTGCCCGACGCCACCCGCAGCCCGCCGACGACGGCGATGACCACGTAGTTGATGTTCCCGAGGAACATGATGACGGGCATGATCATGCCGGAGATGAACTGCGCCCGGAAGCTCGATTGGAACAGCTTCTCGTTGCGGTCGCCGAATTCGCGTTCCACGTCGGCCTGACGGCCGAAGGCCTTGACGATCTCGTGGCCCGTGTAGGTCTCTTCGATCTGCGCGTTGAGCTTGCCGGTGTGCTTCCACTGCGCGACGAAGTGCGGCTGTGAACGCTTGGCGATGACGGCGGTGACCGCGAACGACGCCGGAATGGTCAGCACCGCAACGAGAGCGAGCAACGGCGAGATCCAGATCATGACGCCGAGGATGCCCAGGACGGTGAGGATGCCGGTGATCAATTGGCTCAGCGTCTGCTGCAGGCTGGTCGAGACGTTGTCGATGTCGTTGGTGACGCGGCTCAGCGTCTCGCCGCGGGCATTGTTGTCGAAGTACTTCAGCGGCAGTCGATGCACCTTCGCTTCGACGCTGCCGCGCAGCAACAGGATTCGACGCTGCAGCGCGATGTTGAGGATGTATCCCTGCGCCCAGGCCAGCACCGCAGAGAGCACATACAGAAAAAGGACCCACATCAGTACGGTTCCGACTGCACCGAAGTCGATTCCGGCTCCGGGAGTCAGGTTCGTGCCGGACACCAGATCCGCGATGGAGTCGTTGCCTTGGGCGCGCAGCTGGTCGATGGCCTGGTCTCTGGTCTGACCCGGATCGAGCTCGCGGCCGACGACGCCGTTGAAGATGAGGTCGGTCGCGTGTCCGAGGACGCTGGGCGCGGCGACGGTGAGCACGGTGCTGGCGATACCGAACGCCAGCATGATCGACAGGAGCACTCGCTCGGGAGCGAGCAGGCCGATCAGTCGTTTGAACGAGCCCTTGAAGTTGCGGGCCTTGGTTCCCGGCTTCACAGTCTTGGAGACGGGAGCGATGTCCTCCTCTTCCGCCTTCTCCACCTGCGCGGTCACAGTGCACCCACGGCGTGCTGCGAGTCGACGATCTCGGCGTAGGTGGGGCAATCGGCCATCAATTGGTCGTGGGTACCCACACCTACCGGCTTTCCGTCGTCGAGTACGAGTATCTGATCGGCGTCGATGATGGTCGAGACGCGTTGAGCGACAACGATCATGCACGCATCTCGCGTCACTGCCTTCAGCGCCGCACGCAGATTGGCGTCGGTGGTGAGGTCCAGCGCGGAGAACGAGTCGTCGAACAGATAGATGCTGGGTTTGCGGACCAACGCGCGGGCGATGGCGAGGCGTTGCCGCTGACCGCCGGAGACCGTCGTACCGCCCTGCGCGACGGGTGTTTCCAGTCCCTCTGGCATGGCCCGAACGAAGTCGGCACCCTGGGCGATCTCGAGTGCCTCCCACAGTTCCGCGTCGGTGGCGTCGGATTTGCCGTAGCGCAGGTTGCTCGCGATGGTGCCCGAGAACAGGTACGGCTTCTGCGGAATCAGACCGATCTCCGAGCGCAGCAGGTCCAGATCGAGTTCACGGATATCGACTCCGCCGACGCGTACCTCACCGCCGGTGACGTCGATCAGTCGCGGAATCAGGTTGACGAGAGTGGACTTTCCCGAGCCGGTACCGCCGATGATGGCGGTGACCTTGCCGGCCTCGGCCCGCAGGTTCACCCCGCACAGCACCGGATATTCGGCCCCGGGGAAGGAGAATTCGGCGTTGACGAGCTCGACCGTTCCCGGGGAGGACGTGAACGTCTTCGGCTTGTCGGGCAACACGACCGAGGATTCGGTGGCGAGTACCTCGCTGATGCGATCGGCGCACACCGACGCACGGGGCACCATCATCGCGATGAACGACGCCATCATCACCGACATGAGGATCAGCATGATGTAGCTCAGAAGTGCTGTGAGAGAGCCGATCTGCATCGTACCGTCGTCGATCGCGTGGCCGCCGAACCAGATGACGGCGACGCTGGTGACGTTGCTGATGAGCATGACCGTCGGGAACATCAGGGCCATGAGCCGTCCGACGCGAAGGGCAGTATCGGTGAGCGCGCTGTTGGCCGCCCCGAAACGGTCGACCTCGAAGTCCTCGCGAACGAACGCCCGTACCACGCGGATGCCGGTGATCTGTTCACGCAGAACACGATTGACGGCGTCGATGCGCTTCTGCATGGAGCGGAACGCCGGCACCATCTTGACGATGATCAGACCCATCGAGATGGCCAGACCCGGTACTGCGATGAGCAGGATCCAGGACAGCCCGAGATCCTCGCGCAGCGACATCACGATGCCGCCGACGCACATGATCGGGGCCATCACCACGATGGTGAACCCCATGACGATCACCAACTGCACCTGCTGAACGTCGTTGGTGTTGCGGGTGATCAGCGACGGCGCACCGAACTGGCCGACCTCACGGGCGGAGAACGTACCGACGCGATGCAGGATGGCACCGCGCAGGTCGCGTCCGACACCCATGGCTGCGCGCGCACCGATGAACACCGCCGCGACCGAGCTGATGATCTGCACCGCCGACACCAGCAACATGACGCCACCGGCCGAGAGGATGTAGCCGGTGTCGCCGGTGGTCACACCCTTGTCGATGATGTCGGCGTTGAGACTGGGCAGGAACAGGGCTGCCAGCGTGGCGACCAATTGCAGCAGAACCAGCGCGACGATCGGCATCTTGTACGGGGCCAGATACGTGCGCAGCAGGGGAATCAGCATGATGGCCGAAGATTACTCGTACACATGGATAACAGTCTCTCCGTTTTTCGAGTGTTGCGGGTAATCTTCGGCCGACCGGCTCAGACCGTTACTCGGGCGTCCTTCTCCGGTGCCGTCTTCAGCTTGGCACCTTCGATGTCGACGTTGGGCAGGATCTTGTCCAGCCACTTCGGCAGCCACCAGGCCTTGTCGCCCATCAATGCCATCACCGACGGAATCAGCACCATCCGCACGACGAACGCGTCGAAGAATACGGCCGCGGCGAGCGCGAATCCGATGGACTTGATGAACGAGTCCGGCTCGGCGATGAATGCGGCGAACACCGAGATCATGATGACCGCAGCCGAGGTGACCACGCGTGCGCCGTACTTGAACCCGTTGACGACGGCATCCTTGGCGGCGGCTCCGTGAACGAATTCCTCACGCATACGCGAGACGAGGAACACCTGGTAGTCCATCGCGAGACCGAACACCACACCGATGAGGAAGATCGGCATGAAGCTGACGATCGGCTGCGGGTTGGAGATCAGGCCGAGGCCGCCCTCTTGGAAGATGAACACCGTGGCACCGAAGGTCGCGAGCACGCTGAGCAGGAACCCGAGCGTTGCGGTCAGCGGCACCAGGATGGAGCGGAACACGAGCATCAGCAGAACGAAGGCCAGACCGACGACCACTGCCAGGTACGGGATCAACGCGTCCTGCAGTCGTTCGGAGACGTCGAGCTCGAGTGCCGTCTGACCGGTGACTCCGTAGGAGACGCCGTCACTGGCCACCACGCCCGGTTCGGCGTCGCGCAGATTCGCCACGAGGTTCTTCGTCTGCTCACTGTTCGGTGAGGACGACGGAGTGACCAGGATCTGTGCGGTGTCCCCGGCTTGGTTGACGGCGATGATCTGGGCGTTGGTGACGTCGGGCTGCCCGGTGATGGTCTCGACGACCTTGCCGAACGACGCCGTGCGATCGGCCTCGGCCACGCCGGAAGCGTCGGCGATGACCAGCAGCGGGCCGTTGCGTCCGGGACCGAAGCCCTCGTCGACGATGTCGTAGGCCTGACGTGCAGGCGTCGACGGGTCGGCGGTGGCGGTGGACGGCAGTGCCAGCGACAGACCGGTGGTGGGTCCTGCGATGACACCGAGCAGGACGATGCCGCCGATGAGTCCCAGCGCGGGCCTCTTGACCAGGAATCGGGCCCAGCGAAGTCCGTTGGTCGGCGTGGCGTTCGGGTCTTCCGGGTCGGTTGTGTTGACGAACTTGATCTTGCCCGCGAAGGCCTTGCCCTTGTAGAGGCCGAGCATCGCCGGCAGGAACGTCAGTGCGATCAGGACCGCGATGAACACCGCGAAACCTGCGGCGAGGCCCATCTGGGAGAGGAACGGAATCCCGACGACGCGCAGGGCGACGAGGGCGATGAGCACGGTGGCACCGGCGAACACCACAGCCGAGCCCGCGGTTCCCACGGACCGTCCGACGGCTTCCTCTCGGTCGTCCGTCAACGTCAGTTCGTGGCGATAACGCGCGAGGATGAACAGCGAGTAGTCGATCGCGACGGCCAGACCGATCATGATCGCGAGCACCGGCGTGAACGACGACAGGCTCGCGAAGCCGGACGCCGTGGTGATCGCCAGGCTCGAGATACCGATTCCGACGATGGCGGTGATCAGCGGCAGGCTGGCGGCCGCGGCGGATCCGAACATGATGAGCAGCACGACGGCGGCGACGGCCAGACCGACGATTTCCGACGTACCACCGGGCGCGACGTTCTCCTGCGCGACGGTGCCGCCGAGGAGGACGGTCAGTCCGGCGTCACGAGCGGGCTGCGCGGCCTCGTCGAGCTCGGTCCGGATCTGGTCGGTGACGTCGGCGAGTTCGACGTTGATCGGCACGGTGACGGTGCCGACGTTGCCGTTGGGGCTCAGCGGTGACGTGGCTGCCGCGTCGGCGGCCACCTGGTCGGCCGGGGTGCCCGCTTCGGTTGCCGCCTCGGTGTATCGCTCGATGATCGACTGATTGGCCGCAACCGGATTCGCCAGCGGCTGCGCACCTTCGGCGGGTTTGGCGGCGTCGATCTTCTCGATCTCGGCGATGGTTGCGTCGATCGCCGAGGTGTATTGCGGAGTGTCCAGCGTCTGCCCGTCGGGTGCCTGGAACACGTACTCGGCGCTGACGGCGGTGAGCGGGTCCTCGGCGGAGCCGAACCGCTCGGACTGCAGATCCAGCGCAGCCTGCGCGGGCGTTCCCGGGATGCTGAACGAGTTCGCGGTGGGGCCGGACAGCGTCGCTGCGCCCACTCCGGCGAGCACCAGAATCGCCAGCCACAGTCCGAGGACGATGCCCTTGCGTCGGTACGCGAATCTTCCGATTCGGTAGAGATAGGTGGCCACTGTCAAGCTCCTCGGTTGGGTTCGGACGGTTGCGGCTCGGGAAGTCCAGCGCGCAGTTGGTCGAAGGCGTCCTCGATGAGGGCCCTCGGCGTCGATGCGCCTGCAGAATCGGTGACCCAGATGTTCAGTGCTGCCGTGACGGCACCACCGACGGCCATCTGGAGCAGGTTGGGGTAGAGGTCGGTGTCGATGTCGGTACCGGTTCGCTCGGCGATGGCTTCGCCGAGTTTGCGGGTCAGCGATTGGTGCATCTCGAGCTTGCGAGCCATCAGGGCGGGGTTGGCTTCGATCAGCCGGGCAGCCGCGAAGGTGTCGTCCAGATCTCGGCCCGGGTCCGCGACGAGGTCGATTGCGATGTGCCGCAACGAGTCCCAGATCGGTTCGGTCGACGGCCTGGCGCGCAGGAGCTCGAACCATTCGAGGGCAGACACTTCGATGTGGTGAAGAACTGCTTCTTCCTTGTTGGAGAAGTAGTTGTGGAACGTGCGGGTGGAGACTCCCGCTTCGTGCGCGATGGCGTCGGCGGTGACCGCGTCGATGCCGTGCTCCTTGCCCAGACGCACGGCAGCCATGCCGAGCGCGTCGCGGGTGGCCGCCTTCTTCAGATCGCGAAGGCCCGTCGGAGAAGTCACGATTACCAACCTACGGAACTTGCACTGTTCTGCAAGTTTGCAGTGGTGTGCAATTTTGTCGATCCCGCCACAGCCGGCACTGGATGTGACTCAGGTCATCGACGCGCCCACGCGGTCGGCTCGCTGATCAGCTCTCCGACGAAGTCCGGCAGCTCGTTGTCGACGATGTCCGCCAGCGACACCGCCTCGAGCACCGCACGCAGATTGACGCGTACCGCCAGCCAGACCCGGGTGAGCGGCTCGGCCGGACCGGAATACTCCGCATCCTCGGGCCGCTGTCCGCGCACCGACGCCAACGGGCCTTCGACGGCTCTCATCACATCGGCAACCGAAATGTCCGACGCCTCCCGCGCCAACCAGTAGCCGCCGTCGGGTCCCCTCCTACTACACACGAGATCTGCGCGACGCAGATCCGAGAGCACCGATTCGAGAAACTTGTGCGGGATGCCCTGCGCCATGGCCAGCGCCTCGGCCTTCGCGGGCCGCTGACCACCGACGGCAGCGAGTTCGACGAGCGTGCGAACCGCATAGTCCGCCTTGGCCGTGATGTGCACGTTCAATTCCTACCATCGCAGTAGGGAATTAGCGAGCACGTGCGGGACACCCCGACGCGTCAGGAACCGTCCGGTACCGCCACGACCACCTCGTTACGACGCAACGGCGCCAAGGTCCACGGCGGATCGTAGAACCAGGTCATCGGCTCACCCAGCATCTCGATGCCCTCGGCGCGCAACGCTTCGGTCAACGCCGCGATCTGCGGTTGGACATCGCCTCGGCCGCGGCCACCGCTGAAACGAAGTACAGCGACCGTCTCCGCCGGAACCTCGGTCAACGTCACGCGGTCGTCGTCGGGCTCGGGCAGCGTGTCCATCGTCCACTCGGCAGGCATGAAGAACCGGACAACCCACCCGTCGCTGCCGGGCGTACTCGATACCGGCGCAGTCATGGCGATCTTCTGCGACCCTGCCGGCGATTGACTGACGGGAGCGGTCATCGCGACCCGTTTCTTGCCTCCGTTCCCGCCGAAGATGTAGCGAGCCAGGCGGCGGAAACCCTCCTGCCGTGCCTCTTCCTCATCGGCGTCGACGACTGTCTGTGCCGCGATGCGTGGTCGGTAACGACGGATCTCCACAGCATCGGTCAGTCGACGGCTCGTATGCGGCGGTTCCTCGGTACCGACCCGGATACCGACGACACCCAACGCCGACCCGACCACCTGTCCGATCGTGGACGCGATTTTCTGCAACAAGTCCGACTCCGCTCTCTCGGCCGATTGGTGCGCCGCCTTCCACGGTACGAGCCCTGGGGAAACCGAACAGAAAAGCGTTACACTCAACCTCTAACTGTCACGCAGGAGGTTTCGATGAGCGAGTGGATCGGTTCGGCGTGGAATGCACTCCCCGAACCGCTGCGCGATCCCGTGGCCCTGGCCATTCCCGCGTTCGCACTGTTGTTGGCGATCGAGTGGATCGCGGCCGCGAAGCTCGAGGACGGTGAACGCGGTAGCTATTCCGCCAGGGATGCGCGCTCGAGCCTGAGCATGGGACTGGTGTCCATCGCGACCACCACGGCATGGAAGGCGCTCGCCCTCGTCGCCTACACGGCGATCTACGTCTACGTCGCGCCGTGGCATCTTCCGGCCGACGCCTGGTACACGTGGGTGATCCTGATCCTGGGCGTC
The DNA here is from genome assembly GCF_002258545.1 of Rhodococcus sp. 05-2255-3B1. Taxonomy (NCBI): domain Bacteria; kingdom Bacillati; phylum Actinomycetota; class Actinomycetes; order Mycobacteriales; family Nocardiaceae; genus Rhodococcus; species Rhodococcus sp. 05-2255-3B1. The sequence continues at coordinate 3,118 of NZ_NOZC01000020.1, read as the reverse complement.
GACCTGCTGTTCTACGGATATCACCGCATCGCGCATCGGACCCGAATCATCTGGGCGACGCATCAGTCCCACCATTCGAGCGAGTACTTCAACTTCGCCGCGGCGCTGCGACAGAAGTGGAACAACAGCGGCGAGGTCATCATGTGGCTACCGCTGCCCCTGTTGGGCATGCCGCCGTGGATGGTGTTCGTCGGATTCTCGATCAACCTCGTCTACCAGTTCTGGGTGCACACCGAGCGCATCGACCGGCTGCCGCGTCCGTTCGAGTACGTCTTCAACACGCCCTCGCATCACCGCGTCCATCACGGCCGCGATCCGCAGTATCTCGACAAGAACTACGGCGGCATCCTCATCATCTGGGACCGCCTGTTCGGCACCTACGCCGACGAGGTCGAGCGCCCCAACTACGGACTCACCAAGCCCGTCGACACGTTCAACATCTGGACCCTCCAGACACACGAATACCGCAACATCGCGCGGGATGTTGCGGCATCGCGGTCATGGAAGGAACGCATCGGATATCTCGTCGGACCGCCGGGATGGACGCCCGAGCCCGCGCGAGAACCCGCTACTGCTGATTCAGATTGATCAGGAAATCGATGGTCCCGGACGGATCGACGGTGACGAAGCCGAGTGATGGCGGCTCGATCTGGTAGTCGGTCCACGTCGTCGGAATGGCACCCGACGCGATGAGCGTGTCGCCGGACTGCAGCACTTCCATCTCCACCGAGACCGGACGTGTCTGATCCTTGAGCGTCAACGTGCCCTCGGCGGTGACCGTCATGGTGGTGCCGTCCTTGGGCAGTGCGGACAGATCGATCGGCGAGTCGATGTTGAACGTCGCCGTCGGATAGGTCGCGGTGTCGAAGATGTTGCCGCGGAACTGACTGTCGCGACGGTCACTGTCGGTGCTGATCGAGTTGGTCATGACGACCACCTGTCCCTCGGTGAGCGTGTTGTCGGCTATGACGACGTTGCCCGCGACCTCGGTCGTCGACCCGACGACCGTGACATCTGACCCGTTCAACAGCTCGTCGACGGTGTAGCCCGCGGCAGTCGTGTTGGCGGCGTCACCCGGAGTGACGATCCACCGTCCGTCGATGTCCTGTGTGGTCGCGGCCTGCGCGCCGGAGGTCGACACGGTTGCCGCCGGTGCGTCGTCGCCCTCGAACGAGGCATAGATCTTGGGGCCGAAATACAATCCGAGCGCCACTACGACAACGACGATCGCGCCGACAATCCACCATTTCTTGGTCATGACTGCCGATGGTAGTTGCAGCTTCAAGCCTATGGGGAGTGAGCGACCTGGTAAGTCCCTGAGAGTTTTGTCCGTTTACCCCGTGAACACGTGTCGGTACCGCCAGGCACAATGGACCGCATGGATCCGGTGGACGCACTTCGAGAGATCGGCTTCTGGCTCGAACGCTCCCGCTCGGACACCCATCGAGTCAAGGCCTACCGTCGGGCCGCAGATGTAGTCGAATCCCTCACGCCCGCACAACGATCCGAGCACGAGAAGGCAGACAGCTGGTCCTCGCTGACCGGTATCGGAGCCAAGACCTCGCTGATCATTCGCCAAGCACTGACTCAGGACGTCCCGGACTATCTCCGCGAGCAACGAGACGCGGCAGAACCCATCGGAGACAACGACCTTCGCGGTGCATTGAAGGGCGATCTGCATACCCATTCCAACTGGTCCGACGGCGGCAGCCCCATCGAGGAGATGATGCGCACCGCCGCGAGGCTCGGTCACCAGTACTGCGCTCTCACCGACCATTCCCCACGCCTCAAGGTCGCCAACGGCCTCACCGCCGAGCGTCTGCGCGCACAACTCGACGTCATCGCCGAACTCAACGAGCGGCTCGCACCGTTCCGCATCCTCACCGGAATCGAAGTCGACATTCTCGACGACGGATCGCTCGACCAGGACGAGGGTCTGCTCGCAGAGCTGGACGTGGTGGTGGCGAGCGTGCACTCGAACCTGCGAGCCGACTCCAAGACCATGACCAAACGTATGGTCACCGCCATCGCCAACCCGCATGTCGACGTACTCGGTCACTGCACCGGACGGCTCGTCGAGGGTGGCCGCGGAACCCGACCCGAATCGACGTTCGACGCCCCCGTGGTGTTCGAGGGATGCCGCCAGTTCGGCACCGCAGTGGAGATCAACGCCAGACCCGAGCGCCAGGATCCCCCGGAGCGACTGATCGACATCGCCCTCGAGCGCGACTGCCTGTTCTCCATCGACACCGACGCGCACGCACCCGGACAGCTCGACTGGCAGGGCTACGGCTGCATCCGAGCCGAAGAGCGCGGCGTCCCCGCGGAGCGCGTGATCAACACCTGGCCGCTCACCGAACTGCTCGACTGGACGGATCGGCACGCGTGAATCGTCGCCACTTCCTCTCCGGCCTGCTGGCGGTCGCGCTGGTCGGCTGCAGCTCGGCCGACACCGACTCCTCACCGAGTACCGCAGAGACGTATTCGGCTGCGCTGCAACCGGTATCGGGCCCGGCCGGGGATCCCATTCGACTGAACTACGGATACGAACCGGACAACATCGGCGACCTGTACCTCCCCGACAACAACGCCACCTCGCTCCCGGTGGTGGTGATGATTCACGGCGGCGGATGGCAGGAAGACCTCGACCTGTCGTACTTCCAGCAGATGTCGACGGCCATCGCCGACGAAGGCATCGCCGTGTGGAACGTCGAATACCGACGCGGGCCGAACAATTGGGCCAACACCCTCTCCGACGTCGACGACGCCACCGAGGCACTGGCAACCGTCGTCCAGAATGCTGCCGATGGTCGCCTCGATCTCGATCGCGTCCACGTCGCCGGACACTCGGCAGGCGGCCAACTCGCTGCATGGGTCGCGGCTCGACACCTCATGCCGGTCGACGCGCCGGGCGCGGAACCGAAGATCCGACCACGCAGCGCCACCATCATGGCCGGCGTCTTCGACATGAAGCGGGCAGCCGACATCGGCGGCGACAAGTTCGTGCCTGCCTTCCTCGGCGGCATGCCGAACGAGGTGCCCGGACGCTACGAGATCGCCTCCCCCATCGAATACCTCCCCCTCGACGTTCCGCTCACTGCGCTGCACGGTGACGCCG
>NZ_NOZC01000029.1:0-97515 GCF_002258545.1 Rhodococcus sp. 05-2255-3B1 | reverse complement strand
CAATGGGAGTCGGGTGTGCAGGGCGACGCCGACCGAGATATACGATTCGGCGACCGTCGCCGAGCACCCCAACGCGACGGCCATTTCGGTGCGCCCGTAGCGGCTGTAATGCTTGTGTTCGGCGTCGAGGGTGATCCAGCTCCGATGAACCTCGTAACAGGCGGTGATCTTGCGGGCCGCCTGCCGATTCTCCTCACACGCGGCCGCGGTCAACGCCTCCAGTGACACAGCTGGCAGTGCACCCATCTTCCACCCCCCGGTGAGCAACGTTTCAGAACGTGCGTTCGAACTGAAAGAAGACTAACCCGGGCCACCGACAAGTAACGAAAGCGCAGACTCGGCTGCTCGTGCTCACCACCCCGAGCAGCACAAATCAGCCGAGCTCGAACTCAGAATGTCGTGATCTGAGCCGCGGTCGTGCGGTGCCGACCACAGTGAGCAGTGCCGATACCCTGGCCTTGTGGAGCCCGACCATAGGAGATGTCTCGACGTCAGTAGGGCGTGCGGTTTCTCCAACACTTCGCCGCAACGGTCGTTGAATCGCCGCGCGATGACCCTGGAAACGTCGACGTGTGGAAGATCCTTGCCGACGAGTACCACGTCTGCCGTGCAGAACAAGAAGTCAGCTGCCCGGTGCACCGGGTACGCGAGCCGAATGCGTACATGTCGTAGATCTCTCCGTCTCGAAACCCGCGGCCATATCGTCCAGCGCAGCGTCGAAGACGTGACGCCGCACGTGCCCGACTACCTCACGGTCCGTGACGACCCGACAATCGGTCAGCATCACCACACTTTTGGAATCATCCGACCAAATGACCGAGAACCATTGGCCTCGTTGCCCTTTCTCCAGTGTGTACGAACCGGAATCGGCGCGCGAGCCCGTTCGTGGTGTCAGGATCGATCGAATCCTGACACCACGAGCGCCATCGGCCTAGGCGTGCTCGGGTACCGACAGTCGATTCTCTGCCGCGGCGAGTGAGTCGAATCCGTCTGCCTTGAGCAGATTGTGGACGTTGCGCCGGCGAACGCCCATGTTTCCGCCGTCGTACACCGGGAAGCAGAGGACGTCTTCCATGATCGCAGCGATCGGGGTCAGGTTCGTGTACGCATCGACGCCGACGAGACGCATGGCGTCGTACACCACCTGCACGGCCGTCTCGGACGCGAATATCTTTGCTTCGTTGGCCAATTCACGGTCGCGTCCACCGGTGCGATCGAAGTGATCGGCAGCCTTCCATGCGAAGTAGCGGACCGCCTCGATCCGAGTCTTGATGTCCACCAACATGTATCCCGCGTTCTGGTACTCGATGACGGGTACCGGACCGGACCGGTGGTCGGTCTTGGCGAATTGCAGAGAGTAGTCGAATGCAGCCCTCATCCTGCCCACGCACGCGGCGGCGATGGACGAGCAGGTCCAGGAGAAGGCGGTGGCGACGATGTCCAACCCGTCGCCCGGCTTACCGATGAGGTTGCCGACCGGCACTCGCACGTCGCGGAATTCGACTCGCGGCGAGTTGGTGGCGCGGTGTCCGATGGTGTCGATCATGTCGGTGATCTCGACCCCCGGCGTCCCCTTCTCCACGACGATGACCGCGAGCGACTCCGACGGCGGGAGCGCAGGATCGGTGCGGCACACCACGCTGATCAGGTCGGCACCCTGACCGTCCCAGCCCGAAGCATTGGTGGTGTAGTGCTTGGCACCGTTGATGACCCACTCGTCGCCTTCGCGTCGCGCGAAGGTCCGAATTCCGACGGTAGGGTCCTCCGAGTCGTAGTTGGCCCCACCGGTCACCTCGGTGTATGCGATCGCAGCCAGCCGAGGCTCGCCGTCGCAGAACAGCGGGAGCCAGCGATTCTTCTGTTCCTCGGTGCCGAAATTGATGATCGGATTCAGTCCCAATCCGGTGCCGAGCAACGCTGTCGGAGTGTTGATGTCGACCCGAGCGAGTTCCTCGGCCGCAAGGGCGAACGTCAGGTTGTCGAAGTACGCGCCGCCGTATTGATCGGGAACCAGTCCCTTGACGAATCCGAGCCCGGCCAGCTGCTTGTAGACCGGCTGCAATGCGTAGAAGCGATCCTCCGGCCGGGGCAAGGGCGAAATAGCGGCTGCTACTTCGCTCAGGATCTCGTCTGCCACTTGCCGCGCCTGCATGCGCACGGCCATCTGCTCGGGGCTGAGCTCGAAACTCAGGGTCATGTGGGACTCCTCGATGTCTGTCCTGGTGGGGTGAAGAACGGAATCGGGCGACGCTGCCCTGCACACCAGTTTCATCGGGTGAGTCGTCCTGGTCTTGTACCGGACTGCGCCGTGATCGGTACCGTTCTGCACACTCGGACAGAGCGTTTCGCTACCGCTGCACCAGCTGCGGCAGTTCCCTGGTCTTCATCGACGCTCGGTATTCGACCGGACTGCATCCGAAGTGCGATCGAAACGACTTGGCCAGGTGCGCCGAATCCGAGAATCCCCACGCCGCTGCGATCGTTCCGATCGACCGATCGTCGCGCGAATCGGCAAGCTCACGACGACACGCCTCGACTCGATGCTCACGTACCACGGCACCGAAAGTCGTTCCTGCCCTCTCGAACAGTGCATGGAGAGTGCGAACCGATACCCCTACGTGGCGGGCTGCCTCGGTGGCGGGAACTCGGCCGAAGGGAAGCCGGGAGTCGATGAACCGAACCGCGGACACCCGGAGTGCTTCGTCGGTCTGCAACGAGCACGCGGTGTCCCGCTCGGCCGTTGCTCCCAGCACCGCGCGGAGCAGATCGACATGGGCGGCACCGATCATCTGCCGCTCGGTGGGGTGCAGTGAGGAATCGCTCCGCCAGGTCTCGACCATCAGTGAGCCGAGCAAGCGAGCCGAGCCCGACGAGCTCGAAAAGCGCCGAGCAGTGGTCCCCGCCGACGGTGCGACGACGTCTGCCAGCAATGGCCGTGGCAGCCGGAACGACAGGACCCGCCACAGTTCGTCGTTGCCCGGTTCGACGAACTCGAGGCGGTACGGGCGGGTCGAATCGACGACGGCGAATCCGCCTCGGGAGACGGTGCACTGCCGCCCGTCCTGGGTGGTCGTACAGTGCCCATCCAGTTGGAGGTTGACGAAGACGACGTCCTCGTCCGCGCGGGCGACTTCGCGCTTTCCGTGGTCGATTCGCTGGGTGCAGGAGGCGATCTCCGCGGCATTGCCACCTCCGACAGCCGCAGAGCGCACCCACCCGGGCAGTCCGGACCGGGACGAACTGCGTTCGACGTGATCGCGGGATCGCCACGGTGCCAGTGGGGTGAATGCCTGACACAGGACGTCGGCCCAGTAGCTCATCTGATCGGCATGGCCGAGTCCCCGGGTTGTCCAAAATGACGTCATGATGCACTCCGCGATAGGTTCGAGTGCACCAACGGTAGGCCCTTGGCGTAAGCCATCCGAGGCGTTTGCGTTACGAAATGCGTGCACTCTCCTCACATCGACGAGTGGTGCGCCGAGAGAATTTCTCGGATCTTCAGATGCACGTGCCTCGCCGCGACGAGGCGAGAGAGTCGAGCATCCACGCGGGGTACTCACCGGACGGCCCGAGGTCGCCGTCGGAGGGCGGGATCACGATCACACAGTTGGCGTCGGCGAGCGCACCGACAGAATGCGATCGGATGATTCTGGCCCCTTCACCGTCGACGATGCCCAGCATGACCCGGGGTACCGGTGAGGCAGAAACGGCCTCCCCCGCTACCCTGACCGTTCTGATCGTTCGCTCGGCTTGCGGGTTTCGCAGTGCCGCAACGATGATCGGCCGGACGAACAGTTCGTACGAGATCAACGCGCTGACAGGGTTTCCGGGCAGACAGACGATCGGAGTTCCCTCGACCTTTCCGCATCCCTGCGGTTTGCCCGGTTTGACTGCAACCGAGACGAATTCGACGTCCTGGTCTGCAAGCGCAAGCCGGATCACCTCCTCGGTGCCCGCGCTGATCCCACCGGTCGTGACGACGAGGTCGGCAACCGCCGCGCATCGGGCCAGTGCCGCCCGACACTCATCGACGTCGTCGGCGACGGCCGGTTCGAGGTGAACGTCGGCACCGCACCGAAGCAGATCCGCGACGATCATCGCCGAGTTCGCGTCGTAACACTCGCCGCGTGCGAGTTCGGTCCCGACCGGCCGAACCTCGGATCCTGTCGACAGCACCGCCACGATCGGAGCCGACTCGATCAGCACATGGGTGCGACCGAGCGCCGCCAGAACACCGACCTGTGCCGGCGTGACCGATGTGCCTGCCCGGACGGCGACGTCGCCGACCTCGAAACCCGAGGCACGACTGCGGATGTTGCTCTTCGAGCCGACCGAGTGGATCGTCACCTCCTCGATACCGAATGTCTCGACGAACCCGCTGGTTCCCTCGACCGGAATCACCATGTCTGCGCCGCACGGAACTGCGGCACCGGTCATGACCTGTACCGACTCACCCGGATGAAGGTGCAGCGGTGCCGGTTGTCCACCTGCGACACTGCGCGCGGAGACGAGCAGACGTACGGGCAGATGTTCCGGACCGATGACATCGGCAGCGCGAACGGCGAATCCGTCGACCGCCGAATTGTCGAAGGCCGGCAGTGCGTGGTCGGCAACGACATCCTCGGCGAGCGTTGCCCCTACCGCATTGCCGATCGGCACCGAACGCACCGACGCCGATACTCCCAGTTTTCTTATCGCGCAGCGGTGTTGGTCCACCGTTCGGAGATGGACCTGGACGCTGTCCACTGTCGTCGACATCATCCGCCGGAGATCGGAGGCAGGACCGCGATCTCGTCCCTATCGGAGCACGGCGAATCCTCGTCGCGTGCCAGCGATCGTCCATTGATCCAGATGCGCGACACCGCCAATACCTCCGCGAACGACGCACCGTATCGTTCGACCGCAGTATCGAGCACCTCTCTGACGGTCGATCCCGACATGCTGTTCGACGCCTCCCCGGCAATCTGTCGTGCCGCAGCGAACATCACCAACTCGGCCATACGATCAGCCCCCTTCGATCATCCACCGATGTAGGACATTTCGATCCGATCTCGCACCGGATCCTCCTTCGTTTCCGCTCGAAGCTCCGAGTATCGATCGTCCCGTCGCATCCACAACGTCGCGAGGCGGGATACGAGTTCGTCCTGCGACGCCCCCGAGCGCAGCAACGCGCGCAGGTCCGTTCCGGTCGACGAGAACAGACAGGTGTACACCTTGCCGTCGGCAGACAGCCTCGCGCGCGTGCACGTTCCGCAGAACGGCTCGGACACCGACCCGATCACGCCGATCTCTCCACTGCCGTCGAGGTATCGATATCGAGTCGCCACCTCACCGTCGTACACCGCCTCGACCCGCACCAGCGGGTGGACGCGGCCGATCGTCTCCACGATCGCTTGCACGTCCATGACCTGGGACAACTCCCACCGATTCGTAGCACCGACGTCCATGTACTCGATGAAGCGCACCACGACGCCGGTGCCCTTGAACCGCTCCGCCAGAGTCAGAATCGAATCCTCGTTCACCCCGCGACGCACCACGACATTGACCTTCACCGGAGACATGCCCGCGTCCACCGCCGCGTCGATACCGTCGAGTACCGTCTGCACGGGCACCCGAGTGTCACTCATGCGAGCAAACGTTGCCGGATCCGTCGAATCGAGGCTGACGGTCACCCGCCCCAACCCCGCGTCGACCAACTTCGCAGCATGTGCGCCGAGCAGAGAACCGTTGGTGGTCATCGCCAGATCGATACCGTCGATGGCGCTCAGTCGCTCGACGAGGGAGACAATTCCGGTTCGCAGCAGCGGTTCTCCACCGGTCAGGCGCACCTTGCGAATACCGATGTCGGCAGCAGCTCGGGCGACTCTGTCGATCTCCTCGAACGACAGCAGTTTCGCGGTCTTCAAGAATTCGTGGTCGGGACCGAATTCGGACCGCGGCATGCAATAGACGCACCGGAAGTTGCACCGGTCGGTGACGGAAATACGCAGGTCCCGAAGTGGCCGGCCCCGAACGTCTCTCGCGTCGGTCACGACATCCCTCACGAGGCGGCACCGCAGGTGAGCGGCGACCACTGCGAGGCCGCCTGCTCGACACTCTCGATCTGCACACCGGTCTCCACCCAGGATTGCGCGGCGTCCCGCTGTTCGAGCTTCCACACCGGAACGGACGCCTTGACGATGTCGATGCAGAACTGAGCCGCCAGAAACGCGGCGACGCGATGACCCGCGGACACACAGACCAGGACACTCGCTTCACCCACCGCGACGGATCCGGTCCGGTGCAGCAGGGCGATACGGCCGATGTCGGGCCAACGCTGTTGCGCCGTCTCGGCAATCTCGAACAGGCGTCCGCGCGCGACCGACTCGAAGGACTGATAGTCGATCGACACGACCCCGTCGGTCCGTCGACCTGCGGAGTCCCTCGAATACTCGCGCACAACCCCGGTGAAGGTGACAACGGCCCCGCACTGGGGCATGGTGGCCCAGGCGGTCGCCGCCTCGACCGACAACGCGTCGGAGGTGACTGCGACTCGCACCCCGCTTGCGCAGGATTCACTGTCGTTCCCGTCCAGCTGCACGACTGTGTCGACGTCGCCCATGGTGCACCCCTTTCGTCGAATTCGGTTCCAGCTTGGTCCAAAGGGGTGCAGTGCATTTGACCGCCAGCGACCGTTAGTTGACCTGCAGAGACCTCGCCACGCCGTCCGGATCGGACTTTCCGGCAATGTTACGAACAGCGAATCAACCGGAAACATTGCGCGCTAACCTCGAACAAAGCTCCTGCATCGCAGTGACGACACGGTCACCAGGACCGACGACGGTGGGCTTCGACGAAAAGGGGTTCCCATGCTGTCCAGATCCGGATTCTCGATCCCGACTCGGACGACCAGCCGCAGTGACTGGTGCGACATGCTCAGCGAGCATTTCGTCGCACTGGACGTCGCGGACGTGGCCGACAGCCGATTCACCGGGGCCGTCCGGTCGATGTCGCTTGCACACCTTCAGGTTTCGAGTGTCAGATCCACCACGCAGCACATCGCGCGTACCGACTCGTTGATCGATCGGGATCGCATCGAGTACGTCCAGATCGGAATGATCAGACGCGGCTCGGCCATCGTCGTGCAGGACGGCCGCGAATGCACTCTGACGCGGGGCGACTTCGCGATCTACGACACCTCACGCCCGTTCGACTGGATCATCGACGGCCACCCCGACGACGATCAATGGGAACTGGAGGTCTTCACCTGGCCCCGTCACATGCTTCGGCTCGACGCCCGTGAGTCCAGCGACATGACGGCGATGGCATTCGACGGATCCGCCGGATTCAGTGGGCTACTGGGCCGGTTTCTTCACGATCTGAGTTCGACGCGCTCGTCACTGGACATCACCGGAGCGCAGGCGATAGCGGACGAGGTCGGCGATCTCGTCAGCGTGATCGCCCGCAACACCACCACGAACTCGACCGTCGACTCGCCCAGCGCAGCTCTGGTTCGGTCAGCGCAGCGGTACATCGAGGACCACCTCGCAGATACCGAGCTCTCACCCACCTCGGTGGCGTCGGCGATGTTGGTCTCGACGCGACAGTTGCATCGTGTGTTCGCCTCGAGCGGCACGACGGTGGCCCGCACCATCAGAACCAAACGGCTCGAGCGCTGCCGCCGCGAGATCGTCGGCAGCATCACGCTGGACAAGTCGCTCGGGCAGATCAGTCGGAGATGGGGCTTCGCGGACCTCGCCGTCTTCAGCCGCGCCTTTCGTGAGCAGTACGGCATGAGTCCGCGGCAGTACCGCGCCAGCGTCTGTGCCCGGTCGGACGACCCGCGTGCGGTGACGCGCTCGACACGGCCGACCGACCGAGAACCGAGGTACTGACGCGACGATCGACTCGAGTCAGTGGATCGAGTCGCTCGAATGGCCCGGCACGATCGGTGCCGAACCGTCGACGAGTGGTGCGATGTGGTTGACCGCCGTGGCGGCCTCGGCGAATCCGACCGCGATCAGCTTGACCTTGTCCTGGTGTCCGGCAACATCACCCACCGCGAATACTCGCCGACGATTGGTCCGCATCGTCCGGTCGACGGCGATATCGCGCTGGTGCTTGTCCAGACCCCACGTCCCGATGGGACCCAATGCCGCTTTGAAGCCCAGTGCGGCAACGACACTCGACACTGCAAGTCGACGGCGTTCGGTTCCGGCTCCGTCGACGATCGTCACCGATTCGACGGCGTCCGAGCCAGCGATCTCCTCGACCTCGTACGGGGTGAGTACATCGACACTCGACCGCTCCAACAGTCCCAAGCTGTGAGCATGAGCCCGAAACTCGTTGCGGCGGTGCACCAGTACCACCGACTTCGCGATCGGCTCCAAACTCAGAGCCCAGTCCACCGCCGAATCACCGCCCCCGACGATCATCACGTGTTCGCCGGCCAACTCGTTCAGTCTCGGCACGAAGTAGCGAAGCCCACGATCGTGGAACTCCGAACCCGCCGGCAGCGGTCTCGGCGTGAATTTGCCGATCCCCGCTGCCACCAGAACCGCCTTCCCGACGACGGTGACACCCTTGTCCGTCGTGATCCGGACGGCCTCCTCGGATTCTTCGAGCTCGGTCGCGACGTGTCCCATCAGATACGTCGGTTTCGCCTGCTCTGCCTGCTCCACCAAGGCGTCGACCAGATGCTGCGCCTTGATTGCCGGAAAGCCGGCGACGTCGAAGATCTTCTTCTCCGGGTACAGCGCGGCCAGCTGACCACCGGGATGCGGTAAGGCGTCGACGACGGTGACCGTCAGCCCACGAAAGCCCGCGTAGTACGCACCGTAGAGGCCGGCCGGGCCCGCGCCGACGATGATCAGGTCACACTCGAAATCGGTTGCGTCACTCACTTCTTCGCCGCTTCGTCGATCGCCGGGTGGTCGTGTCCGACCGGACCGAGATCCTCCGCGCCACCCGACGCATCGGCATCCTCGCAGAACTCCACTGCGATGTCGACGAACCGCTTCTGCTCGTCCGGGATCTTGTGTTCCCAGAAGATCGCGTCGTTGGGGCACGCGGGCATGCATTTGCCGCAGTCGACGCACTCGTCGGGATTGATGTACATCATCCGAGCACCCTCGTAGATGCAGTCGACGGGGCACTCCTCGGTGCATGCCTTGTCCAGCAGGTCGATGCACGGTTCGGTGACGACGTAGGCCATCTCGAAATCCTCGTTCTCGTAGTAGGGAAGGTGTTGTCAGGCGTCGAGTGGTCGCACGTCGACCAGAGTGTCCGAGAACGTCGGGGCATTCCCGAGGTCCGCGAATGCCGTGGGGTTGAGCGAGGCCGGGGTCGAGAGCGAGAGCATGTTCTTGCGCCACGCGCCCATCGCGCACACCGTCACGCCCTCCATGACGGACTTGTCCAGCTTGGCCAGGACGGTGAACTCACCGCGGTCGTTGAACACTCGAACCACATCACCGGAGGCGACACCCCGCCGCTCGGCGTCGGCTGGGTTGATCAGCAGGGTCGGCTCCTTCTGCACCTTGCGATGCATGTCGAGATTTCCAAAGCTCGAATTCAAGTAGGCGTGCGACTTGGGCGTCAGCAGGTTGAGCGGATACTTCTGCGCCAGTTCGGGGTTGGTGCGAGACGATTCGCGCGGCGCAATGTAGTGCGGAAGCGGATCCACCGGTTGGCCCGGCTGGTGATCGTTCGATCCCTGCCGGAAGAGGGGCAGAACGAAGTTGCCGCCCGCCGCTGCCGAGGACAGGAACTCGGTCTTGCCGGACGGCGTCCGGAAATTGCCCTCGGCGTGGGGTGCGTACTCGTCGGGACCGGGAAGATTGAGCCGCTGCCACCCGAGCTGTTTGAGCGAGTCGATCGAGATGCCCTCCATGGCAGGCGCATTCCAGTCGTACGAGAGGGCTATGAGTTCCTCGTCGGTACGGGAGAACACCGGCTCGGTGAACCCCATGGCCTTGGCCAGTCGCCGGAAGAGCTCGGTGTTGGGGACCGCTTCTCCCATCGGCTCGATCGACCGATTGTTGTAGGTGACGAACAGGTGCCCCCACGAGAAGTTGATGTCGTCCTGCTCGAGCTGTGTGGTCGCCGGCAGGATGATGTCAGCGTAATCGGCTGTGTCGGTGATGAAATGGTCACTGACGACGGTGAACAGATCCTCGCGGCTGAGCCCGTCGATCATCCGTTTCTGATCCGGGCACACCACCACCGGATTCGAGTTGTAGACCATCAGGGCCTTGAGGGGCGTGTCCAGATTCAGCCCGCCGGTCAGCGCTTCGCCGAGTTGATACAGATTGATCACCCGCGTGCCTGGCGTTTGCAGATCCGTCTGCAGGAACTCGGGCCAGTTCACCGGGAAAGCCCACAGGGGTAGCTGCAGGATTCCGCCTCCTGGCTTGCGCCAGGCACCCACCAACGACGGCAGGCAGGAAATGGCTCGGACGCTCTGCCCGCCACCGGCGCTCCGTTCGATCGCGACACCGATGCGAATCACGGCCGGCTGACTCTGCGCGTATTCCCGCGCCAGGGTGTAGATGTCCTCGACGGGGATGCCCGTCTCCTCCGATGCCCACTGCGGGGTGTACTGCTTCACCCGCTCGGCCAGCTCGTCGAAACCGATGGTGTGACGCTCGATGTAGTCCGCGTCCGTCAACCCCTCGTCGATGATGACGTGCATCATCGCCAGCGCGAGCGCGCCGTCGGTGCCCGGCCGGATCGGGATGTACCAACTCGCAGCCTTCGCGGTCCTGGTTTTGACCGGGTCGATCACGACGACCTTGGCCCCGCGCTTCTTGGCCTCGGCCACATACGGCCACAGGTGCAGGTTGGTGCTCATGATGTTCGACGCCCAGATCAGAATGAACTTCGAATGGACGAAGCTTTCCGGGTCGACTCCCGCCGTATCGCCGACCGTCATCGCGTACGCAGTGCACGACCCTGCATCGCAGTAGGTGCGCTCGGCAACCGTTGCCCCGAGACGGTTGAAGAATGCGTCGCCGACGTTGAGCCCCTGCGTGATCCCCTGGGTGCCGAGGTAGTTGCACGGCATGATCGCTTCCGGGCCGAATTCCTCGGCGATGTCGGTGAACTTCTCCGCGATGGTCGCAACGGCCTCGTCCCACGAAATTCGCTCGAAGCGACCGGAGCCTTTGGGTCCGGATCGCTTGAGCGGGTACAGGACTCGATCGGGGCTGTAGACCTTGTCCAGGTAGTTGTCCACCTTCACGCACAATCCACCGTTGGTGTACGGGTTGGTCTTGCTACCGCTGACGCTGGTCGCCACACCGTCCGCGACGGTGACCACCATCGAGCACGAATCCGGACAGTCCTGGCCGCAGGCTCCGAGAACGGTGAGCTCCGCGGGGCGGTCTGCGGGAGCGTCGTCTTGGCGTGTGCCTTCTTGAACAGTCGTCATGGGGTGCTCCTCGGCATGGATATCACTGGTATGTGTTATCCGAAGCCTGCACCGCCCAGACGCTCTCGACAGGACACCGAGCGCCGTCTACTTTGCACTCTGCGCCCGAAGGCTCTGCAGTCAGATCAAGCCTTGCTTACTCGCCGCGTACACGGCCTCGGCTCGTCTGGACACCGCGAGCTTGCGCATGATGTTGCTGACGTGGAATTTGACCGTCGTCGCCGAGATGAACAGTCGCGTTCCGATCATGTTGTTGGACAGGCCCGTCGCGAGCAGCCTCAGGACCTCGAGCTCACGCTCGGTCAGGCGCTCGATGCTGCTCGGTGTGCCGTTGAGAGAGCGAACGACGGCCGAGGCGCTCCGCGAGTCGAAGGCGCTCTCGCCGCGCGAGACCGCGCGGATCGCGCGTACCAGCTCGGTGGTGTCGACGTCCTTGACCACGTATCCCCGCGCTCCCGCATGCACCGCCTCCACCACGAGCCGGTCGTCGAGGAAGGTCGTGAGCACCAACAGTCCGATTCCGTTGTGCGCCTTCGCCAATTGCGCACACAAGGCAAGACCCTCGTAATCCGAACTGGCCGACAGCTTGAGATCCATCAGCACGATGTCGGGCTCCACCCGCGCGACGACGGCCAGTCCCTCCTCCCGCGTCGACGCCTCCCCCACGATCGTCAGATCCGCCTCGCGTTCGAGCACCGACCGTAGCCCTTCGCGCAGGATCGCGTGATCGTCGACCAGCACGATGCGCACCGTGGGTGCAGCCACATGCCCTTGGCCGTCGCGGATCGTCGGTACGCTCACAGGGTGTCGCCCTTCTCCGATGTACTGCCGAGGGGATCGCTCCCGAGGGGGATTCGCACGGTCACTCGCACTCCTCCGGTACGGGCACGCCTGATCTCGAAGACGCCACCGTGCTCGCGGGTACGGGCCGCCATGTTCGCCAATCCTCGATGCCGACCGTCGACGTCGGTGGACTCGGACAGGTGCAGCATCATCCGCAGATGGGCCGGATCGCCGTCCCCGTCGTCGGCGATGGACAACTGCACCTGATCGGGCGAGTAGGTCAGTCTCAGAATTGCCCGCGACGCGTGGGCATGCACCGCGGTGTTGAACAGCGCCTCACCGGCGATGCGCAGCAGGGCGTGCTCGCATTCGCTGCTCAGCTCGACCGGAGTTCCCTCCACTCGCAACGACACCTGCAACTCGTCGGGCATGTGCACCACCGAGAGCTGCTCGAGCATCTCGGGCAGAGACGTTCGATCGGCATCCTGCGGATGGTTGAGCGCATAGATCGCAGACCGCAATTGTTCGACGGCTCGACGCGTCAACTCCTTGGCCAGATCGAGCCGTTCTCCGCGCTCCTCGGCCGGAATGTCGCTGCGGCACACCTCGATCTGCATACCGGCCGACAACACCGCCTGCGTCACGCTGTCGTGTAGTTCGCGGGCGATGCGATGCCGTTCGTCGTCGAGCACCTGATGTCTGTGCGCGGCACCCAACTGCCGCTGAGTCACTTCGAGTTCGGCGTTGCGGGCAGCCAGATCCGCTGCTGTGCGGTGGGCCTGGGCATACGCGTTCTCGGTGCGTTCGAGCAATTGTCGCCGGCTCTGGAACAGAGCCGAATTCTGCAGTGCCACAGCCGTTTGACTCGCCAGAATGCTCAACACGGCCGCGTCGGTTGCGTCGAGCACCCGGCGGTCGCCGGTCCACGCCGCGAACGCGCCGACGACGCCACCGTCGAACGCGATCGGCACGAATGCGTGATGGGCCGAGATGACCGGACTCTGCCCGTCACCGCACGTATCCGTTCGAATCGACTCGAGGCAGTCGATGACGTCGTCCGGCAGCGGCGGACCCTCGACGTTGTCGACCAGGAACGGCGTCGCGTCCGGTCCGAGCACCAGCCGCCGGGGACCGGCATCCGGGAGCGCACCGTCGGCGAGCGCGAACACGACCCACTGCGCGCTCAGATGGGCACGAGCGGCTTCCGCGACCGCGCACACCAGCGTCTCGGGGCCGTCGACCGTCCGCACCAGAGCCCGCGAAATCAGCTCCAGCGCATAGACGACGCGTTCGAGCCGTTCGGCCGCGCCGCGATACTGGGGATAGAACGTGTTCTTGCCCGAGCGCAGTCCCGTCAGCAGCGACAGATCGGGGCCCGACGTCACATCGGGTCCCGAAGTCACAGCGCACTCCGGAACAGTTCGACCATCTCGAGGTGCGTCGCCGAGCGCGGATTGGTGGACATGCAGGCATCGTGCAGAGCGTTGGTGGCCAACACATCGAGATCCGACTCACTGACTCCGATCTGTGCGAGGCCGGACGGGACACCGACCTGTCGCGCGAGGCGGTCGACGCGGTCTGCCACGGCCATCGCGGCCTCCTCCGGCCGGGCTCTGCCCTCGGGAAGTCCGAGGCTCGTCGCGATGGCCACGTACGGCAGCGGATCCTCGGCTGCATTGAAGCGGATGACATGAGGCAGCAGTACGCCGTTGATCACACCGTGCGGCAGGTCGAGCAGTCCACCCACCTGATGGCTCATGGCATGCGTTGCACCGAGGATCGCGTTGGTGAAAGCCAGGCCGGCTTCGAGACTCGCCTGGGCCATCGATCCGCGCGCAACCATGTCGGCGGGTTCGTCGATGGTGCGTGCCAGCTGCGACATCACCATGGTGATGGCCCGTAGCGCATGGTGATCGGTGAGTTGGTTGTGTCCGAGCGAGACGAAGGCCTCGATACCGTGAGTCAGGGCATCCAAACCCGTTGCTGCGTTGAGCCATTCGGGCATCGTGGTGAGCAGCCGCGGGTCGATCACGGTGATATCGGGGACCAGAGCTCTGCCGAGAATGGTGATCTTCGTCGAGCGCGCCGTATCGGTGACGATGCAGAACTGGGACACGTCGGCACCCGTACCGGACGTCGTCGGCACCATGACCAAGGGTGGAATCGGGCGCGTGGCCTGATCGACACCTTCGTAGTCGAGGATTCTGCCGCCGTTACCGGCCAGGATCGCAATGCCTTTGGCCGCATCCATCACCGATCCCCCGCCGATGGCCACCAGCACATCGCAGACCGACTCGGTGTAGACCGCATATCCGGCTTCGATCTCGACATCCTTGGGATTGGGCGTCAGCTCGCTCCACACCTGGGGAAACAGGCCCTGTGCGGTGAGCAGATCGATCAGCTGACCCGCCCACCCGCTGTCGATCAGACCGGCATCGGTGACCACGAGCGGACGCACTCCGCCCAGCCGAAGCGTCGCGTGCGCCACTTCACCCAACGAATCCTGACCGAACACGATCTCCGGGGCATGGAACTTGAGCACGCGCGGTGCCTCCGGGCGGCTGCGTCGATCATCGAGGTCGTGCAGCGCCTTGCCTACGTTCGCAGTAGCTGCCTGGTCCACCGTTCACACCCTCGCTGTCCATCGGCCCGAGACATCCGGGCATGTGATTCAGGTTACAACCCTACGAGGGGGGCCCGTCGAATCCCACCAGCACCGGACCAGGTTCCCACCTACCCGATCGGGTAGGTACCCGAACCCCGACGGCCAGGGTCGGACGCTGGCTAGGACAGCGCATGCCCCAGTTCGGCCGCCTGCGCCGTCAGCTGGTCCCCGTCCCTCGCCACGACGACCCGGTCGCAGACCTGCTCGTAGTCCTCCATCGAACACGCAGCCTGAGCCCAGTAGCGGCGCGCCTCGGGGGTGATCCACGCGACGCGGTGCACCATGGACCGAATCCTTTCCAGCGCATCGAGTCCCGACGGGCGGCCGTTGCACCGGCCGTCGCCGACGATGATCACCGCGGTGCGCTTGTTCAGCACGTCGGCATGCGAGTCCAACAGAGCGCCGAACATGCTGCCGTAGTCGCTACTGGCTTCGAGGTCCAGACGCGCATCCGCGAGCACCGCCGCCAGCGCGCCGTCCCCCGTACTGGCGAGCAAGGTGGTAGTCACGTCCACCGGCGCATCGACGAACCCCATCACCGTGCATCGGTGCGCGCGCGCATGCATGGCCTGCGCCAGGCGCAGGGTGAACGCCGTGATCGGCCGAACCGACAGCGAAACGTCGGCGAGCACGAGGAGTCGGACCTTGTCCGGTACCGGTGTCTTCGTCACCAAGCGAAACGGAATCCCGTCGGTTCGCAGACTCGACCGGACGGTGCGCCTCATGTCCAGCGGCCCGCGCGAGTGCTCGCGCGGCCGCGGGCGCGGGGTGCCGCGCATGTGCCGCAGCAGTTCGTGACTCGCGCGCTCGATCTCGGCGTGCCTGCCGATCACCTGCGCCGCACCGTCGATCGGTATCGGTGAGGGCATGGTTCCGGTCAGCTCACCCAACGCCGCGACGAAAGCCTCGACGGCATCGGTGATCCGATCCAGCATCGCGGCACTCAGTGGACCCGAATCACCGCCGTCGCCGTAGACGCTCCGCGGATCGTAGGCGTCGAACCACGCCAGCACGCTCGCCGGATCTTCCCAGTTCAGCTGTCCCGCAACCGCTCCGCTGGTACTCGACGCCAACTCCCCTGCCGCCGTCGATCCGGACCGCTCCAGGTCGACGGTGTAGGTGACCCCGCGACGGCCCATGTCGCCGTCGGTGTCGATCGACAGATCATGATCCTCGGACGAAAGGCTGATGTCGTCGTCGTCCTTGTGCGGGTTGAAGCCCTTGTCGGCTTCGGGCGCGTCGAGCAGATCCCCGATCTCCACGGCCCGTTCGTTGTACTCGGCGTACATGGCGGCCTCCTGGTCCGCTCCCACCTCGAGGTCCGTCGGAAGTCCGCCGGCGACCTGCGCACCCAACGGCGATCGATGCTCGTCCACGGCACTGTCGATGGCGGCCTCGAACATCGACTCGAACGCGAGATCGAATCCGTGCTGTTCGTGGTCGTACTTGGCGCACGTCGCGCGCAGGGCCGCACGCAGAATCGTCAGGTCCCGGCCCCCGAGGAGACCGAGGACGCGTCGTACCTCGATCACCTCGGCCGGCGACGCCGCTACTCCGAAGCGCCGCAGCGTCCGGCCGAAGCCAGCCGCCAGCACGTCGAGCACCACCGATGCCGAGAACGATTCGTGCCCGGTCATCGTCGTATTCCGATGCCGCCCTTGTCGCGTCCACCGTGTCCGCGAAAGGCCGTCGCGGTCGTGTTGACGATAGTTCCCAGTGACGTTGCGGCAGAGGTTGTTTCGGCGACCGGCCCGGCCAAGGCGATCTTCATGTCCGAGGAGTACTTGACCAGCGCGGCGAGCAGATACTTGCGGGTGTCCTCGGAGTGTCCGAGAACCGACGCGATACGAGCCGCGTCGATCACTTCCGAGATCGACGGGCTCTTGCGCAGCGGTAGTTCGCGCAGTTCGGTTGCCAAATCGACGATCTCGGCCACGATGTGCGCGGGCACCTCGGGCGCACGAGCGGTGACGATCTCGCGCTCCCGCGCAGCCGTCGGGTAATCGAGATGGAAGTGCAGGCAGCGTCGCTTGAGCGCCGAGGACAGCTCACGAGTGTCGTTGGAGGTCAATATCACCCACGGATCGCTGCGCGCCGTGAAGGTGCCGACCTCGGGGATCGTCACCTGCTTCTCGGCGAGCACTTCGAGCAACAGTGCCTCCATCGACTCCTCGGTGCGATCCACCTCGTCGACCAGCAGCACCACCGGCTCCTCAGAGAGCACCGATTCGAGCAGAGGGCGTACGGCGAGGAAGGGCTCGGAGTACAGGCCGAAGTCCTTGGCGGCGAGCAGCTTCGATGCGTCGTCGATATCGGTGACGTGCTGGGTGAGCGCGCCGATGTGTTCGCGCAGCATCTGCACATGCAGCAATTGCTTGGCGTAGTCCCACTCGTAGAGGGCTCGGTTGTCGTCGAGGCCCTCGTAGCACTGCAACCGAACCAGCTTCCGTCCGCTCGCCGCAGCGAGAGACTTGGCCAACTCGGTCTTGCCCACGCCCGCAGGGCCTTCGAGCAACAGTGGGCGATCGAGCGCTGTCGCCAGATGTACCACGGTGGCGAGGTCGTCGTCGGCGATGTAGTCCTGCTCGCCGAGCGCGCGCTGCAGATCGGCGGCGTCGGTGAATCGAACGGTGCCGGTGTCGTCGCTACGCACTGTCGACAGCGAGGTCATGTGTTTCCCTTCGTGGTGCGGCGGAGCCGCAGTGGTGCGGTTATGCGCCGCCCGGGGCACATAACCGCACCACTGCGCAGCATCAGTACGACTCGTTGATCGCGTGCGAGACGACGGGGATCATCGACTCCACGGTCACCTCACGGGGGTTGCCCGGGGTGCACCAGTCCTCCTGGATGTGCTCGGAGATCTTCAGCACCGACTTCTCGTCGCCCTTGATCACGTCGCCCTTGCCCGCGTACTTGCCGGTGTTCATCCGGTTCTTGTCGTACGTCGCCGAACGGATGGAGCCGAAGTTGTCGGGAATTCCGACGTCCTTGGCGAGCCTGATGGCGGCTTCGACGGCAGCATCGGCCGCCTGCACGGTGGTCATGTTCTTGGTATCGACGCCCATGGCCACGGCGATCTCGGCGTAACGCTCGTAGCGCGAGGGCAGGTTGTACTCCCACACGCGCGGCAGCGCGATGGCGTTGTTGAGGCCGTGAGCGCTGTCGTAGAACGCGCTGATCGCGTGCGAGATCGAGTGGATGACACCGAGTCCGCCGGAGTTGAACGCCTGCGTGGCGATGTACTGGGCGTTCATCATGCCCTCGCGAGCCTTCAGGTTGCCCGGGTCGTACACCGCTTCACGAAGGTGCTTGGACACCAGGCCGATCGAATAGATGGCGTTGCCGAGCGACGGCGCGAAATCGAGACGCGAGACGTACGGCTCGGCACCGTGGGCGAGAACGTCGAAGCCGCAGAACGCGGTCCACTGCTGCGGGCAGGTGTAGTAGAGCAGCGGATCATCCAGTGCCAGAGTCGGTGTCGACGCTTCGTCGAACGCCAGCCACTTGTGCGGCTTCTCCATGTCCGAGGTGTCGGTGATGACGTAGGCCCAGGACGTCTCCGAACCCGTTCCTGCAGTGGTCGATACGGCGATGTGCGGTGGATTCTGCTTGTTGGTGGACTTGGAGAATCCCTCGAACTCGTTGATGTTGCGTCCGTCGTGCGCGACGACGACGCGAATGCCCTTGGCCGCGTCGTGGCTCGAACCACCACCGACGGAGATCACGCTGTCGCACTTCTCCTTCTGGTACAGCGCGGCACCGTCCATGACGTTGTAGTCCTTGGGATTGGACTCGACCTTGTCGTAGAGGACCACCTCGACGCCCTGGTACTCGATCTTGCCGATCAGTTCCTCGATGATTCCGGAACCGCGCAGACCGGTCGTGACGAGCAGCGAGCGCTTGAACCCGAGTTCCTTGGCCTCGACACCGATCATGTCGTGGGCACCGACTCCCAGCTTGGCGCGCGGCAGCGGATGAAACTCCTTGATGGGGAATTCCCAGATCTGATTGAGCTCGATAACCATCGGTGTCTCCTCGGTGAGTGTGAGTGACAAGACGCCTTCTGCTGTGATCGGCGTCTCACTGATGACCACACTCCACCGCCGCACACCGCGTTGGGAACACCTCGAGGCGGGAACCCTGCCAACGACCCGACCGAACTACCCGATCGGGTAGGAGTACTCGCTCACCCTCGGCAGAGGAAGAACCACAGACTCTGGCGCACTACCGATCTCGGCGCTGCGCCAGCGAGAATCCGAGAACCGAGAACAACGCCATCGCGATGACGAACGCGCCGTACACCTCCACCGTCGTGCTCAACCCCAGCCGATGCACCGACAGACCGGCGACCACGGCGGGCACGCTGAAGGCGAGGTAGCTGATGACGAACGTCGTGGCGAACACCCCGCCTCGCTCCGCTGCGGGAACCAGCGCACCGAGCGTGCGCATCGCGCCGAGAAAAGTTGCTCCCCAACCCGACCCGGCGATGACAGCCCCGACGAAGTACAGCCCGATCGAGCCGATCTCGACCGATACCAAGGTCAGCGCCACACCGATCGCAAGCACGGACGCGCCGATCATCATTACCCTGCGAGGAAATCCGTTGCGCACCACGGCAGCTGCTATCGAACCGGAACCGAACAGTGCGAAGATCTCCAATCCGCCCACGATGTGGTTGTCGACACCGAAGACAGTGCCGATGATGGACGGACCGAGCGAGAGGTGGAAACCACCGAGAGACCACGTGGCGAACAGGGCGGGAGCGATGAGAAGGAACGGTGCCCGCACCGACTTCGGGATCGACATTCTCGGCAGCAGGGTCGACGCGAGGTGGCGTCGGGAATCGAAGCCGCGCAACGCCGATGTCTCGGGGACGAACAGCAGCGCCACCGCGAGGACGAGCGCCGCGCCGATCAACAGAACGAACACGAGGATCTCCGGTGCCGGAGCCAACTGCACCAGCAACCCGGCACCGAGCGCCCCGGCCGCCAGTCCGAACGAAGGTGCCACGCTGTTGAGCAGCGGCCCGGTGGACACGTCGGGCTGGAGATCGATGATGGCCGCACTCATCGCACCCGTGGCCGCGCCTGCAGCAATTCCCTGCACCACGCGAGCGGCGATGAGGAGCGGCACGCTGTCGGAGACGATGAACAGCACCAGGCTCACCACGAGCATCAGCAGCGACGCAATCAGAATCGGCTTACGACCGATGTGGTCCGACAGGCTGCCGACGGTGAGCAGCGTCGCCAGGAGCGCCACCGCGTAGACGGCGAAGATGAGCGTGAGTGTGATCGCGCTGAATCCCCACGACTGCTGGTACACCGGATACAGCGGAGACGGTGCTGCCGACGACGCCATCAGCACGATGAAGGCAACGCCCACCACCCAGAAGGCGTATCGATGCGGCATCCTCGCCGCAGTCCTTCCGGCACTACCGCGCACTTCGACGCCGACCATGTGTTTCCCTTCACCGCAGTGACCGTTAGCTCAGTGAAAGACAACGCTCGGGAGCGTCCTGCATTCCCCGACGGGTCAGTGCTGCTCTGCTCGCAGGTCGTCGAGTAGCAGCTTTCCTTCGGGATACCGCTGCGCGCTCGCAGGCAACCCGCCCTCGATTCCGCTGAGCCACACCGAGACGCGGCCGGTACCCGAACCGCTCGAGCCGACCTCGTCGACGCGTCGGACGGTCTGATTGGCCACGGCCTCGGCGCTGTCGAACATCGTCACCTCGGTGGGCAGCTGCGCAACGATCTCGCCCCGCACCAGCGGGTAGTGCGTGCACCCCAGCACGACCGACTGGACGTCGTCGGGAGTGGCAGCCACGGCGGCGGCGATCGCAGCGCTGATCCCCCGCTCGTCTCCGCGGTCGATCGAATCCGCCAGACCGTGGCAGGCCACGCTCGTCACCGTCCGATGCGAGGCGAACTCCTCGATCAACCGCGCTTGATAGGCACTGGCCGTCGTTGCTGCCGTTGCCCAGATCGCAATCCGATCACTCTGCGCCGCAGCGGGTTTGATCGCCGGGACGGTACCCACCACCGGGATCGTGTCACCGAGCGCGGCCCGAACGTGGCTCAGCGCCGTCACGCTGGCGGTGTTGCACGGAAGCACGACCACCTCGGCACCGAGATCGACGGCGTGCTCGGCGGTGGCGACCACCCGGTCGATAACCCACCGATCCGGTTTGGGTCCCCAGGGAGCGTTGTCGGGATCCATCATCAGCACCAGATCGAGCTCGGGACGCACCTGGCGAAGCCGCGCAGCCGTAGGGAGCATCCCCAGGCCCGAGTCGATCAGTGCGACGATCATGCCAATGCTTGCTCGACGTCGCCGACCAGGTCGGCACCGTCCTCGATGCCGACCGACAGCCGCACGAGATCGTCGGGTACCTCGAGCAACGAACCGGCCGTCGAGGCGTGGGTCATCGCGCCGGGATGTTCGATCAACGATTCGACGCCGCCCAGGGACTCCGCCAGGGTGAAGATCTCGGTCTTCGCGCAGAAGTCGAGTGCAGCCTGCTTGCCGCCGGCCAGACGCACCGAGACCATGCCACCGAACCGTCGCATCTGCTTCGCCGCGACCGCATGAGACGGGTGCGATTCGAGTCCGGGATAGATGACCTGCGAAATGGCCGGATGCCCCTCGAGGAATTCCACGATCTTCTCGGCGTTGTCGCTGTGTCGCTCCATCCGCAGCGCGAGAGTCTTGATGCCGCGCAAGGTCAGGAACGCGTCGAACGGTCCCGGAACACCGCCGGCGCCGTTCTGCAGGAACGCGAACGCCGTATCGAGCTCTTCGCTGTCGGTCACCAGAGCGCCGCCGACGACATCGGAGTGTCCGCCGATGTACTTGGTGGTCGAGTGCAGCACCACGTCGGCACCGAGACTCAGGGGCTGCTGCAGGTACGGGGACGCGAACGTGTTGTCGACGACCAGCTTGGCCCCGCCCTCGTGCGCGACGCCCGAGAGCGCCTCGATGTCACCGACGTTGAGCAACGGGTTGGTGGGCGTCTCGACCCAGACCAGCTTGGTGTTCGGGCGCATCGCCGCGCGGACCTCGTCGACATCCGACACCGCAGCCACCGAGTACTCGATGCCCCACTGGGTGAAGACCTTGTCGATCAATCGGTACGTGCCGCCGTAGGCGTCGTTGGGGATGACGAGGTGGTCACCGGGGCGAAGCGCCGAGCGGAGCAGGCAGTCCGTCGCCGCCATGCCCGAGGAGAACGCGCGCCCGTAGGTGCCGGACTCGATGGCCGCCAGGTTGGCTTCGAGCGGCCGACGCGTCGGGTTGCCGGTGCGCGCGTACTCGAAACCGCTGCGCATACCGCCGACGCCGTCCTGAGCGAAGGTGGAGCTGGCGTAGATCGGCACGTTCACCGCGCCGGTCAGCGGATCCGGCTCGTAGCCGGCGTGCACCGCCTTCGTGGAAAAGCCCTGCCAGGAGGTGTTGTCTGCCTTGCTGCGCTGCTCACTCATGCCCTCCACCCTAATCGGCCTGCGTCGCCCGGCGGGGTCGTGGGTAACCTGCGAAGACAACCCCCAGCGGAAAGAGGCACCGTGGCCAACTCCCAGAGCGTCGACGAACTGTTCGCGATCGATTCACTCCTCGACGACGAAGAGCGTCAGATCCGAGACACCGTCCGCAAGTTCGGCAACGAGCGCATCCGTCCACACATCGCCGACTGGTTCGACGAAGGCACTGTGCCGGCCCGTGAACTGGCCAAGGAACTGGGCTCGCTCGGGTTGCTGGGCATGCATCTCGAGGGCTACGGCTGCGCCGGAACCTCCGCGACGGCGTACGGCCTGGCCTGCCTCGAGCTCGAGGCGATCGACTCCGGCATTCGATCGCTGGTCTCGGTGCAGGGCTCTCTGGCGATGTTCGCCATCTGGAAGTACGGCTCCGAGGAGCAGAAGCAGCAGTGGCTACCGGGCATGGCCGAGGGATCGCTGATCGGCTGCTTCGGGCTCACCGAGGCCGACTTCGGATCGAACCCAGGAGGCATGCTCACCCGCGCCAAGCGGGACGGTGACGACTGGATCCTCAACGGCAGCAAGATGTGGATCACCAACGGGCCGGTCGCCGACGTCGCCGTCGTGTGGGCCCAGACCGACGACAAGGTCAGGGGTTTCGTCGTCCCCACGGACACCCCCGGATTCACCGCCAACACGGTCAAGAAGAAGCTCTCGCTCCGCGCGTCGATCACCGGCGAGTTGGTGTTCGACGACGTCCGGCTTCCTGCCGACGCGATGCTGCCCGAAGCCCGCGGCCTGAGCGGCCCGTTGAGTTGCCTGAACGAGGCCCGCTTCGGCATCGTCTTCGGTGCCATGGGCGCGGCGCGGGATTGCATCGAGTCGGCGATCGAGTACTCCAAGACTCGCGCGGTGTTCGACAAGCCGCTGGCCGGGTACCAACTCACCCAGGCCAAGCTCGCCAACATGGCCCTCGAACTCGGCAAGGGTCAGCTGCTCGCGCTGCACCTGGGCCGACTGAAGGACAAGGGTCAGCTACCGGGTGAGCGAGTGTCGCTCGGCAAGCTCAACAACGTGCGCGAAGCGATCAAGATTGCTCGTGAATGCCGAACGATCCTGGCCGCCAACGGAATCACGCTGGAATACCCCGTGCTACGACACGCCAACAACCTCGAATCGGTCCTCACCTACGAGGGCACGTCCGAGGTCCATCAGCTCGTGATCGGACAGGCGCTCACCGGCACCAGCGCGGTGCGCTGACGCGCAGTGGTGCGGTCGAGTGCCTCCTGGGGCGCTCGACCGCACCACTGCCGCTATGCGCCCTTGCTGAGAAATCCGAGCAGATCGTGGCGGGTGATGACGCCGACGGGCTTGCCTTCCTCTACGACCATCAGCGCATCGGATTCGCCGAGTGCCTTGGTGGCGTCGGAGACAGTCTCTCCGGCACCGATCAGCGGGAACGGCGCGCTCATGTGCTTGGCGACGGGGTCGGCCAACGCGGCCCGTCCCTCGAACACGGCGCTCAGCAGATCGCGCTCGGTGACGCTGCCGGCAACCTCGCCTGCCATGACGGGCGGCTCGGCACCGACCACGGGCATCTGCGAGACGCCGTACTCGCGCAGGATCTCGATGGCGTCACGCACGGTTTCCGACGGGTGGGTGTGCACCAGGTCCGGGAGCGCGCCGGACTTGCCGCGCAGCACTGCACCGACGGAGGTCTCCTCGGTGGTGCCGTCCAGGCGTGAACGCAGGAATCCGTACGAGGACATCCAGGAATCGTTGAAGATCTTGGCCAGGTAGCCGCGTCCGCCGTCGGGCAGCAGCACGACGACCAGCGCGTCGGGACCTTCACGCTCGGCGACCTGGATAGCAGCAACGGCAGCCATGCCGCACGAGCCGCCGACCAGCAGGCCCTCCTCCCGTGCGAGGCGACGGGTCATGTCGAACGAATCGGCATCGGAGACCGCGATGATCTCGTCCGGGATGGACGGGTCGTAGGCGGTCGGCCAGAAGTCCTCGCCGACGCCCTCGACGAGGTACGGGCGGCCCGTACCTCCGGAGTACACCGAGCCCTCGGGGTCGACGCCGATGACCTTGACCTTGCCGCCGGAGACCTCCTTGAGGTACTTGCCTGTGCCGGAGATGGTGCCGCCGGTACCGACGCCTGCGACGAAGTGGGTGATCTTGCCGTCGGTGTCGGCCCAGATCTCGGGACCGGTGGTCTCGTAGTGGCTGGCCGGGCCCGCCGGGTTCGAGTACTGGTTGGGCTTCCAGGCTCCCTCGATCTCGCGAACGAGTCGATCCGAGACGCTGTAGTAGCTGTTGGGGTCCTCGGGCGCGACGGCCGTGGGGCAGACGACGACCTCGGCTCCGTACGCGCGCAGCACGTTGCGCTTGTCCTCACCGACCTTGTCGGGGCACACGAACACACACTTGTAGCCACGCTGCTGCGCGACCAGTGCGAGACCGACGCCGGTGTTGCCGGACGTAGGTTCGACGATGGTGCCGCCGGGCTTCAGTTCGCCGGACGCCTCGGCTGCGTCGATCATCTTGACGGCGATGCGGTCCTTGGACGAACCACCCGGGTTGAGGTATTCGATCTTGGCCGCGACAGTGCCGGCGCCGTCGCCGATGACGGTGGACAACTTCACCAACGGGGTGTTGCCGATGAGTTCGGTGATGTGCTGTGCGATGCGCATTGCTCCATCTTCCCAGATGCAGGTATTCGACTCTCGGTCACGGCCGTCGACACCCGCATACGATGGTGAGGAAGGCATGAGGAGAGGGATCGATCTGTGACGGCGAGCGGATGGCGTACCGCTGCGAAAGCGAGCGCCGCGACAGTGCTGGCAGGCTCGGGAGCAGGGACGGCGTCCTGGGCCGCGTACCGACATCTGATGGCGCAGGCCGCTGCGGCGCGTGGCGTCATCGGGCGCACCACGGCCAAACCACCGGAGGCGGACGGCGTCTACACAGCGGGCTGCGTGGCCCCGGAACGGTGGCGATTGGGAAGTTCAGCAGATATTCATCTGATGATCTTCGGCGACTCCACCGCGGCAGGCGTCGGCTGCACCGTCGCCGACGAGGTTCCCGGCGTTCTGCTGGCCAGAGGATTGGCGGAGGAAACAGGCCAACGAATTCGCTTGAGCACCAAGGCAATTGCCGGTGCCACATCCAAGGGACTCGAAGGCCAGGTCGACGCCATGTTCGTCGCAGGTCCCCCTCCCGACGCCGCGGTCATCTTCATCGGCGCCAACGACGTCACCAAGAAGTTCTCCATTCCGGCTTCGGCGGCCCGACTGGGCGACGCGGTGGAGCGGCTCACCGCCAAGGGCTGCGTCGTCGCCGTGGGTACGTGCCCCGATCTCGGTGTCGTGACGGCCATTCCGCAGCCGCTGCGTACCGTCGTCCGCAATTGGGGTCGCCGCCTCGCACACGCCCAGACGGCCCGCACGCTCAGCGCGGGCGGGCATCCGGTGGCCCTGGCCGATCTGCTGGCTCCCGAGTTCCTGGCGGCCCCCGACACCATGTTCTCGGCGGACCGCTTCCATCCCTCGGCGGCCGGCTACGAGCTTGCCGCACAGCAGATTCTGCCGGTGCTCGCCTCCGCCCTCGGCGTGTGGCACGGTGGTCCGCTGCCCGAACTGCCGACGGTGTCTGCTGCCGTCGAATCGCGCAAGCCGATCCCCCGTGCCACCGCAGCCCTCGACCGATTTCTGCGCCGGCGAACAGCAGAACTCGACGCCGAGATCACCACTGCGTCGGAGGATCTCGTACGTCGCGGCAGCGCCGATTCGGCGGGGTTGTAAGTTCGGTCAGGAGACATCGCCTACCCGGCGGTAGCAAAGCAGGTACGCAGTATCGATTCGAAGGAGATCTCATGCCAGAGGCAGTCATCGTCGCCACCGCGCGCTCACCGATCGGCAGGGCGATGAAGGGGTCGCTCAAGGACATTCGCCCCGACGACCTCACCGCTCAGATGGTCGCCGCTGCGCTGGCCAAGGTGCCCTCGCTCGACCCGAAGGACATCGACGACCTGCTTCTGGGCTGCGGACTGCCCGGCGGCATGCAGGGCAACAACCTCGCTCGCATCGTCGCGGTTCAGCTCGGCTACGACTCCCTGCCCGGAACGACGATCACGCGATACTGTTCGTCCTCGCTGCAGACCACCCGCATGGCGCTGCACGCGATCAAGGCGGGCGAAGGTGACGTGTTCATCTCGGCCGGTGTCGAGAGCGTGTCCAGCTTCGTTCACGGCAGCTCCGACTCGCTCCCCGAGAGCCACAACCCGATCTTCGCCGACGCCGAGGCCCGTACCAAGAAGGCACAGGAAGAGGGCGCGGACAGCTGGACCGACCCCCGCGAGAACGGCGAACTGCCCGACGCGTACATCGCGATGGGCCAGACGGCCGAGAATGTCGCGCTTCTGACCGGCATCACCCGCGAGGACCAGGACCACTGGGGCGTGCGCAGCCAGAACCGCGCCGAAGAGGCCATCAACGCCGGATTCTTCGAGCGGGAGATCACCCCGGTGACCCTCGCCGACGGCACCGTGGTCAGCACCGACGACGGCCCTCGCGCCGGCACAACGTACGAGAAGATCAGCCAGCTCAAGCCGGTCTTCCGACCCAACGGCACGATCACTGCCGGCAACGCCTGCCCGCTGAACGACGGCGCAGCAGCGCTCGTCATCATGAGCGACACCAAGGCCAAGGAACTGGGCCTGACCCCGCTGGCGCGCATCGTCTCCACCGGCGTCACCGGCACCTCTCCCGAGATCATGGGCCTCGGACCGATCGAGGCCACCCGCAAGGCGCTGAAGATCGCGGGCATGTCGATCTCCGACATCGACCTGTTCGAGATCAACGAGGCCTTCGCGGTGCAGGTCCTCGGTTCGGCGCGCGACCTCGGCATCGAGGAGGACAAGCTCAACGTCTCCGGCGGTGCCATCGCCATCGGCCACCCGTTCGGTATGACCGGTGCCCGGATCACCACCACGCTGCTCAACAACCTGACGACACACGACGAGACGTTCGGCGTCGAGACCATGTGCGTCGGCGGCGGCATGGGCATGGCCATGGTGCTGGAACGTCTCAGCTGATCCGAGACAGCACAACGAGAAAAGCCCCGCCTCTCCCGAAGGAGTGGCGGGGCTTTTCTCGTGAGTACTAGTCGTTCTGGAAGTAGCTCAGCAGTCGCAGGATCTCGACGTACAGCCAGACCAACGTGATGGTCAGACCGAGGGCGACGCCCCAGGCTGCCTTCTCCGGTGCCTGTGCGCGGATCAGCTGATCGGCCTGGTCGAAGTCGAGCAGGAAGCTGAACGCGGCGATGCCGATGCAGACGAGGCTGAAGATGATGGCCAGCGGTCCGCCGGAACGAAGACCGAAACCGTCCTCCATGAAGAAGCTGGCGACGAGGTTTCCGAGCATGAGGACGACGACACCGATGAGGGCACCGACGACCATGCGGGTCAGGCGTGGGGTCACGCGGATCGCGCCGGTCTTGTAGACGATCAGCATGCCGAAGAACACGCCGAACGTGCCGAGGACGGCCTGACCGATGAGGGCCGATCCGCCGACCCCACCGAACGCGACACCGGTGAACATCAGCGACAGTGCGCCGAGGAACACGCCTTCCGCTGCGGCGTAGGCGAGGACGATGGCCTTGTTGTCCATCTTGCGACCGAAGGTCGCGAACATGACCAGGCCGAAGCCGATCAAGCCACCGCCGATGACAAACGGAGCGGCCAACGCGGTGTTGTTGGAGACCAGCAGGTACGAGATGATCGCCGTGACGCTCAGCACACCGAGGGTGATGCCGGTCTTGGTGACCACGTCGTCGATGGTCATGGCCCGCTGTGCGGGCTGGGTGGTGTACGGGTCGGCCTGCGTTCCGGGATGCTGGCCGAAGGTGGCGGCCTGCGAGGCTCCAGCCGTCGCAGATCCGAATGTGGCGTAGCCGCCGCCCTGCTGCTTGGGCAGGTTGCGGAACACCGGGTTGCTGGAGGTGCGCACCGTGTCTCTTCCCTTCGTAAGTTCTGATCCCCACCGGGGATCTCCCCGTCGGTCATCAGTAGAACGTCTGACATCCGGACAAAAGTTCCCAGGAGGAGAACTTCTACGACGGACAAATCGGACTCTACCGGGTGGGGGCTCGACACGCGGAGACGACGGCGTGTGTGACACCGAATCGAAACGGGCACTATGAGGAAATGGCAATCGAAGACGGACCCGACCAGACCTTGGACCCCAGCGAGAGCGTCGACTCCGACGAGGTGCGCAACGACGACGGCGACACCGTGGTCGATCCCCCCGATCACTGGAGCGAGGCCAACAGCTTCGGCACCACTGCTCGCGAAGCAGCCGAGGGCGAGAGTCTGGACCTCAAGCTCAGCGAGGAAGAACCCGACATCGCCGTCGAAGACGATCTCGACCGCCCGATCACCGAGACCCCCGACGACGAGTTGACCGAGGAACTGGTCGACCACGTCATCGAGGAATCCGACGAGGATCCGGACGTCGATTACGCAGAAGGCCAGCGTCAGGCCGAAATAGTCGAAGGCACTCTCGTCGAGGACCTCGGACGCAACCGGGGACAGATCGACGGAGCTCCCGAAGACGGCGGCCCGGTCACCTGACCGTCTACCGTTGCTCGCTCGGACGCACCGAGCGAGCAACGGTGAACTTGCCGTTGCGCCCCATCAGGTCGGTGGGGCCGACGGCGTCGGCCAGTTCGCGCCGATAGTTCAGATGGGTGTTGAACACCGTCCACAGTTGTCCTCCCGGCCTCAGCACGCGGCCCGCCGCCGCGAACAACTTGCTCGCGCCGCCCGTGTGCACCGCAGCACCCTCGTGGAAGGGCGGGTTGCACACCACCAGATCGACCGACTCCGATTCGACCGTGGACATCGCATCGTCGGCGAGCACCGACACACGCGTCCCGTTGGCCTCGGCCGTGGCCGCCGCCGATGCAATCGCTGCGGACGAGCGGTCGGTGGCGATCACCTCGAGGTCGGGCCTGGTGCGCGCCAATTCGGTTGCGAGAATTCCTGTGCCACAGCCCAAGTCGACGGCAACCCGAGCTCGCGGGAGCATCTTCGGAACGAACTCGAGCAGATACCTGGTCCCGATGTCGAGGCCCGCACCCGCGAACACTGCACCGTGCGCCACCACCGTCAAGTCCAGGTCGGCGATCCTCTTGCTCACCGGATACGTCATTCCCGACGCCACCGCCCCGCGTGCGGTGAGCACTCGGGCCTTCTGTCGTCCGCGGCCGGCCGTCACCGTCTCGAACGACTTCCGCAGGACGTCGTTCATCGCCGGGGTCATGTGCTTGTCTCGTCCCCCCGCGAGGACGACGACGTCCGACGATGCGTGTGCGGCGATGTGCTCGGCGATCTCGGTGAGTTCGGCCAGACCTCGCGGCAACTGCATCAGCACCACGCCGACACCGTCGAGCAGTTCGGCACCGAGCGCGTGCTGGGTGTAAGTCCCGGCCATCGAGACCCGCGCGGCGTTCAGCTCGAGCGCGCGCACTCCGGTGACGGCGTCCTGATGCACGCGTATCGCGGAGAACCCGACAGAGGCGGCCCCGAGGGTCAGGGCTCCGTACCGGTCGCCGATCACCGCGATCGGCCTGGTCCTGTCGATTCCGGTCAGTTCGTCGACGGTATCGAGGACGAGGCGGTCCGCGGCGTCGACGGCGTGAAGGTTGGGTGCCTCGGCGTCGGGCTCGCGACGAAGGGCGTCGAACAGGGATTCATCGGGCACTCGAGCAGTATCCCACCCGGCCGAGCCCGGACAGCCCGCGCGGCGAGTGGCTATTGCCGCGAATCAGGGGCATGCTCGGGGAATGGAACACAAGGACAAGAACGAGGCGCTCTTCAGCCATCCCGACGACGCATCGACCGATGCGCACGCCGAAACATCGAAGCCTGCCGTCTACACCGCCCTGTTCAGCGGCGCGAACGAATAGCGAGAACAGCCCTTCACGACAGGTAGCGCAGGTACTCCAACGCCTTGGTCGCATGTACGTGACCGCGTTCGCTCTGCACCACCATCCGCACCACTCGGTTCCGATCGATCACGAATGTCGTCCGCTTCACGGACAGTAGCTGCCGCAGGTACCCACGGTTGGCTGCATGCGCCCGCCCGCGTTCGAGCTCACGAAGCCGACGCCGCCGGGTGAACCACCCGCCTCGTCGCACTCCGAACTGCTCGGCCACCGCACCGTCGGAGTCGGACAGCAACGGATAGTCGAACGACCTCTGCAGCGCGAAATGCTGGTTGCGATCTCGGGTGTCGGTACTGATGCCGACACGTTGCGCGCCGAATCTCTCGAACTCCGTGCCCAAGTCCCTGAAATGACACGCTTCGGCCGTGCAGATGGGGCTGTTGGCCGCCGGGTAGAAGAACAGAACGACCGGGCCCGACGCAGTCAGGTCGGTCAGCGCACGCAGTTCCCCGGAATGGTCCGGTAGCTCGAAATCCGGGGCGGTATGTCCGATACGCATGGGGCGAGGCTACCGCTCAGTCGTTCAAGAGGGCGGCGGTCAGGCGATGCCGGAGGTCCCGATCGATACCCAGGTGCGTCAGGTACCCGTCGAACGATCCGTGTGTCGACTTCATGACGTCCAGCCCGTGCTCCAGGTAGGACGCGCGAACTCCCAGTATCGCCTCGGTGGGTCGGACCTCCGTGTCGGCCGCCCCCACCCAGGTTCGGCGCACGTGAGCGAGTAGGGGCTCGATCCCGTCGTTGCTGCGTAGGTAGTCCGCGACGATGTCGTCCTCGCTGACACCGGCCGCCCGCAACACCGTCGCGACGGTCCACCCGGCCCGATCCTTGCCCGCTGCGCAGTGCACCAGGACGCCACCGCGCCCCTCGACGATCGCGTCGACCACCCGCTTGATCGCGTGCGATGCCCCGTCGAGAGCCGAGAAGGACGCGTACGCCCGCATCATGTACTCGACTTGGCTCCGCTCGTCCTGCATGGGAGCTTCGTGGGGGGCGCGCACTCCTCGAACGATCTCGAAGGGAACCGAGATCGACTCGACGCCCGGCGGAACTCGGTCCGCGCCACTGCGATCGATCTCCGAACCGCTACGAAAATCGAACACCGTGCGGATCCCGAGGTCACCGACAGAACGCTGACCGCTCTCGGACAGCGCGCTCAATTCGGAAGCGCGATAGAACAATCCAGGCCGAACCGTCGCCCCGTCCGTGGTGCGCACACCGCCGAGATCACGGAAGTTCCAGGCCCCGTCGAGGGCGAATTGATCGTGTACCGGGGCGTCGGGCATGGGTTCGACCCTATCGAAAGCGAGGCTACGAGCGCGGTACCAGCCAGCGACGCAGCCGAGCAGTGACGAACGGCATCACCACATACACCATCAGCGGCGTGCACATCAGCACCACCAGCGCGGTACGCAGGGCCACGTTCAGGTCGGTCAGGTGTGGCGTCACAACGATGTTGACGAGCAGACTGACGGCGTAGAAGGCAACCCCGATCGAGACTGCCTGCTTCCACCGCGGCGGCGGACCACCGATCACCCGGACGGCGTCGGTGAGGTTGGACTGCGGCTCGAACCATCCCTCCACACCGGAGAGTCGATGTGTCGCAACGTCGTCGGCGATGGGGCGGCCGGTGCCGAGCCAGGTGCGCCTGGCATCCGAGCGCAGCCAGGCGTCGAGGTCGGCGTGTGTCTCGAAGCGATACACCACGTGGTAGTCGTTGGAATCGCCGGAACTGCGCAGCCAACCGCCCCCGAGAAATCCGGGAAAGGTTCGGACGATGTCCATGCCGCGATCGGTCCACTCCACGAAGTCGGCTTCGTATCCCCGACGAACGCGTCGCGCGACCGAGGTCGTGACGTGATCGAGCGTGTCGGTCGTGGTCATGCGGTACCCCTCCTGCGCGTGTTCGTCGCGGATCGATGTGTTCTACACAGAGTGCGGCCATATGGACCGACATTCAAATCGGGAGCCGAATCAGAGATCGATGGTTCGATGCTGGAAACAATGTGACAATTCGTCCACACAGACCCCTGACGAACCGGCTGGAGTGGACGGATGGCACAGAAGGAATACGAGCTCGACGATGTGGACCGACGTATCGTCACCGAGCTCAGCCGTGACGGCCGAATGTCCATGCGCGCCCTGGCCGAGGCCACCCACATCTCGCGAGCACACGCCTACGTGCGCGTCGACCGTCTCGTCGACGAAGGGGTCATCGAGGGATTCACCGCACGCATCGCCTACGAGAAAGCGGGGTTCGGCGCGTCGGCGTATGTGGCATTGTCCATTCGGCAGGATTCCTGGCGCGCCGTCGCCGACGATCTGAGCACCTTCCCCTTCGTCGAACACGTCAGCCTCATGGGCGGCGACTTCGACGCCCTCGTTCTGGTGCGAGCTCCGGACACCTCGGCGCTACGACACCTGGTGCTCGACAAACTGCAGGGACTCGACGGGATACTGTCGACGCGAACCTGGCTGATCTTCGACGAGGCGATCGGACCCGGCGCGCAGTGGACCGCAGAGACAACGAACGGGAGCAATCCATGACCACGTCCGAGCGGGAACGGAACTCCACCGACGTCATCGTGATCGGCGGCGGAATCGGGGGTGTCTCGCTCGGCTACGAACTCGCGAGCGACCGAGGCGTCACACTGCTCGAGCGCGAATCGACCCTGGCCTTCCACACCACCGGACGTTCGGCCGCTCTGTTCCTGGAAACCTACGGCAACAGCACCATTCGGGCCCTGACGACGGCCAGCCGGGCCTTTCTGGTCGACCCGCCGGAGCACTTCCGAACCGAGCTGCTGGCCCCGCGTCCGCTGTTGCAGTTCGCGGCCATCGGGCGAGGCGACGCGCTCGAGGCAATGTATGCGGACGTCAGCCGACTGACACCCGACGCCCGATTGGTCACCCCGTCCGACGCGCGCACACTCTTCCCGCCGCTGCGCCCCGACCTGATCGATTGTGCACTCTACGAACCACATTCGATGGAGGTCGACGTCCACGCGCTGCACCAGGGTTTCGTACGGGGGTTGCGCGATCGAGGTGGACAGGTCCACACCGGGACAGGCGTGACGCAGCTCGGACGCGTCGACGGACTGTGGCACGTGCACACCACGGACGGGTCGGTCCACACTGCTCCCCTCGTCGTCGACGCAGCAGGCGCGTGGGCGGACGTCGTGGGCGGCATGGCGGGTGCCGATCCTATCGGACTCGTCCCGATGCGTCGGTCGGTGTTCATGGTCGCCGCGCCCGACGATCTCGACACCGCGAATCTGGCGACGTTGAGCGATATGGACGAGAAGTTCTACATCAAACCCGAAGGCACACAACTCTTGTGCTCCCCTGCAGACGAGACGCCCACCGAGCCGAGTGACGCGCGCCCCGACGAGTTGGAGATCGCGCGGGCGTTCGACGACATCGCCGAGGCCACCACACTGACGGGCCGGCATCTGCGCTCGTCCTGGGCGGGTCTGCGCAGTTTCGTTCCCGATCGCACCCCGGTCGTGGGCTTCGACCCGAGCATCGAAGGCTTCTTCTGGTGCGCAGGTCAGGGTGGGTACGGAATCCAGACCTGTGCGGCACTGGCACGAGTCGGCGCGGCAATCGTTCGCGGAGAACCGCTTCCGATCGACGTGACTGCGCGCGGACTGCGGGCGGAAGACTTGGCTCCGCAGCGCTTCGGGTGAGAGGCGCTTCGCGCCACGTGCACGAAAACGCGACCCCTGCTACGAAGTTCCACTCACGACGTCTACCGTCATCCGGCGACTACGCGTCGTAGATCGCGCAGCGTGGTTCGGTAGATATCCACCAGGTCGGCGTCCTGCCCGGCATCGATGCGCTCGGCCCAGTCGTCGAAGGCGATTCGCATGGCCATCCCGGCACCCTCGATCAGCAATCGTGCGTACGAACGTGATTCGTGGCCATCGAGCTTGGCGGCCACCGAGTCGGTGACGCGACACAGCGTCATGGCGTCGGTCGCGAAGGCGGCGGACCGCAGGTGATCGTCGCGCCCGATCAGCCGTCGGGTACGCAGTAGTCGATCTCGCGCTTCGTGCGGTGCCGCGGATAATCGTTCGACGGATCGCTCGTACAGTGCTTCGATAGCTGCAAGGGTTATGTTCGCGGGGGCCGTCGATGCCAGCCAGGCGTCGATGTCGAGCTCGAACTCCGGGGCGAGCCCGAGAACCGACTCTTCCTTGGATGCGAAGCTACGAAAGAACGTGCTGGGCGATACTCCGGCCCGACGTGCGATTTGGTCGACCGTCGTTGCTGCGCAACCCTGCGTCTCGAACAGTTCGAGCGCGGCACGGGTGATCTCGAGCTGGGTTTCCCGGCGACGTCGCTCTCGCAGGTCCGGCACGTGCTCGCTCATTGTCCTCCACCCATCGCCTACTTCTTCGTATTCTCGCCGTCAACTTACCAGCAATGTTCAAGTTGACAGTCACTGTCACAATGAGTCAGGCTGTCGCAGCACGACCTTTTCTCCACACTTGAACCCATACGCGAAAGTTCCCGACACATGACCACACCTGAGACCGACCACGCACCCGACGCGCAGCTCGCGCCGGGAAGCAAGTTGCTGATCGGCATCCTCGTCATCGCAGCGTTCGTCATGATCCTCAACGAGACGATCATGAGCGTGGCGCTCCCTACCCTGATGGTCGACCTGAGCATCACGGCAACGACGGCGCAGTGGCTCACCACCGGATTCCTGCTGACCATGGCCGTGGTCATTCCCATCACGGGGTATCTGTTCCAGAGATTCACGTTGCGTCAGGTCTTCGTGGCAGCGATGACGCTGTTCACCGTCGGCACGCTGCTCGCGGCATCCGCCCCGGGCTTCGAGCTACTCCTGCTCGGACGCATCACCCAGGCCAGCGGCACGGCCATCATGTTGCCGTTGCTCATGACGACGGTGCTCACCGTCGTCCCTGCGCACAAGCGCGGCGCGATGATGGGAATCATCTCGATCGTCATCGCCGTCGCTCCGGCCGTCGGCCCGACGATCTCGGGAGTCATCCTCGATTCGCTGAACTGGCGTTGGATGTTCTGGCTCGTTCTCCCCATCGCACTGATCGCATTCGCGATCGGTACCACGCTGGTGAAGAACGTGACGCAAACCGGTCGGCCTTCGTTCGATCCCCCATCGGTGGTGTTGTCCGCGTTGGCGTTCGGCGGCATCGTCTACGGCCTGAGCAGCCTGGGACATTCGGCCGAAGAATCGGTGGTACCGGTATGGCTACCAATGGCGGTCGGTGTGATCGCACTGCTGGTGTTCGTGCTGCGTCAGATCTCGCGCCAGGACCGTGGCGGCGCACTGTTGGACATGCGACCGTTCCGCACCACCACGTTCAGCATCGGCCTCGGCATGATCGCGATCTCGATGATGGCCCTGTTCGGTGCGCTGATCCTGCTGCCGATGTACCTGCAGAACGTCCGCGGCCTCGACACACTCGACACCGGCCTGATGCTGCTCCCCGGCGGATTGCTGATGGGCCTGCTCGCTCCGTTCGTCGGCCGCATCTTCGACCGAGTCGGGCCGCGCCCGTTGGTGATTCCTGGAGCCATCGTGATGAGCGCCGCCCTGTGGTCGATGACCGTGCTCGACGCGCAGACCGCCCTGCCTGTGGTGATCGGCATCCACATGCTTCTCTCGGCGGGACTCGCCTTCATCATGACGCCACTGATGACATCGGCACTGGGTTCGCTGCCCACCCCGCTGTACTCGCACGGAAGCGCAATCTTCAACACGGTGCAGCAGTTGGCAGGCGCTGCCGGAACCGCGCTCTTCGTCACCGTGATGTCGAACACCGCGGCGGCCCGAATCTCCGACGGCGCAACCCAGCTCGGCGGTTCGGAGGCCGGCATCCATGCCGCGTTCCTCTACGGCGGCGCGGTATCTCTAATGGCGGTGGCGGCGTCGTTCTTCATCCGCGCTCCGGCACGCAAGGATGTCGACGAGGTCGCTCCCGTACAGCCGGTGCACTGAGTCAATCCGATTCGACCATCTCCAACGCCGCAGAGACGATCTCGTCTTCCGACAGGAGGACGAGATCGGCTGCGGCACCCAGCGGTACGAACGAATTCTTGCTCGCCACTCGGCGGACCGTACCCGCGTAGCCACCCTCGACGAGCGCCGTCACGACGCCTTCTCCCACTCCCCCGTCGTGCCGGGTCTCGTCGGCGATCAACACGCGATCGAAGCCGTCGAGCCGGCGCAGAAGGTCGTCGACCGGCAGCGGAACGATCCAGCGCAGATCGACGATCGTCGCGCCGATCCCGCGCTCACGCAACCTCGATGCCGCACGCCTGCTCATCACCACCCCGTTACCGAAGGTGACGATGGCCAGATCGTCACCGTCCGAATGGATTGCGGTGGTGGCGAACTCGGCGGACGCGTCGTCGGCGCACCGCAACTCTCCGTCGCCGTCGAGCAGATCGGTGCGGTGATAGAGCGCAATGGGCTCCAGAAACACGCACACTCGCCCCTCCTCCGCGGCCAGTGCCACACAGGTTCTCAAGAGACCGGCGGCCTCGGCCGCCGAACTCGGAACCGCAACCACGATGCCCGGAATATCGCGCAGAACAGCGACCGCATTGTCGTTGTGAAAGTGTCCGCCGAAACCGCGTTGATACGCCAGACCAGCGATGCGCACGACCATCCCGTTGCTGAACTGCGAATCGGAGAAGAACTCGAGCGACGCGGCCTCACCACGCAGCTGATCCTCGGCATTGTGCAGGTACGCCAGATACTGAATCTCGGGTATCGGGACGAATCCTGCCAGCGCAGCACCGAGGGCGGTGCCGAGCACCGTCTGCTCGTCGAGAAGCGTGTCGAAAACCCTTGCTGCGCCGTACTTCTTGCGCAAACCCTTCGTGACTCCGTAGACGCCGCCCTTGACGGCCACGTCCTCCCCGAACACCAGGACCTCCGGCCGCGCCGCCATGATGTCGGTGAGCGTCCTGTTGATCATGGCGGCGAGTGTCAGCCGCGGCCCGCCCTGTGCCGGTCGTAGGCTCTGCTCGGTTGCGGCCACCGCGATCGGTCTCCGTTCGGTGAGCGGAGCCATCACCGCCTCGGCGGTGGCCAGGCGCGACGACGCCCCGGACCGCAGCGACTCGACCATCGCCTCGGCCTCGCTCATCACGGTCTCGCGCATTGCCTCGTAGCGGCCCTCGACGTCGGCTGCCGAGAGCACACCGGCCCCGATCAGCGCACGTGCGCAGGCGAGCAACGGATCTCGTGCATAGTCGCCGACGATGTCCGCATTGGTGCGGTACGCA
Source organism: Rhodococcus sp. 05-2255-3B1 (assembly GCF_002258545.1). Lineage (NCBI taxonomy): Bacteria > Bacillati > Actinomycetota > Actinomycetes > Mycobacteriales > Nocardiaceae > Rhodococcus > Rhodococcus sp. 05-2255-3B1. Next base: position 59,882 of record NZ_NOZC01000029.1, on the reverse strand, counting down.
AGCTCGGCGTCGGATCCGGCGTGGCCCATCAACCGCACCGTCTCGAGATGCACCATCACCGGCCGACGCCCCGACCGCACCGCGGCGACAGCGGCGTCCACGGTTCGCATCAGCGCGACCGGGTCGGTCCCGTCGGCTCGCACGTACTCGATCGACGGAAATCGGCTGAGCGACCGCTCGATCCAGCCCCGCGGTGACCGGGTACTGATTCCGATGCCGTTGTCCTCGCAGACGAGGAGGATCGGCATCGGAATCGACTGGTAGGCACAGTACGCAGCCGAATTGAGCGCACCCACCGTCGTCGAATGATTGGCGGAGGCATCGCCGAAGCTGCACACCGCGATGGCGTCCTCGGGCCATGGCGTTCGGTGGCGCAGCGCCTTCGCTCGCCCCAGCGCGAATGCCAGACCGACCGCGCGCGGGACCTGCGACCCGATGGTGGACGTCTGCGGCACGATGCCCAGATCGGGGTGCCCGAACACCTTGTGCCGCCCGCCGGAGATGGGGTCGCGGGTGGAGGCGACCAAGCCGGCCAGCACGTCGTGGATCGGATTCGACCCCGAATGCTGTTGTGCGCGTGCGGCATGGAAGCCGCCGGAGCGGTAGTGCAGCAGAGCCGGGTCGGTGACCGTCGTCGCGGCACCGACCGCTGCATTCGACTCGTGCCCGGACGATCCGATGGTGTAGTAGCCGAAGCCCGTCGATTGCAACCAGCGGGCTGCGAAGTCCAGGTGCCGACTGGCGAGCTGAGCATCGAAGTACCTCAGCACACGATCCGGATCGGCGAGCTCCGGCCCACCCGTCGCCGCGACCCGAATCCGGTCCAGGAAATGCGTGTCGATCGCTTCCGCCACGCAAGCCCCTTTTCTTCACACGGTACGAGCCGGGAAATCAGCCCAGCGCGATCATATCCACCGGGCTGCTCAACAACCGGCCGACGAGCGCGAGAAACTGCGATCCTTGCTGGCCGTCGACGAGGCGATGGTCGAACGAGAGCGACAGTGTCGTCACCGACCGTAGTGCGATCTGGCCCTCGTGCTCCCACGGCATGCGGCGAATCGAGCCGAAACAGAGGATGGCAGCCTCGCCGGGGTTGAGGATCGGCGTACCGGCGTCGACTCCGAAGACCCCGACGTTGGTGATGGTGATCGTGCCGTCGGCGAGATCGGCAGGACTGCTCTTGCCTTCCTTGGCCGTCCGCGTCAGATCCGACAGCGCGCGGGCGATGTCCACCAGAGACTTCTCGTGAGCGTCCTTGATGTTCGGCACCATCAGCCCGCGCGGAGTCGCGGCGGCGATACCGAGGTTGACGTAATGCTTGGTCACTATCTCCTGACTCGTCTCGTCCCACGAGGAGTTGAGCGACGGATTCGATTTGAGCGCAACGAGAACCGCCTTGGCGACCAGAGCCAGCGGGGTCAGACGAACGTCGGCGAAGTGAGCGGACGCACGGAGGGAGTCCAGCAGAGTGAGAGTTTCGGTGACGTCGACGGTGACGAACTCGGTGACGTGCGGAGCGGTGAACGCGCTGCGCACCATCGCCTCCGCCGTGTGCTTGCGCACTCCCTTGATCGGGGTCCGTTCTTCGCGACCGGCCCGTTCCGCTGTCCGCTCCTCGACCGGGTTGTCACCCGCGAGGTAGGTGTCGATGTCCTCACGGGTGACGTCGCCGCGGTCTCCGGTGGCCGGCACCTCGGCGAGGTCGACGGCGTTGTCCTTGGCCATCTTTCGCACCGGTGGCGCAGCCAGCGGTTTCCCGTTCTGTCCGGTCGGTGTCGGGGTGGCCGGTGCTGCACCTCGGCCACCGCGTCGACTGGAGCCTTCCTTCGCCACGCCGTAGCCGACGAGAACCGGAACACGCTCGTCCCCGTCTTCGGCGGGAACCGTCATGTCCACATCGGGAACGGCAGGCTCCGGCTCGACACCGCCCTCGTCGTCGCCACCGACCCTGATGTCGATGATCGGTACGCCGACCTCGACGGTGTCACCCTCCGACACGTGAAGGGCGGCAACGACCCCGGCGAACGGTGAGGGAAGTTCGACGGCGGCCTTGGCCGTTTCGACCTCGGCGATGTTCTGATTCAGCTCGATGGTGTCACCGACGGCGACGAGCCAGGTCAGCAGATCGGCTTCGGTGAGTCCTTCCCCGAGGTCGGGCAACGGAAAGCTCTTGATGGTGGGCATCGTCGAATCCTGTTCGGTACGTATCGGCGGCGGTCGGTGAGCGCGAGGTCAGTGCGAGCGGCAGCGGTCGACTGCGTCGAGAATCCGGTCGACATCGGGAAGGAAGAATCGCTCCAGTTTCGATGCCGGGTACGGAGTGCCGAAGCCACCGACGCGCAACACCGGCGCCTCGAGGTTGTAGAAGCACCGTTCGGAGATTCGAGCTGCGATCTCCGAACCGAGTCCCATGAACACCGGTGCCTCATGGGTGACGACGAGACGCCCGGTCTTGCGCACCGAGGCCTCGATGGTCTCGAAGTCGATGGGCGAGAGCGAGCGGAGATCGATGACCTCGATCGACACTCCCTCGTGGGCAGCGACTTCGGCGGCCTTGCGTGCGGTGGCGACGAGTGGTCCGTACGCGATCAGGGTGACGTCGGTGCCTTCGGTGACCACCCGTGCCCGATGCAGCGGATACGACGCGTCGGCATCGAGGTCGATGGGGCTCTTCTCCCAGTACCGACGCTTCGGCTCGAAGAACAACACCGGATCGTCGCTCGCGATGGCCTGCTGAATCATCGAGTAGCCGTCGGCGGCGTTGCTGCAGGTGACCACGCGAAGACCCGCGGTCTGCGCGAAGTATCCTTCGGGAGACTCCGAATGATGCTCCACGGCACCGATTCCGCCGCCGTAGGGCACCCGGATGGTCATCGGAATCTTGACGTTGCCACTGGTGCGGTAGTGCAACTTCGCCACCTGCGAGACGATCTGGTCGAACGCCGGATAGATGAAACCGTCGAACTGAATCTCGCACACCGGCCGAAAGCCTCGCATCGCGAGGCCGACGGCGGTGCCGATGATCCCCGATTCCGCCAGCGGCATGTCGAGTACTCGACCGGGACCGAAGTCCTTCTGCAGGCCGTCGGTGATGCGGAAGACACCGCCGAGCTTGCCGATGTCCTCGCCCATCAGCAGGACCTTCGGGTCGTTCTCCATCGCTCGTCGCAGACCTGCATTGATGGCCTTGCCCAACGGGAGACTGGTGGGCCGTTCCAGGGTGGTCATGACGTAGCTCCTTCGAATCCGGCCTGGTACGAGGCGAATTGGGCGCGCTCGTCGTCGAGTAGGGGGTGGGGATCGGCGTAGACGTTGTCGAACACCGACATCGCGGTCGGCTCGACGGTTTCGAGGCAGCCGCGGCGAAGCTCGGCTGCGACCTCGTCGGCGGTGCGCTTCACCGAGGCGGCGAATGCGTCGTCGAACACGCCGATTCGCCTGAGCAACTTCTCGATTCGATCGATCGGATCCTTGGCGCGCCATTCGTCGTCGGTGGCACCCGAGCGGTACCGCGTCGGATCGTCGGAGGTGGTGTGCGGGCCCATGCGGTAGGTGACGGCCTCGATGAGCGTCGGGCCGCTACCTTCGCGGGCGCGGGCGAGCGCCGCCCTGGTGACGGCCAGGACGGCGAGAACGTCGTTGCCGTCCACGCGCACCGACGGGATGCCGTATCCCTCACCGCGAGCGGCGATCGTGGCCTTCGTCTGCACCGTGACCGGTTCGGAGATGGCCCACTGGTTGTTCTGGCAGAAGAACACCACCGGTGCGTGGAAACTCGCGGCGAAGCCGAGTGCCTCGGAAATATCGCCCTGGCTGGTCGCGCCGTCGCCGAAGTAGGTGATGGCCGCGCCCTCGGCCCCCTCGAGTTGCATACCGATGGCGTACCCGGTGGCGTGCAGGCCCTGAGATCCGACGATGATGGCCGGCGTCGTCATGCGGTATTCGTACGGGTCCCAGCCCGAGAGGGTCGATCCGCGCCAGAAGCGCAGCATCTGCGTCGGGTCGACGCCCCGGCAATAGGCGACCCCGTGCTCGCGGTAACTGGCGAACACGAAGTCCTCGGTGTCGAGAGCGCGGGCCGAACCGACCTGCGCCGCTTCCTGACCGAGCAGCGGTGCCCACAACCCCAGTTCGCCCTGTCGCTGCAGTGCGGTCGCCTCGGTGTCGATGCGGCGAACGACCACGAGATCTCGGTACAAGTCCATCATCGCGGCCGTGTCGATGTCGGCGACCAGCGGCGAGTAGGTCTCGTTGCGGACCACCGTCCCAGATTCCTTTATCAGCTGTACCAGCGAGGTGGTAGTCATGATCGTCGCACTCTCCGTCGTGATGTGATGTCCTTCACAAGGACACCACCGACATCCACCCTGCACAAGTGATGACTTCACAACTGCGCAGTGTGCACAATATTGGGTAACGACCGAGCGACAGGAAGTGCGCAATGACCGATCTGGACAAGACCGACGCCCGACTCCTCCTCGCCCTCTGCGCCAAACCGCGCGCCACCGGCGTCGAACTCGCCACCACGTTGGGGCTGTCCCGCAACACCGTGCAGGCGCGCCTCGGCCGTTGGGACGACAAGGGATCGCTCACGCCCATCGATCACCGCATCCCACCGAAGTCGTTGGGACGCCCGTTGCAGGCGTTCGTGACCGCGCAGGTCAACCAACACACGCTCGCCGCAGTGACCCAACACCTTCGCACCATCCCGGAAGTGCTCGAAGTGTTCGGGCTGTCCGGGGCCGCGGACATGCACATCCGCATCGCGGCCGTCGATGCCGACGACCTGTACCGCATCGCAGGTCTCATTCTGGACATCCCCGGGGTGGAGCGCACCAACATGTCCATCGCGATGAGCGAGCTGATCCAGTACCGCACCAAGCCGTTGCTCGAACAACTCGCCGAGGACGGTCGTCGCTGAGCAGCCCGACCATCCCGGCTCGGTCGATCCGAGATGCACCGTGCAACATGCACATTCTCGGCAACAGCGGTTGACCAGCGTGCACGTTCACGACACCCTTCGGGGACACGAATTCCGGATACCACCCATTTCCGGTACCGCCGCCTCATCACCCGAAAGAGACCGCCTGTGTCCGTCGTTGCCGACCACCCCGCCGCATCGAGCACCTCGTCCGATTCCTTCCCCGCCGCGACCGGCGTCTTCGATCGTCCCGACATGCCGCGCGACTGCGCACACGAACGCGTCGTGTTCTGCCAGGACCCCGACACCGGTCTGCGCGCGATCATTGCGGTCCACTCCACGGTCCTCGGTCCGGCTCTCGGCGGAACTCGCTTCTACCCTTACGTTTCCGAGCAGGAAGCGTTGACCGACGTGCTGCGCCTCTCCCGCGGAATGACGTACAAGGCGGCCGTCGCGGGAGTCGATCTCGGCGGCGGAAAGGCAGTGATCATCGGTAACCCCAACGCCATCAAGACCCCGACGCTACTGGGCGCGTACGGCCGATTCGTCGAGTCGCTCGGCGGAACCTACGTCACCGCGGGCGATGTGGGCACCAACAGCGACGATCTCGACATCATCGCCGAGGAGACGGCGCACGTCGTCGGCAAGAACACCACCGCCGGCGGCACCGGCGACAGCGGCCCCCAGACTGCGCTCGGAGTCTTTCTCTCACTCCTGGCCGCAGCCGAATCCACATGGGGCTCGGACGATCTGACCGGCAAGCGTGTCGGCGTCGAGGGCGCGGGCAAGGTGGGCTACAACCTCGTCTCACTGCTTCGCGAAGCCGGTGCCGAGGTGGTCGTCAGCGACTCCTATCCGCCTGCCCTCGATCGCATCGTCGCCGACTTCCCCGGTGTCACCGTGGGATCCGACATCATCGGTGCCGACATCGACGTCTATGCGCCGTGCGCCATGGGTGCCACTCTCGACGCGTCCTCGGTGGCCCGGTTGTCGGCGTCCATCGTCTGCGGCGCGGCCAACAATCAACTGCTCACACCCGACGTCGAAGCGATGCTGGCTGCCCGCGGAATCGTCTGGGTACCCGACTACGTCGCCAACGCCGGCGGCCTGATCCAGGTGGAAGGCGAACTGCGCGGCAAGGATTCGGCTCAGGTGATGGCCACGATCGGCAAGATCCGCGACACCGTCACGGGCATCTTCGCCATCGCCCGCGCCGAGGGCATCCTGCTCGGGGCAGCGGCCGATCGTCTGGCCGAGGATCGAATCGCGGCCGCCCAGGGCTGAGAGGTGGTATCCCTCCGGCATCCCGCACCGACGACGGCCTGTCGGAGGACTACCCCTGAGAAAGGTTGTATCCCTTCACGACCCGATGAAGCAGCCCTTCCAGGCGGAGACTGGCAACGGACGGTTTGACGTCCGACGGACGAGCCGTACAGATCCGCCGTGCCGGTACGGACGCGGCGAGCCGCTTGACGACGACCTCGCCGCGGACGTAGCTGGTGGCGAGTTGGGGGCACAGCGTGACACCGAGACCCGCGGCGACCATGGCCTGCGTTTCCTGATAGTCGCTCGCTTCGACCGCCACCGTCGGCGTGAAGCCGGCGGTGTCGGCACAGCGCCAGAGATGCTCTGTGGTGGGGTGACCTCCAGCTCGCACGATCCAGTCGTCGTTGCTCAGATCCGAGAGCTCGACCGTATCCGCGTGCGCCAGTTCGTGATCACGCCGAACAATCAATACCGTTGAGTCGCTGAGAATTTCGCGAACGGTCAGACCTTCGTCGACGGTTCGATTCCACGGATAGTCCCACGTCAGCGCCAGATCGAGCTGCCGCGTCTCGAGCAACTCCCGCAAAGGTGCGATTCGGCTCGAATGTATCGACAGACGAATTCCCGGGTGCGCCTCACGTAGTCCGATGACGACGTCGGGCAACAACGACGCGGCAAACGTGGGAAATACTCCGAAGCGAACTGTCCCGGTGAACCCTTCGGCGAGCTCACGGAGATCGTCTTTCATCCCGTCGAGTTGCTCGTCGATGGCGCGTGCCCTCACGACAACCGCTCGCCCGGCCTCGGTCAAGCGCACACCGCGTGCATGTCGCTCGACGAGCTCGACGGCGAGTTCGGACTCCAACTTGCTGATTTGCTGCGAGATGGCCGACGAGGTGTATCTCAGCTCGTCGGCTGCCGCGGCCATAGATCCGTGTCGTCCGACAGCCGACAAGATCTGCAGCCGGGTCAAATCGGCCCTCATCTACCCAACTTTAGCATCACTTATGTCGGACTCAAGAAACCTTGACTACTACTTATCTATCGGCGCTGCCATAGTGGCTTTCGAGAGTGATCCAGGCCATAGGCCACCGTTCACCGGACCTGTTCCGCGAACGTTCCTCGACACTCCCCGACTGCACAGAAAGCCATGGCACCATGTCGACAGTTACGGTTTCCGCCGCCCAACTCGAAGATCTCGCATCGCGAGCACTGATCACGTGCGGCATGTCCGAGGCGTCAGCTCGGACCATCGCAGAAGTCCTCGTGTTGGCCGACCTGTTCGGCATCCACACACACGGAATCCAACGGGTCCCCCAGTACCTCGACCGCGCCGCGATCGGGGGCATGGATCCGCGCGCCGACGTCACCACCACCAGACCTGCCCCCGCTCTCGCGCTGATCGACGGTGCCAACGCAGTGGGACCTCTGGTCGGTAGTGCTGCACTCACCGCAGCCATGGACGGTGCCCGAACATGCGGTGTGGGAGCGGCGTTCGCACGGCACAGCAACCATTTCGGGCCGGTCATGCCGTACCTTTTCAAGGCTGCTTCGGAGGGATTCGCGGCGATCATCGCCAGTAATGCGACGACCACCATCGCACCGTCCGGAGGGAAGGCCACCCGGGTGGGCAACAACCCGATGGGATGGGGTGTCCCCAATCCGGGTGGCGACCCCATTCTTCTCGACATCGCGTTGAGCGTCGCAGCACGAGCGAAGATTCGGGCCGCGCAAACCGATGGCCGCACCATTCCCGCCACGTGGGCCACCGACAGCGCAGGCCACCCCACGACCGATCCGAGCGCTGCGCTCTCGGGGTTCCTGCAGCCCATCGCGGGCCACAAGGGATACGGGCTGGCGGTCATGGTCGACCTGTTCGCCGGATTACTTTCCGGTGCGGCATATCTGGACAAGGTCAGCTCATGGAGCGTCTCACCCGAGCGGGCCCAGAACCTGGGGCACTTCTTCGTCCTCGTCGACACCGAGCTGCTGCTCTCCGGGCCCGATCTGCACGAGCGCGTCCAGGACTTCGGGGATCGGTTGCATTCGGTTCCGGCAACAGATCCCGCCGATCCCGTTCGACTACCGGGCGAATACGAGATGGCGCGTTACCACGAGCAGATCCGAGACGGGATCACGCTCGACGACAGTGATATTCGAGCGTTGCATCAGCTCGTCGAGTCTCGGGTCTGAGAAGAACCGACAAGTCGAAGGAATTCCCATGAAGGTATCGATAGAGAATTTGACCCTCGCCTACGGAAAGAACACCGTCGTCCGCGACCTCGATCTCGAGATTGCCGACGGAGAATCGCTCGTGTTACTCGGTCAATCCGGCTGCGGCAAGACCAGCACCATGCGTTGCGTCGCAGGTCTCGAAAGTCCGAACGAAGGACGAATCACCATAGGCAACAACGTGATGCACGATTCATCCAGTGGCCGAACCGTACCGCCCAACAAGCGCAACGTCGGAATGGTGTTTCAGTCGTACGCGGTATGGCCTCATCGCACCGTGTTCGAGAATGTCGCATTCTCGCTGCAGATGCAGAAAGTCGGTAAGGACGAACTCGTCTCCCGCGTGTACGAGACACTCGATCTGGTCGGGCTGCGTGAGTTGGCCGAGCGCGGAGCCAGCCTGTTGAGCGGTGGCCAGATGCAGCGGGTAGCCCTCGCACGGAGCCTGGTCATGCGCCCCAACGTCCTGTTGCTCGACGAGCCGTTGTCCAATCTCGATGCGCGTCTGCGCGAACGCCTGCGAATGGAACTACGTGAACTACAACTGCGACTCGGCCTGACCACGATCTACGTCACGCACGATCAGGTGGAAGCATTCGCCTTGGCCGACCGCATCGCGCTGATGCAGAACGGCCGAATCGTCCAGAGCGGCGCACCCGATCAGATCTACACCGCGCCCGCCAGTGGGTCGATCGCAGAGTTCCTCGGCGTGGGCAACCTGTTCGCGTGCTCACCCACTCCTGGCATGTCCGGAGCAGTCACGCTCACCGACCACGACTTCACGGTCCGAATCGATGCCACCGTGCCCGACAATGCCGACCGACTGCTCGTGTGCCTGCGTCCCGAGGACATGACCGTCACGCCCGTACACGACGAGCCGGCTACGGGAGTGGGTTGGGCAGGGCGTGTCGACGTCGCGAGCTACCAGGGGGCGTCCATTCGTTACCGCATCACTCTCGACGGCGGGCCGAACATCGAGGCCCTCGCCACCGGGGCCGCGAAACGGGCGCTGCACGTGGGAGAACGGGTCGCCGTCGACATCACACCCGGAGCCGCACAGCTGCTGGTCGACGACCGCACGCAACTCGTCGGGGCTCACTCGTGAGCGCCCCCACCACCGACCGTCCGCGGCACGCACCGGCACCGACGCCGAGCGTCTCGGTGTCGCGCACCCGCAACCGTCGGCTGCGGCGGAGCCTTCCGACACTCGTCCAACTCGCGCTTCTCGCGCTCATCGTCCTGTGCCCGATGTTCTTCATCGTCATGGGTGCCTTCACCGACAATCCCGACCGCAGCAACGTCTTCGACTTCGGTCACTTCACTTTCGACAACTTCGCTCTACTGGGACGCCAGTCGGCTCGAGAGGCGATGTGGAGCTCCGCGATCGTCGGAATCGGATCGTCGATTCTCGCCCTCCTCATCGGTGCGACATTGGCGTTCCTGGCCGCAAGAACCAACATCCCGGGTCGAAAATTGATCTACGGCATCGGAATTGCCCCACTGTTCCTGCCGTCGCTCGTCGGTGCGCTGGCGTGGGCTCTGCTCGCCGGCCCCGCAACCGGTTACCTCAATCTCGCCCTGACTGCCCTCGGACTCCCCGGATTCGTCGACATCTACAGTTTCGCCGGAATGATCTTCGTTCTCGGCCTGTATTACGCTCCGTATCCGTTCCTGATGATTCACTCGGCGTTGTCGTTGATGAATCCGGATCTGGAAGATGCAGCCAGCCTGCACGGGGCAGGGCTCACCCAGATGCTCCGCAAGATCACCTTTCCGCTCGTGCTTCCTGCCACGATCGGATCCGGCATACTCGTGTTCGCCCTGACCGTCGAGAACTTCGCCGTCGCACAGGTCATCGGTGTACCCGGCGGCGTGGACACCCTGCCCACCCTCATCTATCGACTCATGAACGCTGCGCCTGCCCGCAGTAACGACGCGGCAGCCATCGCCGTCGTCCTCACCGTTCTGCTCGTGATCGTCGTGGCCTTGCAGAACAGAGTGACCGGCAGCAAGGAATACACAACCGTCAGCGGCAAGGGAGTGCGCGCACGACAGGTGCCACTTCGGGGCTGGCGTTGGCCGGCCGCCGCTCTCGCATGGCTGTACTTCGTTCTCGCCGTGGCACTCCCGATGGGAGCCCTCGTGGTGGCGTCGCTCCAGACCAGCCCGTACCTGGCCCGATTCGGGGAGTTGTTCGACGCAGGCGCATTGTCCCTGTGGAGCCTGGGGCAAACAGTTCAGGACCCGGACTTCCACAACGTTGTGCTCAACAGTGTCATCGTCGGTGTGTCGACCGCGGCCATAGGCACGACTTTCTGTTTTGCGTTGGCGTACACCCGGTACCGGACCAGGTCGCCCGGACGATCGGTGCTGGAGTACCTGGCAATGCTGCCGTTGGCAGTTCCCGCCATCGTGCTCGGGCTGGGTTTGCTCTGGACCTGGCTGGCGTTGCCGGTGCCGATCTACGGAACTCTCGCCGTCCTCGTCGTCGCATTCATCGCAGTCTTCCTGCCGCAGGGATACCGCGGAGTGTCCTCCTCCATCGTTCAGCTCGACCAGGACCTCGAGGACAGCGCAGTGATGCTCGGCGCGAGCCGAGCAAAGGCCATCCGATTCGTGACAGTGCCCCTGCTCCGAATCGGGCTGTCCTCGACCTTTCTGCTGCTGCTCATGTTGTCGATGCGCGAATTGACTGCGGCCCTGTTCCTTTTCACCTCTGACACCAGACTGCTGTCCATAGCGATCTTCGACGCCTACGACAACGGATCCATCCGATCGGCAGCCGAACTCGGGTTGCTCTACTGCGTCGTGATCGGCGTTCTTGCTGCACTGTCCCGCCGATTCGGCGCAAAGGAGTCCAAGTAGATGACCACATCGACGATCCGGCGGTTCGGGGCCGCAGTGTGCGCGATCGCGGTCGCCGCGGTGACCGCATGCAGTCCACCACCGCAGGCCCCATCGCTGGCACGGTCGGCCGCGTCCATCACCGAACCAGGTGGGGCTCTGGTGATCGACGGCGAGCAGATCGCAGACCCGGATCTGTGGTCGCGCGCAGAATCCGAGGGCACGATAACGCTGTACAGCGGATACACCCAGGACACCGAATCCGAGGTGCTCGAACAGTTCGAGGCCGACACCGGTATCGAGGTGAAACTCGTTCGCTTGACCTCCAATCGGCTCTACGAACGCCTCACGGCCGAATACAGTACCGGTCGCCTCGATGCAGACGTCATCCGGATTTCCGACCCCGGATTCGTTCGGGGTCTGGCCGAGCGCGGACTGTTCCAGCCCTACTTGCCCGGTACTGCGGACAATCTGCAGGATGACGTCTCGTTCGACGACAACCGATATTTCCGCACGTTCAACCCGATCTACACCTTCGGCTACAACCGCGCTGTCGTCGACGACGCCGACGCCCCCACGTCGTGGAATTCTCTTCTCGAGGATCGTTGGGACGACAAACTCGGTATCGCGCAGGCCGGTTCGGGCGGAAGCGCGCTCGCTCTGACTCGATTTCAGCGCGATGTTCTCGGCGACGACTACCTCCGCAGATACTCCTCGGAGGCGCGAGTGTTCGACTCGATCGGTGCCCAGCTCGATGCCTTGGCCCGCGGCGAGATCAACGCGGGCACCGTCGTCGTGAGCAGCGTGAACATCGCGAACAACGAGAACGCTCCTGTCGATTTCGTCGTACCGGACGAGGGAGTCACCTCGTACGACTACTACACGGGAGTTGCCGACACCGCACGCAATCTTGCTGCCGCACAGGTATTCATGAACTGGAACCTCTCCACCCGCGGCCAGCGGGTGTTCACCGACCTCGGCGAATACTCGGTACGGACCGACGTCGATCCGCCGAACATTCTCGGTGTTCAGCTCCCCGACTTCACCGATCCCAAGGTGCACCGGATCACCCCGGAGGAATCGACCACCCACTCCGCCGAGGATCAGACTGCGTGGAACTCGATCTTCGGATACAACGAATGACCCTGCCGCAGTGCAGAGTCCACTGAAGGGACCTACCTCTCATGCCGAAGCCGAAAACCCGAGTCGAGGGCACCGTCGTCGAACTGGACGGCGACGAGATGACCCGAGTCATCTGGCACTACACCAGGGATCATCTGATCCTTCCGTATCTCGACGTGAACCTCGAGTACTACGACCTGGGAATACGGTCCCGCGACTCCACCGACGATCAGATCACCGTCGACGCTGCACGAGCTGTCGAGAACCACGGTGTCGGCGTGAAGTGCGCCACCATCACACCCGACGCCGGCAGAGTGGAGGAGTACGCTCTGCGACAGATGTGGCGCTCGCCCAACGGCACCATTCGGAATGTACTCGGAGGGACTATTTTTCGAGCCCCCATCATCATCTCGAATGTTCCCCGACTCGTGCCCGGGTGGACCGAACCCATCGTAATCGGGCGTCACGCCTTCGGCGACCAATACCGCGCCACCGATTTCACCGTGCCCGGGCCGGGTACCGTCACCATCACCTACACCCCCGACGACGGAGGCGAACCGATACAGCACGAGTTGGTGAGGTTCACCGACGAAAGCCTCGGCGGAGTGGTGCAGGGTCAGTACAACTTCACCCAGTCCATCATCGATTTCGCGCGGGCCTCGTTGAACTACGGTTTGCAGCAGAACTATCCGGTCTACCTGTCGACGAAGAACACCATCCTGAAGGCGTACGACGGCCGATTCAAGGACGTCTTCGAGCACATCTATCGGACCGAGTTCCAGACCGAGTTCGAGGCAGCCGGACTGACGTACGAACACCGCCTCATCGACGACATGGTCGCGTCGGCCATGAAGTGGAAAGGCGGGTACGTGTGGGCCTGCAAGAACTACGACGGAGACGTGCAATCGGACTCGGTCGCACAGGGATTCGGTTCACCTGGCTTGATGACGTCCATCCTGCTCACACCGGACGGCAGAACATGCCTGACCGAAGCTGCCCACGGAACCGTGCGACGCCACTTCCGTAGGTACGAGGCCGGTGAACCCACGTCGACCAACCCGATCGCGTCGATCTTCGCCTGGACTCGCGGCCTCGAACACCGCAGCAAGTTGGATGGAACGCCCGACGTGGGCCGGTTCGCCCGCACACTCGAACACGTCGTCGTGAGGACCGTCGAAGACGGTCGAATGACGAAGGACCTCGCAACACTGATCGGTGAAGACCAGCACTACCTGACCACCGAGCAGTTCCTCGACGCGGTCCGCTACGAATTGGACCGAGAAATGCGGCGATGATCTCGGCACACGACGCTCCACTCCCGGTCGTGGATCGAGGGGCATCCTGCACCCACGGCCTGGGGTGGAGCGAAACGTGCAGCTCTACCGTAGAGCGATGTATTTGGTCTCGAGGTATTCCTCGATGCCCTCCGACCCGCCCTCGCGGCCGAAGCCCGATTCCTTGACGCCACCGAACGGGGCGGCCGCGTCGGAGATCGCACCGCGGTTGACCCCGACCATGCCGGTGTCCAGTGCTGCCGACACCCGCAGTGCTCGGTCGAGGCTCTCGGTGTAGAAGTAGGCCACCAACCCGTACCGGGTGTCGTTGGCTGCGGCGACGGCCTCGTCCTCGGTGTCGAATCCGATGATTGCCGCGACGGGCCCGAAGATCTCGTCCTGCAACAGATTCGCGTCGGCCGGGATTCGGTCGAGCACCGTCGGCGCGTAGAAGAATCCGGGTCCCTCGGGTGCGGCTCCGCCGGTGCGCACTCGGGCTCCCTTCACCACGGCGTCGTCGACCAGTGCGGTGACCGTTCGACGCTGCTTGTCGTTGATGAGCGGCCCGATGTCGGTACCGTCCGCATCACCGGGACCGACGGTCAGCGCGTCGATCCGTGCGGTCAGCTTCGCGGTGAATTCCTCGCGCACCGAGTTGGCGACGTACAGACGATTCGCTGCCGTGCACGCCTCGCCGCCGTTGCGCATCTTGGCCAGCATCGCTCCGTCGACAGCGGCGTCGACGTCTGCGTCGTCGAACACGATGAACGGGGCATTGCCACCGAGCTCCATCGACGTCCTCAACAGACGATCGGCAGCGTTGCGCACCAACAGTTTTCCCACCCCGGTGGAACCGGTGAACGTGATCTTTCGCAGCCTCGGATCGTCCATCAACGGTCCGGTGACGGACGCGGCGTCGGAGGCCGGGAGTATCGACAGCACGCCACGGGGCAACCCGGCGTCGGCGAACACCTGCCCGAGCAGAAGCATCGTCAGCGGGGTGTCCTCGGCCGGTTTGACGATGACGGTGCACCCCGCCGCCAGCGCCGGCCCGATCTTGCGTGTGCCCATGGCCAACGGGAAGTTCCACGGGGTGATCGCCAGGACCGGACCGACCGGCGACTTGGTGACCAGGATCGAACCGTTGCCCGCAGGAGCGGGGGTGAACCGACCGCCGACCCGGACGGCCTCCTCACCGAACCAGCGTAGGAATTCGCTGCCGTACTTCACCTCGCCGTGGCTCTCCGCCAACGACTTTCCCATTTCGAGTGTCATCAGCAGAGCGAAGTCGGCAGCACGCTCCTGCAGCAGATCGAAGGCGCGCCGCAGAACCTCGGCACGCTCACGAGCGGGCGTCGCCGCCCACCCCGGCTGCGCCTCGGCGGCAAGGTCGAGCGCGGTGATGCCATCGGCTGCGGTGGCGTCGGCGACAGTGGTCAACTCCTCGCCGGTCGCCGGGTTCAGCACCGAGAATCGCGCGCCCGACGCAGAGGGAGTCTGCACGCCGCCGAGCCACAGTTCGGTGGGCAGCTTGGAGATCAGGTCGACAGCCGACATGTCAGTTCTCCTGTGCCACGGCGCGCAGCGCGTCTTCGAGCACGGTGAGCGCTTCACCGAGCAACTCGTCGGAGATCACCAGTGGCGGCAGCAACCGGATGACGTTGCCGTAGGTACCGCACGTCAGCACGATCACCCCGGCCGCGAGTGCCGCCGCCGCAACGGCTTTGGTGGCCTCGGGGTTGGGCTCACGTCCACCCGGCACGACGAGCTCGATCGCAAGCATGGCTCCCCGGCCACGCACCTCACCGATGATGCCGACCTCGGCACTCAACGCATTCAGTCGCTCGAACACGATTCGTTCGATGTCGCGGGCTCGGGCGTTGAGGTTCAGTGTCTCCATCTGTTCGATGGACGCCAGGGCCGCGGCGCAGGCGACGGGGTTTCCGCCGTAGGTTCCACCGAGTCCACCGGGATGCACGGCGTCGATCAGATCGGCCCGGCCGGTGACCGCGGCCAGCGGCATTCCTCCTGCTATCCCCTTCGCCATGGTGATCAGGTCCGGCACGACGGACTCGTGTTCGCTCGCGAACCACGCGCCGGTGCGGGTGAATCCGGCCTGTACCTCGTCGGCGATGAACACCACGCCGTTCTCGCGTGCCCAGTCCGCCAGTGCAGGCAGGAATCCTTCTGCGGGCACGATGAAGCCGCCCTCACCCTGAATGGGTTCGATCAGGATCGCGGCCAGATTGCCCGCGCCGATCTGCTTGTCGATGACGGAGATCGCTCGCGCCGCCGCCTGGGCACCGGTGACCGCGGAACCGTCGGAGTTCAGGCCCTCCCTGAACGGGTAGGACATCGGGGCCCGATAGACCTCGGGGGCGAACGGCCCGAACCCGCTCTTGTACGGCATCGACTTGGAGGTCAGCGCCATCGTCAGATTGGTACGACCGTGGTAGGCGTGGTCGAACACGACGACGGCCGACCGCCCGGTGGCGTGCCGTGCGATCTTCACGGCGTTCTCGACTGCCTCGGCACCACTGTTGAACAGCACGCTGCGTTTGTCGTGATCCCCCGGCGTCAACTCGGCGAGCTTCTCGGCGACCTCGATGTACCCCTCGTACGGCGCGATCATGAAACACGTGTGGGTGAAGTGTGCGACCTGATCCTGCACTGCAGCAACGACTGCCGGGTTCGAGGCACCGACTGTCGTCACTGCGATTCCGGCCCCGAGGTCGATCAGCGAGTTCCCGTCGACATCGACCACGACGCCACCGTCGGCATCGGCCACGTACACCGGCAGCGTCGACGCCACGCCTGCACCGACGACGGCCTTGCGGCGCTGCGCCAACGCCGCCGACTTCGGACCGGGGAAGGCGGTGACGATCTTGCGTTCCTGCGGAAGTCGGTACTCGATCGAGGCCATGGTCGCACCTTTCGTGTGGGCTTGTGCAGTCAGTATGCGACTCTCCGAGCGAGACAGCACGACGCCATTTCGTACACATCAGGGCTGGATCACACTCCATTTCGGCAGGCACAGCGCTACAGTTCCACAGGTGAGCATGCAGATGTCCTGGCTGCTGAGGCAGCAACACCTCCGCCTGAGTCATCGCGGCGGACCGGAGCGCAGCAGTGTGCCGATCACGTTCGCGCAGGCGACCGAGCTCACCGATCCGAGCCCCTGGCTGTCCGGCGGTGAACTGATTCTCACGACCGGGCTCGGCTTCGACGCCGACGGCCCGGCTCTCGCCACCTACGTCCGGACCCTGGCGGCCGCGGGTGTCGCCTGCCTCGGATTCGGAGTCGGGTTGTCCCACAGCACGATCCCGCGTCACATTCTCGACACGGCCGAGGCCGTCGGCCTTCCCGTCGTCGAGGTCCCGTACGACACCCCGTTCGCCGCCGTGATCAGGGCGGTCATGAAGCGCATAGCCGAGCAGGAATACGAGCAGGTTCTTCGTGCGGCCTCGGTCCAGACCCGTATCACTCGGGCAGCGTTGCACGGAGGCGTCGACGCGATCGTTCGCGAACTGGCCGTCGCCACATCCACGTCGGTGGCGCTGATCGGCAATCGCACCGAATCGTTTCATCCCGCCGCCGCAGCCGATCTCGTCGAGCGCGCCCGCGAGGTCGCCCGCAGCATTCGCCCGTCGTCGTCACCGGCCACGGTCTCGGTCAGCGAACCGGGGTGCACCGTCACTCTGCACTCCGTCGCGATCTCCGGCGGGGCGTCGAGCTTTCTCGCCATCCGTACCGCAGGCCCGGTGACGGGTGTCGAGCAGATCCTGCTGGGGCACGCGGTGTCGCTGGTGACCCTCGAGCTCGAGAAGCCCACACGTCTGCGCGCCGAGCAGTCCCGACTCAACACGCTCGCGCTCGGGTTGTTACTGGACGGCCATCTGCCTGCCCCCGACGGCACCGCGCTACCGAGTTACCTCGTGGACGCGGCCGACGACGACTCTCGCGTCAGGGTTGCGATGGTCCGCGGACCCGCCGAGCGCGTCGTCGAGGCGGTCGATGCCGAGTGCCGGGCCCGGGCGCGGCCCACGTTCGCGCGCACGACCGACGCCGGTGTCGCGGTGTTGTTGCGCGGTAGCGATGACTCCGATGTCGTTGCTCGACTGCTCGATTCACTGCCGAGGTCGGTGTGCGTCGGCCTCAGTTCCAGCCGTCACATCTCCGAGACCCCTGTTGCTCTGCAGCAGGCTTCGCTCGCGTGCGCCGCAGCCGGCGCGAGCGATCGGATCGTCGAGTTCACCGGATCGATGCTGTTGGCGTCCGAACCGGTGCAGGAGTCGTTGCGTGCCATGGCTGCAGTCACCATCGCGGTACTGGCCGAGTACGACCGCACCCATTCCGCCGATCTGGTGGGATCGCTTCGGGCGTTCCTCGAGGCGAACGGGCATTGGGAAACCGCTGCGGCGCATCTGTCCGTTCATCGTCACACGCTGCGAAACCGCATCACGCGGTGCGAGGAACTGCTCGCGGTGGATCTGACGTCGGCGCGGGTACGAGCCGAACTGTTGCTCTCACTGCTTGCCTCGACAACGTGAATATCGGCGATCGTGTCAGGATCTCCCGATGACCACGCCTCGTCCCGAACCCCACATCGCCGTCGCAACTGCGAAATCGGTCCGACTCGGTGTTCTGCTGGCGGCAGTCGGTGGATTCCTCGACGCGTACACCTTCATCACCCGTGGCGGGGTGTTCGCCGGGGCACAGACAGGCAACGTGGTGCTGCTCGGCGTCGACGTCGCCGGTGGCCGATGGGTCGAGGCGCTGGCTTTTCTGCCGCCGTTGGCTGCCTTCGTCCTGGGCGTCGCGACCGCAGAGTTCATCGCGCTGCCCGCGGTTGCGAAGATCGTGCGGCGACCGGTACGGGCGGTGCTGGTCTTCGAGATCCTCGTGGTCCTCGTCGTCGGCTTTCTGCCGACGACCGTGCCCGATGCGGTGGTCTCGGTGATTCTCGCTCACGTTGCCGGCGTGCAGGTGACCACCTTTCGCGTACTGGTGGATTCGCCGTACAACACCACCATGACGACCGGGAATCTCCGCAGCATGGCGATGGCCGCATTCCATCGGGTGGTCGAACACGATCTGGAGGCCGGAACCCGCGCCCGACGGTTCGGCGCGGTGATCTCGGGATTCTTCGGCGGGGCGCTGCTCGGGGCGGTTGCGGTCGAGTTGTTCGGGCTACGGGCGATCTGGGTGGTTGCCCTCATGCTGACGATCGCCCTGGCGTTGTTCGTGTTCGACGAGCGCTCTCCCCGGCCGCGATCGCCGAAACACTGAGCGACCTAGTCACCCAATCGAAGTGGTGCGATGGCATCGAAGACGTCGCCCGGCCCCGGATTGCCCTCTGCCGACTTTCCTCCCAGATGATGCACGACGCCCCACACCGCATTCAGTGCGGTATGAATGGCACCCTCGGCCCACCCCGCCGTCCACGAGATGTCGTCGCCGGCAAGGAAGATTCCTCGATGTCGCGGGTCGAGTCGGTGTTGCACGAAGTGCGTGAACAGCCTCTCCTGGTAGCGGTAGTGACCGGGCAGGTTGGCTTTGAAGGCACCCATGAAGTCGCGTTCGGTTTCCCAGGACAGCGTGACCGGCGTGGAGATGATGTGACTGCGGAAATCGACGCCGGGATAGATCTCCTCGAGCGAGCGCAGCATGATGTTCATTCGCTCGGTCGGGTCCAGGGCCAGCAGCTTGAGCGAATCGTCGGACCACGTGTAGGACAGGCAGATCAGCCCAGGCCTGCCCTCCCCTTGGTCGAGTAGGTAGGTGCCACGGCTCATCCGGTCGGTCAGCGTCATGCTGACCACATCGCGGCCGGTGACCGGATCCTTGTCCTTCCAGAAGGGCCGGTCGACGAGTGCGAACACCTTGGTCGACCCCATGTAGTGGGTGCGTTCGATGGCGGTCCAGTGGTCGATGGGAAACAGATCGTCGTCACACCTGATGTTGCTGAGCAGCATCCAGCTCTGGGCGGTCACGACGGCGGCCGCGTAGGTACGAATGTTGCCGCGGTCGTCGTGGATCGTGGTGCCGCCGTCGGTACGTCTGATCTCGGTGACACGCGACATCGTGGTGCCGCCGTTCAGCGACGCCACCGACGTTCCCGCGGGCCAGTGCGCCATCTTCGCCGGCGAATCGGTCCACAGCCGCATCGGCAGTTGCTGTGAGCCGCCGACGATTCCGCGGTGGTGGTCGTCCGCCGCCGTGATGACGACTCGAAGGATCTCGAGGATCGAGTTGGGGTAGTCGGTGTCCCATCCGCCCGTTCCGAAACCGACCTGGCCGAACAGCTCTCGCATCCGAAACGACGAGAAGTGTTCGGATGCAGCGAGAAATCCGTAGAAGGTCTGATCGTCGAACTTCACGATCAGCTCGTTCCAGATTCGCTTGATCTCGGCAACGTCGCGCCTGCGGATGGCCCGCTGCAGTGGGATCAGTTCGGCGTGTTCCTCCAACGTCCGGTTCCACGCATCGGCGACCTCGGCGAACACCGGCGGTAGATCCTCGAGCTTCTGGGCGTAGTGGCTCTCGCCCTTGAGGTCGATCACCGTACTGGGGGTCGCTTCTGCCAACGGGTTCGGAAACGGCGTCGTCTCCAGCCCGACTGCGTCGAGGTAGTGGAACAGTGCCGTCGACGACGGCGGAAACCGCATCGCACCCATCTCGGCCACCACACCCGGGTGCCCCTCGAACGGCACCGACCGCATCCGGCCGCCGATTCGATCCGATTCGTACACAACGGGTTCCAGGCCGAGCCTGAGCAACTCGCGCGCGACGACCATACCCGCGAGTCCGCCCCCGATCACCGCGACCTTCGTACCGAGGGCAGCGTCGGGAACGCTCCCGAGGCCGGCCGGGTGCGCCAGATAGTCGTCGTAGGCGAACGGGAAATCAGGACCGAACATCGTGAGCGGTTGGTCGTCCTCGGATTCGATCGCGCTGTCCGGGGTGACGGGTGTGGTCATCGGTCGGTCTCCTGCTCGGACCGCGAGGGTCCTGTCGGGTCGAGAACTGTCCGGTACAGATCGTGGCGACGATCGTCCAGGTGAGTGTTGACGGCGCGAGATCGAAGGAGTTCGGCCGGATCCAGCACCACCGTCAGAAGCTGTTCGTGCGCGCCTGCCCGCGCGAGGTCGGTGCCACCCGGCGCGACGGCGCAGGTCAGTCCGCAGTACGTCAGACTCGCTTCCGTGCCGCAGCGATTGACGTAGGTGACGAACAGTTGACTCTCGTACGCGCGCGTCGGAACGACGTGGGTTGCGATGATCTCGAACGGGGTCATCAGGCCGGTCGGGACGATCAACCACTGCGTTCCGGCGTCGGCGTGGGCGCGAACGGTTTCCGGGAATTCGACGTCGTAGCAGGTGAGCAGACCGCAGCGCAGTCCGCCGAAGTCGAACTGCACCAACAGTTCCGACCCGGGAGTGAAGTGCGCGCGATCGAGTTCACCGAACAGGTGGGTCTTGCGATAGCGCGCCACCGACCGTCCCGATGCATCGACCACCTGCACCGCATTGAACACCACCTCGCCACCGAGCGTCGATCGACTGCGCTCGGGATATCCGTAGACGATCGCGAGGCCGTGGGATCGAGCGATGGTAGACACCTTCTCGAAGATCGGCCCGTCGAACGGTTCTGCTCGTTCGAGTACCAGATCACCGATGTCGTATCCGCTGACCGACATCTCCGGGGTCACCAGAATCGATGCACCTGCTGCGGCCGCGTTTCTCGCTGCGTCGTCGAGTGCGGCGAGGTTCGAGTGGACATCGCCGGCCAGTTCCGGCCCTTGATAGAGAGACACGGTGACGGTCATGGCTGCAACTCCTGTTTCCTCATCGGCAACTCCTCGGGTAGCGCGGGTGCCAACACCCACAGGACCTGAGCACCGTCTGCGCCTTCGGCTCGGAAACTGTGCCTGCGACGCGGCGAGAAGGTGAACGCATCTCCCGGACCGAGCAGCACCTCGTCGCCCGCGAAGGTGCCGTCCGCTTCCGCGTCGAAGGTCACCCGTAACTCGCCGGTGATCACGTGCACGAACGTCACGTCGAGCGGGAGGGTGTACGCCTCGGCTCCGCTGCCGCCACCGGCGTCGATGTGACCCAGCAACACCTGCACCCGGCGCTCCCCCACCGGCGTCAACAGGTACTCGGTCATCGCTTCCCCGCCGAACATGATGCGCGGCAACGACTGCGCCCGGACCACCTCACCGGATGGCGCGTCGTCGAACAGCGAGCCGACCGGAAGCTCCAGGGCGGCGCAGACTCGAACCAGGGACGCCACCGACGCATTGACCTGGTCGCGTTCGAGCTTGGACAGATATCCCTTGGTGACTCCGCAGGCGTCCGCGAGTGCGTCGAGGGTCAGTCGCTTCTTCTGCCGAGCCTCCTTGAGCCGTGCGCCGATACGCGGCGCATCGCCGACGACCGACGTAGCAAGGGACACCGCTCTCGCCTTCCAGGAAACTTGTGTTGACAAGATCGAGCATCAGAGTAACGCTTGCCGGGCGAACTGGTCGACTCGAACGTCACCGGACTGATGAAAATTCGGAAGGAATTCTCGATGAACCCGAGCAATCCCGAACACCCGCCGATCGGTCCGGTCGACGCGACCAAGGTCCCTCGCTTCGCCGAGCCGACCACGTTCGCGCGGCTGCCCCGTCTCGACGAGGTGTCCCGCGCCGACGTCACCATCCTCGGTGTGCCGTTCGATTCCGGCGTCAGTTACCGCCCCGGCGCACGTTTCGGCCCGGGTCACATCAGGGCGGCCTCGAAACTCCTGCGTCCGTACAACCCCGCGCTGAAGGTCTCACCCTTCGCCCGCCAACAGGTGGCCGATTTCGGTGACATCGGCGTCAATCCGTTCGACATCACCGAGGCCTTGACCACGGTGCACGACGCGGTGACGGACCTGCGCGCCGACGGCTCCTCGGTTCTCACCCTCGGCGGCGACCACACCATCGCCCTGCCGATTCTGCGTTCGCTCGCACGCGATCACGGGCCGATCGCGGTACTGCACTTCGACGCGCACCTCGACACGTGGGATACGTACTTCGGTGCTCCCTACACCCACGGCACGCCGTTCCGACGAGCCAGCGAGGAAGGTCTGATCGATCTCGAACGCTCACAGCACATCGGCATCCGCGGCCCGCTCTACAGCGAGCAGGATCTCGAAGACGATCGTGTACTGGGCTTCCAGGTGATTCGGTCCGACGACTACGAGGTCGACGGCGTGGCCAGCATCGTCGAACGGATGCGTCGACGCCTCGACGGCGGTCCGGTGTACGTCTCGGTCGACATCGACGTTCTCGACCCGGCGCACGCGCCGGGCACCGGCACGCCCGAGGCCGGTGGCATGACGTCCCGAGAGTTGCTCAACACCCTGCGCGGACTCGTGGGCCTTCACGTGGTCGGGGCCGACATCGTCGAGGTGGCACCCGCATACGATCACGCCGAGATCACCGGGATTGCAGCGGCACATGTCGCCTACGAGCTGTTGTCGGTGCTCGCCCTCAACCGGTAGGACGCCCGCCTCACCGTTTCGGCAACACCAGGATCGGCACCGGCGAATGGCGGATGATCTTGGTGGCGCGCGAACCGAGGAACACCCGAGCGATCGGCCCCAGCGGCCCGGACGATCCGATGGTCAGTACTTCGCCGTCCTGCCAGTGAACCTCGTCGAGGGCCTCGCGCCAACTGCCGGCCATGGCCAGTTCGGTCGTGACCTGCTCGGCCGAAAGCCCAACCGCGACTGCGTCGTCCATCGCCGCGGTCAGTGCCTCGGTCAACCCGACGGCGAGTTCGGCGGCAACGTCGTCCTCGACGCGTAGGCCGACCTCGGGCGGATACATCGTCGCTCCCCGGACGACGAACGACGCCAAGCGGAGCGGGATACCCGCGTCTCGGGCGAGTTCGGCGGTCGGACCCACGACGCGCGACGCCTCGCTGTCGCCGGAGAACGCGCACGTGATCCGGGTCAGTGTGGCGCGTTCGCGCATCCGATAGCCGCGGGGAGCGAGCGCCACGGTCACCGGGGACGAGTGCAGAAGCTTGTCTGCCGTCGACCCGACGACCACCTGCCCGAGAGCGCCGTCGCCCGAGGAGCCGAGAACCAGTATCGAGGCCGAGATGCTCTCGGCCGCCTCGGTCAACGCCGTCGAGACCGAGCGGTGTGCGAATCGGTGGAACGATGCAGTGATGTCGGGTGCCCGGTCTTCGAGGTAGTGGCGCGCTTTCGCCTCCGACTCGGCTGCAGTCGTCGCGGCCCAGTCGGCGAACTCCGCATCCACCCGTGCCATCGACGGAGTCGACCACGGTTTGGGCACCACCGTCGCCACATCGATGTCGGTGCCGAGCGACCGAGCGATCTGGGCACCGAGATCGAGGGCACCGACGCTGCCTTTCCCCGGCGCGAATGCGATCAGGACACTCATCGCAGGTCCTGCTCTGCTCCGCGCAGCGTCGAGTGGTGCCGACCCCAGAACCAGTAGAACGCCAACACCACCGCAAGCCAGAGCCCGAACCAGAACCACGTGGTCCAGTGCAGTCCGGACAGGATGTACAGGCAGGCGAGGACCGACAGCACCGGAGTGACCGGGTATCCCGGAACCTTGAACGGCCGTTCGAGATCGGGCATCGAACGGCGCAGCACGATCACCCCGACGGATACGACGATGAATGCGACGAGGGTGCCGATCGACACCAGGTCCGCCAGCTTGTCGAGCGGAATGAACGCGGCGAGGATCGAAATCACGACGGCGACGACGATCGTGTTGTTGACCGGCGTGTGCGTGCGGGGGCTGACCTTGGCGAAAGCTTTGGGCAACATGCCGTCCCGGCCCATCGCGAACAGGATGCGAGTCTGCCCGTACATCGTCACCAGCGTCACCGAGAAGATCGAGATGACCGCACCTGCAGCCAGAATCGTTGCCGGCCAGGCTTGCCCGGTGACGTTGCGCAGGATTTCCGCCAGCCCGGCTTCCTCCTGGCCGGCGAAGTCGGTCCACGGCTGCGTCCCCAGAGCGGCCACGGCCACGACGAGATAGAAGACGATGACGACGATCAGCGCCGCAACGATGGCCCGCGGCATGGTCTTCTGAGGATCCTTCACCTCGTCGCCCGCAGTGGACACCGCGTCGAGTCCGATGAACGAGAAGAAGATCGTGCCCGCGGCCGCCGTCACCCCTGCTGCGCCCAGGGGCATGAAGTCCGAGAAGTTGCCGGAGTCGAAGGCGGTGAATCCGACGATCGCGAACAGAGCCAGCACACCGAGTTTGATGACGACCATGACTGCGTTGACCGCCGCCGACTCGCTCGCGCCACGAATGAGCAGAACGGCGCACAGCACGATCAGCACGACTGCAGGCAGATTCATGATGCCGGGGTCGGCGTCACCCGGCGCAGCCGACAGCGCGTGCGGGATGGTGAAGCCGAAGAGGTTGTTCAACAGCTCGTTGAGGTACCCGCTCCACCCGACGGCGACGGCAGCGCTGGACACTCCGTACTCGAGCAACAGACAGGCGGCGACGCCCATCGCGACAACCTCGCCCATCGTCACATACGCGTACGAGTAGGTCGAGCCGGAAACCGGTACCGCCGAGGCCATTTCGGCGTAACAGATGGCTGCGAGACCGGCCGCCACACCCGCGGCCAGGAACGAGAGCACCACCGCGGGACCGGCTTCGGGGACCGCGAGCGAGAGCACGAAGAAGATGCCGGTACCGATGGTGGCACCGACGCCGAACATCGTCAGTTGGAAGGTGCCGATGGTCCGTTCCAACCCGCCACTGCTCTGCTGGTCCGGATCCACGATCGGCTTCCTGCGAAGCAGTTGAGATCGCAGACTCGATGCAGGTCTGTTCGACGATGTCATGGCCGGCACTCCCAACGTGGAGACGAACGGTGCGGATCGGCTGATTGTGCTCCCCGATACCGCCTCTCGCACGCCGAACACGCGGTGGAATCGGTCGATTCCCACACCGGTCCGTTTCTTCGCCGCAGCCTCGATGCCTACCATTGGCCTCGAGTCGGATGGGAGACACGAGAACAGATGGCCACACAGCGCGATGCGCTACCGCTCGATTCGGTCGCTGCGCAGGCCGCCTCGGACGCAGGCGGACTCGACGTCGCTCTACTGGGCAGCTTCCTCGACGTTCTCGCCGACGCCGTCGATGCAGGCGTCCCATTGAACCGCGGGCAGCTGCAGGAATTTCGAGCGCAGGGTGATGCTGCTGCCCGCGCAGGCGTCGCACTGCGGGCGTTGCTGGACCTGTACCTGACCTCTGCGTGGCGGCTGTGGCGGGAACTACCCGCTGTCGTCGCCGCCGCGGACGACCCGGCCGGAGTCGTCACCGCAGGCGAGGTCATGCTGCGCGCGGTCGACGACGCGGTGGCCGAACTGGCCGAGGGATTTCAGCTCGCCCGGCGCACTCTCGTGCGAGCCGAAGTACTCGCCCGCCGTGAATTCGTCGACGATCTGCTCTCGGGCACCTCCGATGTCGCCGGGGTCCTCGGGCGCGCGCAGACGTTCGGCCTCGACCTGTCGAGCCCGCACGTGGTGGCCGTGGTGACGTCGACCAAGCCGTTCACCGACGCCAGCTCTGCCATCACCCTCGTCGAGCGCAGCGTGCAGGGCAGCAAGGGAGACGCCGAATTGCTCGTGGCCACCAAGCAGGACCGGTTGATTCTGGTGTTCCCGGCACCCGACCTCGACGCCGTCGACCATGTCCTCGACCGGGTCGGACGCGCCCTCGGTACGTCCAACTCGGCGTCGAGCGAATCGGTCGACCTCCGGCGCAAAGGGGAATACGGCCGGACGCAGATCGGGATCGGCCGCCCACGCAGCGGGGCGGTCGGTGTCGCTGCGTCGTATCGGGAAGCCCTCGACGCGCTCGATCTCGCCGCCTCGCTCGGGTTCGACGCATCCGTGATCGATGCGCGTGATCTGCTCGTCTACCGCG
The DNA here is from genome assembly GCF_002258545.1 of Rhodococcus sp. 05-2255-3B1. Lineage (NCBI taxonomy): Bacteria > Bacillati > Actinomycetota > Actinomycetes > Mycobacteriales > Nocardiaceae > Rhodococcus > Rhodococcus sp. 05-2255-3B1. The sequence continues at coordinate 33,253 of NZ_NOZC01000029.1, read as the reverse complement.
TCCTGATCAGTGACCGTGCGGCGATCGCCGATCTGGTCGACACGTTGTTGACACCGTTGCTGGGCGCGCGAGGCGGGGCGGGTCCCCTGTTGGAGACGTTGCAGGTGTACTTCGACACCGGCGCGAACACCGCATCCACCGCACGCCGGATGCATCTGTCGGTGCGGGCAGTGACCTACAGATTGTCTCGAATAAAGGATTTGACCGGGCAGAATGTGGGCAACCCCGTCGAGGCATTCGCGCTGCACACGGCGGTACTCGGAGCGAAGCTGCTCGACTGGCCCGAGGTTCGCTCGCCTTCGTAACGGGTACAGACTGCTCGAATTGCCGTAACCAGGCAACCAAATCGGTCGAAACGTGTCCGCAAAACGACCATGCCTGCAGGAAAGCGAACAGTCACACTGGAGTAGTCGCGGAATGACCGAGCGTTTTCCGCAGAGGCCCGAACGCACGGCCGGAACACCGGTAGGACGAAGACAGACGAGAACGAAAAGGAGCGTGTGACAGATGGCGTCGTTGACACAGAAATTGACATCGTTCGCTCGCAGCCCACAGGGCAAGAAGATGATCGATCAAGCACGTCGGTACGCAACCAAGCCCGAGAATCAGGCGAAGTTGAAGCAACTCGGCAGCAAATTCACGAATAGAGGTGGCCGTTCATGAACGTCGTCCCGTGGTGGGCATGGGCGGCATTCGGTGCCGTCGTCCTCATCCTGTTGGCCATCGACCTGTTGGCGCACCGCGGTGCGCACATCATCGGCTTCAAGGAAGCCGCATGGTGGAGCGCACTGTGGGTCGGCGTGGCGATCATCTTCGGCATCGTGGTGTTCTTCACGTTGGGAACCACGGCCGGAGTCGAGTACACGACGGCCTGGTTGCTCGAGAAGAGTCTGTCCGTCGACAACCTCTTCGTCTTCGCGCTGATCTTCGGCTACTTCAAGGTTCCCCGTGAGTACCAGCACCGGGTGCTGTTCTTCGGTGTGATCGGTGCCCTCGTCTTCCGCGCGATCTTCCTGGCCGCAGGTGTGGCCATCGTCAGCAAGTTCGCTGCCGTTCTGTTCGTCTTCGCAGCGATCCTGCTCTACAGCGCCTACAAGCTGATGAAGGACGAGGACGACTCGTACGACCCGAGTACCTCGATCGCAGTTCGCCTGCTTCGCAAGATCATTCCTGTCCGCGACGAATACGAAGGAACCAAGTTCTTCGTCAAGGAAGCCGGCAAGCGGGTGGCCACACCACTTCTCGCCGTCGTGGTGGCGATCGAAGCCGCCGACCTGGTCTTCGCCGTGGACAGCGTTCCTGCCGTCCTCGCGGTGACGGACGACCCGTTCATCGTCTACTCCTCGAACGCGTTCGCCATCCTCGGCCTCCGCGCCCTGTACTTCCTGCTCGCAGGGTTGCTCGAGAAGTTCCACTACCTGTCCAAGGGACTGGCGATCATCCTCGCCTTCATCGGCGTCAAGCTGATCCTGCAGGCCGGACACAAGGTGATCAGCACATCGATCCCCGAGATCCCGTCTCTGGTCAGCCTGGTGGTCATCATCGTGGTCCTGGCAGGCTCGATCATCCTGAGCCTGAAGAATCCTCCCGAGGAAGACACGGCAGACGCGATCGACCAGGTCGCTGCCGACAGCCCGATCGTCGATCCGACGAACGGAACCTCCTCGGCCGGCACCTCGTCGACCGGAACGTCGGGCACGGACTCGCCGAGACTCGACAAGTCCTGACCGCTCACCACACATGCCCCGCCGAATTCGATTCGGCGGGGCATGTTTGTGTTCCGAGGGGACGGGGCAAACAACGCGCATGGCTGAAAAGAACTCGTACACCGTTCCCGGACTCACCTCGGAAGTGGGCGCGCGCGTCGCCGCGATCCTTCAGGATCGACTGAACGCCTACAACGATCTCCATCTGACTCTCAAGCACATTCACTGGAATGTCGTCGGACCCAACTTCATCTCGGTACACGAGATGCTCGATCCTCAGGTCGAAGCAGTTCGCGGTTTCGCGGACGACGTCGCCGAGCGCATCGCGACCCTCGGCTCCTCGGCGAAGGGCACACCGGGCACCATCGTCTCCGAGCGCAGCTGGGACGACTACTCGATCGGTCGCGCGACGGCCATCGAGCACCTCGGTGCACTCGACCTGGTGTACACCGGGGTCATCGAGACCACTCGCAAGAACATCGAAGAGGTCGGCGAGATCGACCCGGTGACCGAGGACATGCTGATCGGTCAGAGCGCGCAGCTCGAACTCTTCCACTGGTTCGTGCGGGCACACCTGGAGAATTCCGGTGGTCAGCTCTCCACCGCCAACGCGACCAGCGAGGTCGACGCGGCGAAGCAAGCAGGCTAGACACCGTCCATCCGAACACCGATCTCGCCGTGAGCCGGCGAGGTCGGTGTTCGTCGTTTCGAAGGGTCAGTCGGTCGGCCTGGCCTCGTGCCCGCTGCGGCCGTGGGTTCGACGCTTCTCCTTCATCTCGGCCTCGAAGACGTGGCGACGCCCGTCCATCAACTCGTTTCGCACCGCACGATCGTGTTCGCGCAACGGGCCCCAATATCCGTCGTCGAATTCTTCGACGAGCTGAAAGGTCCACCGCCCCGGTGCGATGTTACGACCGATCATGTCCGTGTCGATCCGCTCGGATGCAGTGGTGTGGCCTGCATCGGCAAGTGCATCGACCGCGTCGCCGAGCAGCAGATCTGCGTGCCCCATCAGCTGGTGAAACGAGTAGAGATGCCCACGAGCGCGCTCGACACATTCGAGGGCCTCGGAGAGCTTTCCCACCGCGGCCACAGTCGCGTCGTCCACGCCGCTCGGGCGCTGGTGTTCGGGCGAGGGCGTCTCGGAGGCCGACTCGGCGTCGTTGTGTTGATCCATGGAGCGCGCTTACCCGAATCGGCCCGGCACAACCCGGACGCGCTGTGCATGATTACCGACTCCGATCGCGGGTATAGCTCTCCCCGAACGGACGAAGACAATCGATTTCGAGGAGTTCTCATGGCTGATTTCATCGACAAGGCAAAGCACAAGGCAGAAGAGCTCGTGGGCGAAGCCAAGGAAAAGATCGGCCACAAGACCGACAACGACGATCTTGCTGCCGAAGGCGCAAAGGATCAGGCGTCGGGCAAGACCAAGCAGGTCGGCGACGACGTCTCGGACGCTGCAGGCAACATCAAGGACAAGTTCACGAACTGATCGTCTCGATCGGTCGAATCGAAACCCCGCACCCAGGCCTCGGCCGTCGCAGGTGCGGGGTTTCCTCGTTGCAGGCCACCGATCAGATCGGCGGATTCGGCAACGGCAATGGACGGCCGAACAACCAACCCTGACCGAGGGTTGCTCCCAGAGACTTGGCACGACGCAGATGACTGTGGGTTTCGATTCCTTCGGCCAGTAGGACTGCATCGCTCGTGCGGACGTACGCGCGCACCTGCCGCACCGCGGCACGCGACCGATACGGAGATCGGATGATCGACGCGTCGAGTTTGACGATGTCCGGCGCGACGGCGGCCAGCAGTTCCAACGTCGCGGGCGTGGCACCCACGTCGTCCATGGCCACCGACATGCCGCGAGCGCGGGCTCCTCGAACCAGGGCCATCAGCAACGGGACGTTTCGGTCGAGGTCTCGCTCGGTGATCTCGAGTACGACGTCGAGATCGTCACCGATCGCATCGAGGTGGGTGGCGACGTCACGTTCGTCGGCGAAACAACCCGGCTCGATGTTGAGAAAGAAGCGCACCCGACGCGAATACGCGCACTCGCGTGCTGCCCGCAACGCGGCGGCGCGACACGCCACATCGACGCGACCCACCATCCCACGCTCTCGGGCCAGCGCGAAGACGTCTTCGGGAACGGCCAGGCTCGGAGACGGCCACCTGGCCAGGGCCTCGTATCCCACGACGGTACCGGTGGCGAGTTCGACGACGGGCTGGAAGAGAGCAGCGACGGACTCCACCGAATCGAGCGCCGCCGATGCTGCCAGCACCGCGCCGTCCGGCGCAGTCACAGTGATCGCTCGTCCACCGGAACGCGGCGGGCCTCGAGGCGGTCGGCGATCAGCGCGGCATGCAGTCTTCGCAGTCCGGACGGCTTCATCGGATCGAGCCCGGTGAGCTGCTCCACCCTCTTCAAGCGGTAGTCGACGGTGTTGGGATGCACCGTCAGCCAGGTGGCCGTCTTCTTTCGGTTGGAGTCCGAGTCGACGAACGCTTGCAGCGTCGGCAACAGATCGACGGAATCGCGCAGCGGATCGATCAGTGTCACGAGATGTTTGCGACCCAGGCCCGGCCTGCTCACCTGGTACTCGAACACGAGATCCGACATCCGGTACGTCCCGGGTGCGTATCCGAGTCGACGCACCAGACCGAGCAGTTCGTACAGGTGGGGCGCGGTCGTGGCGATGTCGTCGACCGCGGCCGACCCGGTCGTCGCGGTCATCACCACCTGACCCGCGTCGGCGAGACGATCGACGAGTTCGCCGATGTCGACACCGGGAACATCGGGCAGCAGGACGGTTCCGCCGGTGGGGCTGATAGAGGCGATGGGCAGGTACTCCGCGTCGAACGTCGCCAGCGCCGAGTGCATTCTTCGCAGCTTTCGAGCCGCCGTCATCGCCGCGTCGATCCGTCGGCCACCCTCTTCGGCGTGCGCCGGAATGTGCAGGGCGACAACGTGATAATCCTCGGCAAGCAGCGTACCCATCCGGTCGGCGATCTTACGAGCCGTACCGTCACCGGTCAGCAACGCGTCGAGCAGTTCCACGTCGTGACGGGGACCGTTCTGGGTCAGCGTCCGAAATTCGACCAGGTAGGCGTCGGACACCGCCGCGGTGACGACGTCCAACAGTTCCATGACCAGGACGGTTCCCTCGACCAGCCGATCGCCCGCGTCCTCGTCGACCGAACGGGACGCCTGTCGCACAGCGAGTGCGCAGCCCTCGTTGATGGCATGTTGGATCCGGCCGAGCGGTACACCGTCTCGGGCCCATCGGGTTGCCGCGTCGCGAAAGACGTCCATGGCACCGGGTATCGGTAGCCGACCGGATTCGAGGACACCGGTCGCCAGTTCGCAGCAGGTCGTCGTCATGTCGTCGAGCTCACCGCGGGCACACTCGCGCGGTGGTGGTGTGTCCTCGGGTTCACCGAAGTACTGATCCAACATGCGCGCGGCTGTCTCTCTCGGCGTCCGCAGACGGTCGGAGGCCCGCCGCCCGCTGACGTACTCCTCTTGCGACACGTGCACGCTCTCTGCTGCCGTCACCGAAGACCCCACCCCTCGAAACTCGACACCCTCTTCGGGTTCGCTTCCCGTCCGACCGGCTCCTCGACGGATCGCTCGGTCTCACCGTCGCGCGTGCAGCCACATCGAGCGAGACCGGGCGGCAGACACACGAACAGTAGAACAAAAATCAAACCTGTGGATTGTTTTACCGAATATATCCGGCAGTCCATCCAGATTCGTCCCCCGGAGCTCAATTGTGACGATTTCTCACAGATGACGCGTCGGTTGCGGCCAAATTCCAAACGCCTGGCAGGAGGGCGCATACGACCCGAATCCGCACCTACTGTTCCGCCTTGTCCATCAACCCTCGTCGAAAGTCAGGCTCCATGACCACTTCTCGGTCCATCCTCCGCGCAACGCGGAAGGCAGCGACGGTGCGCGCTGCGATGATCGCGGCAATGGCGTGCTCACTCACCCTCGGTGCCGGTGTCGCAGCACAGGCACAGCCCGCGCCCGCACCTGCCCCGCCTGCCCCGCCTGCCACCGTGCAGGGTGCCACTGTCGTTCCCCCCGGCCCGACCGAGGCATCACCGAAGGCAGCCGACCAGGGTATCGCCCAGCCGAACATCCAATCGGCCGCTCCCGCGACCGTCACCTACGACCCACGGACCGAGACCACGGGTTACGGACCGGAACAGAAGAACTTCCTGGCCGGATTCCTCTACAGCATCGTCAATCCCAATGTCGCACCTCAGGGTGCCAACGACTGGAACTGCAAGCCGTCGGCGGCGCATCCGCGTCCGGTCGTGCTGCTGCACGGCACCTGGGAGAACGCCTACAACAACTTCGCGCGGATGTCGCCTGCGCTCAAGAAGGAGGGCTACTGCATCTTCGCGCTGAACTACGGTGACAGCGACCCGAGCATCGTCGGCAACCTCCCGTCACTGCGCGGTACCGCATCCGTTGCATCCAGCGCGAAGGAGATCGCCACGTACATCGACGCCGTGCGTACCGCGACCGGTTCTGCGCAGGTCGATATCGTCGGCCATTCCCAGGGCGGACTCGTCACCCGCCAGTACCTTCGCTTCGAGGGTGGTGCCAACCCCGCCGATCCGACCAAGAACAAGGTGAACACCGTCGTGAGCGTCGCCGGGTCCAACCACGGCACCACTCTCGTCGGAATCGGCACGCTCGGTCGCACGATCAACAACCTGGGTCTGAACGTGCTCGGCGTTGTCGGTGCCATCGCCGGACCCGCAGCCTCGGACCAGGTCATCGATTCCGCTCTGGTCAAGGGATTGGCAGTGGGCGGCGACACCGACCCCGGCATCAAGTACACCGTGATCGGTACCAAGTACGACGAGGTGGTGACCCCCTACAAGACGACGTTCCTCACCGCGGGTCCCGGTGCCACCGTCAACAACGTCACGTTGCAGGACGGCTGCGGCATCGATCTGTCCGATCACCTGTCGATCTCTGTCTCGCCTCGAGCGATCGGCATCGTGAAGAACGCACTGGATCCGAAGGGCTTCCCCACGAAGTCGATCCCGTGTGCCTTCAACTCACCGATCACCGGCGGCTAGTCACACCTGGGTGAGGGCGATCGGGCACCGACCCGATCGCCCTCACTGCTGTGCAGGTGCCCATCCGAGTGCGGGCCCGAGCGTGTGTGCCATGTCGGTCAGAATCTGCACGTAGTCCTCGTGGTCGAAGCTGAACGGCAGTGCGAACGCCACCTCGTCCACCTCACGAAAAGACTTGTTTGCGTACAACTTCTCGGCGATCACGTCCGAAGTCCCGACGAGGTCGGGCGCGAACATCATCCGAGCCGGACCCTGTGGCTCGAGCGTGCGTGCCGATCGCCCACGCACGTACTCCTCGTACTTGGCCGTCTGCGACGGGCTCGCACTGTCGGTCGGGATCACCACCAACCCTTGCGAGACCCTCGCATCGTTCCCGGCCGGGTGAAACCGACGAAAGCGCCGGATGTGGGAGAGCTGGATGTCGTCGAAATCGGTCGACTCCTCGGCGCGCACCACGCTGCTGACCAGAAGATTCATCTCGTTCTCACCGGCCCACTGCGCCGACCGCAGGCTCGCTCCCCCGTACCACATCCGACCACGCAGACCGGGTGAATGCGGCTGCACGCGAGCGGAATACGACTCGATGCCCTCGGTCCCCGACCACGTCGACGCCGGCTCCCCGGCGACGAACCCGAGTAGCCTCGATACCCGTTCGTACCCGAAATCCTCGGTATCCGCGGTGTCGGGATAGAGCGAATGCTTGACCCGGTCGAACTGCATCGGTTGTCCCACACTGACTCCGGGATTGATCCGCCCACCGGACAACACGTCGACCGTCGCCAGGTCCTCTGCCAGTCGCAGTGGGTTCTCCCAACCCAGTGGCGTCACTGCTGTACCGAGCGCTATCCGATGGGTCCGCTGCGACGCCGCAGCCATGACTGCGATGGGCGACGATATTCCGAACTGCAGGTGGCGATGCCGAAGCCATGCACTGTCGAAGCCGAGCTGCTCGCCGAGTTCGATGATGTTCAACGTCGATTCGTGGCCGCGTGCTGGATCGGACTCGTCGAAGAGCCCGATCGTGAGAAATCCGAGCGACAGCAACGGGTGAGAAGGCGTAGGCACGTCCAGACTCCATTCGGCCGAAATTGGACCCAGCCTAAACGAATCGGTCGGCCGTGCGGCGAATCCGGGAGCCGTCGAACTCGACGAGGCCGCGAGCGGCGAAGGCGTCGAGCCAGCCGATCATCGGCCACCGACCCCATCGATCGAAGAACGTGCGCGCGTTGGTGACGATGTCGTCGAGATGTTCCACCGGAGGATCGGAGACCGGATGGAACTGGTGGTAGGCGTGCGCCCCGCCGACCCACCGCAACCCGATGCCCGACGCCTCCGCGGTCGCTGCGAAATCGGTGTCCTCACCGCCGTAGCCGGTGTAGTCCTCGCAGAAGCCGCCGAGTTCGGCCCAGGTCGCCGCCCCGACCGCGAAGGACAGCGACCAGAACAGGTCGAAGTTGTCTCCGTGCTCGACGGTGTCGACCGGTGGGTTCGGCCGCGCCGGATGCGGCGCGGTCAGAGAGTTCAGGACCTCACCCTCGGCACCGATGTCCTTCTCTTTCAGGTAGGTCACCGGACCACAGAGCAGCGATCGCTCGTTGCCGAGCAGTGTTGCCGCACGCCGGTATCGCTCGATCGTCTCCGGACCGGGGATGCAGTCCACGTCCAGGAACACCAGCAACTCCGCGCCGCGATCGATTGCCGCGGCCGCACCCAGATTGCGGGCACCCGCCAGCGGCAGCGGATGCTGCGCAGGCATCTCGAGATAGATGGCGGGCGAACCGGTTCGGTCGAGCAGGTCGGCAATCATGTTGTCGCCCATGGACACGACGACGTGCTCGACCTGCTCTGCGGTCGATGTACCCAGACCACGCATCTGCGCGGCCAAGTGCTCGTGTCGTCCGGACACCACGGTGACGACGACGGTCTTCACTGTCGCACCGCGCGAGGTGCGGCCTGCTCGATCGCCCTGGCGGCGCGGGCAGGTGCACCCGCGGTGCGCAATGCCGACCACCGACCGCCACCGATGTCGAGAGCGCGGTTCGCCGCTGCGTGCCACCGCGCGACGGACGGCCACGTATCGAGCACCTCGGCGACCGACCCGTGGGCCAGGGCCCGTCCGGTGGCCGACTGTTCTTCGAAGGGTCGAGCCTGCGGCACGACGATGGCGGGCACGCCCGAGGCGGCGACGTCGGCGACGGCGTTCTGGCCGGCGTGCGTGACGACGAGTGCTGCCGAACACAACACCGGCCACACGTCGTCCACCCAGTCGCCCCCTGCCACACCGAGAGCGCGGAACTCGAATCGGGCGTCCACCGCCGACCACGAGTCCACCAGGTCTCGGGTCAGCTCCGTGCCACCGGCGGCACCCAGAACCACCACCGTCGGATCGGCGTGGGCAGTGACTCGCTCGCGCTCGGCGAATCGACTGATCGAGCCGGCATAGGTGGTCTTCTCCGCGAAGGGACGCAGCCAGGTCGGGTCGTAGACCTCGCGTGACCACGGCGCGACGATGTGGGTCGCCGCGCGATAGGCGAGGTCGTGAATCGGATCGTCCCGCTCCCCGGGTATTGCCATCACGATCACCCGAACACCCATCAGTCGCAAGAACATCGCCACTTCCACCGATACGTCGACCACCACCGCTCGTGGCCGCTCGCGCGCCACCCACTCCGCGATGATCGCCATCCGCTCGGTCAGACCGTCCACGTCGTGAGGTGCCCAGTGCAGCACCCCTCCGGCCGAACTGTCCTCCGCGGCATCACTTCCGACGGAATCGTCGACGTCGAGCGGAAGCGAGATCCACTCGGCCGCCGCATGCGTTGCCGGTCGAGCGCGCGAGGACAGCACCGTCATCGGCTCTGCCATCGACCGCGCAATGGCATCGGAACGGGTGATGTGACCGACCCCGTGGTGGTGCGCGTAATACCCGATCATGCGATCGCGAGCCGGTCGTCGAGCTTGTCCGCAGCCGCAGCCAGTGTCGAGTGGTACAGGGCCTCGTACTCGTCCACCATCCGATCCATCGAGCACACCTGCTCCGCGCGCGCCCGGACGTCCGACCTTCTCAGCGCTGCCGCCGCGGGGATCGCCGCCGCGAGGCCGTGCACGTCGTCGGCCGCTACCAGCACTCCCGACGATGCATCGACGATCTCCGGTATGCCGCCTCGTGCGAACGCGGCGACCGGAGTGCCGCAGGCGAGTGCTTCCGCCACCACCAGGCCGTACGGCTCGGACCAGACCGGTGAGACGAGCGCTACCTCGGCACCGGCCACCAACGCCGCCAAAGCGGGCTGATCGAGGTGACCGACGTAGCGGATGTTCTCGTCGAGCATCGGCTCGACGAACTCGTGGAAATACTCGAGATTGCTCAGCGGTCCGGCGATACGCAGCGAGCGGCCTGCTTCCTTCGCAGCCGCAATGGCCAAGTGCACTCCTTTCTCGGGGACCACCCGACCCGACCACACCACGTAGTCTCCGCCGGTACCGAACGGCCAGTCCGCCAGGGAGATTCCGTTGCGAATGACGACGGTCCCGGCGGTGACATCGGCCCACTGCGAGGCGGCGAACTCGCTGACCGCGGCAAACGTGTTGGCACCGGGAGGGGCCAGCGCAACTGCAGACTCCAGCCACGCGAACGGCGGTGTGTGCAGTGTCGTCACCATCGGTACCGACAGCGTCGCCGACATCGCCAGCGGCAGGTAGTGCAGGCTGTGGTTGTGCACGATGTCGAAGGACCGAGACAGTGTTCCGGCGAGTTCGAGCATCACCGCCAGATACGCATGATGCTCACGAATCGCGGTGGGTGTGATCGCGACGTCGGCGATGGAGATCGGCGTCAGATCCAACGTCCGCACCGGTAGCAGGGTCGCATCCAGGTCGACGCTCGACCCGTCCGCAGCGAACAGACTCACCTGATGCCCGCGCTCGGTGAGCGCACGCACCAGGTTGTAGACATGTGCCTCCAGGCCGCCCGCGAAAGGCTGTGCCACCGGAAAACTCGATGACGCCAGCACCGCGATGCGAAGTGGGTTCTCGTTCAACGCATCTCCTTGATCACTGCTGAATAGATCGCCGCATGAGTTGCTGCGATTCGTTGACGTTGTTCTGATCTGGTTCCGGAATCGACTGCCGGAACGCGTTCTGCGTGCGATGCCCGCACGGCAGAGACGAGCGAGGCGGGATCGAACGAGTCGATGCCCATCCGGAAGCTGTGCACCCGCGCCTGATCTGCGTAGAAGCCGCAGTCGGATGCGACGACGGCGGTACCGAGGTCGCGGCAGGCCTCGAGCCAGCCCGAGTGTGTTCCGAATCGATACGGCAGCACCGAGACATCGATCGACGACAGATAGTCCCAGAGCGCGTCGTCGTCGAAACGTCGATGCACGCGTACGTCGACGTCGGGAAAGCTGTTGTAGTCCAGCAGCTTCGCGCCGACCGTCGGGTTGTACCAGTGGCTGGAGTGCTCGAAGACGTCCTCGTCGATGTCCAGTCTCACCGTCGCGTCGGGTAGCGCCCGAGCGGCCTCGACCACAGCGTCCATCACTGCCAACGCGTCGATGTTGGACCTCAGATTCTTGGCGTGGACACCGATGACGAACGAATCCGACACCGGGCGCGGGAGTGCCATCCGCTCGAGCGGCACGACGTGCGGATGCTCGACCACCGTTGCCTCGACGCCCCACCGATCGCGAATCCGAGCAGCAGCACCCGCGGTGAGGGTGATGACGGCGGCGGCCGCGCGAACCAGTACGTCCAACTGCCGCAGGTGATCGGCGTTGTCCGCGAAATGGGGATTGTGCAGGTCGTGGACCGTCAGGACCAACGGCTGCCGGTGGGCGCGTAGATGGTCGACGGTATGGGTGAGCTCGCCCGGGGAAAAGGACTCGAACCCGAAATGCACGTGCAGCACGTCGAAGTCCACGTCAGTTTGTTCGGCAAGCCAACGAGCATCGAGCAACCGCGGAGGCCACCACTGGTCGGGTACGTCGACTCGAACAGGGGCCGGATCGGGCAGCACGATCACCGACGGTTCGGCCGACGCCGCGTGTGCGGAGTCGCCGACAGCGGGCTGCAGGTGTCGGACATAGGCGTGCGAGGACGGAACCGATGCAACGCGAATCATGAATTCCTTCGGGTTCAGGCAGGTGGATCGTGCCTGTTCCCGACACGCGATACGTAGCCAGTACCCAGTTGCACCCAGGTTCAATCGGGGTTGGCGAAGCCCGTCCCCCGGGTCTACGTTGACGAGAGAATGGTCCAACACGAACGAGCACACGACGTCGGGGCAAGCATGGACGGGCGCACCCGCCACTACGGCGACTTCTACGGCATATCGGACGAGCCGAGTCGCTCCGAGCACGACGGACCGCTCCTCCTCGTCTGGGGAAATTGCCAGGCCGAGGCGCTGCGCATCCTCCTTGCCTCCGATCCGGCCATGCCCATGCGGACCGTCCGCATTCCACCGGTGCACGAACTCGAATCCTCCGATCTGCCCCACGTCGACCGACTCGTGCGGCAGGCGTCGGTGCTGCTCACCCAACCGGTTCGAGCCGGCTATCGGTCGCTGCCCCTGGGCGTGCCCGATCTGGTCGACGCGCTACCGCCCGACGCCACCGTGGTGCGTTGGCCGGTGCTCCGATATTCGGGGTTGCACCCCTTCCAGGTCATCGTTCGCCACCCCAGTGCCCCGGCTGCAGTTCCGAACATGGTGCCCTATCACGACTTGCGCACGATCCTCGCGGTCCATCGCGGCCTCGGCAGCGACGCGGACTGGGACGTTCCGGTCTCGGAGGACGGTCTACGTCGGGCAGCCGATGCCAGTCTCGACGAGTTGCGTCGACGCGAGGACCGAGACACCGATATCGTTGCGTCCGACCTGTTTCGAGACGCGGGCCGCCATGCCACCCACACGATCAACCATGCGACCAACGTGGTGCTCACCGGCCTGGCTCAGCGAGTACTCGACCACCTGAACACCGGTAGCACGGTCCGGGATCCAGGGCGGGAGCTGCTCGGAGGTGTTCGCGCGCCCGTCGAGGGTCGAGTGCTGAATGCGCTCGGCCTGCACGGCGATCCACGGCCGAACTGGTCGGTCGACGGCTCCGACCTGACGCCGGATTCCGTTCACCGCGCTCACCTGCAGTGGTACGCAGCTCGTCCCGAATTCGTCGGCGCGGCCCTCGAACGACACGCCGAGCTGATCCGAACCCTGGAGCTGGCACCGTGACCGGACCGGTACATCATCTGGTGGTGGGACCGAACGAGCACGGGGTCGTCCGCTGCGCCCGCGAATTGGCCTCCGCAACAGCCAGTCCGGTGATCTCCGGACTCGAGCATCTTGCCTCCGACACGGCACTCCACGTGCACTTCACCGACCGGCTGTTCGGACGTAACGCAACCGAGGCCGCAGACGCATTCGCTGCGCTCGCCGAACGCCATCGAGCGCCCATCACCGTCACGGTCCACGATGTGCCGCAGGCATCCGACGGCCACTCATTCGAGGCGCGGAAGGACTGCTACCGACGGGTGATCGACTGCGCGGCAATCGTGGTGGTCTCCAGCATGCACGAGCGACTACTGCTCGAGGACATCCTGGATCGCCGGCACGACGTTCGGGTCATCCCGCTCCCGATCGGACGCGCGGCGGAGCGGACAGCAGACGGCGTCGCCCCGCGAAAGGTCGTCGGTGTACTCGGGTTCGTCTATCCGGGTAAGGGGCACGAGGAGGTACTCGGTGCCATGACGTCGCTGGACACCGACGTCGACGTTCTCTCCATCGGTTCCGCGTCACCGGGACACGAATCCATGATCGACGAACTCTGTTCTGCTGCAAAGCAACTCGGCCGATCGTTCACCTCGACCGGTTTCGTTCCCGACGCCGAGCTGGACGAGATCCTGCAGTCGGTCGCCATTCCCGTTGCGTTCCACCGACATGTATCGGCATCGGGTTCGATCAATTCCTGGATCGCGGCAGGCCGTCGACCACTCGTCCCGCGGGGTCGGTACGTGGAGGAGATGGAGACCAACTCCCCCGGGGCCCTGTGGATTCACGACAATTCGATCGAGGGCCTCGCCGCTGCGATGGCAGAGGCTCTACGCCATCCCGACATGACATGGCAGCAGCACGACGTGGTCGCCTACCCCACGCTCGAGCAGGCGGCCGTGCTGTACCGCGCACTGTTCGACGAACAGCGTGCGAAAGCGGCCAAGGAGCTGCCCGACGGCCGGTGGGTGGTACCGGGCAATCGGTGGGATCTCGCCCCGTCTGTCGATCGCAACCCGCGAGTGTCCGTGGTGATTCCGTACTTTCGTCAGCAGCGTCAGCTGGAGTACGTACTCACTGCGCTGACGTTGCAGAGCTATCCGGCCACCCTGCTCCAGGTGATCGTCGCCGACGACGGGTCGCCCGACGCGCCGGACGTCGATATCTTCCTGCCCGCTCTCGACATCACCGTCGTTCGACAGGAGGATCGCGGCTTCCGTGCAGCGGCGGCGCGCAATCTCGGTGCATCGGTCGCCGACGGGGAGATTCTGTGTTTTCTGGACGCGGATACGGTCCCCGAACCCGAGTACATCGCGGAGTCGGTGCGGCTGACCGGGGCAGTTCCCGATGCGCTCACCGTGGGTCGGCGACGCCACGCCGATCTGACGGGCTGGACCGCCGAGGACGTGGCCGGGTGGTTCGGCGGAGGTTTGCACGGACCGCCGGAACTGTCGGAGCCGGGGTGGCTTCGGGACGGGTACTCGCGCTCACGCGACTTGCTCGATGCGGATCGACGTTCGTACCGATTCGTCATCAGCGCCGTGATGTCGTGCAGCCGTGAATTGTTCTCCGACATCGGTGGATTCGACGAGACCTTCGTCGGATACGGCGGAGAGGACTGGGACTTCGCGCATCGCGCGTACGACGCCGGTGCCGTCCTGGCGCACCTGCCTGCCGCCGTCGCCTGGCACGACGGACCCGAATGGGCCGAGCGTACGGGCGGGGATCGGGAACGCAAGAACCTCGAAGCGCTGATGCTGTCTTCCCGCATCACCGACCCGGCCGCTCGTACCCACGGTCTCGTCTATGCCGTGCCCGAGACGATCGTGGTGGTCGATGCAACCGGACACAGCTCGGCGTCACTGCTGTCCACCGTCGGATCGGTTCTGCGCCAACATGACTGCGCGGTGTGGATCGACGGTCCCGACGCAGCGTCGTTGCGAGAGCAGTGGGGTGACGTCGACCCGCGCATTCGTTCGGGTCGGCCCGGCGACACCGGCCGCAGCCATATCGTCGTGCACGTGCGCGGACTCGTACTGTTCGGTGAGCACTCTCTGCGCCGCATGCTGGCAACCGGTGCCGATCGTATGACCGTGGACGTCGGCGGCAGCGGCGTCGTCGAGTGTCGCAGTTCGCGTTCGCGGACGCGCGCGGCGCGGTGGGCCGATGCACTCGGTCGTGATCCGCTCGACGTGGCCGAGGATCTCTTCGGGCACATGCACCGCACAGCCGTCGAGTTCGGGATCTCGACCGGTGAGCATCAACCGGATCTGTCCTGGTGACGTCGAATACGGCGCGGCGGCGACTGATGGAAGAATATGTATCGGCGGTCGTCGGGGACGACGGAACAGCAAGGTCGGGTGGACGATGAACAGAACGCTGTATTCGATGCTCTGGATGATGGCGATCATCGCTCTCATTGCATTGATCTGGGGCACAGTCGGTTACGTGTACGCCGATGAACACCCACTGCGCCGTGCGGCGTTCGTCGGTGGCGGAGTACTGATCTCGGGATGGCTCATCGTGCTCGCAGCCGTGGGCATCAAGATCTCCCGACTGAAAGCGCGCCGCAGAGCGAGCAATTCCGAGAACGACTGACGAGTCCGCCGAGGTGCGGATTGAGAACGCCGTGGGCGGGTACTCCGCTCCGAAGTCTCGACGCGCAACAGCCGGTCACCTGCTCGTCGAGTTCCTCTCAGTCAGTGGCGAGCAAGGGTTCTCGATGGTCAATCAGCGCAGTACGTCGCAGCAGCACGGAACGTCGGCACGGCCGGCGACTCGCGACGAGTATCTGTCGACGTGGTCGACACTGCACAACGGCATCGATCCTTCCTCGTCCGCGTTGGTCTCGGGTTGGCTTCGCGTGGTCTATTCGCTGAGCGCGCCGCTGGTTCGCGCGTCCGTCTCCGCCCACGCCGTCACCCTCGCCGCTGTGGTCGTGGCAGGGGCTGCAGTGGCGCTGTCGCGACCCGGTACCTCCGCACCGTTGATCGCGGCGCTGCTCATCGTGATCTCCGGCCTGCTGGACGGCATCGACGGCGGGGTCGCGATGATCGGCCGTTCCCAATCTCAGTGGGGGTACCTGCTCGACACCGTCGCCGATCGCTGCAGCGACCTGCTGCTGTTGGCAAGCGGTCTCGCTCTGGGTGCCCCGATGCCGCTCGTCGTCGCGGTCGGCGTGGTGACGTTGCTGCACGAGATGGCCCGTGCCCGCGCGGTGGGTTCCGGCATCGAGGACGTCGGCTTCCTGACGATATGGGAGCGTCCCTCGCGGGTGATCGCGGCTGCGGTCACGGCGACGGTCGCCGGGGCAGCGCCTGCTGCTGCGGGAACGTCGGCGACCATCGGGATGTCGGTGACGTGCGCGCTCGCCGCCGTCGGGTTCACCCAGTTGATGTTCGGGCTGCATCGTCGAGCCGATCGAATTCGGCGGTGACCAGCCAGCCGGCGAGTGCCAGTACATGGAACACGAACATCCACAACATGATTGCGACCCCGCCGCCGATCGCGGTGAGGCCTCCGAACGGCGCACCCAGGTCCACCGGTATCGCCAGGAACAAGATGAATCCGTGTACGAATCCGGTGACGATGGACGAGGTGACGAGTGATCCGACGATCAACGCCCGCCAGTTCACCGCGCGTGGCGCGATCACGCGATAGGTCCAAGCCAGGGGGACCGACAGGATCACCCACAGGCAGTTGAAGCCGAGGAACACGCGCAGCGTCATGGCACCGATTCCGCCGCCGCCGGTCGACGCGTCGAGCAGCCGCGCGACGCAGAGGACCCCGGCCAGCAAGACCGGTGCGGCGGCGAAGAACGGGACCATCGCCAGTCGACCCCGCCAACCGGTGAACGACTCTCGTGTCGGTGCGAACCGCACGATGGCCCGGCGCAGGCCCTCCCCGTAGAACGTCGCGGGAAAGATGGCGATCAGGACACCGATCGGGCCGAGTTCGATTCCGGCCGTGGCCAACTCATCCACCGCCGCGCGAGCACCCAGGGCGTCGGGCAACAACGCCGACATGGCGTCGAACCCGCCGCGTACCCAGTCCGCCGACACCAACAGGGTGCAGGCGCGGATGGTCAGCAGCAGTAGCGGCACCACAGCGATGACGGCGTAGAAGGTCAAGCCGCCCGCGATCAAGGTGGTGTCCTCGCGGGCGAACCCGGCTTTGATCGCGCCGACTGCGCGCGTGGCCCTTGTGCGTATCGAGGTCATCTCGCGCGAGCACCGAGTAACGCGCCGACCGCAACGGTGTCATTCAAGGGTGATGTCCACACCATCGATGACCTTGAGAAACGGGCAGATCGAGGTTGCCTGCGCCAGTACCGCTTCGGGATCGTCGGTGCCGGGAAGAGATACTGCGAGGGCGAACGTGGCGTCGTAGCCGGATGCATCCGAGTCGGTGAGTACGACGGTGCCCTTCACTGCGAGGTCGTCGACGCTACCGCCGACGGTTCCGAGCGCGATACGCAGAGACTCGACCAGGCAGCTCGACAGAGCGGCAGCCATCAGTTGCTCGGGGTTGGTGTGCTCCCCCGGCCCTCCGAGTTGCTTCGGTTCTCGCACACCGAGGGACAGAACCCCGTCGTCGGAGGTGACTCCCGTCGCGGTGGCAGAGACAGTTGCTGTGTACAGCTCGGTGTTCATCGACGTCGGATGTCCACTCGGCAGCCGATCGAAACCGGCGGAGTCCACGCGCCGGGGTCGAGACCGAGGGGTACGTGTCGATGTTCACACATCGGATACATCAGTTTGACCGAACCTACCGACGGGTAACGCTGCTGTCAGGGCCGAGCATCACGCTGTGACCCACAGGCATCGGCCAGAGCAAACGACCACCGAACCGAAAGGGGAGCACCATGAGCACATCCACGTTGATCGCGCAGTTGCGTGTTGCACTGCAGTTGACGAACACCGAAATCCAGATCGCGGAAACTCGCGTCGTTCAGGCGCGCACCGAGGCGGTACGCAGGGAGTTGACTCAGAACGCCGCGAACGGCCGTGAGCGCGCGGCAGCCATCGAAGAAGCAATCCGCGGACTCGGCGGACTGCCCGAACTGGTCGCACCGTTCCTGGGGCGCACACTCGCCGCCGTCAAGACGGTCGCGGAGCAGGCGCAGCCGTTCGACGAGGCCCTGCTGGGCGATCTCGCACTCGAGCAGCAGCTGCTGGGCCGCGCCAAGTACATCAAGGCACTGGCCACGGCAGCGAACGAGCCCACCGTCGTCGCGTTGGCCACCCGGCTGGCCACAGCACACAGCGCAACGGTGGAGTGGCTCGAAACCGTGCTCGCCGAAGACGCACTCGGCGGACCCGCAGCGCTGCGCCGCACTCCGTTCCAGGCCGCTACGGGCACCGCAGTCAAGATCGTCAATGCTCCGGCAACCTGGTCGGCACGCGGTCTCGACCGCGCACTGGACGCAGCCCGAGCCACCCCGGATCGCCTCGCCGCTCTGCTGGGCCGCGGAGCTCACGCCGGTGACGTGGCAGTCAAGACGCTGACGGCGAGCCGCGATGCAGCACTCGAGGCAGCCGAGGACGTCACTCGTAGCGAGGGAGTCGACACCGTCGCCGACGCGATCCACACCGCACGGTCGGCCAGCGGAACCCTGGACGCCGACGAGCTGCCGATCGCGGACTACGACGACCTGAACGTCTCGGACGCCGTTGCCGCCATCAAGGACCTCACGAACCCGACCGATGTTCGCACCGTCGTGGCGTACGAAGAGGCACACAAGAACCGCCACGGAGTCGTGTCCGCAGGACAGACGCGCGTGGCAGCAATCGCCAAGGATGTCATCTCGATCGACTGACCTTCTGCGAATACCGATGCGGCCCGTGAACTTCCGGGCCGCATCGCTGCATTCGAAGCAACCCGCTAGGGTTTGAGCAACACCTTGATGGCACCGTCCTGCTTCTTCTGGAAGATCTCGTATGCGTGCGGGGCTTCTTCGAGCGAAAGCTCGTGCGTGGCAAACGAATCGACACCGAGCGGGTCGTCGTCGCCGAGCAGCGGCATGATGTCGTCCACCCACCTCTTGACGTTCGCCTGGCCCATGCGGAGCTGAATCTGCTTGTCGAACATGGTCATCAGCGGCAGCGGATCGGCCATACCGCCGTACACACCGATGATCGAGATGGTTCCGCCGCGTCGAACGATGTCGATCGCAGAGTACAGCGCGCCCAGTCGATCGACACCGGCCTTCTGCATCATCGGCGCAGCAACGGCATCGGGGAGCATGCCGACGATCTGCTGAGCGAGTTTGCCGACCGGAGATCCGTGCGCCTCCATGCCCACCGCATCGATGACGGAATCGGTACCCCTGCCGTCGGTCATCTCACGAATGACGTCGCCGACGCCACCGCTGTGCTCGGCCAGGTTCACCGTCTCGATACCCCGTGCCGCGGCGCGGGCGAGGCGCTCGGGGACCAGGTCGACGGCGATCACTCGTGCGCCCTTGTGCTGCGCGATGCGTGCTGCCATGTCGCCGATGGGTCCGAGACCGAGAACCGTCACCGATCCCCCGTCGGGAATCGCCGCGTACTCGACCGACTGCCAAGCGGTGGGCAGTACGTCGGAGAGGTATACGAATCGCGAATCCGGCGGTCCCTCCGGCACCTTGATGTGCGTGAATTGCGCCTGCGGCACGCGGAGGTACTCGGCCTGCCCACCGGGGACCTGACCGTAGAGCTTGGAGAAGCCGAACAGTGCCGCGCCCATTCCCTGTTCGCGAACCTGTGTGGTCTCGCACTGGGTGTACAGGCTCGAATTGCACATGTAGCAGTGTCCGCACGAGATCTGGAACGGAATGACCACTCGGTCTCCGACTGCCAGATCGCCTGTCTGCGAGCCGACTTCCTCGACGATGCCCATCGGCTCGTGCCCCAGAACGTCACCTTCGTCTATGAAGGCTCCGAGCGTTTCGTACAGATGCAGGTCCGAGCCGCAAATGTTGGTGGTCGTGATCTTCACGATCGCGTCCGTCGGAAGTTCTATCCGCGGATCGGGAACGGTGTCGACGCTGACTTTTCTCTTGCCCTGCCAGGTCACTGCGCGCATGACGTCCTTCCATCGAAGCGACTTCGAAGTTCGATGTCGCTGCATTGCGCATTGCCTGTTGTGACAGGTCACAAACACATATGCCTGCAGTGGTTGGTACCGCCCGGCAGCGGGTAGCCACCACTATGACCGCGTTGTTCTCCGTCGATCCGTCCACCGCTCGATCTCCCGCCCTACCCACCCCCTGCGGGCCGATCTCGGAAGCCGTCACCCGGTCGCTGGCCGCGGGTGTGCCGACCGGAACCCCGGTGATGCCCGATCCGATCGAGGCCGATCCCACGACCCGAGACGCGCAACTCGCGCTTCTGATCTGCTACGAACTGCACTACCGCGGGTTCGAGGGCGTGGACGACGCCTGGGAGTGGGACCCCGAGCTCCTCCGCCTACGAGGAGGGCTGGAATCCGCTTTTCTGCGATACGTGCGAGAGAACGTGGAACCCGGCACCGACGCAGTGGCGGAGATGGACGCGCTGTCGATCGAAGCGACCTCGGGGAGCGGCCCCTCGTGGTTCCTTCGCGACGAAGGTTCGTGGGAGCAGATGCGTGAGTACTTCGTGCACCGGTCCGTCTACCACCTCAAGGAAGCCGACCCGCACGCGTGGGCCATCCCCCGTCTGACGGGCCAGACCAAGGCCTCCTACGTCGCGGTCGAATTCGACGAGTACGGCGGCGGCAAGGGCGACCGCCTGCACCAGCATCTGTGGGCCGAATCGATGGTGGCGGCCGATCTCGATCCGACGTATCTCGGTTACGTCGATCGCGTCCCGGCACAGACACTGGCCTGGGTCAATCTCATGTCGTTGTTCGGTTTGCATCGAGGGCTGCGCGGTGCCACCGTGGGCCACTTGGCGGCAACCGAAATCACGTCGTCGCCCGGCTCGCAGCGCTACGTGCAGGGACTGCGGAGGCTCGATGCACCGTCGGCATGCATCGCGTTCTACGCCGAGCACGTCGAGGCGGACGCCGTGCACGAGCAGGTGCTACGTCACGATGTGGTCGGCACTCTGCTTCGCCACGAGCCCGAACTCGAAGCAGATGTGGTGTTCGGAATGCGCGCACTGGATTTCGTCGAGAACGAACTCGCCGACCACGTGATGCGGCGATGGTCGGCCGGTCAGTCCTCGCTGGACTGAGAGGGTCGCCTCTTCGCGCGGTGGCTCGTGTCGCACAGCGGATAGCTCTTGCTCCGCTTGCACGTGCACACCGCAACGACGAAGCGGTCCGACTCCACTTTCGTGCCGTCGTCGAGTTCGATGTTCACCGGTCCGTCGATCAGCATCGGGCCACCGCGAACGATTCTCACCGTCGTCCGCTTGCCGGCCGAGTCATCGCTTGTCGCCACGAATCACCACCAACTCCTCCGTTCGACGCCCCGGAGCCAACAGACCGCGGGCTTCGAGCCACTCGGCACGGCGGTGCATCACCGGGCCGAAATCGATGGATTGCCTGCTCTCTTCGACGACCGAGAATCCGTTGTCCGCGAGCATGTCGACGGTGCGTCGCGGCCCCGAGAACTCGGAATGTACGACCAGCAGTATCCCACCCGGAACCAACAGCGAGGCGGCTGCCAGACACAGCGGGTCGAGCACCATGCGGCCGTCCTCGCCTGCGTCCCAGGCCCGGTGAAGCCCCATTCCGGTCGGCTCTGCCTCGGACGGAACGTACGGAGGATTGCACAGCACGACGTCGAACGATTCGAGTGCGTCCGCCTCGGCAAGGGAACCCAACCTGACGTCCACCTCGACGCCCACCGAGCGCGCGTTGCGCTGCGCGCAGTCGACGGCCCGTGCGGAAATGTCGAACGCGACGACCTCACGCGCACCCAACAGTGCGGCGGTGATGGCCACGGCACCGCTGCCGGTGCACATGTCGAGCACTCGCGCACCGGGAACGATGCCCGTCGTGGCGGCGATATCGCACAGCAGTAGCGAATCCTCCTGCGGTTCGTACACTCCGGGATCGGCGTGCACGGCCGCCAGGGTTCTGGCGGATTCGGTTTCGGCTGTCGTCATCGGCGTGCCTCCCACGGTGTAGCGATCGAAGTCGTATTCCCGTGAGACTCGCAGTCAAACCCGTTGCTGTCTCGATGCTTACGATCCGGCCTCCCGGGGTAGTCCTGTCGAGCGTGGTTGAGGAGTAGCCCGCCGTCCCCGAATGTCGACTGTCGATTTCTCACGTGCACCCGGTGGGGAGTTCGGCTGCACAGGAGTGTCCATGATCGTCGTACCGTCCATTACGCCACGCCTCGCGGAAGTCGTTCCGTCGCTGTCCGAGTCGTCGAGTCTCGAACCCGAGATGACGCTGTCGGTGAACGAGAGCGCGGGTGCCGACATCATCGTGCGAGTGATCGGAACGATCGGTGACGCGGACGTCCCCGTTCTCGCCGAAACACTCGGCGAGGCCGCCGAACGCGGACGCACGTTGATCCTCGATCTGTCCTCGGTGGCAGGCGTCGCCACAGGCGTCCGCTCCGTGCTCGACGCCACCTCCATCCGACTCGGACGATGGAATCAGAAACTGGCAGTGGTGCTTTCACCAGATCTGCAGCAGTCCGTCATCGGTCTCGTACCGGAGCGAGTCGACGTTCGTCGCTCGACGACCGAGTCCGTGGCGGCACCGGCAGCAGACACCAGGTGATCCGTTCGGCGACGGTATGGCCTGCCGATTCGCGAGAGGTGTCGTAAGTGACCACCCCGAGCAAGACCTACGACGTGCTCGTCGTCGGCGGAGGCAACGCAGGCATCAGCGCGGCTGCGCGGCTGCTGAAGAAGGGCATCTCCGACGTCGCTGTCATCGAGCCCGAGCAGGTGCACACGTATCGTCCACTGCTGTCCTACGTGGGCTCCGGTCAGGCAGCGCTGACCGAGGCGGAACGCACACAGCGGTCGGTGATTCCGACCGGATGCGTCTGGCTGGAAGACTCGGTGACAGCGATCGATCCGGTGAACCGTCTGGTGCGATGCACGTCCGGCAGGGCGTACGGCTATCGAGACCTCGTTCTCGGCCAGGGTCTCGTGGTGGACACCGACGCCCTGCCCGGAGTACACGCGGCACTCGAATTCCCCGGTGTTGCAAGCAATTACCTCGACCGAGCAGAAGCCACCTGGCAACTGACACGCGATCTCCCCGTCGGCAGCAGTGCTGTGTTCACAGTGCCCCGCCCACCGGTGGGCTGTACCGGCACCACGCTCAAGCCGTTGTTTCTCGCAGCGGACCACTGGATGCGCAGCGGGCACCTGCCGGGAATCGACATCACACTGGTGGTGGATCGACATCGAATGTTGGGCAATCCCGAGCTCGACGCCATCGTCGTCGGGCGACTACGCGAACTCGGCGTGCGAATACTCCCCCGCACCGCAGTGACGGCTCTGCATCCGGAGACCGGACACATCACCGTCACGGACAACGACGGCGTCGACGATCGCATCCGCTACGACATGCTGCACCTCGTACCGCCGTTCCGCGGTCCGACGTGGCTGGAGGAGTCGAACCTGACCGGATCTGCGGCGCACGGTGTCGTCGACATCGACGGTCGGACTCTGCGCCACCGGGCGTATCCGGAGGTCTGGGCCGCGGGTGACGGAGCAGCCATCGACACCGACTCCTCGGGTGGCGCACTGCGCAAACAGATCTCGATTCTCGTCGACAATCTGATCGCAGCGCGTAGCGGGAAACCGTTGTCGGAGTACGACGGCTACACCGTTGCCCCCATCGCCGTCGGCGCACACAGCTTGATCGCCGCCGAGTTCGACCGCACCGGAACCCTGACGCCGTCGTTGCCGTCGTTCCTCGATTCGCTGAAGCCGAGGCGCTCCGCCTGGGCCTTCGACCGATACGGCCTACCGCTGTCCTACTGGAACATGATTCTCGCCGGCCGACTCTGACCGGTCGGGCGACTCCATGAACCCGTCGGGGTCGTGAGCGACGACCCGATGTCCGTCGTCGTCCAGGGCGCGAAACGCATCGCGCAGGAGCCGTCGAGCCGCGCCGTCCATGGCACGTACCTCACTGAAATCGACCGTGGTACAGGTGTTGTCGCCGACATCGGCGACCAAACGGGACGTGACCGCCTCTGCACCCGCGAACCGAAGATCGCCCTGCAGCTCCACGGTGGTCACGCCGTCCGCCTCGGTCACGCTGCGGATGGCCGATTCACCGCTGGGCGCGACGTGCATCATGTGCAGGCCCAGATCGCGCGAGAGTCTCTCGAACACCGCCACCCCGCGCACACTGTTGCCGTGCTCGTTCAGTCTGGGTGAGACGACGGCAATGCCCACCTGACCCGGCAACACTCCGATGATCGCCCCGGCCACCCCGCTCTTGGCGGGTATACCCACCGTCGCGAGCCAACTGCCACTGCCGTCGTACATTCCACAGGTCGCCATGACCGCCAGTACGTGGCGATCGATCGCCGAATCGAGTGTCTGTTCGCCCGTCCGAGGATCTTTGCCGCCGTTCGCCATCACCGCGGCGATCCGGGCCAGGTCGTTACAGGTCACGGTCACCGCACACTGACGCGCATAGCCGTCGACGACATCGGCGGGCTCGGCTCCGAGGTGGCCGACCGACTTCAGCAGGTGCGCGATCGCGGTGTTCCGGTCGT
This sequence comes from Rhodococcus sp. 05-2255-3B1, assembly GCF_002258545.1. NCBI lineage: Bacteria > Bacillati > Actinomycetota > Actinomycetes > Mycobacteriales > Nocardiaceae > Rhodococcus > Rhodococcus sp. 05-2255-3B1. The sequence continues at coordinate 8,514 of NZ_NOZC01000029.1, read as the reverse complement.
CGGATTCCAGTTCGGCCTCGTACACCTGACGGTCGACGGAGAGTTCGCGGCCTGCCATTTTGCTCAGAAGGGCCGACATTCGCCCCGCCCGCTCTTCGCTCCCGTGGCCTCGAATCATCGAATGCACCGCCAGCGCACCGGCATTGATCAACGGGTTCCGCGGCCTTCCGGTCTCGGCTTCCAGCGATATCTCGTTGAACGAGTCGCCCGACGGTTCGACGTCGACGGCCTCGAGCACCGCCTCGATGCCGTTGTCCTCGATGGCGAGCGCATACGCGACCGCTTTGGCTATCGATTGGATCGAGAATTCGGTGTCGGTATCGCCCGCTCCGTGCAGCGATCCCCCGACGGTGGCGAGTGCGACCGCGAACGTGTCGGGATCCGATGAGGCCACTACCGGGTTGCCCTCGGTCACGGTCCCGCCGTCGAACTCTCGACAGTCCTCCAACACGGATGCGAGGTATTCGGGAACAGGCGATCTCATGTGTCCACGCTAGTCCTCGACGAACAGGCCTTGACATCGCGGCCGTACTGCCGCTTACACTCCTGGTTCCTCAACCGTTGTAGGGCCCCCTCCCGCGAAGATCGGATTCCTGACGTGCGATTGCGACGCCTGATCGCTGCCGACTCGACAGATCGTCTGGCCGTGTACGCACCCGAGTCCGGTGCCTGGGTCGATCTCGATGCCGCAGTGTCGACGCTGGGTGCCGACGAGGCTCTGCGCCCACTCACCCGCACGGTGCTCGGATTTCTCGACGCCGGCGAACGTGCGCGCGACTCGGCTCGGTCCGTGGTGCAGCGCGCGGTGTCCGAGGGAGTTGCGGTGATCGACCGACCGGCACCGACACTGCCGGTGGTTCCTGCGTCGCTTCGGTGCTTCCTCGGCTGGGAGGCGCACTGGGATCTGGCTGCGCACAACCTGGTTCGCCGTAACCTCCCGAGAGCTGTCCCCTTCATCCGCGGGTTCGAGGCCGTCACACGGTCGACGTTTCCTGCACTCCGTCCGGGACCGGGGTTCGACGACCATCCGGTCTACTACACGGGCAATCACCTCACCGTCGTCGCCGACGAAGCTCCGGTCGAGTGGCCGTCCTACAGCCGGGCACTGGATTTCGAGCTCGAGTTCGGAGCCGTGGTGACCAGGCCCGTTCGCGACGTGACCGAGCGGGAAGCCACCGCTGCGATCGGTGGGTACGTGGTGTTCGACGACATCAGTGCTCGCGACACCCAGTGGGAGGAGCAGCGCCGCACCCCGTTCGGCCCGGTGGTCAAGACCAAGACCTTCGCCAGCTCCATGGGAGCCGACATCGTCACCGCCGACGAGGTGTCACCGTATCTGGACTCGTTGACGGCCACCGTGACGGTCGACGACGAAGTGTGGTCGACCACGGGCACCGCAGGCATGCGGTACTCGATCGGAGAATCACTCGCGTACGCCAGTCGCGGCGAGAACGTCTACCCCGGTGAGCTGTTGACCTCCGGCACGCTTCCCCGCGGATGCGGCCTGGAGCTCGACCGCTGGATAGCCCCGGGCGATCGCGTCGAACTGAGCATCGAACGGATCGGGTCGGTTACCAACACGATCGGTACTCGCTGAGGATTCAGCGCTCGATGTCGGATTTGTCGGTGGAGGCATCCTGGAACATCTCCAGGAACGACCCGAAGCCGGATGCTCCCTTGCGTGATTCGTCCATGTTGTGGTCGACGGCTCCTGCCGCCCCCTCGTCGTGTGTCATGTCTTGTAGCTTGCCGCTCGCAAATTGCAGCGAGCCGGGGACCGAGGACACGAATCGGCAACGAAAGGTCACGGACCGGTAACGACGAACTCGAAGCTATGGATGGATCGAGCACGGTTTCCATCCATAACTTCGAGTTCGGTAGAGAAGGTCAGGCCAGCTCGAACCGATCGAGCATCATGACCTTGTCCCACGCCGCCACGAAGTCCTGAACGAACTTGTCCTTGGCGTCGTCGCAGGCGTAAACCTCGGCGAGAGCGCGCAATTCGGAGTTCGATCCGAACACCAGGTCGTTACGGGTTCCGGTCCACTTCGTCTCACCGGTCGCGGCATCCTTGGCCTCGTAGATGCCGTCCTCAGCGGTGGGGACCCATTCGGTGCCCATGTCGAGGAGGTTGACGAAGAAGTCGTTGGTGAGCGTTCCGACCTTGTCGGTCAGGACGCCGTGCGACGACTTTCCGAAGTTGACTCCGAGCACACGCAGTCCGCCGACCAGCACGGTCATCTCGGGTGCGCTGAGCGACAACAGGTTTGCCCGATCGACGAGGGAGTACTCCGCCGGAAGCTTCTGGCCCTTACCGAGGAAGTTACGGAAACCGTCCGCCTTGGGCTCGAGGTCGGAGAACGAATCGACGTCGGTCTGCTCCTGCGTCGCATCCATGCGGCCCGGGGTGAACGGAACGCTGACTCCCGCCGCTTTCTCCAGTGCGGCAACGCCGCCGAGGACGACGAGGTCGGCGAACGAAACCGTCCCGGAGAACGACTGTTGGATGCCTTCGAGCACGCGGATGACCTGTGCGATCTCGTCGGGCTCGTTGACCTCCCAGCCTGCCTGCGGCTGCAGACGCAGACGGCCACCGTTGGCACCGCCGCGCTTGTCGCTGACGCGGAACGACGACGCCGCGGCCCACGCAGCCGAAATAAGCTGGTCCTGAGTCAGTTCGGAGTCGAGGATCGTCTGCTTGAGCTCGGCGATCTGCGCCTCACCGATCAGCTCGTGATCGACGGCCGGGATCGGGTCCTGCCAGAGCAGGGTCTCCGAGGGAACCTCGGGGCCGAGGTAACGCGACACCGGTCCCATATCGCGGTGGGTGAGCTTGAACCAAGCCTTCTGGAACTCTTCTGCGAGCTCCTCGGGGTGGTCGAGCCAGCGACGGGTGATCTGCTCGTAGATCGGGTCGACACGCATCGCGATGTCGGAGGTCAGCATCGACGGGTGGCGACGCTTGGTGGGATCGGCGGGGTCGGGAACGAGATCTGCGCCCTCACCGTTCTTCGGACGCCACTGGTGCGCGCCTGCGGGGCTCTTGTAGAGCTCCCACTCGAATCCGTACAGCGTCTCGAGGAAGCTGTTGTCCCACTGGGTGGGCGTGGGCGTCCAGATGACCTCGAGGCCACTGGTGATCGCGTCCGCACCGACACCGCTCTGGTAGCTGTTCTTCCAGCCGAGGCCCATCTGCTCGATGGGTGCACCCTCGGGCTCGGCACCGATGTGCTCGTCGGGATCGGCTGCGCCGTGCGTCTTGCCGAACGTGTGCCCACCGACGGCCAGTGCCGCGGTCTCGATGTCGTTCATGGCCATCCGGCCGAAGGTCTCGCGGATGTCCAGCGCGGACTGCACCGGGTCCGGGTTGCCGTTGGGGCCTTCGGGGTTGACGTAGATCAGACCCATTTGCACTGCGGCGAGCGGGTTCTCGAGGCTCGTGCGATCACCGTCGTAACGCTCGTCGCCCAGCCAGGTCTGCTCCGGGCCCCAGTAGACGTCCTCGTCCGGCTCCCAGGCGTCGACGCGTCCGCCGGCGAAACCGTAGGTAGGCAGACCCATCGATTCGATCGCGACGTTGCCGGTGAGCACGATGAGGTCGGCCCAGGAGAGCTTGCGGCCGTACTTCTGCTTGATCGGCCAGATCAGCCGGCGAGCCTTGTCCAGGCTGGCGTTGTCCGGCCAGCTGTTCAGGGGTGCGAAGCGCTGCATGCCCGCTCCGGCACCGCCGCGTCCGTCCTGCTTGCGGTAGGTGCCCGCGGCGTGCCACGCCATGCGGATGAAGAAGGGGCCGTAGTGACCGAAGTCGGCAGGCCACCAGGGCTGCGAGTTGGTCATGAGCGCTTCGATGTCGCGCTTGACCTCGGCGAGGTCGAGGGAGTTGAACTCGGCGGCATAGTCGTAGTCGGCACCCATCGGGTCGCCGACGGCCGGGTTCTTCTTCAGAATCTTGAGGTTCAGAGACTTGGGCCACCACTCGCGGTTGCTACCGCCCTCGACGGGCATCGGCATCGAGTCGTGCATGACGGGACACTTGCCACCCGACTCCTGCGGCTGATCCTCGTTCATCTCTTTTTCGCGTGTTGTGTGATCTTCTGACACGTGCTTCCTTCCAGGGTGTGACGATCGGGCTGTGATCGAGGTCGGTTCACGAACTCTGCTGTGTCCGAGAACCGGGAGGGAACGAAACAGGAGCTGTCGACTGCCGTCGAGCAGTCGAACACTGTGCGCAGAAGCCCCAGTAGATGACTTCCGCCTCGTCGATCGTGAAACCGACGGAGTCCGATGCGGTGAGACATGGCGTTTCGCCCACCGCGCAGTCCACGTCGGCGATGACGCCACAGGAGCGGCACACCGCGTGGTGGTGGTTGTCGCCGACGCGAGATTCGTACCGAGCGGGAGATCCTGCCGGTTCGATTCGCCGCACCAGGCGCGCCGCGGTCAACGCATTGAGCACGTCGTACACGGTTTGCCGCGACACCTCGGGCAGCACCGATCGCACGAGTCCGAGGATCGTGTCGGTGTCTGCATGAGGATTGGATCCGACGACCTCGAGCACCGCGACCCTGGGACGGGTCACGCGCATGTCGGCGGTGCGTAACAGCTCCGCGTACGGTGAGATCGGCATCACAGCAATACTATCCTCCGCTTTTCTGGACAAAGTCAAGTATGCAGACGAATTCGCCGGATGTCGACCTGGACGCCGAACAACAGCGCCGTCACCGAGCAACCGCGACTCCTACTGTTCGCTGTCCCTACACTCCTCGGTTGGATTCGGGACGGGATCAGGCCAGTGCCAGGAACAGCTTCTCCAGTTCGGCCTCGGTCATCGGCTCCTTCTCCCCCGCACTCTCGCCCGTCATGCATTCACGCAGGCCCGTTGCCACGATCTTGAATCCGGCCTTGTCCAGCGCTCTGGAAACAGCAGCGAGCTGAGTGACCACATCCTTGCAATCGCGTCCGTTCTCGATCATCCCGATGACGCCGGCGAGCTGACCGTGCGCGCGCTTGAGCCGGTTCAATACCAGTGCGATGCTGTCTTCGTCGCCGATCATGTCGATCTCCTCGGTGGTTGCGGTAGTGAACCCGATGGTACCCCCGGGGGCATCAAGCGAGATCGGATCCGGTACCGCCCAGTGCCGCGATCGCCGCCTGCAATTTCACGGTGGCCTCGGAGGCGACCGCACCCAACTCGGGCTCACCGGTGACCTCGACCATGATGGCCGGGTTCATCGCCTCGACGACGACGGACCCCGCTACCGACGTGTTCTCGCGGACCACGACGTTGCACGGCAACAGCAGACCGATCTGCTTCATCACTCCGACGGCGCGATGAGCCAGTCCCGGGTTACACGCGCCCAGGATCACGTAGCGCTCCATGTCCTCGCCGAGCTTGGCCTTCAACGTGGCCTGCATGTCGATTTCGGTGAGAACTCCGAATCCCTGCTCCGACAACGCCTTTCTCGTGCTCTCGATCGCGTCGGCGAAATCGGTGTCGGTCAGTGTGGTGGACAATGCGATGTTCATGATGACTCCTCGAAAATTGTTGTGTCAGTGCGAAAAGCGAATGGAGGGCAGCACCGCACGCAGCCACGCCGGCGACCACCACGCGCCTTGTCCGGTCAGCCGTAGCAGGACCGGAAGCAGGACGAGCCGAACCAGGAACGCGTCGAGCAGTACCGCAACACCCAGGATGATGCCCATCTCTTTCGGGGGCAACGGATCCGACAGTGCGAACGTGAAGAACACTGCCACCATCACCGCCGCTGCGGCAAAGATGACTCGCCCCGAGTGGGCCAAGCCGTCGACCTGAGCAGCCTTGGAATCGCCCGAGCGTTCGTAGTGTTCCTTCGCGGTGGCCAGCAGAAAAACCGTGTAGTCCATGGCGATCGCGAAGATCATCGCGAAGAAGAACACCGGGCCCCACCCGTCCAGGAATCCCTGCGGGGTGAAACCGAGCAGTGACGCGCCGTGGCCGTCCTGGAAGATCAACTTGGCAACTCCGAAGGCCGCCGCCGTGGACAGCAGGCTCACCAGAGTGCCGAGCAGCGCGATCAGCGGAGCCTGCAGCGCGACCAGAAGCAGCACGAACCCGAGGACCAGGATGATCCCGACGACGATCGGCAGGTAGTCGTTCAGAGCCTGCTGAAGGTCCAGGTTCTCCGCGGGTGCTCCGCCGACGAGTGCCGAATCGGGCAGCGTGGATCGCAGATCGGCGAGAATGGTACCCATCGATTCGTCGGACGGATCCACCGACGGAATTGCCTGCAGCAGAGCAAATCCCGAACCGTCAGCTGCACTCTGTGGCGGCGTCACCATCGCGATCCCGTCGACCCCGGCAGCGGCGGTCGCGGTGCCGAGAGCCTCGGCGTCGGGAACCACGATCTGCAGCGCTCCCGGTACACCCGGCCCGAACTGGGCCTGTACGAGCTCGTAGCCCTGGCGCACCGGTGCGTTCTCGGGCACCACCGCGATCGACGGCATCGCCACCTTCAATCCCAGCACAGGTAGGGCGAGGGCGATCAGAATTCCCACGGAGACGACGGCGAACGGCCACGGGTGCTTGTGCAACAACTCGCCCCAGGCCGCGAACTTCGGGGATCGATGTTCCTGCCGCTTGGCGTACGGCAACGAGGCGGCGTCGACCCTGGGTCCGAGCGCGCCCAACGCCGCAGGGAGCAGTGTCATGGTCGCCAGCAACACGAAGGCAACGGCCAGCATGATTCCGACAGCCATCGTGCGCACCGCAGGCGCGGGGACCAGCAACACTGCGGACAGACTCACCAGCACCGTCAGCCCGGACAACACGACGGCTTTGCCTGCGGTGTCCATGGTTTCGGCCACCGCCGCCCGAGGGTCTGCGTGACGCAACGCGTCGCGGAATCGAGCAACGACGAACAGCGCGTAGTCGATTCCCAGCGCGAGCGCGAACATCATCGCGAAGTTCATGGCCCACACCGAGATCGGCGTGACTCCGTTGAGCAGAACGAGACCACCAGCCGATGCGACGAGACCGGCAACGGTGAGCAGCAGCGGCAATCCGGCGGCGACGAGTGATCCGAACGCAAGCACCATGATCGCCAATGTGACCGGCCACGAGAACAATTCGGCTTGGATCATCGCGTCGTGGTTCGCCTGGTTGAAGTCCGACCACAGGGCCGACGAACCGGTGGGGTACACCTCGATTCCGTCGGTCGAGAGCGCGGTCAACCGCTCCTTCACATCGTCGACGGCCTTCACCATCTCGTCGGTCGTGCCGTTCGCCCCGGCGATGACGATGCCGGTTCGGCCGTCCGGGCTGATCGTCATCCCCGGTTGCGGCGCAACGACGTCCCCGAATCTGGTGTCACCGGCGAACACATCGGACACGTCGGCAATCACGTTCCGAACAGCGGGATCGGTGATGGGTTCTGCGTCGGAGTGGACGACCACCTGCACCGCGGCGGAGGAGTTACCGCCGAAGTGCTGCTGGGCCAATTCTCGAACCTGAACGGATTCGGATCCGTTCGCCTGCCATCCCGCTCCGGCGAGGGACGAGAACACCGAGGGCGCGAACGAACCGAGGCCGACGAGCGCGATGAGCCACACACCGAACACCCACCGTCGATGGGTCACCATCGCCCCGCCCGCACGGCCGAGTAGGCCCGGCGCGGCTACCGGCCGATCATCCGGTGGACGAAGAACTTCGGCATCACGCAGCGACATGGTGCTCCTATACGGGCGGGGGTATCGATCGGGGCAGACGAACCCCCGGATCGATCGAACGTGCCCACCTTCGCACATACCCAAGGGGGTATGCAAGTACCCCTGGGGGTATCACCCCAGGGGTACTTGCACTCAGAGCCGACGGCCCGGTGTTGTCACCTGCCGGTCAGCGCCGACCGTTCCACTGCTTCTCGATGCCGCGCAACACCTCGAGCGTCCGAGCAGAATCGGCATCGACTGCCATCCTCGACCGAGCGCGTTCGAGCGCACGCTCGGCCCGAGTGACCGCACGGTGCCCCGAGTCGGTGGCCTCGACCATGTACTGCTGCCGATTTCGCGGATTGGCGCTCCGCACCAACAGCCCCGACTCGACGAGACTGGCCGTCGTGGCGGTGATACTCGTCCGGTGCCGCACCAACTCCCGCGACAGCGCACTGTAGGACATCGGCCCTCGCCTGGACACCAGTTCCAGCACCTCGTACCTCGCCCAGCTCAGCCCCTGCGCGTCCAGCGCCTCCGCCAGACGGACCCGCGCGGCCGACGCCATGCGCAGCACCGTGGACACGATTTCGAGTTCGGTGGAATGCACCGGCGAGGTACCACCGTCGAACGATTCAGCGATGGCAGTCATCGGACACTCCCCTACTTGATCTCTGCGAGGACGGTGCCTTGGGTGATGGCGTCGCCTGCGGTGACGGTCAGGCCGGTGACGGTGCCTGCTTTGTGGGCGTTGACGGGGTTTTCCATCTTCATCGCTTCCAGGACGGCGATGAGGTCCCCGGCCTCGACGGTGTGGCCTTCGTCGACAGC
>NZ_NOZC01000014.1:0-104004 GCF_002258545.1 Rhodococcus sp. 05-2255-3B1 | reverse complement strand
GACTCGCCACCGACGACCAACGCATCGCCCTGACCATCCGCGACCGATGCTGCGTCATGTGCGGCCGCCCCGCACAGTGGTGCCACGCCCACCACGTGAAGTTCTGGGAACACGGCGGCAGAACCGACCTGAACAACCTCGCGCTGGTCTGCGGCGAATGCCACCGCCTCGTCCACCACGGCCACTGGCAACTGCTCATGGGCGACGACGGACACCCCTACGCCATCCCCCCCGAATCAATCGACCCCACACGACAACCCATCCCCAGCTACCACCGACGACAACGCCGCGCAGCCTGACCACGCGTCAGCTGCGACCCTTCGATTCGACTATTCGTCCCCGGCCGTCCTCGGCGGGGGTACGAGGCTGCGGTAGTGCGCTGCGATCTCGCCCGGTGTTGTGAACCAGACGCCGTCGCCGTTGTCGGTCATGTGCTGCAGCGCCGCGCGGAACCGTCGAAGTCGATAGGGCTGGCCGGTGAGGAAGGTGTGCAGCGAGATCGCGAGCACCAATGGTTGGCGCTCCGCGTTCTCCTTCGATTCGTCGAAACTGTCGATGATGTTGCGCTCGAACGTCGTTGCGGTCTGGTGATGGTGGACGAACACCGGTAGGTCGTTCACCTCGTGCGGGTACGGGACACTGAGCAACGGCCCGCCGCGGGTCTTCAGCCACACCGGCTGATCGTCGATGGGCCAGTCCAACGTGTACTCGTAGCCGCGTTCGGCGAGAAGGTCCTCGGTCACGCGGCTGGGGTTGGCACCGGGGCTCATCCAACCCCGAGGCGGGGCACCCTCGTGACGCTCGATCACTGAGGTGACCTCGTCTATCGAGCGGCGTTCGTCGTCCTCGTTCTGATCGTTGGGCTGTACGGCGTTGGTTCGGCCGTGCGCGACGACCTCGGCATCGAGGGCGCGGAAGGCCTCGATCAGTTGCGCGGCATGCTCGTACACCTCGGTGTTGACGAGCACGGTCGGGCGAATGCCACTCTGCTGCACCGTCTCTGCGATTCGAAACCCACCGACTCGGTTGCCGTACTCACGCCACCCCCAGTTGTAGGTGTTGGGCTGGTCCATCGCGGGCGTGTATCCGAGGCCGGGTTCGCCGTCGTCGTACGGAAAGTGCTCGCAATTGACGGCCACGTACACCGCGAGGCGCGCACCGCCCGGCCAGTCGAACTGTGGTCGATCGCCGATGGGGGAGTAGTCGAAGCGTCCGTGAGAGGCGAGGGGCATGGCCGCAGAATTGCCCACGGTCGTTTCCTGCAAACCAACTGCGTCGATTGCGAATTCGGTGGATGGACAGCCCCAGCAGTCCGGTCACCGCCCGTAGTGGTGCACGTGATTCCAGCGCATCGATCGAACAGCGACGGAGTTCGTTGCCCCGGTTCGGCGTCGTCGAGTGATCGTGCGGTGGCCACCGATGCTGCTCGGGTTGCCTCGAGAAGGGCGACTCCGTCGGCGGTCAGTGGGAATGCTTTTGTCGGTTGGCGGCAAATCGGGCTTTCTTCTGACGGTTTCCGCAGGTGTTCATGTCGCACCATTTCCGGCTGCGGCTTTGGCTGGTGTCGAAGAACGCCGCTCGGCAAGTCGGCGATGCGCACAGTGCCAGCTTTCCGTCCCGCTCGCCGGAGATGATGTCGATGGCGTCGTCGGCGATGACGCCCAGGGCGTCTTCGACGGCTGACTCCGAGTTCAACGTCCATCGTCGTGTGCCCTCGGGTGTCAGGACCGCCGACGCATTGCCCCGAACGCTGTGGTCGTTGACGACCTGGACGGCCGACGCGGGCAGAGCCTCGTGGACTGCCGCCGCTGTCGCGGCGAGGTGTATCGCTTCGCGCAGTTCCACGGCCAGGTCCAGTTGTGCCGAGGTGCAGGAATCGACGGAGAGTCCGTTCGATGCCAACCAATCGACGAAACGATGAGGAACCGGAATTCGTTCCACGGGGTCGCCGCGTCGCTCGGTCAACGTCCCGGTGAACGCGGTGCTCAGCACGCTTCCGGGTCGGAACTCGGGGAACTCTGCAGCCATGCGAACCAGCTTAGCCGGTTGCGCATTGATCACCGCGAAAGGTAGAACTGGCTAAGCCGGTTCCATCGAAGGAGATTTCATGACGACACCGAGCTCGACGGATGTGCACGCATTCGAGTTCCGCGCATCGGACGCGGACCTGGACGATCTCCACTCACGGCTGAGGGCCGCACGGCTACCGGAATCGGAGAGGTGTCCCCGAGTGAATCCGGCCGGCGACGATGGAGCCAGGGCGTTCCGCTGGCGGACCTCCAGGAGGTCGTCGGCTATTGGCGTACCGGATACGACTGGCACAAGTTCGAGGACCGTCTCGACGCCGTCGGTCAGTTCCGCACGATCATCGACGGCCTGGGAATTCACTTCATGCACTGTCGATCCGCGCGTGTGGACGCCGTTCCGCTGATCATGACGCACGGCTGGCCGGGCAGTATTGCCGAGTTCGTCGATGTAGTGGACGCTCTGGCGAATCCCGATGACCCCGGCGCGCCTGCGTTCCACGTCGTCGTCCCATCGCTGCCCGGGTTCGGTTTTAGTGGCAGACCGAGCGCCACCGGTTGGGGAACCGAAAAGATCGCGGCCGCGTGGGTCGAGCTGATGCAACGGCTCGGGTACCGAAAGTTCCTGGCCCATGGCGGCGACTGGGGAGGCGTGGTCACCACCATCCTCGGCGGCCGCTTCCCGGAGCATGTCCTCGGGATTCACACCACGCTCGCGCAGGCAACGCCGGGGATGACGACAGAAGGCCTGACCGCTGACGAACGCCGGTGGGCCGAGGACACGAGAGATTTCCGGCTGCATCGCTCGGCATACGCGAAGCAGCAGGCCACCGGTCCGCAGACCGTCGGGTATTCGCTGGTCGACTCCCCGGTCGGTCTGCTTGCCTGGATTCTCGACAAATTCGCGGAGTGGACGGACACCGAGGACAGTCCGTTCGAGACGATCTCGAGGGACCGGCTTCTGGACAATGTCACCCTGTACTGGCTGACCCGCACCGGCGCATCGTCGGCTCGGATCTACTACGAGAGTCACGACTCGCTGGATCCGAATCTGCGGGTCGACGTTCCGGCGGCGATCACGACCTACCCCCACGACATCGAGAAAACTCCTCGCGCGTGGGCTCGGCACCGCTTCCGGCGTATCGCGAGATGGCACGCACCCGAGTCCGGGGGACATTTTCCGTCGCTCGAGAATCCCCAGGGCTTCGTCGGAGATCTGCGGGACGGGTTCGCTGCTGTGATGGCGGAGATCGCAACGCGCGGTATCTGAAAACACGGCTCAGTAGCGCCAGGACCGGCGGGTGGATGCGTTCAGGCACGGCTGCGCCCGCCGATCTCGACCAACTTAAAGTCAGGCTGGACTGTTTGTTGATTTAGCGCTACTGTGCAAAGTGTGACTACCGACACAGGGCTCGACGGCGCGGCGCCCACCGAGCGCCGGACCCAGGCCGAACGCACCGCGGGCACTCGGGCGAAGCTGCTCGACGCCGCGATCGACTGCCTGGTCGAGCTGGGCTTCGCCAAGACCAGCACCCAGGAGATCGCCCGGCGTGCCGGTGTCTCCCGCGGTGCGCAGCTGCATCACTTCCCGACCAAGGAATCCCTGCTGATCGCGGCCGTCGAGCGCCTCGTCGATCGTCGTCTCTCGGAGATCCTCGAAGCCGAACCGGACCCCGAGCGAGGGCCCGAGATCCTCGCCGACGCATTCTCCGGTCCCCTCTTCCACGCCGCGCTCGAGCTGTGGGTTGCGGCCCGTACCGATCCGGCCCTCCACGAGGCGATGATTCCGCTGGAGCGGCGCGTCGCCGAGGCCATTCAGGGCGGTGCCCAGATCGTCATGGGTAGTCGGATGTCTCCCGAATCCATAGAGCTCAGTGTCGAACTCGCCCGCGGACTGGCCGTCTCTGCTCTGTTCCGTACTCCCGAAGCCGACGCGCAACTGCGCGGGCGGCTCCTTCCGATCTGGTCCGAAAAGGTGATGGACGCGTGAACGCAACACTTCCCGAACAACTCGACGTGTTGGTGGTCGGAGCCGGTTTCGCGGGCTTGGCCGCGGTGGCCAAGATCCTCGCCGCCGACCCGAGCGCCGACGTGACCGTCATCGAACGCGCGTCCGACGTGGGTGGGACGTGGCGCGACAACACCTACCCCGGGTGTGCGTGCGACGTGCCGACCTCGCTGTACTCGTTCTCGTTCGCTCCCAGTCCCAAGTGGAGTCACACCTTCGCGCGGCAACCGGAGTTGTTCGACTACCTGCGTTCGGTGGTGGATCGTCTGGACCTCAACGATCGCATCGTCACGAACTGCGAACTTCGGTCCGCGACCTGGGACGAGGCGACCAAGCGATGGTCGGTGCAGACGTCTCGCGGGTCGGCGAGCGCCAGGGTGTTGGTCGCTGCCACCGGGGCACTGTCCACTCCGAAGATCCCGGACGTCCCGGGCATCGACACGTTCGCCGGCACCGTGTTCCACTCCGCCACCTGGAATCACGAGCACGACCTCACCGGTGAGCGGGTCGCCGTGATCGGCACCGGGGCCTCGGCCGTGCAGTTCGTCCCCGAGATCGTCGACCGCGCCGAACGGCTCACCGTCTTCCAGCGCACTCCCGCATGGGTGATTCCGCGCCTGGACCGCACCATCGGCCGGCTCGAAAGAACAGTGTACGAAAAGATTCCCGCGGCCCATCGCGCGGTGCGCGGTGTCATCTACGGCTACCGCGAGGCCTACGTCACGGTGCTGGCGGACAATCCGTGGATGCTGCCCGCGGTGAAGGTGTTCGCCAAGGCCAACTTGAAGCGGCAGGTCAAGGATCCCGCGACGCGGGCCGCTCTCACCCCCGATTACGCACCCGGGTGCAAAAGGCTTCTGCTGTCCAATGATTGGCTGCGGACGTTGGATCGTCCCGATGTCGATCTCGTGACGTCGGGCCTGGCGTCGGTGACCGAGAACGGCGTCGTCGACGCCTCGGGCCGCAACCACGAGGTGGACACGATCATCTTCGCGACCGGGTTCACCCCCACCGAGCCGCCGGTGTCTCATCTGTTGCGCGGCAACGACGGTCGGACGCTGGCGGAGCACTGGGGCGGTAGTCCGCAGGCGCATCTGGGGACCACCGTCGCAGGCTTTCCGAACCTGTTCCTGATGTACGGCCCCAACACCAACCTCGGGCACAGTTCCATCGTCTACATGCTCGAGTCGCAGGCCAATTACGTGGTGTCCGCGCTGAACGAGATGAAGCATCGGAGGGTCGCGGCCGTCGAGGTGAACGAAGCCGCTCAGCGCCAACACAATTCGTGGGTCGACTCCGCGCTCGACGGCACCGTCTGGAATGCCGGTGGCTGCTCGAGCTGGTACCTCGACGCCAACGGCCGCAACTCGACGATGTGGCCCACCTACACGTTCAAGTTCCGCAACAAGACGCGCGAGTTCGACGTCGCGAACTATCGGCTCGCGTCCGACACTCTCGAATCCGACCACGAGGTGGTAACAGCATGAGTGACTACGACGTATTGATCATCGGCTCCGGTTTCGGCGGTAGTGTCGCCGCATTGCGCGCAGTCGAGAAGGGCTACCGGGTGGCGGTTCTCGAGTCCGGTCGCCGATTCGAGGACGACGAACTGCCGAAGACCAGCTGGCGTCTACGAAAGTACCTGTGGGCTCCGGCCCTGGGTTGCTATGGGGTGCAACGCATTCACCTGCTGCCCGATGTGCTGGTGATGGCGGGGGCCGGCGTCGGCGGAGGGTCGCTGAACTACGCGAACACGCTGTACCAACCGCCGGCGAAGTTCTTCGAGGATCCGCAGTGGGGTTCGATCACCGACTGGCAGCGCGAGCTGAACCCGTACTACGACCAGGCCCGCCGGATGCTCGGCGTCGAGACCAACCCGACCATCACCGCCTCGGACAAGGTGATGAAGGAGGTGGCGGAGGACATGGGCGTGGGGGACACGTTCACCTCGACCCCGGTGGGCGTCTACTTCGGTGACCGCGGCAAGACTGCACCCGACCCGTTCTTCGGTGGTGCAGGCCCCGAGCGCACCGGGTGCACCGAGTGCGGAGCGTGCATGACCGGCTGCCGCGTCGGCGCGAAGAACACCCTCGTCAAGAACTACCTGTATCTCGCCGAACACGCAGGCGCTCATGTTCTTCCGTTGACCACGGTCGTGGACGTGCGCCCGAACGGCGCAGGCTACGACGTGGTGACGCGACGGACGGGCGGGAAGCTGCGTCGCAAGGAGAAGACGATCACCGCCGATCAGGTGATCTTCTCGGCCGGGACCTACGGCACCCAGAAGCTGATGCTCGCGGCCAAGGAGAAGGGCTCGTTGCCACGGCTGTCGGAGCGTATCGGCTCGCTCGTGCGCACCAACTCCGAGGCCGTGCTCGCCGCGACCGCCAGGGGCCGCGAGGTCGACTATCACGAGGGTGTTGCGATCACGTCGTCGTTCCATCCCGACGATCACACCCACATCGAGCCGGTGCGATACGGCAAGGGCAGCAACGCCATCGGCCTGCTGCAGACCGTGCTCAGCGACGGCGGCGGCAAGATGCCACGCATCCTCAAGACCCTCGGCGTCGCGTTGCGTCATCCCGGCGCTGCGGCGCGGAGCCTGTCGGTCCATCGGTGGTCGGAGCGCACCGTCATCGCACTGGTGATGCAGACCGACGACAACTCGCTCGAGCTCGGATCCAAGAAGGGGCCGTTCGGGCGGCGCCTCACCAGCAGGCCCGGTGCGGGTGATCCACCGCCGCAGTGGATTCCGCAGGGGCACGAGGCCATTCGTCTGCTCGCGGACAAGATCGGCGGCGACCCGGGCGGATCGATCGCCGAGATCGTCAACATTCCGATGACCGCGCACTTCCTCGGTGGCTGCGCGATCGGTGACTCGCCGCAGACCGGGGTGATCGACGGGTACCAGCGGGTCTACGGCTACGAGGGACTGCACGTGCTCGACGGTTCTGCCGTCAGCGCCAACCTCGGCGTCAATCCGTCCCTGACGATCACCGCCCAGGCCGAGCGCGCAATGGCGTTGTGGCCCAACAAGGGTGAAGCCGATCGGCGACCCGCGGTGGGATCGGGGTATCAGGAGATCGCACCCACACAGCCGGTGCACCCGGTGGTGCCGGTGTCGGCCCCGGGTGCCCTGCGGCTCCCGCTGACCGTCGTGGGGAGGGATCGATGATGTGGAGTGTCACCGAATCCGAGACCGAGCGCACCGATTGGCCGATCAGCCCGGCAGCGCCGTGGCCGGCGAATGTCCGCGCCACCATCTGGTGGCATCGGGCCCGGTCGTCGGAGTTCGCGCCGGCCGGTGCCAAGACTCTGCCGATCACGATGTGCATGATCGTCGACTACACCACCTCGCCGGTCGGCCCGTACCGCGAGATCCTGGCGAGCCCGGCCCTGCGCCGGGACGTCGGACGCGTTCCGCGGATGGCGGTGCCGTTCATCGCCGTGGATTCCGCGACGTCGGTGCACGGCGGCCGGACCAACTGGCACCTGCCCAAGGTGTTGGCCGAATTCGAGGGCGACGTGCTGGGCGAGGCCGGGGCGAGCGGCGACGAATGGTCGGTCCGGACGACGTCCCGCGGCGTCGGACCGCAGTTCCCGATGCTCGGCTCGATCGGTTTCGCGCAGCCGGTGCCCGGCGGATCGGCCGTGGCCGTCGCGAGTCTGAGGGGCAAGGCCAGGGTGGCCCGCGTCGAGGTGGACGCCAAGGGCCCCACGTTGAGTCGCTGGATGCCGTCGGGCACGTATTTCGGGTTGCAGATCGTGTCGGGGTCGATGCGGACCGGTGAAGCGCGCCTGGTCGGATAGCGACGACCCCGCTTTTCTTGACTTAGTCCAGATTAGGGGCATACTGGGGTACATGCAGCTCACCGAACGTGTCGACCCCGCAGCGCAGTTGCGCTCGGTGGGCCTACGCGTCACCGGACCCCGAGTTGCAGTTCTGGATGCGGTCACAGCCCGACCGCATTCGGACGCCGACGACATCGCTGCCGCCGTTCGCGAGAGCGGCGGCTCGGTGTCGACCCAGGCCGTCTACGACGTGCTCAGGGCCTGCGTCGACGTAGGTCTGCTGCGTCGCATCGAACCTGCGGGTTCGGCTGCGCTGTACGAGAGCCGGACGGCGGACAATCATCACCACCTCGTGTGCCGGGAATGCCACGCGGTGGCCGATGTCGACTGCGTTGTCGGAGCAGCGCCGTGTCTCGTACCCGAGGACACGCGCGGATTCGTCGTCGACGAAGCCGAAATCGTCTTCTGGGGTTTGTGCGGCGACTGCACGAGGCATTCCGTCTAGTACTGCGGTCCAGCGTACGGCCGCTCGGTTTCACCGATTTTCGAGAAGCAGCCCCTTCTCGAACCCGATTCAGCCCTTCAGGAGGCTTCGTATGACCAAGCCGATCACCAACAAACCGACTACCAGCAACTCGGGAATCCCCGTGCCCAGCGACGATCAGTCGCTGACCGCCGGAACGCAGGGTCCGATTCTTCTGCACGATCACTACCTCATCGAGAAGATGGCGCAGTTCAACCGTGAGCGGGTCCCGGAGCGCGTCGTGCACGCCAAGGGCGCAGGCGCGTTCGGTGAACTCGAGATCACCGGAGACATCAGCAAGTACACCAAGGCGAAGGCGTTGCAGCCCGGTGCCAAGACCGAGATGCTGGCGCGCTTCTCCACCGTCGCCGGCGAGCAGGGCAGCCCCGACACCTGGCGCGACCCGCGTGGCTTCTCGCTGAAGTTCTACACCGAGGAAGGCAACTGGGACCTGGTCGGCAACAACACCCCGATCTTCTTCGTCAAGGACCCGATCAAGTTCCAGGACTTCATCCGCAGCCAGAAGCGCATGCCCGACTCCGGTCTGCGCGACAACAATATGCAGTGGGACTTCTGGACCCTTTCGCCCGAGTCGGCACACCAGGTGACATGGCTCATGGGTGACCGCGGCATCCCCAAGTCGTTCCGCCACATGGACGGCTTCGGCTCGCACACCTACCAGCTCATCGCCGAGGACGGCACGAAGACCTGGGTGAAGTTCCACTTCAAGACCGACCAGGGGATCGACTACCTGACGCAGGACAAGGCGGACGAGGTTGCGGGCACGTCGCCCGACCATCACCGTCAGGACCTGTTCGGATCCATCAAGAACGGCGACTTCCCCAGCTGGACCCTCAAGGTGCAGCTCATGCCGTACGACGAGGCCGAGAACTACAAGTACAACCCGTTCGACCTCACCAAGGTCTGGTCGCAGAAGGACTACCCGCTGATCGAGGTCGGCAAGATGACCTTGAACCGCAACCCGGAGAACTTCTTCGCGCAGATCGAGCAGAGCTCGTTCGAGCCGTCCAACACCGTGCCCGGCATCGGATTCAGCCCCGACAAGATGCTGCTCGGACGCGTCTTCTCCTACGCCGACGCGCACCGGTACCGCATCGGAGCGAACTACGCGCAGCTGCCGGTCAACGCCCCGAAGTCCGAGGTCAACTCGTACTCCAAGGACGGCAACATGCGGTACTCGTTCAACTCTCCGGAAACGCCCGTCTACGCGCCGAACTCGTTCGGCGGCCCGTCGGCTGACACGAACAAGTACGGCGACGACGGAGCGTGGGACTTCGAGCCTCGTTTCGTGCGTACCGGGTACATCGAGCACCCCGAAGACGGCGACTTCGTGCAGGCCGGAGCCTTGGTCCGCGAGGTCATGGACGATGCGCAGCGTGAGCGTCTCGTCGGAAACATCGTCGGACACGTCCTCAACGGCGTGAGCGAGCCCGTTCTGAGCCGGGTGTTCGAGTACTGGACCAATGTCGATGCCGACCTCGGCAAGAAGGTCGAGGAGGGCGTTCGGTCGCAGCAGAACGAGACCGCACCGACCACCGGTGCAGGCGCAGTCGACGATCCTGCCGACGAGGCCGCCAAGGTCTGATCCGACCGGTTCTGGGATCGGCGTCACAGCGACGGTGGCGCCGATCCGGAACAATGCACGTCGACCTGCCGTTGTGCAGTACAGACGAAAGCACAATAATGGCGTGCGATGCACACCGTCGTCCAACGGCAGGGAGGCCACATCATGACGAACCCCATCACCAGTACCCTCGACGCAGGTCAGCAGAAGATCGCCGGCGACGCACTCCAGGGAACCGTGGTCGATCTCATCGACCTCTCGCTGATCGCGAAGCAGGCGCACTGGAACGTGATCGGTAAGAACTTCCGGTCGGTGCACCTCGAACTCGACGAGTTGGTCACGGCCGCACGTGAATTCACCGATCAGGCCGCCGAGCGCGCCACCGCCATCGGGGTCAGCCCCGACGGCCGTGCAGCCACCGTCTCCTCGACGGCAGGCACCAAGGGCTTCGGTGCCGGGTGGACTCAGGACAGCGAGGTCGTCCCCGCTGTCGTCGACAACATCGCCGCGGTCGTCGAGCGTCTTCGCGGACGCATCGCCGATACCGGCGAAGCCGATCCGGTGACCCAGGACCTGCTCATCGGCATCACAGCTCGGCTCGAGCAGCTGCACTGGATGTGGCAGGCCCAGGCCAGCTGACGTTTCTCCACGACAGGCCCCCCGCGTACTGCGGGGGGCCTGTTGCTTTCGTCCGACGATTGTTTGCCCGCACCACCCCCGGGTATCCGACGCTCATGCCTGTCCCCACACCGACTGTCGGTGCAGTTCTGCTCGACATCGACGGCACCCTCGTCGATTCCAACTACGTGCACGTCGACGCCTGGTCGCGTGCATTTCGTGAGGCGGGCCACGAAGTGCCGTCGTGGCGTGTTCATCGAAGCATCGGCATGGACGGGTCGAAGTTGCTGGAGACACTCGTCGGCTCGTCCGACAGTGCACTGGCGCAGGAAGCGAAGAAGCTGCACGGCGAGTACTACGCCGAGGCCTCGTCCGATCTCGAAGTGCTACCGGGTGCTCGGGAACTGTTGGCGGACTTGAGTACCCGTGGAGTGACCGTCGTGCTCGCAACATCGGCTCCCGAGAGCGAACTGTCGACGTTGCGAGATCTGTTGGACGTCGAGGATTCGGTTGCTGTCGTCACGTCCGGTGAGGACGCAGAGGTCGCCAAGCCGGAGCCCGACATCATCGCGGTGGCTCTGGAACGGGCAGGCGTCGAGGCTGTCGACGCGGTGATGGTCGGCGACAGTGTGTGGGACATCGAGTCGGCCGGGCGCGCGGGCGTACGCGCCATCGGCGTGTTGAGCGGCGGAATCTCGCGCAGCGAATTGCTCGACGCGGGCGCGGCAGCGGTGTTCGACGACCCGGCCGATCTGCTCGAGCACGTCGAGAGCAGCCCGATCTTCGCTGGAAAGGCACGTGCTTGAACGACTTCCGAAAGCCGTACCCCCGGGTGGACGGTTATGTCGCCATCGAAAGTTACGGAGCCATCGGCGACGGCCGAACCGTGGCTATGATCGCCGACGACGGCCGCATCGACTGGTTTCCGGTGCCCAACCTCGACTCGCCGCCGCCGTTCGCAGCATTGCTCGACGCGCCACACGGCGGCTACATCGAACTGACGCCCGTGGAAGAGTTCACCGTCCAACGCGAATTCGTCCCAGGGACAAACGTTCTGAGTACCACGTTCCGCACCGATTCCGGTTCCGTGCGCATCACCGACTCGTTGAACACCGGGGTCGCCGGCCGGCTCCCGTGGGTGGAGTTGGCCCGTCGCGTCGAGGGTCTCGACGGCACCGTCGAGCTGAGGTGGTCCGTCGCGCCGGGCACCATGCTCGGCATCGCGTCGCCGTGGGCGTACGACACCGAGCACGGCACCGTCCTGCGGGTCGACGGATTGACCTTGGCGGTGCGGACTCTGGGCATCGAGAACGTGCGCGTGGCCGACCGCGACATCGGTGGGGTCGTCAGCACGCAACCGGGTTCTCGGCATGTGCTGGGTGTGGTGGGGACGGAAAACGAGCCGCTGCCATTGCCCGATCCGCAGCATCTCGACGAGGGGATCGATCGGACCATCGACAACTGGCGCGTGTGGTCCGACGAGTTCTCGTACGAGGGTCCGTGGGCAAAGCATGTGGCTCGCAGCGCGCTGGCCCTGAAACTGTTGCTGCACAGTCCGTCCGGTGCCATCGCCGCCGCCGCGACAACCTCGCTACCCGAGAACCGGACCGGTGGCAAGAACTGGGACTACCGCTACGCCTGGGTTCGCGACGCCGCGTACACCATTCGCGCTCTGCAACGGTTCGGTCTCCGTGAGGAGATCCACGCCGCGGTGGCGTGGCTGCTGAGGGTCATCCGTGTCAACGATCCGTTGGTCAACGTGTTCTACACCCTCGGCGGTGAATTGCCCGGTGGCACCGAACAACCCGACGTTCCCGGTTGGCGGAGCATCGGGCCGGTGGTCAACGGAAACGCCGCGGCGGACCAGCTGCAGTTGATGATCTTCGGTGACCTGTTCTCGATCATCCGGCAGTACGTCGACGCAGGAAACATCCTCGATGCGCAGACCGGTCGGCTGCTCGCGACCATCGCGGACGAGGCGTGCGATTCGTGGCAGCGCAAGGACGCCGGGATCTGGGAGCTCGAGGACGAGCAGCACTACACCAGTTCCAAACTGGGCTGTTGGCAAGCGCTGGACTGCGCGGTGCACCTGGCCGAAGCAGGGGAGATCCCGGGCATACCCGATCGGTGGAAGGCGGAGAGAGAACGCATCCGCCACTACGTCGAATTCGAATGCTGGTCGGACGAGCGCCAGGCCTATCTCGCGTACCCGGGTGCGGACGGCCTCGACGCGTCGGTGCTGCTGGCAGCCGAGATGGATTTCGATCGTGGAGAACGTCTTTCGTCCACCATCGATGCTCTCGTCGAAGAACTCGGTGCCGGACCGCTGATGTATCGATACAGCGGGGTGTCCGAGGAAGAAGTGACCTTCGTGGCCTGCGCCTTCTGGCGGGTGTCGGCGCTCTCCTGCGTCGGTCGAGACGACGAAGCCACAGCCCTGATGGACCAGCTGGTCGAGCTCTCGAACGACGTGGGGTTGTACAGCGAAATGATCGATGCTTCGGATGGATCGTTTCTGGGTAACTTCCCGCAGGGCTTGAGCCACCTGGCCCTGGTGAATGCGGCGCTGACCATCGCGCGCTCGCACGACGCCACAGCCTGACATCAACCTCTAGCGCAAAGTGGGATCGTATGGATCTGGGAATCGACGGTAGAACAGCGCTGGTGACCGGGGCCGACTCCGGCATCGGTTGGCACACGGCGAAAATGCTGTTGGCCGAGGGCGTTCGGGTCGTCATCAGCGACAAGGATCAGGACTCGCTCGACGCCGCCGCGGCCGAACTCGCGGCAGCGGAGGGCCGGTTGTTCGCGTTCGCTGCGGACGTGACCGACACCGAGGCCGTCGAGAAATTGGCCGTACAGACGCAGAAGGCAGTGGGCGACATCGACATTCTCGTTCAGTCCTCGGGCGTGACCGGAGCGCAGGGACTGTTCCACGAGATCGACGAGGAAGGGTGGCGGTCCACCCTCGACATCGACCTGATGGGCCCGGTCCGCCTGCTGCGGGCATTTCTGCCTGCACTACGCCGCGGCGGTTGGGGACGCATCGTGCTGTTGACGTCGGAGGATGCCGTGCAGCCCTACGACGACGAATTACCTTATTGCTCGGCCAAAGCCGGGGTTCTGGCCCTGGCCAAGGGCCTCTCGCGCAGCTACGCGTCGGAGGGACTACTGGTCAACGCCGTCTCTCCCGCGTTCATCCACACCCCGATGACCGACGCGATGATGGACAAACGCGCCGAGGAGAAGGGCACCGACCGCGACGGTGCCGTCGAGAGCTTCCTCGACGAGGAGCGTCCGTACATGGAACTCGGACGTCGAGGCGAGCCCGAGGAAGTCGCCTCGGTGATCACCTTCCTGTGCTCGGACCGCGCCAGCTTCGTCAACGGATCCAACTACCGAGTCGACGCCGGCTCCGTCGCAACTATCTAGGAGACACATATGACCAATTTCGGATACACCTTGATGACCGAGCAGAGCGGCCCGAAAGAGTTGGTGCAGTACGCCGTCGGTGCCGAGAAAGTCGGCTTCGACTTCGAGGTCAGCAGTGATCACTACTCACCGTGGCTCTCGTCCATGGGCCACTCGCCGTACGCCTGGACGACTCTGGGCGCGGTGGCTCAGGCCACCGAACGCGTCGAGCTGATGACGTACGTGACGTGCCCGATCATCCGGTACCACCCCGCCGTCGTCGCGCAGAAGGCTGCGACGTTGCAGATCCTGGCCGACGGACGCTTCACCCTCGGACTCGGCAGTGGTGAGAACCTGAACGAGCACGTCGTCGGCGAGGGATGGCCGTCCATCGACAAGCGCCAGGACATGTTCGTCGAGGCGCTCGAGATCATCCGCGCATTGCACGCCGGCGGCTTGGTCACCTACGAGGGCAAGCACTTTCGCGTCGACTCCGCCCGGATCTGGGACCTGCCCGAGGGCGGCGTGCCGATCGGTATCGCCGCCGGTGGTGAGAAGGCGGTGGCGCGGTTCGCCGAGTACGGCGATCACCTCATCGCCACCGAGCCGGATGCCGGTCTCGTCAAGGCGTGGTCCGACAACCACGAGGGACCGGCGCGGTCCATCGGACAGATCCCCATCTCCTGGGATCCGGACAAGGACGCTGCCATCGATCGCGCACACGATCGATTCCGCTGGTTCGCCGGTGGCTGGGCCGTGAACGCCGATCTTCCGACGACGGCGGGATTCGCCGGAGCCACCAAGTTCGTGCGGAAAGAGGATGTGGCCGACACGATTCCGTGCGGACCGGACCTCGATGCCATCGTCGAGGCCGTGAAGCCGTACTGGGAGGCCGGTTACACCGACATCGCCCTGGTTCAGGTGGGCGACGAAACCCAGGAGCGCTTCCTCGCCGAGGCCGCAGGCCCACTGTTGGAGAAGCTGCGCGCTGCATCCAGCTGAGCACAAGCGACGAGACCCCGATCGAGACCGTCGATCGGGGTCTCGCGCTGTCACCAAACGTGGATGTCTCTGCGGTTGAGTGCCCTGCCGGTCACCGCGACGACTACGACAGTGAGCAGTGCCGTGGCCGTCAGCACCGATAGTGCGGATCCGGTCGTGAGCGAACCGGAGTCACTGAAAGTGCCGGAGGCCAGTTGGGTTGCGCGAGTTGCCAGTGCATAGGGCAACACGAAGATTGCCTCGGTCACCTCGGCGGTGAGGAGGAACACCGATGTACCGGCCCCGACGAGAGCGATGGCAATCGGCACCGCGAACGACCTGATCGCCATCGACAGACCGGATTGCAGAGCCGCCACCGGAAGCGAGCCCACCACGACGAGTGCACTGGTCACGAAGAGCTCGGAAGGGAGCATGCCGTCGAGCGAGAAGACGACCTTGCCGACAACGACGACCGCTGCCAGCATGACGACGTTCATGGCCGCAGTCAGTGTTGCCACCACCGCCGTCTTGGCGATCACGATGCGTAATGACGGCACCGGCCCACTCATCAGGGCATTCCAGTTCCCTCCTCGGTGTTCGGATTTCCACGCCAGCGAGGCCAGTACGGAAACGCCGAGTGCGAGTGGGAACAGTCCGTAGAACACGACTGTGCGCAACCACAACGTGCGCCATCCCTCTGCCGACTCTGCGCCCGACGCGATCGTGTTGAACGTTCCGACCCCCGCGATGATCAGGGGGAGGAGAACGACAACCGCCCATGCCTGCGAGCGCCTGAGCTTGATCATTTCTGCTGAAAACGCATTCATGCTCGTACCTCCTGTCGATCGAGTCGAACGGTCATGAGCCAGAACAACACTGCCCCGACAACTCCGAGAGCGACGATGCTGACGTAGGACGGGTTCAGTGTCACCACCTGCTCGCCTCGGTAGTCGGCGGCGGACGCTGAGGAGTAGTACCCCCACGGCGTCAGGTGCGCTGCCCAGGAGGGGAATCCAGAAGCGCAGATCGCGATGACGGTACCCACGATGCCGATTCCCAGCGCGACCAGTTGGTTGTCCACTCGCGCTGAGATCAGCAGGTGGAGTGCAAGTATTACGATGTTCACCGTCACCGCCGCCGCCGTGTAGCCCAACCACAGACCGGCAGGCAACGGTTGGGTCACCCCGATGGCGGTCCCCAGAAATACACCTGTAGCGCTGGCCGCCACCGTCGCGCCACCGACGACGAGGCCCGTCGAGACGAGCTTCGCCCGCACGAGGGCTCCGCGGTCGGCTCCAGTGGTCTGGTTCAGTAACCAGCCGTTGGACTGGTGCTCGACTTCCACTGTGCGGCTTGCCATCACTGCGATCAGCAGTGGCGACGCGATGGGGATGGCAAGGGACAGCCCGGCCAGTGGCAGTGCCCAGGAGGCCGCGGTCGAATCGTTCGACGTCGCCGCGGTGAGAGCGCCGACGAAGGTCAACCCTACGATCGCGGCGACCAACAATGCGGCGATCGCGCCGATGTGCAGGTGCCTGAGTTTGGCGAATTCGTTGCGTACGGTCGTCACAATCGGCCGCCCTTCGTCAGGTTCATGAATACGTCCGCGAGCGACTGATCGTCGCGTCGAACGCCGTAGACGCCTGCGTTTGCGCCGACGAGCTCCGCCACCACCTGCGCGATACCACGATCGTCGATGCCGGACAGCCTCAACGTGTGGTCGTCGACCTGCACCGGGATCTTCTGTTGCAGAATCGAACTCGCGCGGCTGGGATCGATTGCGTCGATGAGCACGTCCGGAGTGGAGGCGGCGAACAGCTCGTCGCGGGTGCCTTGGAAAATCAGGCGGCCCTGGCTCAGGATTCCGAGCATGTTCGCCGTCTTGTCGATCTCGCCGAGCAGATGGCTCGAGACCATCACTGTCACACCGTGTTCGGCGAGATGACGGAGCAAGCCGCGGATCTCTTCGATGCCTGCCGGGTCCAAGCCGTTGGTGGGCTCGTCCAGGATCAGAAGTCCTGGTTCGCGCGCGAGTGCCATCGCAATGCCCAGGCGCTGTTTCATTCCCAGCGAGTAGTTCTTCACCTTCTTGTCGAGGTGTTCCTGCAGACGGACGGTGGCCACTGCCCTCTCGATCTGTTCGGCGCGCAGCCCGAGCGAGCGTTGCACGATACGAAGGTTCTCCGCACCCGTGAGATGTCCGTATCCCGGCGGAGCTTCGATCAGTGATCCGATGTGCGAGAGCACTTCGCGGCGGGTGCCGTGATTCATCGGCCTACCCAGGATCTCCACCTCACCCGAGGTCGGTCGAATCAGGGACAGCAGCATTTTCATGGTCGTCGATTTGCCCGATCCGTTCGGACCGAGAAAGCCGTAGACGCAGCCCTCAGGAATGCGAAGGTTCACGTCGTCGACGACGGTATGCGTGTCGTAGCGCTTGCCGAGGCTGTGAGTTCTGACGATGTCCATGCCTCGACTCTGGCGCGTCGATCATGGAGAGTCGTCGCACCGGAGTATCGACATGGTCATACTCGAGGATGATGCCGAGCGAACCCCTACGGAGCCAGGCGCGACAGGTTCTTCGAGATGCTCGACGTCAGTGCCTTACCGACGATCGCAGCGAGTCCGGGGACCGGCGCGTCGAAACCGATCGTGTAATCGAGTTCGGTGCCGCCGTCGGCGGTGGGGGTGAACTTCTGCACGCCCCAGTGACCGCGTAGCGGGCCGCCTTTGGTGATGCGGTACTCGATCAGCGAGTTCGGCTCGGAGGTGACCGTCGTTTCCTCGAACGCCGGTAACGGGCCGAGCTTCAGGCTGCGGGTGGAGCCGACTCCATTGCGCGAGGTGTCACCGTCCCGAACGCGGCCGATCTTGGCCATGAAGAGCGGCCCGAGGTTCTCGTGTTCGGACAGTGCCGCGAACACGACCTCGGGCGGAGAGACGAAACGGTGCTTGACGTGTACGCGGGTGGGTGTCGGCATGTCGAGAAGTCCGTTCGCTGGCTCCGGCAAGGTGGACTCACAGTACGTGAGCACTGCACAACTGAAAATGGACCCGCTCGAGTGAATCGAGCGAGTCCATCTGTGTCGGGGTGGCGGGATTCGAACCCACGACCTCTTCGTCCCGAACGAAGCGCGCTACCAAGCTGCGCCACACCCCGTGTACCGCTGCAGAAGTCTAACTCACGACTGCCTCGGAACGCGAAACGCCCTCGTCGGAGACGTTTTTCGGACCCATTCTCGGGGCCGGAGTCAGCGTGATGAGGGTGGCCTCGGGCCTGCAGCAGAACCGTGCAGGCGCGTACGGTGACGTGCCGATGCCCGCGGAGACGTGCAGTTGGGTGTGTGCGCCCCACTTGGACGGCCCCTTGACGCGCGAACGGTCGATCTCGCAGTTGGTCACCAGGGCACCGTAGAACGGCAGGCACAGCTGGCCCCCGTGGGTGTGACCGGCGAGGACGAGGTCGTAGCCGTCCTGGGCGAACTTGTCCAGCACGCGTGGCTCCGGCGAATGGGTGATGCCCAGGCGCAGGTCTGCCAGCGGGTTCGGCTGGCCGGCGATGGTGTCGTAGCGGTCGCGCTTCAGATGCGGATCGTCGACGCCCGCCGACGCGATCCGCACCCCGGCAACCTCCAGTTCGCGGCGTACGTGCGTCACGTCCAGCCAACCCCGCTCGGAGAACGCGGCGCGCAGATCGCGCCAGGGCAACGAGTCGCCGGTGGTGCGCTTGTGATTCTTGTCGAAGTACTTGAACGGGTTCTTCGGCTTGGGCGCGAAGTAGTCGTTGCTGCCGAACACGAATAGACCCGGCCGGGCCAGCAGCGGCCCCAGTGCCTGTACGACGCTGGGCACTGCGCGCTGGTGCGAGAGGTTGTCTCCGGTGTTGACGACCAGATCGGGGTCGAGGCGGTCCAGCTCACGCAGCCAGTTCTGCTTCATCCGCTGGCCGGGCATCATGTGCAGATCGCTGATGTGCAGCACGCGCAGCGTCGCCGAACCCGGCTCGAGCACCGCCATGGACGTCTCGCGCAGCGTGAACGCATTGCGCTCGATGAGTGTGGCGTATCCGACGCCGAGCGCGGCGGCTCCTGCCGTCCCGATCACCGAACTCTTCAGCGGTGACGCTCTGACGGCATCTCGCGCCAGCTCTGCCGCAGAGCGCAGTTGCGTGGAGGCACTGCGCAGTTGGGTGGAGGCACTGCGCAGTTGCGTCGAGGTGCGGAGAAGCGAAGGACTGAATTGTGCGGACACCTCATCCACGATACGGCAGCAACCGGATATGGACGTGCGAGCCGACGACTGCGCCGCGTAGCGTTTCCGCCATGTCCGAACTCAAGGCCCGCCTCCGTACCGACCTCACCGCAGCGATGAAGGCGAAGGACAAACTCCGCCTGGCAACGCTGCGCATGATTCTCGCCGCCATCCAGACCGAGGAGGTCTCCGGCAAGGAGGCCCACGACCTGACCGACGACGACGTTCTCAAAGTGCTTGCCAAGGAAGCGAAGAAGCGCGGCGAGTCGGCCGAGATCTACACGCAGAACGGCCGCGGCGAACTCGCTGCGAACGAGCGCGCCGAGGCGCAGATCATCGACGAGTACCTGCCCACGCCGTTGACCGACGAGGAACTGGCGAACATCGTCGACACCGCCATCGCGCAGGTCGCCGAGGATCTCGGGGAGCGACCGGCGATGAAGCAGATGGGTCAGGTCATGAAGATCGCGTCGGGACTCGCCGCGGGCAAGGCCGACGGATCGCGCCTGTCGAAGGCTGTCAAAGACCGCTTGTAGTGCGCTCGGCGCAGTGGTGCGGTTGCGCGCCCCCTGGGGCACATAACCGCACCACTGCCGTAGGCACTACCGAGGAACGGTGATACCGGGGATCGCCGGGATCTGGATTCCCGGCGGTAGGTCCGGAATCTGAATGTTCGGCAACGAGGGCGTCGGGGCGGGGGCAGGCCGAACCGAACCGTCACTGACGTAGATCGTGATGTTCGACCCGGGGACCGCCGAGCCCGACGGCGACGTCGACACCACGGTGCCGCGGGCCGCCTGGTCGGCCGTGGTGGCCACGGTCACCTGGAAGCCCGCACCCTGCAGGGTCGCGGTTGCCGACGACTGGCTCTGGCCGGTGACGTCGGGTACCTGGCCGTTGGCCGAGCCGCGGACGTACTTCTGGTCGACGGGTGGCAACGAGACGGGTCCGAAATTGTTGGCGATCGGGCTCATCGCGTCGAACCACGTCCTGGCCGGTTCGTTACCGCCGTACAGGTTTCCGGACCCGCAGGGCCGCAGCGGGAACGAGCAGATCTCGCTGGGTGTCGGCGAGTCGCCGTAGGTGTAGACGGCCGCGGCGTAGTTGTTGGTGAAGCCGAGGAAGCCGGACGACCGGTGCGACTCGGTGGTGCCGGTCTTGCCGGACATCGGCAACGTCCAGCCGACCGATCCTGCGGCGGATGCGGACGTGCCGCCTGCCTGGTCGTCCTTGCTCATCGCGTTGGCGAGAGTGTTGGCCAGTCCGGGCTCGACGACCTGCTCACAGGCCTGCTGGGTGACGGGAACGGGCTTGCCCTCGCGATCGAAAACCGAGTCGATCGGGGTGGGCGGGCACCACTTGCCGCCGGAGGCCAGCGTGGCCGCAACGTTGGAGAGCTCGAGGGGGTTCACCCAGGTGGGTCCGAGGGTGAACGAGCCGAGGTTCTGGTCCTTCTGGAAATCGGCCATGGACTGGTCGGTTCCCGAGGAACCGGGGTTCGTGTACGAGCGCAGGCCGAGGCGGACGGCCATGTCGACCGTCGGGGTGACCCCGACCGACTCGATCAGCTTGACGAACGCCGTGTTGGGGGACTGGGCCAAGGCGTCGGTGATGGAGAGAGCAGGCGGGTAGTTGCCGGCGTTCTCGACGCAGTACGTCGCTGCCGGGCAGTTCCGTGCTCCGCCGTCGCCGACGCCCTTGACCTCGACACGACGCGGAACCTGCAGCGTTGCGCTGGTGCCGAGTCCGCGTTCCATCGCCGCGGCGGTGGTGAAGATCTTGAAGATCGAGCCCGCGCCGTTGCCGATCAACGAGTACGGCTGCGGCTGCACGGTTTCGTCGGCATCGACGTCGAGTCCGTAGGTGCGGCTGCTGCCCATCGCGAGGATGCGGTGTTGATCCTGTCCCGGTGCGACGACGTTCATCACCGTGGCGACACCGTCGAGCGAGGGGCTGGTGTTGCCGACCAGGGCGGCCTTGGTGGAGTTCTGCACCGAGGGATCGAGCGTCGTGCGGATGAGGTAGCCGCCCTTGTCGATCTGCTCCCGGCTGATGCCGGCGTCGGCGAGGTACTGCAGTGCGTAGTCGCAGAAGAATCCGCGGTCACCTGCTGCGATGCATCCGCGGGGCAGGGTCTGGGGGACCGGAAGTACACCGAGCGGCTCGGACTTGAGGGCGGCGAGCTCGTCGGCGCGTTCGGGGAGGTTCTGGATCATCGTGTCGAGCACGGTGTTCCGGCGCTCGATCACGCCCTCCTCGTTGGTGTACGGGTTGAGCGCCGAGCTGGACTGCACCATGCCCGCGAGCATCGCGGCCTGAACGGCGCTGAGCTGGCTGGCGTCGATGCCGAAGTAGGTCTGGGCCGCGTCCTGGATGCCGAAGGACGCGTTGCCGAACGGCACCAGATTGAGGTATCGGGTGAGGATCTCGTCCTTGGTCAGTTCCTTGTCGAGCGTCAACGCCATACGGATCTCGCGGATCTTGCGAGCGGGCGTCGTCTCGATGGCCGCGCGGCGCTCGGCGTCGGTCTTGGCCACCACGAGCAGCTGATAGTTCTTCACGTACTGCTGGTCGATGGTGGATGCGCCCTGCTCGACCTGCCCACTGGTGGTGTTGGTCAGGAACGCTCGGAGCGTGCCCTGCCAGTCCACACCCTGGTGCTCGGCGAAGCGGCGGTCCTCGATCGAGACGATGGCGAGCTTCATCTCGTTGGAGATCTGGTCGCTCGGCACCTCGAATCGACGCTGCTCGTACAGCCAGGCGATGGGCGTGCCGTTGACGTCCGTCATCGTCGAGACGGCAGGCACTGCGCCTTCCACCAACTCGGCCGAGACGTTGTCGACGGTATCGGCGGCGCGGTTGGAGGCGTACCCGAACCCGCCGGCCAAGGGGAACATCACGCCGGCGAGCAATGCACCGGCGAGTGCTGAACATCCGGCGAGCTTCGCCACGGTTTTTCCAACTGACACAGAGCACAGCGTACGTGGGTACCGCTCGGACCGGCAGAGGCCTGCATGCGCTGTGTGCTGCGCCCCTGCTCGGGACGGCCGTACCAGAAATGTGACCTCGCCGTCTTGCATTCGGGGCTCGCGTTACCTAAATTATGAACACGGTGTGATTCGCATAACACTTGATAATGAATGTGGGGCAGCTCCTAGAATTTGTGCTTCGACCGACGAGGTACAAACCGCTTCGAGCCTCCGGGACGTCCAGTGAGGACGTCCGCAACGCAAAGGGGTATCCGCATGCACACGACAACAGCGCCGACGCGACTCGATGTAGAAGAAGCAGAGGCACGCATCGCCTGGGTGTCGCACGCCCGTTGCAAGGGCACTGACCCGGACCAGCTCTTCGTCCGGGGTGCAGCGCAGCGCAAGGCCGCCACCATCTGCCGGCACTGCCCGGTACTGATGCAGTGCGGAGCGGATGCACTGGACAACCGCGTCGAGTTCGGTGTCTGGGGTGGCATGACCGAACGCCAACGCCGGGCGCTGCTCAAGCAGCACCCCGAGGTCGACTCCTGGTCCGAGTTCTTCGAGACCCAGCGTCAGCAGCAAGCAGCTATCTAGGCAATGCCGGGCACGGCTGACCCGGCCCGTGCGGGTCAGCCGATCTAGCCCTTGCGGGTCAGCTGATCGGCCACTGCGCGCAGCGCGGCGAGGTCGGAGACCTCGAACGGCAGCGACGGCACACCGACGATGGGCACCCGGGGGTGCGCACCGGTGAAGCGTCGAAGCAACCGCACCTCCCGCGCTGCCGTGACCGCGCGCTGGGCGTGGATTCGGAGGACTGCAGCGGTCAGGTCCGCGCCGGGATCCTCGATTCGATCGAGCAGATCTGCGGCCGTCGCTGCGTGATCGGCCTGCACCGTCGACAACGTCGGGTGCGTCCGGTTCACCACCAAGCCGGCCAGCGGCATCTTCTCCGCGGACAACCGCTCCACGAAGAACGCTGCCTCGCGAAGTGCATCCGGCTCTGCGGCAGCGACGACGAGGAAGCTGGTGCCGTCCTCGCGTAGCAACTGGTAGGTACGCGTCGCCCGCTCGCGGAAGCCACCGAACATCGAATCGAGCGACTGAACGAAAGCCGATGCGTCGGAAAGCATTTGGCTACCGATCACGGTGGAGACGCCGCGCATGGCCAAGCTCATCGCGCTGGTGACCACGCGGGTGATGCCGCGACCCGGAGCGGTGAGCAGTCGGATGAAACGGCCGTCGAGGAACGAGCCGAGTCGCTGCGGCGCATCGAGGAAGTCCAGTGCGTTGCGCGACGGCGGAGTGTCCACCACGATCAGATCCCACGACGAGTCGAGGGACAGCTGCCCCAACTTCTCCATCGCCATGTACTCCTGCGTGCCCGAAAACGACGACGCCACAGTCTGATAGAACGGATTGGCCAACACCTGCTCGGCCTTCTCCGGCGTCGAGTGCTCGATGACCATCTCGTCGAAGGTGCGTCGCATGTTCAGCATCATCGCGTGCAGTTCACCCTTGGCGCCGGCACCCAACTTCACCGGCTGCGGGCTGTTGTCGAGATCGCCGAGACCGAGTGCCTGAGCCAGGCGGCGGGCCGGATCGATCGTCAGCACCACCACGCGCCTGCCCTGCTCGGCGGCGCGCAGCGCCATCGCTGCCGCGGTGGTCGTCTTGCCGACACCGCCCGCCCCACAGACGACGACGATTCGCGACGTGGGATCGGTCAGAATGCGGTCGACATCGAGTTCGGTTGCTACTGGTCGCGTCATCGGACACCCTGTTCTGCGAGCTTGGCGGCGAGCTCGTACAAGCCGCCGAGATCGACACCGTCGGCCAACATCGGCAGCGACATCCGCGCGACGTCGAGTTCGTCGAGCGTGGTTGCGCTTTCCACCTGAGCCGAGAGCGTCGCCGCATGCTCGATCGATTCGGTGAGCAGCCCCGCGAAGTCCGCCTCGGACAACGTGATTCCGGTCTTGGCGAGACCGTCCTGGATGGCGACGGCATCGATCTCGCCCCCGGCGATGGCGTCGAGGGACTCGGCAGGCAGGTACGTCGGTTCGGTGCGATTGACGATCACCGTGCCGAGCCGAAGATCGGCCGCCTCCAGCTCGCGCACAGCGTCGGCGGTCTCCTGGACCGGCAGCGCCTCGAGCAGCGTCACCAGGTGCACGACGGTGTCGGCCGAGTGCAGCAACCGCACCACGCCCTCGCTCTGTGAACGAACCGGACCGCCCTTGGCGAGATCTGCCATGGCCTTGGTGACGTCCAGAAAGTTTCCGATGCGGCCGGTCGGCGGCGAGTCGACGACGACCTCGTCGTAGATGCGGTTGCCCTTCTTGTCGGTCCGCACCACACATTCCTTGACCTTGCCGGTGAGCAGTACATCGCGCAGACCGGGTGCGATGGTCGTCGCGAACTCGATGGCACCGATCTTGCGCATCGCGCGGCCGGCGAAGCCGAGGTTGTAGAACATCTCGAGGTATTCGAGGAACGCGGTCTCGATGTCGATCGCCAGTGCGTAGACCTCACCGCCGCCGTCCGCCGAGGCGACCCGCGTCTCCTGCGGCGGGAGCTGCGGCACGTCGAAGAGCTGCGCGATGCCCTGTCGGCCCTCGACCTCGACCAGCAACACCCGTCGACCGCCTGCCGCGAGCGCCAGCGCCAATGCGGCAGCGACCGTCGTCTTGCCGGTGCCACCCTTACCGGACACGAAATGCAGCCGCGCGGCATCTGCCTTCGCCGGCCATCCCTCTTCGTTCGCTATACCCACACCCCGACCATATAGAGGTCGTCCCCGGGCGTCCGACCGAAGTCTCTAACTCTGCCCCGAGTGTCGGCGGAGTCGGTCGACCAATTGCCGGGTGTAGCCGTCGAGATCCGGAACTGCGTCGGGACAGGCGACCATGGCAACCGTCACCACAGAGCCGATGCCGAAGATCCCGTGGTTGAGACACCGGCCGTCTTCGAGGAACGGAAAGCCCGCCGAGAAGCGCGAAACGGCACCGCACAGCTCGAGATTCGCGCGGCCACGGTCGACGCTGACCACGGTTGTCTGAGCCCCGACGCGCGCCGGAGAGCGGTCGCGTTTTCGGAATCGACGTCCCTGGACGAATCGGACGATCGGTGCGGGCACCCGCTCGTCCGCTCGCGCGATGCGTAGCAGTGGCGCGGCCGTCACTCTGGCTCGTTCGACTGCGAGCGACCGAGTGATCAGCTCGGCCCGCTTCTCGAGATCGGGTTCGCCGACGTGGAGATCGACCGTTCCGACCACTGCGCGATTCGCTGCAGGCCACTCCGTATCGCGAGGCAGGGCCATCGGGACGAAGGCCGACACGATGCCTCCGGTCTCGGACAGTGCCCCGTGATCGTCGCCGAGATACCGATCGAGGCACGGGCCGACGGCGCAGAGAGCGGACACCGTCAACGACGCGGCACCCACGCGGACCTCCGTCGCCTGCATAGGCACTATCCGGACGACTCGATACGGCCCCACGGCCCGGTTGATCGACGTGGCGGGCACCGCAGGCGGACCGGGCGTCGTACCCCGGTAGGCGCGAATCGCGCGGCGGGCCTCCCACCGCGATCGCGCGAGATCCACCGGTGCCCGGACCACCGCACTCAACACGCCGGCAACGGGGTGCTCCCGCTCGGGTTCGGTCTGCGGAGACGGTGCCGCGCCTGCCGAGGACTGTGCCTCGAACAGTGCGCGAACCATCTTCGAGACGCCGAGGCCATCGGTCAGGGCGTGTCCGACCTGCAATATCACCACCGTGACCGCTCCCTGCACCAGCGGAGCAGAACCGACTCCGCGCACCACGTGCGCGTGCCAGGAGTGGTCTCTCAGATCGAGACGAGTACGGAGCAGGTCGCCCATCAAGGCCTCGAAATCGGCCCAGGGAGCACCGCCGAGATCGTGGTCGGACATCCGTTCGGACACCGGGGACGTGTCGGGTACCCATCGCGGGTAGTCGAGGTTCAGCGGCGCCTCCCGAAGCCGTAGCCCCAGGCCGGGAACGAGGGGCACACGGGTCTCCATGTGCGCGACGACCTCCTCGAACGAGGGCGCGTCGCGATCGACCGAGTCGAACACCGTCAGGGAGAACTGGTCTCGAGAATCACCGAGGTTGCGCGCGAAGTGATAGATGGCGTCCTTGATATCGAGCCGATCCATGCGACGACTGTAGTTCCGGCACCGCGTGGGCGATAGGCTCGACAGTCATGAGCGAAAAGATCATCTGGGAGTACTTCACCGCACCGGTTCTGATTCATGCCACCAAGCAGATTCTCGACAACTACGGCTCCGAGGGCTGGGAGCTCGTCACGATCATGGCGGGGCCCAACGGCGGCGACACGTTGGTCGCGTACTTCAAGCGTCCGAAGGCCTGAGCGCGTGGCGAACTGGAGCGAACGACTGTCCGAGCTGGGCATCGAGCTGCCCGACGTCGTCCCGCCGCTGGCGGCCTACGTCCCGGCGGTGCAGGTGGGCTCGCTCGTCCACACCTCCGGCCAGTTGCCGATCGTGGACGGAAACCTGACGTCCGTGGGCAAGGTCGGTGCCGACGTCACCGCTGAGGACGCCACCGCTGCGGCACGCATCTGTGCCCTGAACGCGCTCGCCGCCGTGCACGCGCTCGTCGGCATCGATTCGGTGGCCCGGGTGATCAAGGCGGTCGGGTTCGTGGCCTCCGCGCCGGGATTCACCGGTCAGCCCGGGGTGATCAACGGGGCGTCGAACGTCATCGGTGAGATCTTCGGCGATGCGGGCAAGCACGCGCGCTCGGCTGTGGGTGTCGCCGAACTGCCCCTCGGTGCTTCGGTGGAAGTGGAGCTCATCGTCGAACTGCGCTGACGCGCAGTGGTGTGTTCGTGTGCTCTCTGGGGCACTCGACCACGCCACTGCGGCGTAGCTGCACATGTCACTGCGGCGCAGCCGCACATGTCACTGCGGCGTAGCTGCACATGTCACTGGGGCGTAGCTGCACATGTCACTGCGGCGTAGCCGCACTGATCACCTTCTGTAGGTGCAGGCCGCGGTGTACCGAGCATTCGTGATCGACACCCTTGTCGACCGACTCGAGGAATTCGTCCAGCAGGACGGCGAAGCAGTCGGTCGACGAGGTCGATCGATCGGTGAGTGTCTCGACTCCGTCGGTGCCGCTGAGTTCTATCCGCATCAGAGACGGCATGATCGGCGTCCGCAGGGACAACTGCACCGTGCTGCGGGCTCCGCCTTCGTGTTCGAGCAGCACCGTCCAACTGTCCGACGCCACCTCTCGGTGCGAGTAGGCAACGCGCGCAATGGTTCCCAGCGCTGCATCGAGCAGATCGAACACGTGTGGTCCAATGTCGAGGATTGCCCCGTCGTCGTGTCGCCACTGGGAGTTCGCATACGCCCCGCCGAGGACGGCACCGGAAAACCAGGTTCCCGAGCCCGCGGCCCACGCTCGACCGGCGGCCGCGTCCAGGAATCGCCTTGTCTCCGGGGCGAACCGGAGAGTCAGCGTCACCATCGAGCGCACGCCCGCTGCAGTCACCGCCGCTGCCAGTTCCTCGGCCTCGGCCACTGTTGCGGCAATCGGCTTGTCCAGCAACACATGTTTGCCTGCCTGGACCGCGCGGAGCGCGTACCCGGCTTGCACGGCCGGTGGTACGGCGAAGGCGACCGCGTCGACCGCGCTCAGCAGGGCTTCGAACGATTCGAAGACCGGTGCCCCCATCTCGGCCGCCGCCTCGGGCCGTCGGGCCCACACTCCGGCGAAGTCGACGGCGGGATGAGCGAGCAACGAGGGGGCTTGAGTCTTGCGGGCCCAGGGGCCCGCTCCGACGAGTCCGATCTTCATAGGTGTCGACGGTAGTCCGCATGGACACGAGCTGGGGTCGGCGACCTACAGTGTTTCAATGGCCGTTTCGAATCCCCAGCATCCCGCGTACGGACTACGCCGGCAGGTGACGCCGACCGCGTCGGTTCTGCTCGCCGACAACCCGGGCAAGATGACCCTCGACGGAACCAACACCTGGATTCTCCAGGCACCGGGGTCCGAGGAATGCATCGTCGTCGATCCGGGGCCGAAGGACCGAGCCCATCTCGACGCCGTCGCCGCGTCGGGCACGGTGGTGCTGACCCTGGTGACCCATCGCCACGCCGATCACACCGGCGGGCTGAAGCGTTTTCACCGAAAGACGGCGGCTCCGGTGCGCGCGGTCGGGGAGAAGTTCCTGCACGGGGACGGCGCTGCTCTGGCCCACGGCGAGGTCATCGAGGCCGCGGGTCTTCGGATCGAGGTTCTGCACACGCCGGGTCACACCGCGGATTCGGTGAGTTTCGTGCTCGACGACGCGGTCCTGACGGGAGATACCGTCCTCGGCCGCGGCACGACGGTGCTCGACCCGAAGGACGGCTCGCTCGCGGATTATCTGCAGTCGTTGGACCGGCTCGAAGCGGCCGGTGCGGGGAAGACCGTGCTTCCCGGTCACGGGCCGGAGTTGCCGGACACCGCCGAGGTGGCGCGGGCGTATCGCGCTCACCGTCGGCAGCGGCTGGATCAGGTTCGCTCGGCGCTCGCCGAACTAGGCGAGAACGCGAAACCGATGCAGGTGGTACGCCACGTCTATGCGGACGTGGACAAGAAGTTGTGGCCTGCTGCGCGGATGTCGGTCAAAACGCAGCTGGCCTACCTCCGCGAGAGCTAGCGAGCTCGGCGTGCCAGACGCTCGGAGTCCGAGATCAGCACCGACTTGCCTTCGAGGCGCAGCCATCCGCGGTGTGCGAAGTCGGCCAGTGCCTTGTTGACGGTCTCGCGAGAGGCACCGACGAGCTGAGCGATCTCTTCCTGCGTCAGGTCGTGGGTGACGCGCAGCGAGCCCGCTTCCTGGGTGCCGAAGCGCTGGGCCAGCTGCAGCAGCGCCTTCGCGACGCGTCCGGGAACGTCGGTGAAGATGAGGTCGGCCAGGTTGTTGTTGGTGCGACGCAACCGGCGGGCCAGCACGCGCAGCAACTGCTCGGCGATCTCGGGGCGCTGATCGATCCAGTCCTTGAGCGCAGCTCGATCCATGCTGACCGCGCGCACCTCGGTGACCGTGGTGGCCGAGGACGTACGGGGGCCGGGGTCGAAGATCGACAGCTCGCCGAACATGTCCGACGGTCCCATGATCGTCAGCAGGTTCTCGCGACCGTCGGGGGAGCGTCGCCCGAGCTTGATCTTGCCGGAGACGATGATGTAGAGCCGGTCTCCGGGCTCGCCCTCGTTGAACACGACGTGTCCGCGGGGGAAATCGACAGGCTGCAGCTGCTTCGTCAGTGCCGCAACCGCAGAGGGTTCGACTCCTTGGAAGATGCCGGCCCGTGCCAGGACGTCGTCCACTTGCGCTCCTTTTGGGATGTCGGTGACGCGGCAACCCGCACCACCGAAAGCGTTTGTACACAGTTCGTGCCATGCACCGAACTGCGGTGCAGTTCAGGCGTCGACGCCGACCAGATGATCAAACACAACAATTACCTCAGGGGAGTCTACTTCGAGTCGGTGGAAACCGAGTGATCGACGCCACCACAGGTTGCCAGAGGTCTCGGGAGTGTGTTCCCGTTCACCTGAAATTCATCCAAATTACGACCAATGGGACGAAACGCGCGCTCAGCTGGCTCGTTGGTCGACCATGCCGTCGCGCGTGTCGACGGTCCGCGGCGGGGTCTGGCGGCGTTTGCGGGTGTTGAATCGGGCCAGTGCGTGCGGGAAGCCCTCGTTCGCCAGAGTGGCGACCTCGGACGTGCTCGCCTGATCGAGGAACTCCTGTACTTCCTGCTCTCGGACGCCGAGCTTGCTGAGCCGGAACTCGACGCGTTCCATCGCGAGTGCGAAGAGCATGAGTAGTACCGGAAAGAGCACCACGGCGAGTCCTTGCATACCGGCCAGTTAACACCGAAAAGGTCTCGATACAAACACAGCCCACTCCTGCCGCGAGGAACGTTACGCATTCTTGTCCGTACAGTTGTGGAGTGGATTCGACAGCTCCGAAACGCCCCGACGTGCGCAAACGTGAGGAGACGCACCTCGGGCTCGTGCGTCGAGCTCGGCGGATGAATCGGACGCTCGGGGTCGCCTTCCCGCATGTGTACTGCGAACTGGACTTCACCACGCCCCTCGAACTCGCCGTCGCGACCATCCTGTCCGCGCAGTGCACCGACAAGCGCGTCAACATGGTCACCCCGGCTCTGTTCGTGAAATACCGCACAGCCCGCGACTACGCCGAGGCGGACCGCACCGAGCTCGAGGAGTACATCCGCACCACGGGGTTCTACCGAAACAAGGCGAACTCACTGATCGGACTCGGACAGAAGTTGCTGGAGAACTTCGACGGCGAGGTGCCCGCGACGTTGAAGGATCTCGTCACGCTTCCCGGGATCGGCCGCAAGACGGCCAACGTCGTGCTCGGCAATGCCTTCGATGTTCCGGGAATCACCGTCGACACCCATTTCGGACGGCTCGTGCGGCGGTGGCAGTGGACCGAGGAGGAGGACCCGGTCAAGGTCGAGCACGCCGTCGGCGCACTCATCGAACGCAAGGAGTGGACGCTGCTCTCGCATCGAGTCATTTTTCACGGTCGACGCGTCTGCCACGCTCGTACACCCGCATGTGGGGTGTGCGTCCTCGCCAAGGACTGCCCGTCCTTCGGCACCGGTCCGACCGACCCCGCCGCTGCGGCCGCGTTGGTGAAGGGCCCGGAAACCGACCACCTCCTCGCCCTTGCCGGAATCGTGCCGTGAACAGATCTGCTCTGCGGTGGTCACTGGTCGCTCTGATCCTGGTGGTCGGGATGGTCTACGCGCTGTGGCCCCGAAGCGACGCGCCGACCGCCCAACCCACGGACTCTCCCGGCCTCGGGCAGCGGGCACCGGGCACGGACGAGCGTCGCGCAGCCGACACCGCCGAGGCCCTTGCCCCGCTGCGGCGCGACGCAGGGCTGGCCGCATGTCCGACGCCGTCGGGGGCCGCATTCGGTCCGTTGACCGGCATCACCCTCGTATGCATCGGCGACGGCTCGTACGTCGACCTCGGCCAGGTACTCGCGGGCCGACCGGCGCTACTCAACATCTGGGCGTACTGGTGCGGGCCCTGCGCCGAAGAGCTGCCCTACCTGCAGCAGTACGCCGAACGGGCGGGCGAGAAGATCGAGGTCCTGACGGTGCACAACGACGCCAACGAAGCCAACGGCCTGACTCGGCTCACCGACTACGGCGTCACGCTGCCCGGCGTTCAGGACGGTGCGGGCAGAGTCGCCGCCGCCGTCGGAGCGCCCAATGTGCTGCCCGTTTCCGTTTTGATATCTGCGGATGGCACTGTCGCCAAGGTGCTGCCACAACCCTTCCGGAGCGTCGACGACATCGCCGACGCCGTCCGCGTGAACCTCGGAGTCGACTCGTGACCGCACCCGACTGGCTCGGGCGCATGATCGACGTCGCAGGCAGGGCGGGCGGACTCACCGACACCACCGGCACCAACCCCGTGCTGCAGCGTCAAGCGCCGCCGTCCGACCGGCCGCGGTCCGCCGCCGTGCTGGTGCTGTTCGGCGGCACACCCGTCGCCGATCCCGGTGCGCCCGGCGGACTGCCTGCCGACGCCGACGTCCTGCTGACCCAGCGTGCATCGACACTGCGAGATCACAGCGGGCAGATCGCCTTTCCCGGCGGAGCCACCGACCCGGGCGACGACGGCCCGATCGGCACGGCACTGCGGGAGGCGCAGGAGGAGACCGGGCTCGACCCGGCAGGCGTCGTCCCGTTGGCGACGATGCCAGGAATCTACGTTCCGCCCTCGCGCTTCGACGTGGTTCCTGTGCTCTCGTACTGGGAGCAGCCGACCCCGGTTCGCGTCGTCGATCCCGGCGAGACCGAGAGAGTGGTGCGAGTTCCGTTGCGCGAGTTGCTCGATCCGAACAGCAGATTCCAGGTACGCCACCCTGCGGGATACCAGGGTCCCGCGTTCGCTGTGCAGGGCATGCTGGTGTGGGGCTTCACGGGCGGTATCCTGGCGGGTCTGCTGGCTGTATCGGGCTGGGAGCCCGAGTGGGACACGGGGGACATACGCGATCTGGAGGCCAGCTTGACTGCGGTAGGAGCGAGGCTCGATCGGTGACAGGTTCAGGGTGGGTCGATATCGCGGTGGTTGCCATCGCA
This sequence comes from Rhodococcus sp. 05-2255-3B1, assembly GCF_002258545.1. Lineage (NCBI taxonomy): Bacteria > Bacillati > Actinomycetota > Actinomycetes > Mycobacteriales > Nocardiaceae > Rhodococcus > Rhodococcus sp. 05-2255-3B1. The sequence goes on along the minus strand of NZ_NOZC01000014.1, from coordinate 71,665 downwards.
CTGCTGGCGGCGACGTCGGGATGGCGGCAGGGGGCGGTGGCGTCGGCGCTGGCGTTTCTCGGTGTCGTGCTCGGGGCCGTCGCCGGCATTCTGGTGGCACCGCACGTGCTCGAACACGTCGACGGTTCGCGGACGCGGGTGTTCGTCGGAATCGCGCTGATCGTGGTGTTGGTGATCGTCGGTGAGGTGGCCGGCATGGTTCTCGGTCGGGCATTGCGCAGCGGAATCCATTCGCGCGCAGCACGATCGGTCGACAGCACCATCGGTGCCGGGTTGCAGGCCGCAGCCGTTCTCGCGGCCGCGTGGCTGCTCGCCATTCCACTGACGTCGTCCTCGCAGCCCGAGGTCGCCAGCGCTGTACGCGGCTCGACGGTTCTGGGCAAAGTCGACGAGGTGGCACCCGACTGGTTGCGTCAGGTGCCCAAGGAATTCTCGGCGCTGCTCGATACGTCCGGGCTTCCCGACGTCATCGGACCGTTCGGACGCACTCCGGTCGCGAACGTCGCCGCACCCGATTCCGGGATCGCAGCGGGACCGATTCCGGTGCAACTGCAATCGAGCGTCATCAAGATCAACGGCATCGCGCCGAGCTGCCAGAAGGCGTTGGAAGGTTCGGGTTTCGTCGTCGGATCGGATCTGGTGATGACCAATGCGCACGTCGTCGCAGGCACGTCCGAGGTGACGGTCGATTCGCCCAACGGACCGCTCGACGCCGACGTCGTGTTGTTCGACCCGGAAGAAGACGTTGCCGTGCTTCGGGTTTCGGAGCTCGCGGCCCCGGTCTTGCCGTTCGCGCCGGCACCTGCCGAATCCGGAACCGACGCCATCGTGCTCGGCTACCCCGGGGGCGGGCCGTACACGGCGAGCCCGGCGCGCATCCGCGAGATCATCAACCTCAGCGGACCGGACATCTACCGCACCGGCACCGTCCAACGTGAGGTCTACACCGTCCGCGGATCGGTGCGGCAGGGCAATTCCGGTGGACCGCTGGTCAACTCGTCCGGTGAGGTACTCGGTGTGGTGTTCGGCGCGGCGGTCGACGACCCCGACACCGGATTCGTGCTGACCGCGTCGGAGATCGCGGACGAGCTCGCGCAGAGTTTCGATGCCCCGGTGCCGGTGGGCACGGGCGACTGCATCGTCTAGCGCTCGCGCACGACCCGCAGGATCTCCTCCGACACCACGTCGGGGGATTCCTGGTGCACGTAATGCCCCACGTCTCGCACTGTTCGACGCGTCAGCCCCGGAGCCCAGTGCCGATCTCTGTCGAGGGTGGTGGGCAGGACGTACGGGTCCAGGTCGCCGCTGATCTGCGCGACGCGAATCGAGGTGCGGACGTCCACGGCGTCCATGAAGCGGCGGCCGTCGGAACGGAACTGACTGCGGAACGCCCAGCGCTGATATTCCAGTGCGCAGTGCGCAGCCCCCGGAATACGGATGGCCGACCGCATCTTGGCCGTGGTGTCCGCGAAATCCTCGGTGCGCTGCCACGCGTTCCCGGCGCGGCTGCTCATCAGTTCTTCCACCGCGACACCGCCTCGACGCGTCAGCAGCCTCTCGGGGCGCAGCGGAACCTGGTAGCGAACGAAGTGGGGCAGCAGGGCGGCGCGCTGCGCCGAGTCCTTCAACACGGAGCGACGCAGAGAGATGGGATGCGGCGCGTTGACGAGCACCATCGAGTTCACCAGGCGGGGGTGCAGCGCTGCACTGGCCCAGCAGACGAGACCGCCGTCGGCGTGGCCGACGAAGGTGGCGTTCGGGTAACCGAGTGCTCGAACCAGGCCGACGATGTCGCCCGCCAGGGTCCACCCGTCGTAGCCGCGTGGAGGCTTGTCGGAGTCACCGTATCCGCGCAGGTCGACGGCAATGGCGCGAACACCCGACCGCGACAGTGCCTCGAGTTGGTGTCGCCAGGAGTACCAGAAGTCGGCGAAGCCGTGCAGCAGAACCACCAACGGTGCGTCCGGTGCGTGTTCGCCGACCTCCACGACATGGAACCGAATTCCGTTGGCGTGGATGTCGCGGTGAATCCACTGTCCCGGATATCGGACCGTGGACGGATCGGGCTGATTCATACTGCTCGACTCGCCGGGCTACTACTTCTTGTAGCCGGGAACTCCGGGGATGGAATCGTGCTGGTTCGGCAGCACCGTCGACGCCTGCTTGAGCGAGTCGATGGTCTTCTCGGGCTTGCGCAACTTCTTGACCCTGCGGTATCCGAGGAATCCGAACAGCGCCGCCGCCAACACCATGACGGCGAACACGATCAGGAATGCCGCCCAGCGGTAGAGCCACACGTCCAGCAGTTCGGCGGCGAAGAAGAAGAAGAAGAACGAGCTGAACAGCAACACTGTCAACGCGATGATGAAGAAGACGCTGCCCTGCAGTCCCTTCTTGACCTCGCCGGTGACCTCGGCCTTGGCGAGGGCGACTTCGGCGCGTACGAGCGTCGAGACCTGAGTGGTGGCGTCCTTGACGAGGTTTCCGATGCTGGCGCTACCAGGGGTGCGGGCATCGACATCGGTCAGAGGTATCGACGAAATCGTGTTCGGGACGCCGTTGCCGTATCCCTTGTCATTGCTGACGCTCAACTCTCGACCCCTTGTAATTGCTCTGCTCGGTGTTGTGCGGAAGATCGTATCGACAGTAGTGCCTAGGTAGCAGATTAACTGTTTCCCGCTAGTCGAGCGACGCTCGGCTGTCGTGGCCGGGTACCTCCGCGTCCGCGAGGGCAAACACGACAATGTTGCACGAACCGGCAACGAACAGCCCCGGGGCGTGAAATTCTCAGGTGTTCATCAGGTAATTTGCAGGGAACTTCCCCCTTCAGGAGCATTCGTGAGTTCAGCACACGCCGTCACCGCCGACGGCGCCATTCCCGCACCCCAGGTGCCGCGGTCGCGCATCGTGATCGCCTCGATGGTCGGCACGTCCATCGAGTTCTTCGACTTCTACATCTATGCCACCGCCGCAGTGCTCGTCTTCCCGCGTCTGTTCTTCCCCGCGGGCAACGACACCACCGCTCTGCTGGCGTCGTTCGCGACCTTCGGCCTGGCGTTCATCGCGCGGCCCGTCGGGTCGATTCTGTTCGGCCACTTCGGCGATCGCATCGGACGCAAGGCGACGCTCGTCGGCTCCCTGCTGACGATGGGTGTCGCGACGTTCGCGATCGGACTGTTGCCGACGTACGCCGCGGTCGGCCTGTGGGCTCCGGCTCTGCTGGCGATCATGCGCTTCACCCAGGGCGTCGGTCTCGGCGGCGAGTGGAGCGGGGCAGCGTTGCTGGCCACCGAAACCGCCAAGCCGGGCAAGCGAGCGTGGGCGGCGATGTACCCGCAGCTGGGCGCGCCGATCGGCTTCTTCTTCGCCAACGGCATCTTCCTGCTCATCGTCATCGCGACGGGCTACGACTCCGTGAACTCGGGCACCGATCACGCGTTCCTCACATGGGGTTGGCGAATCCCGTTCCTGCTCAGCGCCGTCATGGTCATCATCGGCCTGTACGTGCGGCTCAAGCTGGAGGAGACGCCGGTGTTCAAGCTGGCCGTCGAGCGGGGCCAGAAGGTCAAGACCCCGCTGGCGCAGGTGTTCAAGACCAGTTGGCGTCAGCTGATCATCGGAACGTTCGTCATGCTCGCCACCTACACGCTGTTCTACATCATGACCACGTGGGTGGTCAGCTACGGAACGGGCAAGGTGGCCGACGTCAACGGCCCCAAGCTGGCCATCCCGTACACCGACTTCCTCGAGCTCCAGCTGATCGCGGTGCTGTTCTTCGCGGCGCTGATTCCGGTGGCCGGACTGCTGGCCGACAAGTACGGCCGTCGCCCCACGCTGATCGTCATCACGTCGGCGATCGTGCTGTTCGGTCTGTCGTTCCACTGGTTCGCAGATCCGGCGTCCGCCTCGGCAGGCAAGATGCTGGTGTTCATGTGCGTCGGCCTCGGGCTGATGGGCCTGACCTTCGGACCGATGAGTGCCGTTCTACCGGAACTGTTTCCGACGAACGTTCGGTACACGGGCTCGGGAATCTCGTACAACACCGCGTCGATCCTCGGTGCCGCAGTGGCACCGTTCATCGCCACCTGGCTGGTGAGCAGCTACGGCGTCGGCTGGGTGGGCGTGTACCTCGCCATCGCCGCAGCGTTGACGCTGATCTCGCTGATCATCATGAAGGAAACACGAGATCAGTCGCTCGACAGCGTGTAGAGCGGCTGCGCCGCACGTGAGCGGAAATTCGTAGCAGGGGTCGAATTTCCGCTCACGTGGGTCCGCTCGTTTTCGTCCGCTGCGACGATTGACGGGCGATTGTCAGCAACTTGATCGCACATCCTCAGGATCGGGGGCAACAGTGATCGACTGTGACCGTCCTCGAACGCGACATCGCTCGCCCGCGCTGGGCAATGCCCACTCTCGCCGCCCTTCTCGTTGCGACCGCAGGGGCCTACGCCCTCGATCTGAACCGCGAGCACTGGGGTAATTCCTTCTACGCAGCCGCCGTTCAAGCCGGCTCGGTGAGCTGGAAGGCCTTCCTCTTCGGTTCGTCCGACGCCGCGAACTCCATCACGGTGGACAAGCCGCCTGCGTCGCTGTGGATCATGGAACTGTCCGTGCGGATCTTCGGCCTCAACTCGTGGTCGTTGCTGCTACCGCAGGTGCTGATGGCTGTGCTGAGCGTGGGAATCATGTACGCGATCGTCGCCCGTCGATTCGGCTACGGGGCCGCATCGATCGCGGGCGCAGTACTGGCGACGACGCCGACCTTCGCCCTGATGTTCCGCTACGACAATCCCGACGCCCTCCTCACCCTCACCTTGTTGGGGGCAGCGTGGGCGATGCTTCACGCGCTCGAGGACGGGCGAACTCGATGGTTGGTGCTCACCGGAGCTGTTGTCGGCCTGGGGTTTCTGACGAAGCAACTCCAGGCGTTCCTCGTCGTGCCGGCTCTTGCCGTGACGTACGCGGCGTTCGGTCCACCGAGGCTCGGCGTTCGACTTCTCCAGCTACTGGCGGCCGGTGCGGCGGTGCTCGTGACGGCCGGGTGGTGGGTCGCGATCGTCCAGTTGGTTCCGGCTGCCGACCGGCCGTGGGTCGGCGGGTCGAAGACCGACAGCATTCTGGACCTGACGTTCGGTTACAACGGCCTGGGCCGACTGACGGGAAACGAACACGGCGGCGTCGCGGAGTCGTTTTCGGGCAGTGCAGGCCCGGCCGGGCACGGCGCGCAGACGGGCATCACCCGCTTGTTCGCGGCCGCCCAGGGTGGTCAGATCTCGTGGCTGATTCCGGCTGCGCTGGTGCTCGTGGTGGCGGGAATCATCATGCGCGGCACAGCTCCTCGACGGGACTTCGCTCGCGCCTGGTTCGTGATGTGGGGATTGTGGCTCGTCGGGTGCTCGCTGGTGTTCAGCTTCATGTCGGGCACCTTCCACTCGTACTACACGATCGTGATCGCGCCGGCGATCGCCGCGATCGTCGGCGCTGCCCTGCGTGAACTGTGGGTGCGACGCGAGAAGCTCTGGGGGCGTGTGATTCTCGCGCTCACTTCCGCTGTCACCACGGCAACGTCGTTCGTCTTTCTCGCCCGCACTCCCGACTTCGTGCCGTGGCTGCGGTGGGTCGTGTTGGCAGCGGGAGTGATCGTGGCCGTCGCGCTGCTGTTCCGGGGATCTCGGCAGGCATCGATGGCGTTGGGAGCAGTCGCTCTGGCTGTCGCGTTGGCGGGGCCGGTCGCGTATGTCGCCGACACTGTCGTCACACCGCACAGTGGGGGAGGTCCATCGGCGGGCCCCTCGATTCCGTCCGAGGCGGCAGGGTCCAGAACCGGAGTGCGCGACGACAGTGCCGGGCACTCGGCGCACTTCACTGCCCAGGCACCGGACGACGAACTGACCGGGCTGCTCGAATCCGGTGCACAGCACTACACCTGGGTGGCGGCGACGATCGGATCCAATGCCGCCGCGGGCCTACAGCTCGCGACCGACGACCCGGTGATGCCGGTGGGCGGGTTCTCGGGAACCGACCCGTCGCCCACGCTCGACCAGTTCCGGGCCGACGTGGCAGCCGGGAAAATCCACTACTTCATCGCCGGCAACGACAAGAACCGACCGTCGGCGATCGCTGATTGGGTGACAGCGACCTTCACACCCAAAACCGTCGGCGACTACACGGTGTTCGATCTGAGCGGCTGCGCCACATGTGAGTGAAACTTCGTAGCAGGCTACGAAGTTTCACTCACATGGGAGCGCTAGCGACCCTTCGTGATCGCCTCGAACACCTTCGGGTCGACGAGGGTGGACACGTCGCCGAGTTCGCGGCCCTCGGCCACGTCGCGCAGCAGGCGACGCATGATCTTGCCCGATCGGGTCTTCGGCAGCTCGGGAACGATGGAGATCTCCCGCGGCTTGGCGATCGGCGAAATCTCCTTGGAGACCTGAGCTTTGAGTTCGGCGATCAACGCATCGCCGGTGTTCTCCTCGCCGCCGCGCAGGATGACGAATGCGACGATGCCCTGACCGGTGGTCTCGTCGGCGGCACCGACCACTGCGGCCTCGGCGACACTGTGATGGCTGACCAGTGCCGACTCCACCTCGGAGGTGGAGATGCGGTGGCCGGAGACGTTCATGACGTCGTCGACGCGGCCGAGGACCCACAGGGCACCGTCCTCGTCGTACTTGGCGCCGTCACCGGCGAAGTACCAGCCCTCCTCGGCGTAGCGCGACCAGTACGTTTCCTTGTAGCGGTCCATGTCGCCCCAGATGCCGCGCAGCATCGACGGCCACGGCTCGTCGAGGACGAGATAACCGTTGCCGCCGTTGCCCAGTGGCTTGGCGTCGTCGTCGACGATCTTGGCGGAGATACCGGGCAGCGGGGCCATCGCGGAGCCCGGCTTGGTGGCGGTGACGCCGGGCAGCGGGGAGATCATGATCGCGCCGGTCTCGGTCTGCCACCAGGTATCGACGATCGGGGCACTGCCGCCGCCGACGACGTCGCGGAACCAGCGCCACGCCTCGGGGTTGATCGGCTCGCCGACGGAACCGAGCAGACGGATCGAGGACAGATCGTGGGCCTCGGGGATTTCCTTGCCCCACTTCATGAACGTGCGCACGAGGGTGGGAGAGGTGTAGTAGATCGAGACCTTGTACTTCTCGATGACGTTCCAATGCCGGTGCTCGTCGGGCGAATTGGGCGTTCCCTCGTAGACGACCTGCGTGGCGCGGTTCGAGAGCGGGCCGTAGACGATGTAGGAGTGTCCGGTGACCCAGCCGATGTCGGCGGTGCACCAGTAGACGTCCTTGCCTGCCTTGTGGTCGAAGACGTTGTGGTGGGTGTACGAGGTCTGCGTCAGGTAGCCGCCGGAGGTGTGGATGATGCCCTTGGGCTTACCCGTCGTACCCGAGGTGTAGAGGATGAACAGCGGATGCTCGGCCGGGAAAGGCTGTGCCTCATGTTCTTTCGATGCCTTCGCGACGGTCTCGTGCCACCACAGATCGCGTCCGTCGGTCCAGGCGACGTCGGAGTCGGTGCGCTTGACGACGAGGACGTGTTCGATCGAAGCCGCCCCGTCGACGGCCTCGTCGACGGTGTCTTTGATGGGTGCGGGCTTGCCGCGTCGCCACTGGCCGTCGGTGGTGATGACGAGCTTGGCTTCGGCGTCGTCGATGCGTGAGCGCAGTGCGGTGGCCGAGAAGCCGGCGAAGACGACCGAGTGGGTCAGGCCCAGGCGTGCGCACGCGAGGATCGAGACGATCGCCTCGGGGATCATGGGCATGTAGATCGCAACGCGGTCGCCGGAGACGAGGCCGAGTTCGGTCAGGGTGTTGGCGGCCTGGCTGACGTCTGCGAGCAGATCGGAGTACGTGACGTCGCGGCTGTCGCCTGGCTCGCCTTCCCAGTGGATGGCCACCTGGTCGCCGTGTCCGTCGAGGACGTGGCGGTCGACGCAGTTGTAGGCGACGTTGAGCTCACCGTCGGCGAACCACTTGGCTACGGGGGCGTCGGACCAGTCGAGTACTTCGGTGAACGGGGTGTGCCAGTGGAGTCGGCGAGCCTGTTCGGCCCAGAAGCCGAGTCGGTCCTCCTCGGCGGCGGCGTAGAGCTCGGCCCCGGCGTTCGCCGTAGCCGTGAACTCGGCCGACGGCGCGTAGGAGGCAACCGCGGTCTCGTCGGTTCCGGAGGTACTGGTCGTCATCTCGAATAGCTCACTTTCGTCCGGTGCATTTCGCTCATGAAACTGCACTCCCGTGCCTGTCTCGAGCCCCTTGTGAGGGTAGTCACATGTGATGGCGATCGCACCGTTGCAATCGCCTGCAACCCCCTGATCTGCGGTGATCGGTAGTTTCTGCACGCTGGGCGGTCATCGGGGCCGTCGGCGTGGACCCGTGGCGACGAGGATGTCCGAACTGTGAGAAATCGACTTGCCGAAACGTTTCGATCATGTTTCCGGCTTACTCACGGGTCAGCAAAAGTTGGGGGAGTTCACATGTTCGTTTCAGGATGTGTCTAAAGTCCATCCCATCAGATCGTTGGAACGGCCCACCTGCCGTGCCATGCGGTCGCCCACGAATCCCCGGGCGTCGCGCCCGAGGAACTGAGCACGGATGACCCCGTGTTCACATCTGGATGGAGGATTTTCTTGCGTATCAAACGTGCCGCGGTCGTCACCACGGCTGTGCTGATGAGTGCGAGCCTGCTCGCCGCCTGTGGCGGTGGAGGCTCGAGTTCCGGTGGCAGTGCCGACGGGATCTACAGCATCTACATCGGTGAGCCGGAGAATCCGCTGGTTCCCGGTAACACCACCGAGAGCGAAGGCAGCCAGGTCCTCGAGGCCCTCTTCACTCCGCTGGTCACGTTCAACGACGAGGACAACAGCGTCGAGTACAACGGCGTTGCCGAGTCCGTCGAATCCGAGGACAACACCACCTGGACCATCAAGCTCAAGGACGGCTGGACGTTCCACGACGGCACCCCCGTCACGGCCGAGTCCTACACCAAGGCATGGAGCTACAACGCGTTGAGCACCAACGCATTCGGTGCCTCGTACTTCTTCGAGAACATCGAAGGCTACGCGGATCTGCAGGGTAGCGACACCGCCGAGCCCGTCGCAACCGAACTGAGCGGTCTGAACGTCGTCGACGAGACGACCTTCACCGTCAAGCTCACCGGACCGTTCGCCATCTTCCCGCTCACGCTGGGATACACGGCATTCGACCCGCTGCCCGAGGCGTTCTACGCCGACCCCGATGCATACGGTGCCCGCCCGATCGGTAACGGCCCGTTCAAGGCCGACTCGGACTTCGTTCCGGGACAGGGCTTCACCGTCACCAAGTACGACGACTACAAGGGCGACAACCCGGCTCAGTCCGCAGGCGTCAACTTCAAGGTCTACACCGAGCTGAACACCGGCTACAACGATGTTCAGGGCGGCGGACTCGACGTCATGCTCGATCTGCCCGAGGATGCGTGGGCCACTGCTCGTGACCAGTTCGGTGACCGCTACGGCGAGCGTGCGCGTCCCGACATCACGTCCCTCGGTTTCCCCACCTACGACCCGCGCTTCCAGGATCCGAGGGTGCGCAAGGCATTCTCGATGGCCATCGATCGTCAGGCCATCGCCACCGCGATCTTCACCGATACCCGTACCCCGGCAGGATCTTTCGCCTCGCCCGTCGTCGACGGATACCGTGAGGACGCCTGCGGTGCGAACTGTGAGCTCAACCCGGACGAGGCCAACCGCCTGCTCGACGAGGCCGGCTTCGACCGCAGCCAGCCGGTGGACCTGTGGTTCAACGCCGGTGCGGGCCACGATTCGTGGATGACCGCGGTGGGCAACCAGTTGCGTGACAACCTGGGTGTGAACTACGCACTGCGCGGCGATCTGCAGTTCGCGCAGTACCTGCCGTTGCAGGACGCCAAGGGTATGACCGGCCCGTTCCGCTCGGGCTGGATCATGGACTACCCGTCGATCTACAACTTCCTCTCCCCGTTGTACTCGGCAGCCGCAACCCCGCCGGCAGGTAGCAACTACGTCTTCTTCAACGACCCGGCATTCGACGCCGCGTTGGCCGAAGGCAACAACGCTGCAGATATCGACGCTGCAACGGCGGACTACCAGAAGGCAGAGGACATCCTGATCGACCAGATGCCCGCTACCCCGCTGTTCTACGGCCTGAACCAGGCCGTGTGGTCCGATCGCGTCTCCGACGTCAAGATCGACAACCGAGGCAACATCGTTCTCGAGGACGTCGTAGTCAGCTGACGACGCACCCAGGTGGGTGGCAGCCGAGCATGATCGGTTGCCACCCACCGGGTTTCGTTCATCCGTGGGTCGCATCTGCCCCACACCGACCTGCGCCGGCAAGACCCGAGGCGCAGGTTCGTCCCTTGTTCAAGGAGAAGACACACAGTGGGTCGCTACATCACTCGCCGATTACTGCTGACGATTCCCGTCCTGATCGGCTCCTCGTTCTTGATCTTCGCGATGGTCTACGCGCTACCGGGTGATCCCATCCGCGCCCTCGCTGGAGATCGTCCCCTCGCCCCCGGCGTCGTCGCCCAGCTGCGAGACGAGTTCAACCTCGACGACAACCTCTTCGTGCAGTACTTCAAGTACATCGGCGGCTTCTTCCAGGGCGACTTCGGTACCGATTTCTCCGGACGCCCCGTCCTCGACACCATCGAGCGGGCACTTCCGGTCACGGTCCGATTGACCATCGTGGCCGTCGTCATCGAAACCGTCATCGGTATCGCCGCGGGTGTGCTCGCCGCCCTCAAGCGCGGATCGTTCTTCGACAACCTGGTGCTCATCTCGACGACGCTGCTGGTGTCGGTGCCGGTGTTCGTTCTCGGCTTCATCGCCCAGTTCACCCTCGGTCTGAAGTTGGGCCTCTTCCCGATCTCGGGCATCAACGACGGCTGGTCGAGCTTCCTGCTCCCCGGCCTCGTGCTCGCATCGCTGTCGATGGCCTACGTCGCCCGGTTGACCCGGACGTCGGTCGCCGAGTCGATGGCCGCGGATTACATCCGCACCGCGAAGTCGAAGGGAATCAGCAACCGGCGCATCATCTTTCGGCACGCCCTGCGCAACTCGCTGATTCCCGTCGTCACCTTCATCGGTGCCGACGTCGGTGGCCTGCTGGGCGGTGCCATCGTGACCGAGACGGTGTTCAACCTGCCAGGTCTCGGCCGCGCGATCTACGACGGTCTCGCCCGTCAGGAAGGTGCCGTCGTCGTCGGCATCGTCACGCTCTTCGTGTTCTTCTACATCTTCTTCAACCTCGTGGTGGACGTTCTCTACGCGGTTCTCGATCCAAGGATTCGCTATGAATAAAGAAGATTCGAGCGCAGCTCAGCACGCCGCAGACGAGGGCCTGCCCGGCAACGTCATCACCGGCGAGGCCGTCGAGTTGGTCGGTCAGGCCAGCCTGTGGGGCAATGCGTGGAAGTTCCTGCGGAAGAGCCCGTTCTTCATCATCGGCACTTTCCTGCTGTTGGTGCTGTTGATGATGGCGGTGTTCCCGCAGCTGTTCGCCCGCGGCATCGATCCGCGCGTGTGCTCGCTGTCCGATTCCCGTCAGAGTCCCAGCGCTGCACACTGGTTCGGCACCGACGTCCAGGGCTGCGACTACTACGCCAACGTCATCTACGGTGCGCGGATCTCGCTGTCGATCGGTGTGCTCTCGGTCATCGGTGTGCTCATCATCGGCGTCCTGATCGGTGCTCTCGCCGGGTACTTCGGCGGAATCACCGACAGCATCCTGGCTCGCTTCACCGACGTGTTCTTCGGAATCCCGCTGCTGCTCGGTGCCCTGATCCTGCTCACCGTCACGGCCCAGCGCACCATCTTCACCGTCTCGCTCGCCCTGGTGGCCTTCGGCTGGATGACGGCGATGCGACTGGTTCGATCATCGGTGATCTCGATCAAGAACAGTGAATACGTCCAGGCTGCACAGGCATTGGGGGCGTCGACCTACCGCATATTGGTGCGACACATCCTGCCCAACGCTCTGGCTCCGGTGATCATCTACGCGACCATCTCGGTCGGTACGTTCATCGCGGCCGAGGCGACGCTGACCTTCCTCGGAATCGGATTGCAGGCTCCCGAGATCTCCTGGGGCCTGCAGATCAACCTCGGTCAGAACGTGTTCCTGACGGCACCGCACCTGGTGCTGTTCCCGGCCGCGTTCCTCTCCGTCACGGTGCTGGCGTTCATCATGCTCGGCGACGCACTCCGTGACGCACTCGATCCGAAACGGAACTGACATGAGTATTGCGAAGGACACCGTTCTGAGTGTCACCGATCTGACGGTCGAGTTCGAGGTCGAGAAGGTCTGGCGCAAGGCGGTCGACACCGTCTCGTTCACTGTCGCCTCCGGCGAGGTGCTGGCCATCGTCGGTGAATCCGGATCCGGCAAGTCGACGACGGCCATGGCCGTCCCGGGCCTGCTGGCCGATAATTCGCGGGTGTCGGGCAGCATCAAGCTGGGCGAGAAAGAACTGGTCGGGCTACCCGAGAAGCAGCTCGCACCCATCCGCGGCAAGAACGTCGCGGTGATCTTCCAGGAACCGATGACGGCGCTCAACCCGGTGTACTCGATCGGCTGGCAGATCACCGAGGCCATCCGCGCGCACACCTCGCTGTCGAAGAAGGAAGCCAAGGCGCGGGCCGTCGAACTCCTGAAGCTCGTCGAGATGCCGGATCCGGAGACGCGGGTCGACTTCTACCCGCACCAGCTCTCCGGTGGTCAGCGTCAGCGCGCCATGATCGCCCAGGCGCTGTCCTCGGATCCGTCCCTGCTGATCGCGGACGAGCCGACCACGGCTCTGGACGTGACGGTGCAGGCCGAGATCCTCGACCTGATGCGAGACCTGCGTAACCGAATCGATGCGTCGATCGTGCTGATCACCCACGACATGGGTGTGGTGGCAGACATGGCCGACCGCATCGCGGTGATGAAGGACGGCGTCATCGTCGAAACCGATGCTGCGCAAACTATTTTCAAGAACGCGTCGCATCCGTACACGCAGCAGTTGCTCGCCTCGGTTCCGCACCTGGGCAGCAGCATCGAGGCCGTGACCGCCGGGAAGATCGCCGAGCCCAGTGCCGTCGAGGAGACCCGAGCACTGAGCATCGTCGACGGTGTCATCGAGTACCCGGGCCGTACCGTGTTCCGAGCCGTCGACGGGGTCAGCCTCGACATCGAGATGGGTGAGGTCGTCGGGCTCGTCGGTGAATCGGGCTCGGGTAAGTCCACGATCGGCAAGGCCGTGGTGGGACTGAACAAGCTCACCGGCGGCTCGTTGTCGATCGCAGGGGTCGACATCACCAACCTGTCGAATCGTGAACTGCGGTCGGTGCGCAGCAAGGTCGGCATCGTGTTCCAGGATCCGGGTTCGTCGCTGAACCCACGCTGGCCGATCGGACAGTCGATTGCCGAGCCGATGCTGCTGCACACCGAGCACAGCGCTGCAGATCGAAATCGAAAGGTCGAGGAACTGCTCGACCGGGTCCACCTGTCGCGGACCATGCGCAACCGCTACCCGCACCAGTTGTCGGGTGGGCAGCGTCAGCGCGTCGGTATCGCTCGGGCACTCGCCCTCGAACCGACGCTGCTGGTGGCCGACGAGCCGACGTCTGCGCTCGACGTGTCGGTGCAGGCCAAGGTGCTCGAGCTGTTCAAGGAACTCCAGCACGAGTACGGGTTCGCATGCCTGTTCATCAGTCACGACCTCGCTGTCGTGGAGGTGCTGGCCAAGCGCATCGCGGTGTTGAACAAGGGCAAGCTGGCCGAGTTCGGTACGACGGATCAGATTCTGCGTCGTCCGACCAACGAGTACACCAAGCGGTTGCTCGCGGCCGTTCCGGTGCCGGACCCAGCCGAACAGGCCAAGCGTCGTCAGGCGCGCGCCGAGCTGTTGGCGGCAGGAGCGAAGTAGGCGACAACGCCGAGTGGGGGAGGGGGTACCGTCGTCTGTCGTGACGGACCCCCTCGCCCCGCTGCTGGAACTACCTGGAGTTCTCGACTCCGCCGAACGTGCGCGCGACGCTCTGGGCGCGGTGCACCGGCACAAGGCCAACCGCCGAGGATGGCCGGCCACCGCCGCCGAGGCCGCGGTCCGTGCGGCTCGCTCGTCGTCGACGCTCGAGGGCGGTTCGATGGATTTCCCCCGCGAGGGCGAAGAAGGCGACCCCATTCTGGCGGGTGCGCTGCGAGTCGCGGCCGCCCTCGACGGTGATGCGCTGCAGAACACGGTCTCGACGTGGAAGCGCGCACCGCTTCAGACCCTCGCACGACTGCACCTGTTGGCCGCAGCCGACCTCGTCGACGACGCCTCCGAGCTCGGCCGTCCCCGCAGCGATGCAGGTGTCGGCGAGCGACTCGACCTCCTCGCACAGCTGGTGACCGGTGGAACGTCGGCACCGGCCCCGGTGATCGCGGCGGTGGTGCACGGTGAACTGTTGACGCTCAAAGCTTTCGGATCGGCCGACGGCATCGTTGCGCGGGCTGCATCGCGACTGGTGGCAGCGTCGTCGGGATTCGACCCCCACAACCTGGGAGTACCGGAGGTGAGCTGGATGCGTCGGGCGAATGCCTACCGAGACGGCGCGACAGGATTCGCGGAGGGTACGGCAACCGGCGTCGGGAGTTGGGTGATCCTGTGCTGCGGGGCATTCGAAGCCGGTGCGGCAGAAGCGACTTCGATTGCCGAGGCTGCTCAGTAGGAGTTGTGCGCACATAAAAGGGCGGCGAGCGGAGCCTGCAGTAGTGAGCATATAAAAGGGCCGCGAGCGGAGCCTGCAGTAGTGAGCATATAAAAGGGCGGCGATGCCGACTTGCGTCGACGTCGCCGCCCGTTAGCACGGAGCGCCTGGTTACCAAGCGTGCACAGGTGGGCTGTGATGGACTACCACGTGGCCTCGGCGAGAATTCGACGGTGATGAGGTCATCCCTGCAACCGGTGCAGGGTTCTTGCTGATCACTGACGAATGTCGCAGGCCCACAGCGCTTCTGCCATTAGGTGGCAAGCTCCGCGTGGGTGCCGGTGTCCGTGCTGGGAATCCCGGTCGGGAGAGCGAATCTTCTCTTCCGATTCGTTCTTGGCCTTCCGTTCTTCCGTACGTCATTTGTACCCCGTGACGCTCCTCACATCAAGGGGTTGGACGTCATCTTTTTCTTCGGAGCAGTCCGTAGGTGATCGCACCGGCCGCGAGAGCGCTGAAACCTGCTGCGGCGCTTGCTGCTACGGTCTTGCCCGACGGGGTCTGGATTCGTGATCGCAGCGAGACCGGGTTGGAGAAGGTGAGAATCGGCCATCCGCGGGAGGCCGCTTCCTTGCGCAGTGCACGATCGGGGTTGACGGCCGTGGGATGCCCGACTGCGCGCAGCATCGGCACGTCGGTGATCGAATCCGAGTACGCGTAGCTCGACGCCAAGTCGTAATCATGTTGCGCGGCCAAAGAGTTCATGGCGTCGACCTTGCCCTCGCCGTAGCAGTAGAAGTCGACCTCGCCGATGTACTTGCCCTCCACGGTCACCATCGTCGTCGCCATGCTGTGATCGGCCCCCAGCAGCTCGGCGATGGGGCGCACGATCTCGTCACCGGACGCCGAGACGACCACGACGTCGTGTCCACGGAGCTTGTGGTCGGCGATGAGATCGGCGGCTTCGGCGAACACGAGGGGGTCGACGATGTTGTGCAGCGTTTCGGCGACGATTGCTCGCACTTGTTCGACGTCCCAGCCTGCGGTCATGCTCGCGATGTGTGCGCGCATGCGCTCCATCTGGTCGTGATCGGCTCCGGAGAGCAGGAACAGAAATTGCGCGTAGCTGCTCTTGAGGACTGCGCGCCGGTTGATGAGTCCTTGGTCGAAGAACGGCTTGCTGAATGCCAAAGTGCTGGACTTGGCGATGATCGTCTTGTCGAGGTCGAAGAATGCCGCGACGCGCGCTGTGCGTCGGCCGGCCGGGACGTCGTCGTTGCTCGCGCTCTGGGTCACGTTTGTCACCATAGTGGCCGGTGGTGACCGTTGGATGTTGCGCGGTGCCACTGGCGGACTCGGTTCGACGCGGTCGAGAAAAGCCGACGGTTGAACTTGCAAACAAGGACGTCCACGGGTGTAGTATTTTCTACGAGCCCGGTTCATTCCGGGCGGTGTTCAGCCCGACCCCCCGGGGCTGAACCAGACGACCCTCGCCTCCTCCCCCCCTGGCGAGGGTCGTCCTCTTTTCCGGGGTAGGTCGAAAACTGGTACAGCAGTACCGGTATTCATCCACAGGCCCGAATCTATCCACATTTCCCCAAGTCGCGCGCATCTCGAGCAGATTCTCACGCACGCTTGGCGCATGGAATCGGACTCGCGGCAGCGGACCACGCACCCGGCAGTAACGATGTCGATCGAACTTCGCGGACTGCGCGAGGACGTCTACCGAATCGCCGCGGCCGCGGATTGTGTTGTGGAAGAGCAGAACTTACTGGTCGGTATCGGCTCGACACGTTCGATGTGGGACCGTTGCGGAATTATTCTGGTCGACTTCGCGTCCGCAGAGACGGCACTGTCGACGGGATTTCCGAGACGCGCGGGCGTCATTCTGGTCACGGCCGCACCCCCGACGCTCGACGATTGGCGAATCGCCACATCGCTCGGTGCCGAGCATGTGATCGCCCTGCCGTGGGACGAGGACGCTCTCGTGCGGATACTCGGCGAACCCGCGTCGGCACCATCCGGAGACGGCGGCGTGATCGCTGTGGTCGGCGCTCGCGGTGGCGCGGGCGCATCCACTTTCGCGGCCGCACTCGGACTGTGCAGCAGCCGTTCGGGTCGACGTGCCCTCATGGTCGAGGGCGACCGGTACGGCAGCGGCCTGGACCTGCTGCTCGGTTGGGAGAACGCTCCAGGTCTGCGGTGGTCCGGCTTGGTCGTCGAGGGCGGCCGAGTCTCCGCCGACGCTCTGCACGGGGCCCTGCCCTCCCGCTCCGGAATGTCGGTGCTGGCACTGGGCCGAGGCGACGACCGAGGTGTCGGACTCTCTGCCGTCGCAGTGGCGGCTGTACTCGATGCAGGACGCGCAGCGGACGATCTCGTGGTGTGCGACGCCCCGCGTCATCCCAGCGACGTCTCCGACGCTCTGTATGCCGCGGCGGACCTCGTCACGCTGGTACTTCCGGCCGAACTGCGAGCCGTGACGTCGGCCGAGGCGGTGGCCGCGCACGTGGTGGATCGAAATGCCAATGTCGGACTGGTCGTTCGTGGGCCGGCTCCGGGTGGGCTGAGGGCCGACGACATCGCCGTCGCCCTCGGGCTTCCGCTGTTGACGTCGATGCGTGCCGAGCCTGCACTGGCCGAGCGCCTCGAACGAGGAGGTCTGGTGCTGGGCCGTCGTTCGCCGCTGGCCGCAGCAGCCGACGCCGTGCTCGATACGTTCGCGCACAAGCCCGGTGGGCAGCGGAGGGCGGCATGAGCGCCGTCGTCACCGCGGATCTGCTCGACCGCGTCCGCGATCGTTTGGCTGCGTCGGCCGACGCTCCGGTTCCCGCCACCGTCGCCGCAGCCATTCGAGCGGAAGCAGGCGGGGTCATCGGCGACACCGATATGCTTGCGGCGCTGAGGGTTCTGCAAACCGAGCTGACCGGCGCGGGGCCGTTGGAGCCGCTGCTGTCCGAACCGGGAGTGACCGACGTACTGGTCACTGCACCGGATCAAGTGTGGATCGATCGTGGGCGCGGACTCGAGCGCACCGGAGTTCGTTTCGTCGACGAGGCTGCCGTTCGCAGGCTCGCGCAACGGCTTGCCCTCTCGGCCGGCCGTCGTCTCGACGACGCGCAGCCCTGGGTCGACGGCCGACTGCCCGGCGTCGGGCAGGGAGCGTTCGGCGTCCGCTTGCACGCTGTGCTGGCACCGGTGGCGAGCGGAGGAACGTGCGTGTCGCTCCGGGTGCTGCGACCCGCGACGCAGGGACTCTCCGCTCTCCGTGCATCGGGAGCCGTGACCGAGGACGGGTACGAGCTGCTGCGTCGAATCGTGTTCGGTCGCTTGGCTTTTCTGGTCGTCGGCGGTACCGGGGCAGGGAAGACGACCCTTCTTGCTGCGCTGCTGGGCGAAGTGGATCCGTCCGAACGGATCGTCTGTGTCGAGGACGCGGCCGAGCTGGCACCGGCCCATCCGCACGTTGTTCGTCTCGTGGCCCGCGCACCCAACGTCGAAGGCGTCGGCGAGGTGTCGGTGCGGCAGCTGGTGCGTCAGGCCTTGCGAATGCGACCCGATCGTCTCGTGGTCGGTGAGGTGCGCGGGGCCGAGGTGATCGACCTGATGACGGCGCTCAACACAGGTCACGACGGCGGAGCCGGAACCATCCACGCGAACTCCCCGGCGGAGGTGCCCGCCCGGCTCGAAGCCCTTGCCGCACTGGGCGGAATGGGTCGAGACGCGCTGCACAGCCAACTTGCCGCGGCGGTTCAGGTGGTGTTGCACGTCCACCGCAGCGCCGACGGTACCCGACGACTACGTGAGATCGGAGTGGTCGACGTCGATCCCACCGGGCGTGTGCACATCGCTCCGGCCTGGTCGGTGGCTGCCGACGCGACGCCGGGTCGGGGTCGACTCCTCGAACTGCTCGATCGCCGCTGCGGTGACAACCGATGACGGCCGCGCTCGTGGCCCTTGCTGCAGCAGTCATACTGTGGCCGAGCAGTTTTCGTCGGTTGCCGCGGGAGGCGCGAACGGCGTCGAGCGCGCCGCGATGGCTGATGCCGACCGGCTGCGCTCTCGTCGTGGCAGGGACGGTGTGGTGGTTCGGCGGTTTCTGGGCCGTGAGCGCGGCGGCGGTGGCGGGTGGCACCGGATGGCGGCGTTATCGTCGGAGACTCGAACGCGATCGGCGGGCCGAGGAATTGAACTGGCTCGCAACCGGAGTCGAGGTGGTCATCGGCGAGCTCCGCGTCGGATCCCATCCCGCCACGGCCAGCGCGGTTGCGGCGGAGGAATGCGGCGGCATCGCGTCGACGGCACTGCGCGGCGCGGCGGCGCGGGCCCGGCTGGGCGGCAGGGCTGCCGACGGCATCGCTGCGTCCGATTCGTTGCTGGACGCGGAGCTGGCCCGATTGGCCGCAGCGTGGCGGGTGGCGGATGAGTACGGACTCGCGCTCGCCGAACTGCTCGATGCCACCCGTGAGGACATGCTGGGGCGTAGACGGTTTCGCGAACGAACGGACGCAGCGCTCGCCGGAGCCCGCGCCACCGCGCTGGTCCTGGCCGGTCTACCGATCCTCGGAGTCGCGCTCGGTCAGCTGATGGGAGCCAATCCACTGCAGATCCTGCTCGGCGGCGGGCTCGGCGGAATGCTGCTGCTCATCGGCACGGCCCTGGGCTGCGCGGGACTGCTGTGGACCGACGCGATCACCGGCAAGGTGACGACCTGATGTGGGCGACGGTGCTCTGTCTGGCATCGGCACTGATCACGCTGCCCACGGTCGCGAGCGGATTGCACAGGCTGGCACCCGACGGTCGTGCGAATGCCGACGCCGACGATGCGCCGGCCCCCGACCCGCTCGCGGTGGCCACGACCTTCGATCTGCTCGCAGCGTGCCTACGTTCGGGCCTTCCCGTGGCGACTGCCGCTGCGGCAGCGGCACATTCCGCTCCGATCTCGTTCGGTGTCGCGCTGCGCAAGGCCGCCGATCTGCTCGAACTCGGAGCCGACGCCACCACAGCGTGGGACGCCGTCGCGCAGGATCCGGAGACCGAGGCTCTGGCGAGGATGGCACGGCGATCTGCCCGAGCCGGGTCGTCCATGGCGTCGGCGATGACGGAACTCGCTGCGACCCAACGAACCCGGGCCGAAGACGCATCGGCTGCTGCCGCCGAGCGTGCCGGTGTGCTGATCAGCGGGCCGTTGGGGCTGTGCTTTCTGCCTGCCTTCATCTGCCTCGGCATCATCCCCGTGGTGATCGGACTGGCGGGCAACGTACTGGGCGGCGGTCTGCTGTGACCGCCGCGCACTCGAGTGTCCGATGCGGAGATGCTGCATCGGAGAACAGGGAGGGGAATCGAGATGATCGAGAATGCACTGCAGGAGTTGAAGACTCGAATCATGCTGTTCGGCGTGGAGGACGACGGCATGTCGACCGCGGAATACGCCATCGGCACCATCGCGGCCGCGGCGTTCGGGGCGGTGCTGTACACGGTGGTGACCGGCAACAGCATCGTGACGGCGTTGACGGGGATCATCGATCGAGCGTTGAACACTGCCGTCTGATCTTGGGCGATGATGACGGGGCCGTGACGGTGGAGGCGGCGTTCGCAATCGCGTCCATCGTCGCGGTGATCGTGGTGTGTATCGGGGCGATCGTGTCGGTGACGATGCACATCGGGTGCGTCGATGCCGCCAGAGAAGCTGCTCGGTTGGCGGCCAGAGGTGATGGTGCGCAGGCTGTCTCGGTGGGGCAACGGGTCGGGCCGGACGGTGCTCGGGTGACGGTGACCGAGGACGGTGAGTTCTTCGTCGCGCGGGTGGAGGTGGAGAGTCCGCTGCCGGGGTTGACATTGTCGGCTGAGGCGGTTGCCGCTGCGGAACCGGTTGCAGCGGAATGAGGCCCGCTTTCGGGAGGGTGCTACAAGACGACGAGGGCGGGGCGACGGTGTTGGCGGCGCTGGCGATGTCGGCGTTGATCGCCGTCGTTGTGATGGTGATTCATGTGGGCTCGGCGGTGGGTGCTCGTCATCAGGCGCAGTCGGCGGCCGATCTCGCTGCGCTGGCGGGTGCGGGGGCACTGGATCGTGGGGTGGCCGATGCGTGCGAGACGGCGCGGGGGTTGGCGGTGCGCATGGGTACCCAGTTGCGGGAGTGCACGATCGACGAGTGGGACGTGATCGTCACGGTGGGCCAACCGGTGTTCCTCGGTCGCTTCGGAATGTCCGACGCCATCGCCTCGGCGCGGGCGGGTCCGGGGTGACCGGACGTCCGCCGGGGACCCGTCCGGATCCGCCCTGGTTCGCAAACGCGCGCGCGTTTGTCAGGCGCGCCCGCCTTGGTTCGCAAACGCGCGCGCGTTTGTCAGGCGCGCCCGCCTTGGTTCGCAAACGCGCGCGCGTTTGTCAGGTGCGGGCGGAATCGCCCCGTTCGAGCCGGCTATTTCGCGCGCGCTCAGCGAATGCGCGCGAATTTGCGCCGAACCGGGACCTCCAACCCGGCCCCGACGGGCCCCACGGGCCTCGACGGTCCGACTTCAGCGGTCAGTGTGGAGTAACGGTGCGGGCCCCGGACTGCAGTGGGGCCAATCGAGTCAGTTGAGTGACGTGCTCCGGGGTGAGCTCGGCGATCGAATTGACCTGCAGCAGTTGCATGGTGCGCACGATGTCCTCGCGCAGGATCTCGATCATGCGGTCGACGCCCGCGCGACCTCCGGCCATCAGGCCGTACAGGTACGCCCGGCCGACGAGTGTGAACGACGCCCCCATCGCGATGGAGGCGACGATATCGGCACCGTGCATGATGCCCGTGTCGACGGCGACCTCGAAGTCGGAGCCGACTTCGCGCACGACCTGCGGCAGCAGGTGGAAGGGGACAGGAGCGCGATCGAGTTGTCGGCCTCCGTGGTTCGACAGGATGATGCCGTCGACTCCCAGTTCGGCGAGACGGGCCGAATCGGCCACCGACTGAACACCTTTGACGACCAGCTTGCCGGGCCAGATCTCCCGGATGACGTCGAGATCCTCGAACGAGATGGACGGATCCATCGCCGAATTGAGCAGCTCGCCGACCGTGCCGCCAGTGGAAGACAGTGACGCGAACTCGAGCTTGGCCGTGGTGAGGAAGTCCCACCACCACCATGGACGCGGAATGGCGTTGGCGATCGTCGACGCGGTCAACTGCGGCGGGATGGAGAACCCGTTGCGCTTGTCGCGCAGGCGAGCTCCTGCAACCGGTGTGTCGACCGTGAACAGCAGTGTGTCGAAGCCTGCCTTCGCGGCGCGTTCGACCAGCCCGAACGAGATGTCGCGGTCGCGCATGACGTAGAGCTGGAACCAGTTGCGCCCATTCGGGTTGGTGGCCTTGACGTCCTCGATCGACGTGGTGCCCAGGGTCGAGAGGCAGAACGGAATTCCAGCCGCTCCGGCTGCGGCAGACCCGGCGTACTCACCCTCGGTCTGCATCAGGCGGGTGAATCCCGTCGGCGCGATGCCGAACGGGAGCGCGGACGGCCCACCGAACACTGTCGTCGAGGTGTCGACGTGGGAGACGTCCCGCAGGATCGAGGGATGGAATTCGACGTCGCGGAAGGCCTGACGAGCTCGCGAGAGTGAGATCTCGGCGTCGGCGGCACCGTCGGTGTAGTCGAACGCCGCGCGCGGGGTGCGTCGACGGGCGATGGTGCGGAGATCGTCGATGGTGAGTGCCGCGCTCAGGCGTCGGCGGCGCAGGTTCAGATCAGGCTTCTTGAACGAGAGGACCTCGCGCAGGTCAGTAGCTTTGGGAATCTGCCGGGTGATGGGCATGTCATGGTCTCGATTCTGTGGGCGGATCTCCTCCCACCACACCACCCGAGGTCCCGGCAGCGACGCGCAGGGTGGTGCCCCGTCAGCTCCGCATCAGAGTGCGGAGCGCCGTGGCCATCGCGGGTTCGGTGTATCCACCGGTCCTGGCCACGAATGTGGTTCGACAGGTGATCACTTCGATTCCCGACCCGTCGGTGAGGGTGTTGCTGGTGACCATCACGTCGCTGCCCGAGGATTGTCGAAACGATTCCAGACACAGGTCGGAGTTGATCCGGTCGCCCACCTGCAACGGTCGTCGGAGCACGATCTGCTGATCGGTGTGCAGCACGTCGCTCACGGAGTAGCCGATCAGCAGGTGCTCGAACAGTTCGGGCAACAGCCGCGTGCCGATGACGCTGACGAACGTGACGGGGGCGATCAACGAGTCGTAGCCGAGAATGGCTGCGGCACGTTCGAGGTGATGCGATGGATGGTCGTCCTGGACGGACCGGGCGAACTCTCGAATCTGTTCACGCCCGATCTCGTAGTCCTGCGGCGGGAGATAGTGACAACCCACCTTTTCCACGATGGCCGGAACAGCCGCTGCATACCGGCCCGTCACGCGATCGGTCACAGGCATGTCGGACCTCCACAAGTCCTCCGGCTTTGTCGAGTCATCGACATTGGAACAGACTCAGAACTGACAGGTCGTCAGAGTTGCGCATATTTGCGAACGATCACAGTGGAGTCGGCGGTGTGCTGGAGATTCGCCAGGGCGCGCCCCGCCGCAGGTTCGCAAACGCGCGCGCTCTTGCCAGGTGCGCGCAGATCTGCCCCGATCCGGCAACAATTTTGCTCGCGTTCAGCGAATGCGCGCGCGTTTGCGGCCGAACTGGGGCGGCCGGCTCACCCCTCCCGAGTGATGGCCGACAACACCGCCGTCAACACTCGAACAGCTCCGTCTTTGTCCAGTGGATCGTTGCCGTTTCCGCATTTGGGTGATTGCACACACGAGGGACATCCGGTCTGACATTCGCACGAGACGATGGCGTCTTTCGTGGCGGTGAGCCAGTCTGCGATGGCGACGTGTCCTCGGTCGGCGAAGCCTGCTCCGCCGTCGTATCCGTCGTAGACGAACACCGTCGGCAGGCCGGTGTCGGGGTGCAGTGCCGTCGACACTCCGCCGATGTCCCAGCGATCGCAGGTCGCCACCAGTGGCAGCAATCCGATCGCGGCGTGTTCTGCGGCGTGCAGTGATCCGGGGAATCGTTCGTACGGAACTCCGCTGTGCTCGAGCAACTCCGGAGTGATGGTGTACATGACGGCTCGGGTGTCGAGAGTCTGTGCGGGCATGTCGAGTTCGATTGAATCGAGTACCTCGCCGGAGAGCAGGCGTCGCAGATATCCGACGACTTGATGTGTGACGTTCACCTGAACCAACGCGACGCGTACCTCGCCGTAGTCGACGGATTCGTGCACCGCGGTGATCGAGATGTCGGTGATCTCGCGCGCCGAGGTGTTCCATTCGGGCTGCTCGGTGTGCACCAGTGCGAGACCGGCATCGAGATCGAGTTCGTCGACGACGAAGGACTCGCCCTGGTGGATGTGGACGGCACCGGGGTGGGCGGTGGCGGGCGCTCTTCCCCCGTCGACTGTGCCGAGCATGCGGCCCGACTCGCCGTCGACGATGGCCACCTGCACCCCGGTGCCGCCGCGAATGTTGACCGCGCCGTGCGGCGAGAGTTGCTGTCCCTCGGGGGTGATGAACCACCCGTGCGGACGCTTGCGCACGTAGCCCTTCAGCTCGAGTTCCTCTAGCACCGATTCCGCGTTCAGCTCCTCGGCCTCGACGAGGGTGATCGGTAGTTCGACTGCAGCGCAGAGCAATTGCGGAGCCAGGATGTACGGGTTGGTGGGATCGGTGACGGTGGCCTCGACAGGCTTGTCCAGCAGGGCCGCCGGGTGATGCACCAGATACGTGTCGAGGGGATCGTCACGCGCCACCAGTACCAGCAACGAGCCTTCCCCGCGTCGTCCGGCTCGGCCGCCCTGCTGCCAGAACGACGCGACGGTGCCGGGAAAGCCGGCGACGATCACCGCGTCCAAACCGGCGATGTCCACGCCCAGTTCGAGCGCATTGGTGGTGGCCACGCCGAGCAGGGTGCCGTCGGACAGATCGGATTCGAGCTTGCGCCGGTCCTCGGCCAAATACCCTGCGCGATAGGCGGCGACGCGTCGTACCAACTGCGGATCGACGTCGGCGAGAATTCGCTGGGTACCCAGGGCGGTCACTTCGGCTCCGCGTCTGGACCGCACGAATGCCAGGGTTCGCGCGCCCTCCACCAACAGGTCGGCCATGATGCGCGACGCCTCGGCCCCGGCCGACTTGCGAACCGGCGCACCGTTCTCGCCGGTGATCTCCTCGAGCAGCGGCGGTTCCCACAATGCGACGGTGCGTGCTCCGTGCGGGGATCCGTCCTCGGTGATCTCCTCGCACGGCGCTCCGATGAGGCGACTGGCTGCTCGCCCCGGTTCGGACGTCGTCGCACTGGCCAGAACGAATACCGGCGATGCGCCGTACCGTGCGCACAGGCGTCGTAGCCGGCGTAGCACCAACGCGACGTTGGATCCGAAAACGCCTCGGTAGTAATGGCATTCGTCCACCACCACGTAGCGCAGATTGCGAAGGAACCGCGACCATCGCTCGTGCGAGCCGAGGATGCCGAGATGCAACATGTCGGGATTGGTGAAGATCCACCGCGCATTGGCGCGTGCCCACTGGCGAATCTCGATCGGCGTGTCACCGTCGTACGCGCTGGGGAACACTTCGGCGAGTTCGTCTGAGCACGAACGTAACTCGTCGGTGATCGAGATAGTGGTGCGTAGCTGGTCGGCACCGAGGGCCTTGGTGGGAGCCAGGTACAGCGCGGTCGCCCGGGCATCGGCGGACAGCGTCGTCAGAATCGGGAGTTGATATGCCAGCGATTTGCCCGACGCCGTGCTGGTCGAGAGCACCACGTGACTGCCTTCGGCCGCGAGAGTCGCCGCACGTGCCTGATGCGTCCACGGTTGTGTGATCCCACGAGAGGTGATCACCTGCACCACTTCCGGGCCGACCCACGACGGCCAGGAGGCGAACTGCGAGGCCCGTGCCGGCAGCTCCGCGACGTGGGTCAGCGGGCTCTTGTTCGCGGGCGAGCCCGCCAGCACCCGATCCAGCAACCGCTGCCCGTAAGTCTCTACATCCGCACCGCCCAGCGGATGCTTGTCGCTCACTGCCGGTCTCCATGCATTCGTTCGATCTACTGGCCACCCGTTCGAGCTCGACGCGACCTGGGGTCCTCATGCTATCGCGGACGCGAAACGGGCCGCTCGAGCCCTGGTGAGAGTGGTATTTCGCCCGTCCGGCGGTGTGTGCTCCCCCGACGCGGGCAATTTGTTCGAAAAGGGTCGGTTTTCGACTGTTGCGAACGCGGAGTTCATGGTTCACTTGACGCGGTCGCAGCTTCTGTGTTCGTTCTACGCTTCGCAGGATCTTATGTTGCGGGCGCGGTACTGGGAGAGCTCGTCCATCAGGGGGAATCCTGAGGGGGATTCGTACAAGTGCAGCGGTCGGAACCGGCCCGATGGATCGAAAGTGCGCTCCATCGAATCCGGTGTTAGAAAGAGAAGGAAAAGCATGGCACAGGGAACTGTGAAGTGGTTCAACGCCGAAAAGGGCTTTGGATTCATCGCACCAGAAGACGGCTCCGCTGACGTTTTCGTTCACTACTCCGAGATCCAGGGCAGCGGCTTCCGCACCCTCGAGGAGAACCAGCGCGTCGAGTTCGAGGTCGGACAGGGCACCAAGGGTCCTCAGGCCACGGGCGTTCGCGCAGTCTGATTCTCTTCTCTTCGGAGTCGAGATACTCATCCCCCTTTCCCATCGGCCTACTACAGGCGATGGGAAAGGGGGATGTTTCGTTCGGGCGAACCACCGGGGAGCGTCGAAAGCCGTGAGCGCGGACGCCGATGTCCTAATGTCCATGCTGTGAACCAGCTGTCCTTCTTCTCTGCCGAGTCGTTACCGCCCGCGGTGACCGATCTCAGCGGGCTGCTGGCTGCCACCGGGCATGTCGTCACCTCCTCGGGTTCGGCCCGTATCTCCGTCGTGGTCGACGCGCAGTGGCGCGCGGATGCCATCGCCGAACTCATCGAGCAATGCGGTCTGACGCCGGAGCTCGGTCGGTCGGAAGAGGACAGACCACTGGTGCGTACCGCGTCGGTGCCCGAACTGTCTGCACTGGCGTCTCTGTGGACCAAGGGCGCTGTCAAGGCCGTCCCGCCCGGTTGGGTACCGGGTTCCCGTGAACTGCGCGCCTGGGTGCTCGCATCGGGTCGTCCCGAGGCCGAGGGGGAGCGCTACGTGCTCGGCCTCGATCCCCATGCGCCGGAGACGCACGCCGTCCTGGCTCAGTCACTGATGCGCGCGGGTATCGCGCCGACGCTCATCGGCACGCGCGGATCCAATCCTGGCCTCCGAATCACCGGTCGACGTCGGCTGTTGCGACTGACCGAGAACGTCGGCGAGGCTCCACAGAACGTGGACGCACGTACCAATTGGCCCCACGCCGAGTAGAACGATCTGTGACTGATCTGCGAGTATTTGGCCGACGTATGTCAGTCTGTTAGTAGTGGGACAGGCAAATCTGCCTGTGAAAACGCACTAGGGAAGGTTCGGCAGCAAGGTGGCAGCACGTAACAACGGCACGGGGGACAGCTCCGCCGAGCCACGTCGTCTGGTCATCGTCGAGTCTCCGACCAAGGCAAAGAAGATCGCCCCGTACCTCGGGAGCAACTACGTCGTCGAGGCCTCCGTCGGCCACATTCGCGACCTTCCCCGCGGTGCCGCGGACGTTCCCGCCAAGTACAAGGGTGAGCCCTGGGCGCGTCTCGGCGTGGACGTCGACCACGACTTCGAGGCCCTCTACGTCGTCTCGCCGGAGAAGAAAGGCAAGGTCGCCGAGCTCAAGAGCCTGCTCAAGGACGCCGACGAGCTCTATCTCGCCACTGACCCCGACCGCGAGGGTGAGGCCATCGCCTGGCATCTCCTCGAGACCCTGAACCCCAAGATCCCCGTTCGACGCATGGTGTTCCACGAGATCACCAAGCCGGCCATCCTCGCCGCAGCGGCCGATACCCGCGACCTGGACCAAGACCTGGTCGACGCCCAGGAGACGCGTCGTATCCTCGACCGTCTCTACGGCTACGAGGTCAGCCCGGTGCTGTGGAAGAAGGTCATGCCGAAGCTCTCGGCAGGCCGAGTGCAGTCCGTCGCCACCCGCATCGTCGTCCAGCGTGAGCGCGAGCGAATGGCTTTCCGCAGCGCCGAGTACTGGGACATCTCCGCCACGCTCGACGCCGGAGCCGAGGCAACGCCGCGCAGTTTCGGTGCCCGTCTGGTCAATGTCGAC
The DNA here is from genome assembly GCF_002258545.1 of Rhodococcus sp. 05-2255-3B1. Classification (NCBI taxonomy): domain Bacteria; kingdom Bacillati; phylum Actinomycetota; class Actinomycetes; order Mycobacteriales; family Nocardiaceae; genus Rhodococcus; species Rhodococcus sp. 05-2255-3B1. Next base: position 43,741 of record NZ_NOZC01000014.1, on the reverse strand, counting down.
GGCAATCGTGTCGCCGCCGGTCGCGACTTCGGGGCCGACGGCAAGCTCAAGTCCGACGCAGTGACCGTCCTCGACGAACCCCGTGCCCGACGCCTCGCCGAGGCTCTCGAGGGCGTCGATCTGACGGTCGCGTCCGCCGAGGACAAGCCCTACACCCGCAAGCCGTACCCGCCGTTCATGACGTCGACGCTGCAGCAGGAAGCCGCCCGCAAGTTGCGCTTCAGCTCCGAGCGCACCATGCGGGTCGCGCAGCGGCTGTACGAGAACGGCTACATCACCTACATGCGTACCGACTCGACGACGCTGTCGGCGTCGGCGATCTCGGCGGCACGCACACAGGCGACCGAGCTCTACGGGCCGGAGTACGTCCATCCCTCGCCGCGGCAGTACACCCGCAAGGTCAAGAACGCGCAGGAGGCCCACGAGGCCATCCGCCCGTCCGGTGACGTCTTCCAGACGCCCGGTCAGTTGCACTCGGCCCTGCAGACCGACGAATTCCGACTCTACGAGTTGATCTGGCAGCGCACGGTCGCGTCGCAGATGGCCGATGTTCGCGGCACCACGCTGACACTGCGCATCACCGGAACGGCCGGAACCGGCGAGGAGTGCACGTTCTCCGCATCCGGTCGCACCATCACGTTCGCCGGCTTCCTCAAGGCCTACGTGGAGAGCGTCGACGATCAGGCAGGCGGACAGTCCGACGACGCCGAATCCCGTTTGCCTGCCCTGGTTCAGGGCCAGGCCGTCACCGCCACCCAGCTCGATCCCGACGGCCACACCACCAACCCGCCCGCACGATTCACCGAGGCGTCACTCATCAAGACGCTAGAGGAACTGGGCATCGGTCGGCCGTCGACGTATTCGTCGATCATCAAGACCATCCTCGACCGCGGGTACGTCTACAAGCGCGGCAGTGCACTGGTGCCGTCGTGGGTGGCGTTCTCGGTGGTTGCCCTGCTGGAGGCGCACTTCGGGCGTCTGGTGGACTTCGACTTCACCGCAGGGATGGAGGACGACCTCGACGCCATCGCGGGAGGCCGTGAGCGACGCGGTAATTGGCTGCAGAGCTTCTACTTCGGCGGCGACACCGGTGCCGAGGGTTCGGTGGCCCGCTCCGGTGGTCTGAAGAAGATGGTGGGCCAGAATCTCGAAGAGATCGATGCGCGCACCATCAACTCCATTCGCTTGTTCGACGACTCCGAGGGTCGCGAAATCCATGTGCGCGTAGGTCGTTACGGCCCGTACCTCGAGCGCATGGTGCGCAACGACGACGATCCCGACGGCGATCCGATCAGCCAGCGCGCCAACCTGCCCGACGATCTTCCGCCGGACGAGTTGACGATCGACTTCGCCGAAAAGCTGTTCGCCACACCGCAAGAGGGCCGCAAGCTCGGTGTCGATCCGCTGACCGGTCACGACATCGTCGCCAAGGAAGGTCGTTTCGGGCCCTACGTCACCGAGATCCTGCCCGAGCCGGAGCCCGAACCGACGCCCCCCGAGCCCGACATCGTCCCGGTGCCGTCCGGCAACGACAGTGATGGCGGCGGCGGGGTCAAGACCGCGGTGAAGAAGGCCGCGGCCAAGAAAGCGCCGGCCAAGAAGGCGGCTGCGAAGAAGGCGACCGGCCCCAAGCCGCGCACCGGTTCTCTGCTCAAGTCCATGGATCTGGCGACCATCACGCTCGACGATGCACTCAAGCTGCTGTCGCTGCCGCGTGTCGTCGGAGTCGATCCGGAGTCCAAGGAAGAGATCCTCGCGCAGAACGGTCGCTACGGCCCGTATCTGAAGAAGGGCACCGACTCTCGCTCGCTCGCCGACGAGGATCAGATGTTCACCGTCACGCTGGAAGAGGCGCTCAAGATCTACGCCGAGCCCAAGCGTCGCGGTCGTCAGGGTGAAGCCAAGCCGCCGCTACGCGAGATGGGCGTCGACCCGATCAGTGAGAAGCCGATGGTGATCAAGGACGGTCGCTTCGGGCCGTACGTCACCGACGGTGAGACAAACGCCAGCCTGCGCAAGGACGATGACGTGGAGTCGATCACCGACGATCGCGCGTCGGAGTTGTTGGCGGACAGGCGCGCTCGCGGACCGGTGAAGAAGAAGGCACCGGCGAAGAAGGCGGCGGCCAAGAAGGCACCGGCGAAGAAGGCCGCTGCGAAGAAGGCTCCGGCCAAGAAAGCTGCTGCGAAGAAGACGGCCACCAAGACCACTGCTGCGAAGAAGGCACCGGTCAAGAAGGCTCCGGCCAAGAAGACCGACAGCGAATAGCTCGCGAGCTCGAAGTTGTGGATGGATTCGGCAACGATTACGTCCATAACTTCGAGTTCGGCGCTGCTCGGGAACAGTGCGGCGGGGGGTAGTCGGTCCCAACCACTAGGGTTGCGTGCATGGCGGGTGTGTTCGATCGATTGGTCGGTCAGGAAGATGTCGAGGCCGATCTGACGGCGGCAGCGGTGGCGGCTCGCACCGGTGTCGACTCGTCGGCGATGACGCATTCCTGGCTGTTCACCGGCCCGCCCGGGTCCGGTCGTTCCATCGCGGCCCTGTGCTTCGCCGCGGCATTGCAATGCACGACCGAGGGCGTTCCGGGGTGCGGACACTGTCAGGCCTGCTCGACGACGATGGCCGGAACCCACGGCGATGTGCGACGCGTCGTGCCCGAGGGCTTGAGCATCAGCACCAAGGAGATGCGAGACATCGTCTCCATCGCCTCGCGTCGGCCGAGCACAGGTCTGTGGCAGGTGGTCGTCGTGGAGGACGCCGACCGCCTCACCGAAGGTGCCGGAAACGTGTTGCTGAAGGTGGTCGAGGAGCCGCCGGCGCGGACGGTGTTCCTGCTGTGTGCGCCGTCGGTCGATCCGCAGGACATCTCGGTGACCTTGCGCTCGCGCTGCCGGCACGTCTCGCTGGTCACGCCCACGGTGCCGGCGATCGCGCAGGTGCTGCAGACGCGCGACAAGCTCGACGCCGAGACGGCGGAGTGGGCCGCATCGATCAGCGGCGGCCACGTGGGCAGAGCGCGTCGACTCGCCACCGACGAGGACGCGCGGGCGCGTCGCAAACGTGCGCTGGCTCTGGCGTCGGCTGCGGCTCGGCCCAATCAGGCCTACCTCGCGGCCGAGGAGTTGGTGAGGGCTGCCGAGGACGAGGCCAAGGAGATGAGTGCCTCGCGCGACGAGGCCGAAACCGAGGAGCTGCGGACGGCCCTGGGTGCGGGCGGTACCGGTAAGGGCGCGGCGGGCGCGTTGCGCGGCTCGGCCGGGGTGCTCAAGGATCTGGAGAAGCGGCAGAAGTCGCGTGCCACCCGAACCGGTCGCGATTCACTCGATCGCGCGCTGATGGATCTGGTGGGCCTGTATCGAGATGCGCTCGCTCGCTCGTACGGATCGACCGCGACCGCGACGCACCCCGACATGGCCGAGCAGGTCGAACGCATGGCAAAAGCCGTCCCACCCGAGGCGCTGCTGAAGAGCATCGAAGCGATCCTAGAATGCCGAGAGTCGTTGGCGGTCAACGCGAAACCCAAGTTCGCCATCTACGCGATGGTCGCGACGCTGGGCGACGTGCTGCGTTAGTCCTGCGCTTTTTTCCGCGCCCGCGAAGCCCGAAGATTGGCGACGTTGCCGCAGGTCTTCACGTCGTGCCAGACGCCGCTGTTGTTGCGGGAGCGGTCGTAGAAGGCGGATCCGCACGCCTCGTTCTTGCAACGCTTGAGTCGACGCCACGTGTCGGCCTGTTGGGCGAGAAGCACTTCCGACCAGATCTGCGACGCGATCCAGTCGGACCCGGTGCCGGTGGGGGAGAGTCGGACGGTGCCGTCGGTACCCGGAACGAGCTCGACTCGCACTGCCGGCTGCGCAGCCATATCGCCTGCAATGGCCGCTTCCACATCGGATCTCAGTATCCGTAGAGCGGCTGCGTCTGCGTCCGACAACGTTTTCCCCCAGGTGGACGACGCTCTCTCGCCGTCTGCGATGAGGTCGGGCAGGTCGTAGGCATCGATGGCCCGCGTGTTGAGCAGATCCTGAACCACCTGCAAGCCGTCGGGTGCCGGCGCGAGTCGGAAGCGCTCTGTCGGAGACAGTGACATAACTGAACTGTATTTGACTATGTCGCATCGGTCAACTATGAATGACAGAATCAAAAGTATTTTACCTCTGTCTCGAAGGGTGACGACCATGGTGTCGATTCAAGGAGCAACAGTGTTGGTGACCGGCGGTCAGCGCGGTCTGGGCAAGGCGACGGTCGACGCGTTGCTCGAGCGTGGAGCAGCGAAGGTCTACGCGACAGCCAGAAATCCGCGCGAGGACACCGATCCTCGGGTGGTGCCGGTTGCTCTCGATGTCGCTGATGCCGATTCCGTTGCAGCGCTTCGGGATATCGCGTCCGACGTGTCGATCGTCTTCAACAATGCCGGTGCGCCGGGTACTACTCCGCTGCTGACGACGTCGATCGACGACATTCACGCGGTGTTCGAGACCAACGTGTTCGGTGCCCTGCGAATCGCGCAGGAATTCGCCCCGATCCTGAAGGCCAACGGCGGCGGGGCCTTGGTCGACATTCATTCGGTGTTGTCGTGGCTCGGCGGTGCGGGTGCCTACGGTGCATCCAAAGCGGCGATCTGGTCGGCCACCAACTCGCTGAGGCTCGAGCTCGCACCGCAGGGAACCCTCGTCGTCGGGGTGCATCTCGGATACACCGACACCGACATGATCGCTGATCTCGACGTCCCGAAGAACGACCCACGCGACGTGGTGCGCCAGGTGCTCGACGCCGTCGAGGCCGGCGAGACCGAAGTGCTCGCCGACGACGTGACCAGGCACGTCAAGTCGATCCTGAGCGGGCCGGCGGAAGGACTCGGCCTTGCAGGCTGATCGCACGAGGAGGCGATTTTCGTTTCGACGTGATGCTCCGTTAGACTCATCAACGCCGAAAGGCACGCCGCCTTAGCTCAGTCGGTAGAGCATTTCACTCGTAATGAAAAGGTCAAGAGTTCGATTCTCTTAGGCGGCTCCACCAACAGGCCCCTGACACGCATCAGCGTGTCGGGGGCCTTTGTGGTTGTTCGATTCAGTGCCGGATCGACCCCTTCGCCCCGTCGGTCCTGCAAGATCAGTTCATGCATACCGACAGCGCCCGCGGTGACCTGATGACAGCGATCGTCACCACCGGCACCGGGGGATACGACAAGCTCGTCGTGTCAGAGGTGCCGAGACCCGTGCCGGGTCCGAGTGAGGTGCTCGTTCGCGTGTTGGCGGCGGGGATGAACAACACCGAGATCAACACACGCGTGGGCTGGTACCCCGACGGCGGATGGAACGACGCGACGCCGTTTCCGTTGATTCAGGGCACCGACTGCTGCGGGGTCGTGTGCGCGAGTCCCGGTATCGACGAGTCCATCGTCGGTCGCCGGGTCCTGGTTCGATCGTGCATGCGCGTCGACGGTTTTTCGTCGGGCGAGACGCGCTGGTTGGGTTCGGACATGGACGGCGCGTTCGCCCAGTTCGTCGTCGTTCCGGCGAGCGAGGTTTTCGTGGTCGATTGCGGGTGGACCGACGCGGAGCTGGCGACGATCCCGTGTGCGTACGGCACGGCGGAGAACATGATCGCTCGCGCGGGAGTCCGCCCGGAGTCGACGGTGCTGATCACCGGCGCGTCGGGTGGAGTAGGTTCTGCCGCAGTGCAACTCGCCGTTCGGCGCGGCGCGCGCGTGATCGGCGTCGCGAGCCGCGCCAAACACGACCAGCTCCGCGAACTCGGCGTGGACGAGGTCCACGGGCGCGATGAGGACCTGGCGGCCGCCCTCGGCAAGCACAGCGTCGATGTGGTGATCGACAACGTCGCAGGCGACGGTTTCGGTCCGTTGCTCGACCTCCTCGTTCGCGGGGGAACCTACGTGTCCTCGGGTGCGATCGCGGGACCCGTCGTCGAGCTGGACCTACGCACGATGTACCTGAACGATCTGACGCTCCTCGGGTGCACGGCGTGGGACGAGGATGTATTTCCGAACCTCGTGTCGTACATCGAGGCCGGTGAGATTCGTCCGTTGCTGGCCGAATCGTTTCCCCTCGAGCAGATCGCTGCGGCGCAGCAGCGCTTCCTGGAGAAGAACCACGTGGGAAAGTTCGTGCTCGTTCCGCCGGTCATCGGCGACCGGCTCGAATCGTAGTGAGAGGGGACGACATCGACGGGAGCCATCTCGAGCAGACTGTTGTACAACGAATCCCCGGTGCGTTCAGAATCCGGGGAACAGCCGTACCAGATCGTCGCGGGCCGTCGGGCCGCTGATGTCCATGTCGTCCTCGGGACGGAGGCGGCCGTAGACGAGCCGGGTCATGACGTCGGACGTGGCGGTGACAGTGCTCGGTGCACTGCGATCCGTTCCGGTTTCGATGTGGACCTCGTCGTCGACAACCAGGAGATCGCGGTGGTCGCTGTGCAACAGGAGGATCTGCCGCGCGGCGAGTCGTTGCCGGACGGCACCGTCGTGAAAGCGAGGGGCAATCATGTCGATCCGCTGCCACACGAGGTCGAGTTGGCCGACCGTCGCCGACGGGTCGAATGTCACCGCGACATCCCAACCGTGCAGAGCGTGCTCCGAGAGCCGGTAGCCCAGGTACGTGCTCAGGTCCAACGGGCCGGCGAAGTAGGGAACCCGTAGCGATTTCTCCTGCTCGACGGTGATGCCTGCGAGCAGTTCGAGGTGGGCGGCGTCCGCTCGCTGCCACTGCAGCCGTTGCTCGGCAGGGCCCAGGTCGTTCCAGCGGTCCCAGATCGGGGTGAGTTCGTCTCGTTGCGGGCCGCGCTGGTCACCGGCCAGCCCGCGGCGTACCAGGTCGGTGCAGATCTCGGCGGCACTGCCGAGATGCGAGAGAACCTGCGCGACAGTCCAGTCCCCATCACGAGACGCCAGCGAAAGATCTTCCGTGCTCAGCCCGGCGACCAGGTGTCGTAGATCGTTCGAGGCGGTCTGGAGGGCGTGTAGCCAGTCTCGTGAGGGGCGCGTCGTGTGGTCGAATTGGGGCATTGTTCTCCTCGGTCGGTGATGGCGGGTGCAGAACTCGGGTAGGCCTGATACGTCAGACCTGGTACGGCATGTCGGCGGCGGTGAGGCCCTCGAGTGCCATACCGAACGGCACGTCCTGCACGATTCGCTTGCGGAGGTTCCGGTTCAGGGTCTGCTTCTGCAGGGTTCGATAGAGTGCCGGCTTGGCGGCAAGGCCGCGCGCAATCTCGAGGCCCCGTGTGAGCGCCTTGTCGTGGGCCAGCACCTCACTGACGACGCCCCACTGCAGTGCGGTCTTCGCGTCGATCGACTCGCCGGTCCACAGCAGCCACTTGGCGCGAGCGGTCCCGACGATCTCCTCCCACACCACCTGCACGCCATCGCCGCCGGTGATGCCGAAGGCCGGGTGGGGCGAGTCGCCGTAGGTGGCCTGTTCGGAAGCGATGTGGATATCGGTCAGCAGCAGGTACTCGGAGTGGATGGTCGCCGGGCCATTGGCGACACCGATCACCGGCAGTGGAAGCTCGACCAGGCGCTGGAGAACCTTCGCACCCTCGACGCGGGTCTTCTCCCAAGCGGCCGGTTTGAAGATCTCCCCGAGGCTCGGGCCGTCGATGTCTTTCACGAAGTGGTCGCCGGTGCCGGTCAGCACCATCGCCCTGTTGTCGCCGTCCAGCGCGATCTGCTCGAGCAGCGCCGGAAAGTCTTCGTGGGTTCGGCCGGTGAAGGTCAGTGCCTCGCCGCCTGTGTGGAGGCGCACGAGCAGCACGCCATCCTCGTCGCGAGTGATGGCGAAGTTGTCGTACTCGGTGAAGTAAGCCGGGGTGGTCATGGAGCGCCTTTCGTCTCTAACTGAACAGGTCTGTTCGCATAGCTGAGTGAACAGGTCGGTTCAGATATTGTCAAGCGCTAACTGAACAGATCTGTTCAGGGCGGGTAGGCTTGCGCTATGACCACCGTCAAGACTCGCCGCCGGCCGGGACTCGAGCGCGTCCTCGCGACCGCCGATCGGCTCTTCTACGAGCGCGGGATCCATGCAACGGGGGTCGATCTGATCGCCGACGAGGCCGGTGTCTCGAAGACCACCATGTACACCTACTTCCGAACCAAGGACGACCTGGTCGCGGCATACCTACAGGGCCGCAGCGACCGCTGGCAGCGGCACGTCGCCGAGCAGCTCGCAGTGCGCGGGGGAAGCTCGACCGACAAGGCTCTGTCGGTCTTCGATCTACTCGGCGAATGGTTCGGGACGGACGATTTTCGAGGCTGTCCGTTCATCAACGCCGAGGCGGAGTCGGCACCGGATGCGCCGGGGCATCAAGTGAATCTGGGGCATCGCGGATGGGTGCGGGATCTGTTCGCAGAACTTCTGCGGCCACTCGGTGTCACAAGCTCGGACGAAATGCTGATCCTCCAGCTGTCGACCCTGTACGACGGCGCTATGGCCAGTGCCTACGCCGAACCCGGGCCGTCCTGGGCGCATGCTGCGCGGGAAGCAGCCCGCGGCCTCATCGATCGCTTCGAAACCGAGCAACCGCCAGTTCGGTGAGTCGAGATCTCGGTCGCGCCGGCGAGGGACATCGGACCCGCGGGCACACTGGATGAAGTGTTCGCCTCCCTCGCCCCCGCGCGCCGTCGTCTCGTATTCGTCGTACTCGCTCTCGTCCTGGTCGGAATTCTCGCGGCCGTTGCGGCCTTCGTCGCATCACGCTCCACGAGCGACCCCGTCGCGAGCGTCGACCAGTCCGTTCCCGGCCCGGTGCTGCTGGTCCCCGGGTTCGGCGGGTCCACCGATGCGTTGGATGTGCTTGCGGCGGAACTACGAGAGAACGGCCGCGACGCGACCGTCGTGGCCCTGCCCGACGGCGGCGTCGGCGACCTGACCGTGCAGGCGCAGACCCTGCGCGACGCCGTCGACGCAGCCCTTACTCGGACGGCGGCGACGTCGGTCGACGTCGTCGGGTATTCCGCGGGCGGGGTGGTGGCCCGGATCTGGGCTTCCGATCTGGGCGGCGTCGAGCAGGCTCGACGCATCGTGACCCTCGGCTCCCCACATCACGGCACCCAGGTGGCCGCTCTGGCGTCCCAGGTCCTGCCCGACCAATGCCCGACGGCCTGTCAGCAGCTCGTCCCCGACAGTTCCGTGCTCACCGCACTGAACTCCGGCGACGAGACACCGGAGGGGCCGCAGTGGGTGTCGGTGTGGACCGAACTGGACCAGGTGGTGACCCCGCCGTCCTCGGCCCGACTCGACGGCGCGATCGACATCCCCGTGCAGAGCGTGTGTGCGGACTCCACCGTCGATCACGGGAACCTGCCCCGCGATCCTCTCGTCGGCGCAATCGTGTCCGCCCAGTTGGACGGCGATTCCACCACCCAGCTCGGCGCAGCCGATTGCAGCCGTCTCAGCTCGTGATGTCCTTGGTCGTGAAGTTCGCCCACGCCGCACCCAGAAGCACGACGACGTAGACGCCCTGCAACCCGACCCCGCGCACCAGGTCCCGCGTGGGCACCGGGTCGCGGAAGAGGTCTACGAAGGCCAACCAGTATCGCGTCGGGAGGTACGGCGCGATGGCGTCGGCGGCGTCCAGTGTCAGCAGCAGCGAGCTGGCGATCAGGAACGCCAGTGCGCCGAGCGTCGCGGCGAGCGGGGAGTCGGTCAGGGTCGAGAGGAACAGGCCCATGGCCGCCACTCCGAGCATCGAGAGCGTCACGTAGAGCACGGCGATGACGGTGCGCACGGCGACCTGTTGATCGGTCAGCACCGTGCCGGACACGCTGGCGACGCCCCCAACGGTCGAGACGTCGAACAGCGTCGTGCCGACGAAGTACGCGACAGCAGCCACGATGACCACGGCCAGCAGCACGAAGGCGGCCACCGAAATCAGCTTCGCCACCAGTAGCTTGGTGCGTCCCACCGGGCGCGCGAGCAGGTAGCGCAGGGTGCCGGCCTGGGCCTCCCCGGCAACGGCATCGCCTGCGATGACCGATACAGCGACAGGAAGAAACAACGGAAGCACGATGGCGAGCGCGGCGAGCGGGAAGAGCTGACCGTTGGTGAGCACCGCCGACAGGAAGGCGGGGCCTTCGCCGGGCCGCGGACCGACGTCGGTGAGGGCCAACAGACCCGCGACGACGGTGGGCAGCAGATTGAGCAGGAGAATGACGACCCACGTGCGGGGTCGGCTCAGCATTGCGCGCAGCTCGACGCCGATCATGCGGTCACCTCCATCTCGGTGGAGCGGACGGGACCGTCGACGCGGTCGGCACTGGCACCGGTGACGGCCAGCACGGACTGCTCCAGACTCATCTGCTGCGGGCTCAGCTCGCTCACCCGGACGCCGCCTTCGACGAGCAGCCGATTGAGCAGGGCCGAGTCCGGGTGTTCGATCACGAGCTGCTGCCCTTCACGGTGGAACACGGTGGCGTTCTGGATTCCGGAGAGCACGGTGACGGCCTCGGCCGGGTCCGGGGTGGTCACGAGCACCCGACCGGTCGGCTGCTGGAACGCGGAGAGCTGATCCTGCAGAACGAGGCGACCTCGATCGAGAACTCCCACGCGGTCGCACAATTGCTCCACCTCGGCCAGCAGGTGGCTCGAGAGGAACACGGTGGTGCCCTTCGCATGCAGGCCCAGGAGCAACTCCCGAATCTCGAGGATTCCCTGTGGGTCGAGACCGTTGGTCGGCTCGTCGAGGATCAGCAGCTCGGGGGTGCGCATCAGTGCCGCAGCCAATCCGAGACGCTGCCGCATTCCGAGCGAGTACTGCTTGACCGGCCTCCGTCCCACCCCGCCGAGTCCCACCTGTTCGAGGGCCTCGCCGACGCGGGCGGTCCTGGTGCGCCGGGAACCTCCCGGCCCGGCTGCGTCGAGCAAGGTGAGATTCCGTCGTCCGGAGAGGTTGGGGTAGGCGGCGGGGTTCTCGATCAGCGCCCCCACCCGCGGCAGCACGCTCCTGCGTCGCCGCGGCATCTCCTCGCCGAGCACCTGCATCTGCCCGGAGGTCGCCAGGACGAGCCCGAGCAGCATCCGCACGGTCGTCGTCTTACCGGAGCCGTTGGCACCGACGAAGCCGTAGATGTCGCCGGCGCGCACGTCGAGGTCGACGCCGTCGACTGCCCGCACCGATCCGTAACTCTTGGTCAGGCCGGTCGTGCGGATCATGTGGCTGCTCCTTCGAGCTGCTGGGCGGCGGTGGCCAGGGTTTGCGCGGTGACGGTGCCGGAGAGCAGGTAGCGACGCCGGTCGGCGCTGGGCTCGGTGATCAGGACGTTGAGGGGGCCGATCGTCAGTGCGACGCTGCTACCGGTGACGACCGCCCCCGGCGCGGCCCGTAGCTGATCGACGAGCCCCCGTGCGGCGCGGCGCGGTAGCGGAGCGGCGATCAACTCCGTCACGCCGCGGCCGTAGATTCCCACCGCACCCTGGACTCCGCGGTCCCTCAGATCTAGTCCCGACAGTGTCGAAGGGAGACCTGCAGAGTCGATCCCGTCGGCGAACGAGGCGATGTCGAGACCGTCCTGCTGCTGCACATCGGTACCCGGCGGCGGGACGAATCGGACGGTGTCCGCGTCCGGGGTCGCGGAGGAGAAGTCGAGGAACGCGGTGCTGACGATGGGGCGAGTGACCCCGTCGCCCAACACGTCGACCTGTAGTGGAAGCCCGCTGTCGGGGTCGGCCCACACGTCGACCTCGGTGATCGTGCTCTGCGATTCGCTGGGGATCAGTCGCAGGCCGGGGGCGTCGCGGCCGGCAATCCGACGGGCGGGCAGCCGGGTGACCTCATCGGCGGTCGCCTCGCTGAGCAACCGCTGCCCGAGCTCCGGGGGTAGCAGGTCGGCTTGTCGAGGCAGGCGCAGACTCGGCTCGGGGACGGGGGTCACCACGGCCGTGTTCTGTTCGTAGTCCCAGCTCCACAGCCGAGCCGGGCTCCGGTAGAGACCGCGCTCACCGGCGAGGCGCACGGTGTCGACGCGCCAGCTGTCCGGGGCGCGATACCAAGCGCGCAGAGTCGTGGTGTCGCCCAACAGATCCGGAAGTCCGCCGAGACCGTCGGTGACGGGGAGGGTGACACCGCCGACGGCCTGGGCGTAGCCCGAGTACGGGGTCGCGGTCGAGGACTGGACGCGGGAGAGCAGTTCGGCCGCACTGATGTCCGACGCGTCGACGGGCCAGCGCTCGATCACCGCGGGCGTGGTGACGAGCACGGCGATGCCGAGCACCACCGCCAGCCACCGCCACTTCTTGTGCACCTCATCGACCGTACGGACGTACCCGTTGTGCTGCATGTGGGTAGTACAAAGCCCGCGTCAGTCGACGAGCACGAAATTCGCGAGACCGTAACTCACACCGTTGATCTGGAGCTCGATCGAGTGCGGGCCGGGGTAGTACTTCCGTGTGGTCAACGCTCGAAAGGAGTGTTGCCGCGCAACGTCGACGCCCTCACCGGGCGCGATCGTTTTCGTCGTCAGCTTGAACGTCTTACCCGTCACTCCACCGTTGGCCTTGGTGTGGTGGACGATGTAGTCGATCGCGACCTTGGCCGGTTCGGTGCCGACATTGTGGATCGACGCATCGAAGCGCACGCTGCCGCCGATCCGTAGCTCCGCGACATCGAGGGTGGGGCCTGTCACCTCCAAGTCGGCGGGCGCGAACCCCAGCAGGGCGAGTGCGTCGGTGTCGCCGTTCTTGATCACCGTCCGAAGTGCGTGTCGTACGAGCCGGTCGGTGTGCGCGTCCGGGTCGTCGAGCCACCGCGCCGCGGTCCGAACGACCAAGTCCGGGACGTCCCGGCTGAAGTCGTTGAGGTGGTTGGCGACCGACCAGCCGAACGTAGTCACTGTCGTCCCGGTAGAGCTCGTCGAGGATCGCTACCGTGACGCCGGGCCGCGCGAGAATCTCGGGGACACGCACCGACCACGGCAGATACGGGCGTGTGCCTTCCGATGCCAGACGCCGCACGTGCTCGTCCGATGATCGAGTCCATTCCGCCGCGATGGCGAGAGCCCGATCCAGATCGGCTCGTAGGAACGTGCGGATGGCGAACTCGGAGCTGAGTCTGCCGGTGAGTTCGGCCAGCAGCGACATTCCGTCGTCGAACGCGGCCGAGGTCTGCTCCTCGACGGCCTTCGTCGCCACGGCGCTCGTGACCGGCCAGATCGACCAGCCCTGAAAATCCGGATCCTCGGCGGCCCGTCGGATGGTCCGAGCGAACTCTGCGTAATCGCCGGGCAATCCCACGAGAAGCGCGTCGCGCAGTAGATCGGCGCGCGCCCGCAGCGCGAGCGGTCCCAACTGATCGACCGATCCCGTCAGCAAGGACAGATCTGCACTCGGTGCGGCGTTGCGAATGGTCCGAAGCAGCGTGCGAGCAGCGTCCGGGCCGATGAGTTCGTCGGCGAAGGGCATGAGAGCTTCTTACCGGAGATCCATGAGCCGCGAAAATTCTTGGAGCTGAATTGGAGGGGCCTTGCGTCGATGGTCGGGCTGTACAGTCCGACGCTATGTCCGGGGTATCGAGGTTTCGAGACAAAGCCTGGCCGTGGTCGGTGCTGTTCTGGTGCACGGTTCCATTCTCTTTGTACGCAGCACTGTTTGCGCTCACCGACGAGTGGTGGTGGACGGCTGTCGTGACTGCTGTGGCCGTCGTTGCCCTCGGTGCATGGGCGGTGCGCTATCCCGAAATATCGATGGGCCGGACACGGCAGATCTGGCGGTGGACGTCCGCCGTCGTACTCGCCGTCTGCGCTCTCGGCCTGTTCGTCATTGCAGGCAGAGAAGTGTTGGGAGACAAAAGCAGTCGCGTCGGTGACTCTTCCGATCCACGGAGGGTCGCGTGCGGGTCGGTGTTGAATCCGAGACCGAACGACATGCTCACCGCTGACTTTCCGGAGGACTTTCCCGTCGAGGCGCGTGAGCAACTGGGTCCGATATCGACGGACAGCTTGGCGACGCGGTGTTACGAGCGACTCGATACATCGTCCAATTTCGGAATCGCGACCGCCTTGGGTGCGGCGCAGCTTGCCGTGCGCGCGATGGTGCATCTCAGGCGGCGGAAGTATCAGGACCGAGCTGCAGTTGACGGGAAGGATCGACAGTCCCCGGACGTTGACCAGAGGTAATGGACAACGTTCTCTCTGCCCCCACTCGACTGTGGACGCCCTCGCGTGTCCTGGTCACCCGGTCTGCGTCCGAGCTTCCCCATACCGCGGAGATCATCCGTCGATGCGAAGCAGCCGGAGTGACCGAGATCGATGTGTTGCAGGGGGACCGTCTGACCGGCCTGCGCGGTGAGTCCGAGCGGGAGACCTATGCGCGTGCCAAGACGACGATGGCGGTGGTGGTGGCACCACCGAGTGTGCTGAAGCCACAACCGATTCCGCCGAGTGCAGATTGGCGTATCGATCTGGCGAAGGGGTGCCCGGCGCACTGTCAGTACTGCTATCTGGCGGGCTCGTTGTCCGGGCCTCCGATCACCAGGGTGTTCGCCAACATCGACGACGTCCTGGCCGGTATCGGCACCCATGCCGGCCGCGGCACCATCACCTCGGGGACCGAGGAGCGTGGACACGAGGGCACCACCTTCGAACTGTCCTGCTACACCGATCCTCTGGGGATCGAGCACGTGACGGGATCACTCGCCGAGGCCGTACGCAGGGTGGGTGCAGGAACCTACGGCGACGACGTGTCGCTGCGTTTCACCACCAAGTTCGACGACGTCACCGAGTTGGTGACGCTCGATCACGGGCGACGAACCCGAGTTCGACTGTCGGTCAACGCCGATGACATCGCCCACCGATTCGAGGGTGGAACCGCGAGGATGCCCGCTCGGATCGACGCGCTGAGACGGTTGGCTCTCGCCGGATATCGAGTGGGGCTGACGATCGCTCCGATCATGCCGATACCGCAGTGGCGCGAACAATACGGTCGACTGCTCTCGAACGTCGCCGACGCGGTGCGCGATGTCCCTGATCTCGACCTGACTGCCGAGATCATCACCCATCGATTCACGCCGGCCAGCAAGGACGTGCTGTTGAGTTGGTACCCGGGGACCAAGCTCGAGATGGACGAAAGTGCCCGCACAGCAAAGAGAAACAAGTTCGGCGGCGTGAAGTACGTCTACCCCAAGGATACGATGACCGAGATGCGCACATGGTTCGTCGAAGAACTGGGGTCCGTGCTCCCCGACGCGAAGCTTCTCTATTGGACGTGACGAAGCCCGGCCTCCACCGGTGTGCGGTGGAGGCCGGGCTGCGAAAGAGGATGATTTACTTCATCTTTCCGAACGTGGCGTCGATGTCGGCCATCTCCATCTCGGCGGTCTGCTGAATCAGCTCCATGAGGTCGGTGTCCAGTCCGGGGCGAACTACTCCAGCCGTTCCGGTGAGATTTCCATCGGAACGCCTTCGGGTGCCTGCTCGCGCACGATCCGGTACGAAATGGTCGATCGCGCAGCCTTGTTGGCGGTCATCTCGTACATGCGGCACTTCTGCAGGCGACCGGTCGACTCGAGCATGAGGTCGTACATCAGGTCGAGGACCAGGTTGCCGGAGTTGTAACGTAGCTACCGCTCCACGGGTTGCCGACGGAATCGACCGGCAGTGCCCCCTCTGCCTGCACTCGAACCCTGGGCCCCCTCTGCATGGCCGTCGTGCAGGCGATCTATTCCTTGCCCAGCGCCCGGTGACAAATCGGGCTCGTCGAGGTCAGTACCCACGACCCCATCGGATTTCAGGAGTGACATGGCAATTCTGACGTACAACATGCACGTTTCTCTCGACGGCTTCATCGAGAATTCCGCAGGCAGTCTCGACTTCTCCGTGCCCGACGAGGAGTCCCATCGATTCTCGAACCGGCAGACGGAGGCCACTACTGCCTTTCTGTTCGGGCGTCGACTGTACGAGGCCATGGAGGACTACTGGACGGACCCGCTACGGGCGGAGGGTGACGACGTCGAGGCGGAGTTCGCGCGACTGTATGTGGACACCCCGCGGATCGTCTTCTCCGACACTCTCGATTCGGTGGCCGACGGGTGCCGGTTGGTGCGCAGTGCCGACGCTGTCGCCGAGGTCAAGCGACTGAAACGCGAGACCGAGGGGACATTGGCCGTGGGCGGTGCCGCATTGGCGGAGTCGCTGGTCGACGAGATCGATCAGTTCGAGGTCATCCTTCTGCCGACCATCCTGGGCGGTGGCAAACCGTACTTTCCGGTCGGTCACCATCTCGACCTGACACTCGCGGAGCAGAAGGTGTTCGCCGAGTCGGGGTGGCTGTATCTGCGTTACAGCGTGTCTCGCTGACATCTCGCAGGTACGGGCCGGATTGAGATACCCTCGCGGCACGACACCGGCGGGTGGTTCGTCCGCTTTGGTCGGTCCGGCCCACACCCAGCAGTTCAGACCCCGCGGAGGTCATCGATGCCGCACATGCCGCACCCCCACTCCGACGCGGACCCGGACGCGACCGCCAGAGAGGCCGTCGTATGAGCGGTTGGCTCTGGGTCGTGATCCTGAACGCGATCACTGCGTCGGCGTATCTCGGGATCGTGCTGTTCATCGTTCGTGGGCTGCGTCGCACCGCCCAGCTTCGGAAGAATCGATTGGCGCTGGCAACCGCCGCCATCTTCACCACCTGCGCGGCTCACCATGTGTTGCATGCGGTTCACCTGCTCGCGGGGGCCGGGCACAGCGAACATGCAGGCGGCGGAACGATCGCGATCATGCGGGAGTCCATGGGCGGCGATCTGGATGTCGCAGTGACCCTGTCGACCGCGTTGGCGGGTGTTGTGTATCTCGGAATGCGCCGCTCCTACGGTCCACTGCTTCGCTCGCCGGCGATGTTCGACGATGCCAGTGAGGCTCGGTACCGTCAGCTCGCCGCGAATCTGCCCCACACGACGGTGTTCATCGTCGACCGTGACCTTCGATTCGTCCTGGTCGAAGGTGCCGATCTGGTCGCGGAGGGCTACGACCCGCGCCGGATGGAAGGGAAGTTGCTCGAGGACACGGTGCCAACGGAGGTCTTCGCGCACGTCGCTCCGTACTACCGGGCAGCTGTCGCAGGGGAGGAATCCTCCTTCGATTCCGTCAGCGCCGGGACCGGAAGAGTCTTCCAGGTTCGAGCCCGGCCGCTGCGCGACGAGGCCGATGCCATCGTCGGTGCCATGGTGCTGTCGGAGGACGTGACGGCCGAGCGTGAGGCGCGGGCGGAGCTGGATCGTGCGCGAGCATTCCGGGACGCCGTGTTGACCGCGTCGCCGGATATCGCGACGGTCGTCGACGTCGACACGGGGCACCTGACGTGGGCGTCGCGCAGCCTCCGCTCGTTGATCGGTACCACGACCGCCGGTGATCCGGAGGGGCGGCCCGACGGAGATTCGACGGTCGACGGTGCCGAGGATTCGTCCGACATCGAGGTGCTTGTGGAGGACCTCGACATCGTTGCGGCGGCCGACCGGGCCGCTGCATCGTTGGCAGACGGGGAAAGCCTCACGACTCAGTACCGAGTGCGTGGCCTCGGCGGTGAGACCCGGTGGTTGTCGCGTCGAACCACGCCCTTTCGCCGGGGGCCGTCGGGTGAGGTGCTGCAGGTGCTTTCGGTCCTCCGAGAGGTGACCGACGTCGTCGAGGCCGAGCGTGCTCTCGAACGTGCGGCGCTGCAGGATCCGTTGACGGGACTGCCCAATCGCATGCTGCTGTTGGACCGGATCGGCTCTGCGATCGATCGGGGCGCGCGCACCGGCATCGCGGCGGTGGTGCTGTTCTGCGACCTGGACGGTTTCAAGAGCGTGAACGACAGCGGCGGACATGCTGCTGGCGACGCGGTGCTGGTCGAGGTGGCACGGCGTCTGCGCGCGATACTGAGAAGCGACGACTTCATCGCCAGGGTGGGCGGTGACGAATTCGTCCTGGTCCTCGACGCCCAGATGGACGACCCGGCCTCGGACGCGGACGGACTCGCAGGCAGCGTGGCCGCGCGGATCAAGGCCGCGCTGGCCTCGGCCATCGAGTTCGAGGGACGGCAGTACGAGGTGTCGGCGAGCATCGGAATGGTGCTTGCCCGCAGGGGTGCCACAGCTCAGGATGTGCTTCGGGACGCGGATTCCGCGATGTACCGGGCCAAGCAGAGCGGCAAGGATCGGATCGAATTGTTCGACGATTCGGAGGGAACTGTCGCGTCCGCCGAACAGGCGATCGCGGGCACAGCACAATGAACGCATGACTCCAGCAGACCCCGGCAACTGGTGGACACTGCCCTCTCATCGATCGTGGCTCGACACCGAGTCGTCTCGACTTCTGGATTTCGGAACCACACTCGACCAACCCGCCGGAGGCGCGGCGTGGCTGGACGATCGCGGTAACCCCGACCTCGACCATCCGGCGCATACGTACATCACCGCTCGGATGGCGCATGTGCACTTTCTCGGGTCCGTGCAGGGCCGACCGGGTTCCCGCAGGAGAGCCGATCGCGTCTTCGACGGACTGTCGACCACGTTGCGGGACAGCACGAACGGCGGCTGGTTCGAGTCCAGTGCCGACGCGGCCTCGCCCGATGCAGTGAAATCGGCGTACACGCATGCCTTCGTAGTGCTCGCCGCGTCGGCTGCCGCCGCGGTGGGTCACGCACGTGGCCGGGAACTTCTCGACGAGGCACTCGATATCGTCGACTCTCGGTTCTGGGACGAACGGTACGGAATGTGTTCGGACACCTGGACTGTCGACTGGTCCGAGCTCGATCCGTATCGCGGCATCAACGCCAACATGCACATGGTCGAGGCGCTGCTGGCCGCCGCCGACGCCGGTGCGCCCGAGCTCTGGCGCGAACGTGCACTGCGTATCTGCGACAACGTATGTCGATGGTCCGCGGCCAACGAGTGGCGCGTCCCGGAGCACTTCACGGCAGAGTGGATCCCGCAGCTCGAGTACAACCGCGACGACGTAGCGAACCAGTTCAAGCCCTACGGTGCCACCGTCGGCCACGGCTTCGAGTGGGCGCGACTCCTCGTGCAGGCAAGTCTCGTTGCGGGCGGGCGGGACTACGTCGACGCGGCCGAGTCCCTCTACGACCGGGCTGCCGTCGACGGCTGGCAGCCCGGGCCCACCCCCGGGTTCGTCTACACCACGGACTGGACAGGGCAGCCGGTTGTCACGGGTCGACTGCACTGGGTGTTGTGCGAGGCGATCGGAGCAGCCGCGACTCTCGGACGCGTTACGGGAGAAGAACGGTACGGCACCGACTATCGAACGTGGTGGGACGTTGCGGCCGACTACTTCGTCGACCGCGTCGACGGCTCCTGGCATCACGAACTCGACTCCCACAACGTTCCAGCGGCAACGGTGTGGAGCGGAAAACCCGATCTCTACCACGCCGTCCAAGCGACGTGGATCAGCCGACATGCGCCGAACACGAGCATGTTGGCTGCGCTGCAGCCCGATTCGGACTGACGAGTGCCACAGGCAGCGCAGACGCACAGATGTCAGTGCACCTCCGCCACCAATCGGTTGCTCACCGACCCGAGGTTGTCGATTTCCACACTCACGTGATCGCCCGGCTTCAGTAACAGCTGAGGCTTGCGGCGGTAGCCCACTCCGCCGGGCGTGCCGGTGAGAATGACATCACCGGGCTCGAGGGTGGTGAACGTGGAGATTGTTGCGATCAGGTTCGGCACCGTGAACAGCAACTGCGACAGATCCGATTCCTGTACCTTCTCGCCGTTGACGATCGTACGGATGCCGCAACTCGCGAGGTCGACCCCTTCGGGGCAGACGACGTACGGGCCGAGGGGAGTGCTTGCGTCCCAAGCCTTTCCCTGCATCCACTGATGCGTCTTGTACTGGTAATCACGCATCGTGATGTCGTTGGCGACGGTGTAACCCAGAACGTGATCGAGTGCGTTCTCCTCGGTGATGCGGCGGCCCGCGCGTCCGATGATCACGGCCATCTCGCCCTCGTAGTCCACCTCGGAACTCTCCGGTGGGACGGCGATGTCGTCGTAGGCCCCGATCAGGCTGGAGGCGAACTTGGGAAACATCACCGGGTACGTGGGGAACTCGCGTCCTGTTTCGGCAATGTGGTCGCGGTAGTTCAGTCCGACGCAGATCACTCGGGCGGGGTCGGTGACAGCCGGGAGGACGCGCACGTCGCCGATCGGTAGACGCTCCCCGGTCAGGCGATCTGCCCCGGCAAGTGCCTCGAGCGAACTGGTTCGCCCGAGTGCGTCGATTCCCTGCAGCGGGATCAGCGAATCCCCGTCGACCTCGCCGACTCCGCGAATACCGTTGTGCTCGTAGCTGATGTAAGCCATAGCTCAGATCTCGCTTTCGCTCGTCTTGCGCCAGCTCGCCAGCTGTCCGCCCCACAGATTCACCGACGCGGGTACCGGACGCCACTGCCGCGTCACGTACGTGGCTCGGTCGTCGTGGAACTTCTCCATCTCGGCCGAGAGCTCGATGTGGTTGCCCGCGGGATCGTCGAAGAAGACGAACAAGTTGTTGCCGGGGCCATGGCGTCCCGGGCCCCAGACGACGTCGACACCGATCTCGGTGAGGCGATCGCACCAGGACTTGAAGTCCTCCCACTCGGCGAGGTCGTAGGAGTAATGGTCGAGATCGCCGGGCACACCGTTCTCGACGACGGCCAGAGTGTGGTGATCGCGGTCGCTGCGCAGCCACGCGAACTTGCCGTCCTCGAGCTGATCGGAGATGCGGAATCCGACGGTGTCGACGAAGAACGAGACCATCTGCGCCACGTTGTCGGTGCCGAGAGTGGTGTGCTGGAACTTGATCGGGCGTCGTCCCGGATCGGCAGCGTTCTCACCCTGGCGCGCGACCGGTCCGTGGAAATGCACCGTGGTGCGGTCGGGGTCGGTCACCGAGATGCCCGACGGTGCGCCGACGGCATGGTCGAGGACGGACGGATCCAGATCCGTGAAGTCGTGGCCGGCGTCCTTCAATCGTGCGGTGATCCCGGCGATACCGTCGGCATCACGAACCTCGAAGCCGTAGTGAGACAGTGCCTTCGGACCCTCGGTGAGGTCCAGAACGTGGTGTCCGAGGCCCCAGCCGAGGCGCAGGCCGCCGCCTGCGAGCTCCTCCTGCACGGTCAGGCCGACGGTGCGGCCGTAGAAGCCGGCGGTGGCGGCGACGTCGGGAACGGTGAAGCCGAGGTGCGAGACGGCGGTCCGGCGCAGTGTGCCCACGGCTCCACCTTCCTGCAGTCTGTTCCGGGTGGGAGTGGTCATGTCAGTGATCCGCCTTTCGGGGCGTCGATGGGGTGGGAACGGGGGCGTCGGTGTAGACGGTGATACGCACCCGGTCGCCGCGGGTGGGCGGTTCCAAGTGGCCGAGGAACACGCTGTGGTTCAACCAGTTCCATCCTGGATCGGCCACCTCGAAGCGAGGGTTGGTGGAGCAGTACCAGCGGTCGATGTCGGCACCACCGCCGGTGAAGATGCGCTCCATGGTGGCATCGTCCTGGGTGCCCCAGCCCTCGTTGGTGACCATGATGGTCACGTCGTCGTCGGTGACGATCGTGTAGCGAGCCCACAGGTGGGTGACGCCGTCGGTGCGCACCAGGTTCCAGTCCGCACCGTCGGGCAGGATCGTCCCGGATCCGGCCGGTCCCTGGAATCGGCCGCCGGTGATCGGGATGACCCGACGCATTCCGTGTGGGGTCGACCCGATCACCACCGGGGGAGCCAGCTCGACGTCGAGGGTGAGACGTGATGGAGAGTGGGCGTGGACATGTCACTCACCGGCGGGCAGCAGTCGCCCGGCCGTAGGTGATGCTGCCGCGTCGATCGGGGCAGCATCGAGTCCCCTGGGGGCTCCGCCGGGAATGACGAGGGCGATGAGCGCAGCCAGGACGGTGGCTCCGGCACAGACGTAGATGCCGATGTCGAGGCCGGTCTCGAGCGCCGTCCTGGCAAGTGGTGCAACCAGATCCGAGATCGGACCGAGGTCGGCGTTGGCCACCGCCAACGGCCCGCCCTGCTCTGCGACGCCGGATGCCACGCCCACCGCCTCGGGAGGGAGAGAACCGTCGGACAGGGTGGAGGTCAGGGTGGCTCCGGCAACTCCGAACGCCACGGCGCTGACGATCGCGGGCCCGAGGCTCTGCCCGGTCTCGCGAACGAGACTGGTTACCGCGCTGGCCATTCCGGCTTAATCGATGGCGACGGCTCCGACGGCGACGGCCGTCAGTGCGGTGAACATGGTGATGAAGCCGGTTCCGAGCAACAGGATCGGGCCGGTCATCGCGAGCAGCGAGGTGGAGTCGCCGGGTAGCTGAGCCATCCATATCTGACCGACGGCCAATGCCGACAGTCCGGTGACCAACAGGGTGCGGGCCGCGACGCGCATCAACAGGCGCGGGAGCAGTGGCGTGAGGAGCAGCGGTACGGCTTGGATGAGAGCGAACGGCAGTGCAGCCTGCAGCGGGCTGACGTGCAGGATCGCTTCGAGCTTCACGCTGAGCGCGTAGGCGGTTCCGATGAAGCCGAACATCGCGAGCAAACCGATCAGCGCAGTCGCCGTGAAGGCAGGCGTACGGAACAGCGCGAGATTCAGCATCGGGGTGCGCGCTCGCTGCTCGCTGATGACGAACGCGACGCCTGCGGCGACCGCGAGAACGAAGGCACCCACGATGACGGGGCTCGAATAGCCGTCCACGGAGCCCTGGATCACCGCATACAGTAGGGCGAGCAAGGCGACGGCGATGGTGATCTGGCCCGGCCAGTCGAGTCCGCGTCCGGCGGGATGACGTGAGTCGACGATCACCGCGGCGCTGACCACGGCGGTGACGAGACCCAGAACGGCGGGAATGGCGAACGACCAGCCCCAGCTGAAGTGTTCGGCCGCGAAGCCGCTGATCAGCGGAGCGATCATGGCACCGAACGCCAGGCTGACTGCCCAGAGAGACAGAGCGCGGGCTCGCTCCTGACGATCGGGGGTTGCCGAGACCAGCATGGCCAGTGACGTGGGAAAGATTGCGGCGGCACCGAGTCCGGCGATGGCCTGCCCGGCGATCAGTTGTGTCAGGGTTCCCGACGTTCCGGCGACGACGTCGCCGACGAAGACGAGCACGCCGCCCCAGACGAGCAGCCTCTTGCGGCCGAACATGTCGCCCAGTACGCCGAAATTCAGCTCGAGTATGGCGGTGGGGAGGATGAACGCGGCCGGGATCCAGGCCAGCGCCGCTGCGCTCGCTCCGAGGTCGCGTTGGATCACGCCGAGAATGGGCGCTGCGAGTGAGACGCCCATCTGGGCGACGCCGATCGCGAGGCAACAGGCGATGAGCGTGCCGCGATCCAGTTTCTGGTGGGTGGGGTTCATGGGTTCCTCATCCTGAGGGAATGTCCTGTAAAGCAGGACTACTGTTGTCTAATACAGGACAGTGTTCATGGCCTGGATCACAGCTGTCAAGGGCGAAGATCCGTTTGATGACACTGCAGTCCTGACAATCAGAACTAGGATGGAGACATGGCTCCCGAGACGAGTGGATACCGAGAACGCAACAGCACGGCCGACCGCGCGCTGATCATCCTGGGAATGTTCACCGAGGATCGCCTGCAGATCAGCGCCAACGATGTCGCCGAGGCCCTCGGCAGTGCGCGCTCCACGGCGTACCGATATCTGCAGACGTTGGTCGGCGCATCGTTTCTCGAGGAAGCTCCCAATGGCGGCTTTCGGTTGGGTGTCGCAGTACTCGAACTTGCTCGATTAGCCAGGCGCGGTTACGGATTGACGACGATCGCCCAACCCGTGATGCGTGAATTGGCCGACGAGGTAGGGGAAACCGTGTTGCTCACCAGGCTCGTCGACGACACGGCTGTGTGCATCGAGCGGTGCGAGGGGGCCAAGCAGCTGGTGCGCCTGAGCTACGAGCGTGGGAGTCGGCTGCCCATCAATGCCGGTGCGTCGGCGTTGACGCTCCTGGCCTGGCTGCCGGAGAAGGAGATCCGCTCGATTCTGGGTCGGCATGTGCTGCAACGCTTCACCGATCGGACGTTGACCGACGTCGATCGCCTCGTCGATCGCCTCGAGCGCATCCGCACCACCGGCTACGGCGTCACCGTCGCGGAGGTGGACCCGGATGCGATGGGAATCGCCGCACCCATCTTCGACGAGTCCGGTTCGGTGGCAGCGGCATTGAGCATCGTCGCGATCAGACGTCGTGTTCCGGAGGATCGGACCGACGTGCTCGTCACCGCAGTGCGGGCAGCGGCGGAGACTCTGTCGACGAGGCTCGCCGTCGTCAGCTCGTAGTGTGTCCTATTTTGTGGGACACCATTCCTATTTAACGTGATGCGCGCTACCTTGGTGGTGTGGACACGAGATTCGACACCCTCTACGACGTAGCGATCTGCGGTGCCGGTCCGGTCGGGATGACCGCGGGCCTGCTGCTCGCTGCACGAGGGCTCCGCGTCATCGTTCTCGAGCGTCGTTCGACGACGAGCGACGAACCCAAAGCGATCAGCATCGACGACGAGGCACTGCGCACCTATCAGCAGGCCGGCGTCATCGACCGAATTCTGCCGATCGTCGTGCCGGGCACCGGAACTCGCTACTACGGCCTCGACGACGAACCGCTCTTCCACGGTGGCGCGGAGAGCGCCTACCGACTGGGCTTCCCGTTCAAGAACCCGTTCGCGCAACCGGATCTCGAACGCGTGCTGGCAGCGGCTCTGCATACGGCACACCATGTCACCGTACGGTTCGACACCGAGGTCACCTCGATCGTGCAGGATGCGGACGCCGTGGCCATCGAAGCGGGTGGACGCACGGTGCGCGCCCGCTACCTCCTCGGCAGCGACGGCGGACGATCCACGGTTCGAAACCTGCTGAAGATCGGCATGACCGGACGCAGCCATCCGGAATTGTGGTTGGTGGTGGACACGCTCGGCGACCCTCACATCGAGCGTTACGGAATGCACCATGCCGATCCGAGCAGGCCGCACGTGGTGGTACCCGGACTCGACGGTCGCTGTCGATACGAATTCCGCCTGTTCGACGGCGAGGGCACGGCCACCGACTCGCCACCGTTCGAGCTCATCGAAAGACTCGTCTCGCGCTACCGCCCGATCACACCCGCTCAGGTCGAACGAGCCGTCAACTATCGCTTCCACGGTCTCGTGGCCGACCGATGGCAGCTCGGGCGCTGCTTCCTGCTCGGCGACGCCGCACACATGATGCCCCCGTTCGCCGGTCAGGGTCTGAACTCCGGCATTCGTGACGCCGCGAACCTGGCGTGGAAGTTGGCCGGGGTGCTCGACGGCTGTCTGCACGAAAGAGTCTTGGCCACATACGGATCCGAGCGTGGCCCGCACGCCGCCGCGGTGGTTCGCGCGTCCGAGCGGTTGGGCCGCGTGGTGATGACGACCAATCCTCGTGTCGCGGCCAGGCGCGACGAGTTGGTCCGAGCCGCATTGGCCACCGAGAACGGGCGACGCTGGTTCGAGACCATGGCCTACCGCCCGCCGTACCGATTCTCCGACGGACTCGTACTCCCCGGCGACGACACCGGGAGTGCGATCGGGCAACCCCTGGCCTTCGACTCGGCGACCCGAACCATCCGCCCGCTCGACGAGATTCTCGGAACCGGTTGGGCGCTGATGGGAATCGACGTGCGCGACGCGGGGGACTGGTCCCGTGCCCGCGGTATCGCGCGCGGCCTGCACGCCGTCGAGGCCGCAGTGCCCACCGATCGCACGGCACCGAGAATCGACGACGTCAACGTACTGCTCGACGTCGACGGTCGATTGGACGACGAGATGCGCACGTACACCGGCAGATTCGTCCTCGTCCGGCCCGACCGATTCGTCGCGGCCGCGTGGCTTCCGCACGAGGGTGACGACGTTCGAGCCGCGGTGGCGTCGTGGACCGGATCTTCCCCGAGCCCTTCCGAACTGTCCTGTCTCGAGACGAAAGGCGTCAGCTATGCGTGACCTACCCACCCCGCTCCCGACGACACTGGTCCGACGGACCGCGCCTGCGACTGCGCGCCACGAGGCGGATGTCGACTGGAACACGTCCAACAAGTTCCTGAACGGTCCGTTCGCGCCGTGGCACGAGGAGACCGAGGCATTCGACCTCGAGGTCATCGGGAAACTGCCCGACGACCTGGCCGGCGCCCTGTTCCGGGTAGCCGACAACCCCCGCTTCGAGCCGCTCGACACCGACCGCTACCACTGGTGGGAAGGCGACGGCGGAGTCGCCGGCACCTATATCCGCGACGGGAAGGCGTCGTTCCGGATGAAGTGGGTGCACACCGACACCATGAAGATCGAGGTCGAGGCCGGTGAAGCGTTGTACAGCGGTTTCGTCAACGGCTCGGGCAAGGCCAAGCGGGATCTGCCCGTTGGCGCACCGCCGTCCAAGAGCGTCGCCAATACCAACGTCGGCCTGTTCGCCGACCACCTGCTGGTGTACTACGAAGGCGGACTGCCGCATTCGATGCACCCCGAAAGCTTGGACACGCAGGGCACGTACGATTTCGGTGGCGCACTGGATATCCTGTGCACAGCGCACTACAAGATCGAACCGTCGACGGGCAACATGCTCTTCTACTCTGCCATCGGGCCGAATCTGACGTGGTACGAGGCCGATACCAGCGGCACCGTCGTCGATACCGTCACTTTCGAGATGGGCTGTCCGGCAATGGTGCACGATTACATCGTGAGCGAACACCTCGCGATCTTCCTGATCTCGCCCAACCAGTTCCGCCTCGACCGCATCATGGCGGGGCGGCCCGGGGTGCTCTGGGACGAATCGGCTACACCGAACGGCAGCAGGTTCGCCGTCCTCGACCGTCGAACCCACGAAGTCACGTGGTACGACACCGGCCTGATGCTGGCCCCGACGCACTTCTTCAACGCCCACGAAACTGCCACCGGAATCGTGGTGGACCTGCACGTCATTGCACGTCTGGGCAATCCGGCCGACGACTCGGACGAGCCGATCGACTCGCACTCCTGGTTTCCACCCGCGATGGCCTGGCGGTTCGTGCTCGATACCGCAACCAGGACGACCACCCAGCACATGCACAGCGGGGTGGCGGGCGAGTTCCCGAAGATCAACGACGCGTGGCTGGGCCAGGAGAATCGCTTCGGCTACTTCGCCACCACCCGAAGCCTGTCGCCGCTGACCCTGACGGATGGGCTTGCGCGCCATGACTTCTCGACCGGACAGACGATCGTGCTCGAAGGGCCGGACGGTTTGACCAGCCCCAGTGAACCGGTCTTCGTTCAGCGTCGAGGCGCGAGCATCGAGAACGACGGCTACCTGCTGACCCTGTGGTGGAATCCGGCGTCCGGCCTGTCCGAACTATTGGTGCACGAGGCCGACTCGTTCACCCGCGAACCACTCGCACGCGTCAAGCTCCCCGTCCGAGTGCCGTTCGCATTCCACGGATCCTGGGCCGAGGCCGAGGTGCTCGACGCAGCGATCGCAGCCCAACCTCGACGAACGAAGAACACCGAGTAGGAAAGAGCAGGACTGACATGGCGAACACACAGGCGTGGACGGCAAAGATCTTCGACGGCGGATGGGTGGACGGCGGTGGTGGAACCCTCGACGTGACCGCGCCGTCCGACGGGTCGGTCGTGGCCACCGTCGGTGCCGCCGACGTCGCCGACCTCGATCGAGCAGTCGCGAAAGCTGCACGTGTGCAGAAGGAATGGGCCGCCAAGCCGTACACCGAGCGAGCGTCGGTCATGACGAGGGCCGCGGAGCTTCTCGCGGACGATCCCGAGCGTCTGACGCGGTGGTTGGTTCCCGAATCGGGATCGAGTCACGGCAAGGCGGGGGCCGAGATCGGACTGGTTCTCGCCGAGCTGACCGAGGCCGCCGCTCTCGCGTCGCAGCCCTACGGGCAGGTGCTGCGGAGCGCGAAATCGCGTTTCTCGGTGGGCCGTTACGTTCCGATGGGCGTCGTCGGCGTGATCAGTCCGTTCAACTTCCCCTCGGTACTGTCCATGCGGTCGGTCGCACCTGCTCTGGCCGTCGGCAATGCCGTCGTTCTCAAACCCGATCCTCGAACGCCGATTTCGGGTGGTCTGATCCTCGCCGAGATCTTCGCCGAAGCAGGCCTGCCGGACGGTCTGTTGCACGTACTGCCCTCGGGTGTCGATGTGGGAGCCGCTCTCGTCTCGCACCCCGATGTCCCGTGCATCTCGTTCACCGGGTCCACGGCAGCCGGCCGGCGAATCGCGGAAGCTGCAGCGCCACTACTGAAGAAGGTCCACCTCGAACTCGGCGGGAACAACGCGTTCCTCGTGCTGCCCGACGCAGACATCGAGGCCGCCGCATCGGCGGGCGCATGGGGATCGTTCCTGCACCAGGGGCAGATCTGCATGGCGTCGGGCCGGCACCTCGTTCCCGAGCATCTCGCCGAGCAGTACACCGCGGAGCTTGCGAAGATCGCTGCACGCATCACCGTCGGAGACCCGACCGACCCGTCGAATGCGTTGGGGCCCATCATCGACGAGAACCAACTGAAGCGAGTCGACGGCATCGTGCAGTCCACGGTGACGGCCGGTGCCGAACTGGCTGCAGGCGGAACGTTCGACGGTCTCCACTATCGGCCGACCGTGCTCGGCAACGTGCCGAAGGATTCGCCGGCGTTCACCGAGGAGATCTTCGGCCCAGTCGCACCCATCACCACGTACCGCACCGTGGACGAGGCGATCGAGATCATCAATTCATCGGAATACGGCCTGTCCGTTGCGATCGTCACCGCGAATCCGTTCGCGGCGTACGAGTTGGCGGACCGAATCCGTTCCGGCGCAGTGCACATCAACGATCAGACGGTCGACGACGAGGCGGTCGCTCCGTTCGGTGGCGTGAAGGCCTCGGGTTCGGGTGGGCACTTCGGCACCACCGTCAACCTCGACACCTTCTGTGACCTGCAGTGGGTCACGATGCAGTCGGACATCCAGAGATATCCGTTCTGAGCCCCACAGCCGTTTCGAACCTGCAGCGGCCCCGCATCCAGTGCTCTACTCGCGGTGTGGGGTCCGCTCGCCGGTGTTGGGGTCGACGTCGAACAGTTCGTCGGTGTGGTCCGGCGCGTAGACGAACTGCGTGGACTCGCTGGATCGACGACGAGCGCCCTCGCGTACGGCCAGATATCCGCCGGCGAACAGCGCGATTATCGCGATGCCCGCAACGATGGCCCAACCCTCGAAGCCGCCGGCCAATGCGGCGATCAGGCCGCCGATTGAGGCAATTCCGGCAAAGATCAGTACGACGGCCAACATGTTGACGACAGCTCTGGACATGCTTGATACGGGAGGCCTTTTCTCGACCATGGGAGTAATTCCTTTCGATCAGTTCGATCGTGGAATACCCGAAAGCCGATCGACTAAGCCCCGCGGTCCTACTGGGCCTTGCGCGCTCGATACGCAGCAACCGCCGCGCGGTTGCCGCACGTGGTGCTGCAGAACCGACGCGACCGGTTGCGTGAGAGGTCGAGCACCAGCCCGTTGCAGTCCGGATCGGCGCAGACGTCGAAGCGCGAGAGCTCGTCTGCCCGGATGACGTCGATCATGGCCATCGCGGTCTCGACCACGATGCGGGTCACGAGGGGACTGTCGTCGGCGACGGCATGGACGTGCCAGTCGAGATCTCCGTGACGAACCAGTCGGGGCAGGGCCGAGGACTCGGCCAGCAATCGGTTGACCTCGACCACCGCGTCGTCGCGGCTGCTGGTCAGCAGTGCGCGCAGGGTCGGCCGCAGTGCCCGCACCGCTTCTAGCTCGGCGTCGTCGCCGTCGAACCGGCCGGAGTACCCCTGTTCGGTGAAGAACTCGGCGAGCTGCTCCCGCGTGGTCAGCGTGTCCGGGTCCTCGGCCGAATTGACCAAGGCCACGGCGGACAGCAACGACAATTCCGCGTCATGAGCAAAAAGCATGTTGACACCTTACCAAGTCACTCCCTACTGTCACATGTCATGACGGCTTACACTCATGACGCGCAGGTAGATCTCGCGGCCACCCACGACGCTGCGGCGCGGTCGCGTCGACTCTCGGGACTCGGTTTCGCGCTGCTCTCGGCGGCGTCCTTCGGCCTCTCCGGGTCGCTCGCGACGGGACTGCTCGACGCCGGCTGGACGGCCGGGGCTGCGGTGACCGCGCGAATCCTGCTGGCGGCGGCCGTCCTGCTGATTCCGTCGATTCTCGCGTTGCGTGGGCGATGGAGCCTGCTGGCGAAGAACTGGAAGCTGCTGCTCGCCTACGGAGCTTTTGCGGTGGCAGGCTGCCAGCTCGCGTTCTTCAACGCCGTCGGACGGATGGAGGTGGGGGTGGCGCTGCTGATCGAGTTCACCTCGCCTGTGGCCGTCATCGGCTGGATGTGGTTCCGTCACCAACAGCGACCGGGTCGGCTGACCGTGGTGGGCGCACTGCTGGCCGCGATGGGTCTGGTGCTCGTGCTCGACCTGATCTCCGGTGCCGACGTCGACACCGTCGGTGTGCTGTGGGCGCTGGGCTCGATGGCCGGTGCGGCCGTCTACTGGGTGCTGTCGGCGGACGAGAGCAACGGACTCCCGCCGATCGTGCTCGCCGGGGCCGGCCTGCTCACCGGTGGTCTCATCCTGTTGGTCGCAGGGCTGATCGGTATCGTACCGTTCGCCGCCCCGCTCACCGATGTCACCTTCGTCGATGCGGTTGTGCCGTGGTGGGTCCCGATCATCGGCCTCGGCGTCGTGACGGCCGCACTGGCCTACGTCCTCGGGATCGCCGCGGGCCGACGCCTCGGGTCACGGTTGGCGTCGTTCATGGGATTGATGGAAGTCGTTGCCGCACTTGTGTTCGCGTGGTTGCTGCTCGGTCAGGCTCCGGCACCGATCCAATTGGCCGGTGGCGCACTGGTTCTGCTCGGCGTGGTCGTCGTCAAGTCCGGCGAGCGAGCCACGGCGGAGGAGCCGGTGGAGCCGCTGCAGAGCAGGCCGTGACCTGACGCTCAACCGTCGACGCGGCCGAAGACCACTGCGGCCAGGATGGTGTGGGCGCTGGCGATCACCGAATCCAACGGTTCGCGCTCGGGAGAGAGCAGCCATTGTTGGGCGATGGTGAGGACCGCGCCCACCAGGCCCATGGCCAGTGTTCGACGGTTCGGCCCGGCGAGCCCGTGGCCGGAACCGACCGCCTCGGCCACCTGGAGCACGGTCTCCGAGAACGAGGTCGTGGTCTTGCGGTAGAGCGCATCGACGGTGGACGAGACCCCGAGAATCTCGACGAAGGCGATGCGCGCAGATTTCGGATTCTCGGCGACGAAGGTGAAGAAGCCGGTGAGAGCGGCTCGAAGCACCTGCTCGGTGGAGTCGGCCTCGGCGGCGGCACCGGCCAGGATGTTCTCGCGCATGGCGTCGGTGGCGCGGGCGTAGGTCGCCATCAGCAGGTCCTCGCTGTTGGTGAAGGACTCGTAGAAGTAGCGCTTGGTCAGGCCCGCCTCGCTGCACACCTTCTCCACGGTTGCGGTCCGGTAGCCGGTGGTGCCGAAGACTTCGACGGCTGCGTCGAGCAGGCGAATCCGACGCTCCTGCTGCCGCTGCCGAGGATCGGCACCTCGGTAGGTGCGGCCGACTTCACTGTGAGGGATGGTCACAGACAGATCTTGACACCGCTCGGTATCAGATGCAAAGTGTTCGCAGACAAGCATTCCGATGGAGGGGGAGCACATGGCGGCGTCGACGCTACGGAACAAGGTCGTTCTGATCACCGGGGCGGCACGGGGGATCGGTGCCGCGACCGCGCGGGCGCTCGCCGGCCGAGGTGCCCAGCTGATCCTCGTCGATGTCGACGAAGCCCCGCTCCGTGAGGTCGCGGCCCAGTTGAAGGCAACCGCGTTCGTCGCCGACGTCCGGAACCTCGACGACATGCAGCGGGCCGTCGACGGCGGAATCGAGGCGTACGGCGGCATCGACCTGGTGCTCGCGAACGCCGGAATCGCCAGCTACGGATCGATCATGCAGGTCGATCCCGCCACGTTCCAACGTGTCATGGACATCAACGTGATGGGCGTGTTCAACACCGTCCGCGCTGCGCTGCCGTCGCTCATCGAACGCAACGGCTACATCCTCGTCGTCTCCTCGCTCGCGGCGTTCACCCCGTGCCCCGGCCTGGCCGCGTACAACGCCAGTAAGGCTGCAGCAGAACACTTTGCGAATGCGCTCCGGCTCGAGGTCAACTACCGAGGCGTCGACGTCGGCTCGGCACACATGGCCTGGATCGATACGCCGATGGTGCAGGACGCCAAGTCCGACCTCACCGCATTCCAGGATCTGCTCGCGGTGCTCCCGGGCCCGCTGGGCAAGACGATGACCGTCGACCAGTGCGTCGACGCCTTCGTCGACGGCCTGGCCAAGCGCAAGCGTCGCGTCTACGTGCCGCGGTGGGTGGGAGCAGCGTCGTGGTTCAAAGCCGTCATCACCTCGCGGGTCGGCGATCGCAGCATGCTCGAACACGTGCCGACGATCCTGCCGAAGATGGACGAGGAAGTGGCCCGCCTCGGCAGGTCCGAGAGCGCTCGCAACAAGACCAGCTGATCGAAAGACATCGAAGGAATCGTTGACATGACTGCCGTACTGCCCACTCCCGAGGTCGACGTCCTCATCATCGGTGCCGGCCTGTCCGGGATCGGTGCCGCGCGCCACCTCGGGCACGATCTGCCCGGCAAGACCTACGCAATTCTCGAGAGCCGCGGTGCTATCGGGGGAACGTGGGATCTGTTCCGCTACCCCGGGATTCGCTCCGACTCCGACATGTACACCCTCGGATACAGCTTCAAGCCGTGGATGGGGGAGAAATCCATCGCCGACGGCACCGATATCCGCAACTACATCGTCGAGACCGCGCGAGAAGCAGGCGTCGAGAAGCACATCCGGTTCCATCACAAGGTCGTCGCTCTCGAATGGTCGTCCGAGCAGCAGTTCTGGACGGTGACCGCGCATCGAAGCGATACGAACGAGACGGTCACGGTCACCGCGTCGTTCGTGTTCTCCTGCAGCGGCTACTACGACTACGACAAGGGCTTCAGTCCCGAGTTCGCCGGACAGGACAAGTTCGGCGGCCAGGTGATCCACCCGCAGCACTGGCCCGAGGATCTGGACTGGTCGGGCAAGAAGATCGTCGTGATCGGCAGTGGTGCCACGGCAATCACGTTAGCCCCCAATCTGGCTCGTGATGCCGAGCACGTCACGTTGCTGCAGCGCTCGCCCAGCTACGTCCTCTCGCTTCCGTCGCAGGATCCGATTGCGCTGACCCTTCGCAAGCGCCTGCCGAAGAAATTGGCGTACAGCGCCACTCGGCTCAAGAACGTATCCATGGCGATGCTGATCTACACCCTGAGCCAGAAGTACCCGGAGTTCATGAAGAAGCGGATCCGGACGATGCAGGAAGGGTGGCTGCCGAAGGGATACGACCTCGACACCCACTTCACCCCGTCCTACAACCCGTGGGATCAGCGGCTGTGCCTGGTGCCCGACAACGATCTGTTTCGCTCGATTCGCAAAGACGAGGTCTCGATCGTCACCGACCACATCGACACGTTCACCGAGACCGGACTGAAGCTGAAGTCCGGCCAGCACCTCGATGCCGATATCGTCGTCACCGCAACGGGATTGAATCTGTCTGCATTGGGCGGCGCGACGTTCCGCGTCGACGGCAAGGACGTCGACCTGCCCAGCACCATGGCCTACAAGGGCATGATGCTCACCGGTATCCCGAACTTCGCCTTCGTCGTCGGATACACCAACGCCTCGTGGACGCTCAAAGCCGACATGGTCTCGAACTACGTGATGCGACTGCTCGCGCACATGGACGAGAAGGGATACAGCACCGTCGAACTCGAGCGCGACCCGTCCATCGACGAAGAACCGTTCCTCGACTTCGCCGCGGGCTACGTTCTGCGGGCGGTGGACAACTTCCCCAGGCAGGGCAGCGAGACCCCGTGGAAGCTGCGCATGAACTACTTCCGCGACCTTCCGGTACTGCGCTACGGCAAGGTGGTGGACAAGGCCATGAAGTTCGGCCGTCCGCGCGCGAAGGTCTCGATCGGATCCTGACGGGAATTGTTTCGGGTCGAGTGTGTTGGTTCTCGATATGAAAATTGGAATCATCGGAAGTGGACTGATCGGCGGCACCCTCGTTCGGCGTTGGGCGGCGCTCGGTCACGAGATCAGATTCTCGAATTCACGTGACCCGGAAACGCTGGCGGACCTGGCAGCGGAGACCGGAGCGACGGCCGTCTGGGCCGCGGAGGCCGCGCAGGACGCAGACCTGGTGCTGCTGAGCATTCCGCAGAAGAACGTTCCCGATCTCGCTCCGGGAATTGCTTCCGCCCGCAAGCCCGGGGCCCCGATCATCGAGACCAACAACTACTACCCGCAGCAGCGGGACGGGTTGATCGAGGACATCGAGGGTGGGACGCCCGAAAGCGTGTGGGTCTCTCAGCAACTCGGCGAGCCGGTCATCAAGGCGTTCAACGGAATCTGGTACAAGCACCTGCTCGAGAAGGGTGTGCCCGCTGGGACCAGAGGTCGAATCGCACTACCGATCGCAGGCGACGACGACGATTCGAAGAAGCTGGTCTTCTCGGTCATCGACGAGCTCGGATTCGACCCCGTCGACGGCGGAACCCTCGCCCAGTCGTGGCGTCAGCAGCCGGGAACGCCGTCGTACGGCAAGGACTTCGGAATCGACGCTCTCGTCGAGGCGCTGGGTCAGGCGACCGACGAACGCAGTGCGGAGTGGAAGGCCTGAACGAGGTTCTCGCGCTACCGGACGCGACCCTCGCGGAGTGTGCGCTCCGCGAGGTCGCGTAGCGGGCCGGTCAGGCTGGAATCGCCCACCCGGCACGAGTGCTCACCCACCGACACACTCCACACGAAGGTGTCGCGGGCGTTGGACTCGGCCGGATCGGCGGCCTGCTGATCGGCGATGTACGGCTGCGCGGCCTCGACCAACGACTGCCATTCCGGCTCGTCGGTCTCGACGACGCCGCGCTTGGACATCCCGGCGACACCACCGGTTCGCAGTACCTCGATGCGCAGGCTCATCTGCTCTCGATCACACCCGATCGTCGCTCGGCTTCGGTAGGGACTCGAGCCCTGTTGTCTTCACCCCCACGGTAGACCAACCCGTGGCCACGGCCTCGGCAACGTCGGAACCGGCTCCGAATCGCTTGGTTGCTGCGGCGAGGGTCGCGGCCGAGAACCCGGCGAAATCGACTGTCGGGGACAGTCCGCCGACGGTCATCGTGTCGAACCACACCTGCCCGATGCGGTCCCAGGCCGGACCGCCGAGCGTGGTGGCCGCAACGGCGAACGCACGGTTCGGGATACCCGAATTGATGTGCACGCCACCGTCGTCCTCGGTGGTGACGACGAAATCGTCCATGCTGGCCGGCTGCGGATCCTTGCCGAGCACGTCGTCGTCGTAGGCGGTTCCGGGCTCGAGCAGCGAGCGCAACGCCTTACCTTGCACTGCAGGCAGGAACAGGCCTTCGCCGATCAGCCACGAGGCGTCCTCGGCGTTCTGCCCGGCCGTGTACTGCTCGACCAATGCGCCGAACACATCGGAGATCGACTCGTTCAGCGCGCCGGCTTGGTCCTTGTACTCGAGCGGGGTGGTGTACTGCGTGAACCCGTGCGCGAGTTCGTGTGCGATGACGCCGAGCGAGACGGTGAATCGAGCGAACACCTCACCGTCACCGTCGCCGAACACCATGCGCGAGCCGTCCCAGAACGCGTTGTCGTAGTCCTGGCCGTAGTGCACGGTCGCGTCGAGGGGCAGGCCGCTTCCGTCGAGACTCGAGTAGCCGTAGACCTCGTCGAAGAACGCGTATGTGGCACCGAGGCCGTCGTACGCCTCGTCGGTCGCGGCATCGCCCGTGGGATCCTCGCCCTCGGCACGTACCTGCCGGCCGGGTAGATCACGAGTGGACTGCGCGTCGGAGATCGTGCGCTCGAGCGTGCCGCCGGTGCGCGGGGCGATGGCGGTGCGAGCCTGCACCACCTCGCGGCCTGCGCGCATCTCACGATCGGCGAGCAGAGTGGCGCGAGCACCCGGCCCCTGCAGCCGCTCGAGCAGAAACGGTGGAACTACAGAATGAAACGTCATACGCGGTGACCCCCTAGGTCCGTGGCATGTGCGGTGATGGTTCCCAGTGTGCACGAGCTCACCGACACATCTCGGTGAGCTCGAACGAAACAGGTCAGCCGCGCATCGCAGACAGGTCGATTCCCTCCACCTCGCTGGGCGGACGGATCGCCGTCAACGTCGCCCAGTTGCGGGCCAACAGCGACGCGTCGGAATCGTCGTCCTCGGCTCGGATCTCGTCGAAACGAACGGTGACGAAATCCTCCCCGCGATCGCCTATTTCGGCCTGGACCGCGCCGTAGCGGGCCAGAGATGCGGGCACGATTCCCGCCAACTCCGCGAGCGGAACGTCCGGGACGTTGACGTTGACGACGGCATCGGACGGGCCGTGGGACATCATCCACGTC
Source organism: Rhodococcus sp. 05-2255-3B1 (assembly GCF_002258545.1). Lineage (NCBI taxonomy): Bacteria > Bacillati > Actinomycetota > Actinomycetes > Mycobacteriales > Nocardiaceae > Rhodococcus > Rhodococcus sp. 05-2255-3B1. The sequence goes on along the minus strand of NZ_NOZC01000014.1, from coordinate 7,232 downwards.
ACCGCGATGCGGGCCACGTGCTCGGCCGTCGCCCAATGGGTAGGCTCCGTGGCGATCGACGACAGCGCCATTGCCGGGACCCGATGCGTCAGTGCCGTCAACGCGGCTCCGACCGTGCCCGAATGCAGTACGGCGGCACCGGTGTTCGGTCCGTGATTGATTCCGGAGAGCACCAGATCCGGGGGGTCGCCGAACGCCCCGCGGGTGGCCACGAACGCGATGAGAGCGGGTGACGCCTGCACCGCGTATGCCGGGACGTCGGGAAGACCGGCAATGGCGACGGATCCGATACCGAGGTGATCGTCGACGCCCATGCCCGTCAAGGACGCGCTGGCCCCGCTGCGCTCCTCGTGCGGCGCGGCGACGACGACGTCGAGACCGGCTTCCACTGCCACGCGTGCGAGCAGGGCGATGCCCTCACTGGATACGCCGTCGTCGTTGGTGATCAGGGCTCTCATTTCTTGCCTGCCTTCTCGTACGGACGAACCTCCACCGCTTCGGTGAGGCCGAGAACCAGGTCGCGTCGCCCGCTACCGAGGCCACGGCGCGTGACGTTGGCCGTGCCCGCTCCACCGCCGAGTCGCAACGCCTCGGGGACCGACAGTCCCTGAGCCAGCCCCGCGGCGATGCCTGCACTCATCGAATCGCCTGCTCCGTGGTGATCGACCATGCGCAGCCCCGGCGTGACGATCTCGAGCACGTCGCCGTCGACCAGCGCCAGGGCCGGATCTCCGGCCCGCGAGATCACGACGATCTCCGCGCCGTCGTCGTGCATCTGCCGCATCGAATCGATCAGGTGCGCCGGGTCCTCGGACTCGGCCCGGCCGTCGGCGATGAGGTCCTCGTGGCTGACCTTGAGCACCGTCAGGCCGCCGGCGAGCGCGGCGATCATGGTCGGTCCGGAGAGGTCGGCCACCACCGTCTTGCCCAGGGCGGTGAGGTCCGCGCACAGCCGCTCGTACACCTCGGGCGGAACGATGTCGTCTTCGTGCGGTCCGCCCAGAATGGCGACGTCGCTGCGGGCACCGGCGGCGAGGGCGGCGCTGAACAGGTCGTCGAGGGCGTGCCGGGCCAGCGGCGGCGGGTCGACAGTGGCCAGGATCTCGCGCTCACCGCTGCGGCGATCGTGAACGTACGAGCCGCTCTCCTGGCCGATGTCGACCGAGACGACGGTGATGCCCTCCCGCTCGACGATGTCGCGAAGAATGCCCCCGATCTCGCCGCCGAACACTCCCGTCAGTGTCACGTCGAGGCCGAGCACCGTGGCCATCCGGGCGATCCAATGGCCTTGGCCGCCTGCGTGCACGTGCAGTTCGGTGTTGCCGTTGGGGGCTCGGTCGAGGGTCACCGTCAACAGTGGGGATGGGGCGAAGACGAGAGCACTGAGTTCGCGAGGGGAGGGAGACATCGAGGGCGAATGCCCGATATGTCAGGTCCGAAACGGCAAGCACGTCAGAAGCGACGACGCAGGCGCATTCCGATCGGGCGGCCGTCGGGGTCGACGAACAGCCGGTACGCGAACGCAGCGAGTCGCTGCTGCCAGACCGGCGGCACGGAGATCTCGTGTCGGCGCAGCCTGCCGGTCGGGCGCGGGCCCGAGGACGGGTTGCGGTGCCATTCGTCGAGTGCCGTCGCACAGGCCGAGATCGCATCGAAGAACTGCTGTGGATCCACCAGGTCGGCGTCGTCACCATCGGCCCGGCCGAGGTGTTCGCGAATGAGCTCCAGGCGCAGGTTGCGGGCATGGGTACGGGCACCGTCGCCCAGGCCTGCGGGGTCGAGGGGCTCGCGGGTGTCGCGTTCTTCGTCGACGATGGCCGCCGTCAGCTCCGAATCATGGGTCCACGAACGACGATTGAAGTTGTCCGAGCCCACCGCGGTCCACACGTCGTCGATGATGCAGACCTTCGAGTGCACGTACACAGGTATTCCGCGGTCGTTCTCGATGTCGAGAACCAGTACGCGATCACCGCCGGCAGCGCGGATGACCTCGAGCGCGGCCGAGTGCCCCAGCAGCGCAGAGGGAATGGTGAGTGCGCTGTCGTCGTCGAGGTGCTTGGGAACCACCACCACCAGCTTCAGGTTCGGCTTGCGACGCAACGCAACCGCGAACACGCGGGCGACATCGACCGACCACAGGTACTGATCCTCGATGTAGATCAATTCGGTGGCGCGGTCGAGTGCCTTGGCGTACGCCCGGGCTGCACTGCGCTCGCCCTTGGTCGCGAACGGGTAGGCGGGACGCCGCCTGGGGTAGGTGCGCAACAGCTGCACCGAGCACGTGCCCCGAGGTTCCGGAGCCGGTGCCGCAGGCGGCAGTTCCGACGGCTCACGCGTCACGCCTCGGATCATGTCGGGTATCGCGTGCCAGGGCAGTCGGGACAGGGCTGCGGGATCCTCCCACCGCTCGCGAAAGACGTCCTCGACGTCCCGCACCGCCGGGCCCTCGAGCTGCACCTGCACGTCGTGCCAGGCCGGGATCTCCCCGTACTCGGGCGGGAAGGGGCGTGAGATCGGATCACCGAAATGATCGGCGTCGTCGCGTCGGGCACGGGCCAGGTCGATCCCGCCGACGAACGCGATGTCGGGCAGATCTTTCCTGCCGTACCGCACGACCACGAACTTCTGGTGGTGGCTTCCGGTCACCAGCACGCGCTGGTCGAGGATCACCTCACCACCGGCCTCCTCGAGGCGAAGGGCGAGCTTGCGATTCTTCGGTCCGGTGAAACCGAGCGTCTCGATGTGCGAGCGCCACACCATGCCTTTGACGACACCACCGCGGTGCGCGACGTCGGCGAGTGCATCCTCGACGGTCACGCCGTCGTCGGTGAGCATCTGCTCCGGGTCGCCGCGCCAATCGGTGAAGAGCACCAGATCGTCGCGCTCGGTCTTCTCGAGCGCCTTCGCCAACGCCGCGAAGTACGTCTTGCCGTGCACGAGATTCTGGACGCGGTTGCCCTCCGTCCAGGCCGTGATTCGAGTGTCGTCGTTGCCGCGTTCGGTGGCAGTGAGGAACCACGGATGAGCGGGGTCGAAGTGCCGCTCCGGAGAGATCAAGGCTGAGGAGGATCGGCCGAGGCTTTCGGAGACACGGTCGACGACGCGCCGGATGCGCTGCACTATCACGACCGCATCATTTCATCCGGTTTGAAGCACCGAGAGGGCGGGCACCCGAGCGTCATGACTCAGGTACCCAACGTCACGCTCAGAAACGGCAAGCAGATCCCGCAGCTCGGTTTCGGCGTGTTCCAGATCGATCCCGACGAGACGGCGAAGGCTGTCGAAACGGCACTAGAAATCGGCTACCGCCATATCGACACGGCCGAGATGTACGGCAACGAGAAGCAGGTCGGCGAAGGTATTCGCAATTCCGGCCTCGACCGCGAGTCGGTCTTCGTCACCAGCAAGCTCAACAACGGCTTCCACAAGCCCGACGACGCGCGAACGGCATTCGACAAGACCCTCAGCGACCTCGGAACCGACTACGTGGACCTCTTTCTGATCCACTGGCCGCTCCCGACTCGCTACGACGGCGACTTCGTCTCCACCTGGAAGACGTTGGAGGAGTTCGTCGCCGACGGGCGCGCCCACAACATCGGCGTATCCAACTTCCAGCCCGCCCACCTCGACCGGTTGGCGGAGGAGACCGAGACTGTCCCCGCGGTGAACCAGATCGAGGTGCACCCGTACTTCGTCAACAACGACGTGTGGGCCTACGGCCGTGAGCACGCCATCCCCACCGAGGCGTGGTCGCCGATCGCTCAGGGCAACGTTCTCGACGACCCCGAACTGAAGCGAATCGCCGACGCGACAGGCAAATCCGTCGCTCAGGTGGTGCTGCGCTGGCACATTCAGCGGGGCAACATCATCTTCCCGAAGTCGGTGACGCCGGAGCGTGTCAAGGCCAACTTCGAGATCTTCGACTTCGAGCTCAGCTCCGCCGACGTCGACGCCATCACGGCCCTGGACAAGGGCGAACAGGGTCGTAACGGCCCGAACCCGGACACCTTCGACATGATTCCGGACTAGATACCTCGAACTGTGGGCTCGAACGTTGTCGATACGTTCGAGCCCACAGTGGTATCACGACATCTGTGTCACGGGATCGTGAGTGCGGATCCCGTTGCGGCGGTGACCTCTTCGGAAGTGACACCGGGTGCGAGCTCGGCCAGTGCGAGGGTACCGTCGCCGACGACGTCGATGACGGCGAGGTTGGTGATGATGCGATTCACGACGCCCTGTCCGGTCAACGGCAGAGTGCAGGCGTCGAGGATCTTCGGGTTCCCGTCGCGGTCGGTGTGTTCCATGACGACGATGACGCGCCGGGCACCGTGCACGAGGTCCATCGCACCGCCCATGCCCTTGACCATCTTGCCGGGCACCATCCAGTTGGCGAGGTCGCCGGTGCGTGAGACCTGCATACCGCCCAACACGGCGGTGTCGATGTGGCCGCCGCGAATCATGCCGAAGCTCAACGACGAATCGAAGTACGCGGCACCGGGATTGACGGTGACCGTCTCCTTGCCCGCGTTGATGAGATTGGCGTCGACCTCGTCCTCGGTGGGGTACGGCCCGGTGCCGAGGATGCCGTTCTCCGAATGCAGGGTGACCTTGACCGCGTCGGTGAGGTACCCCGGGATCAACGTCGGCAGTCCGATGCCGAGATTGACGTACTCCCCGTCGACCATTTCCGCTGCGGCGCGTTCGGCCATCTGGTCGCGTGTCCACCCTGTACTCATGCTCGAACTCCTGAACTGACGGTGCGCTTTTCGATGCGCCTGTCCTGTGGCCCGGTGTGCACGACACGTTGGACGAACACTCCGGGAAGATGTACGTGGGCCGGATCGATCTCGCCCGGCTCGACGAGATTCTCGACCTGCGCGATGGTGATCTTGCCTGCCATCGCGGCGAGGGGGTTGAAGTTCATCGCCGTCTTGTCGAATACGAGATTTCCTGCGGTGTCACCGATCTCGGCGTGCACCAGTGCGAAGTCGGCATTGATGGACTCCTCGAGAACGTAGCGCTTGTCGCCGAACACCCGAGTCTCCTTGGGCGGCGACGCGATCGAGACGGATCCGTCGGCGGCGTAGCGCCACGGCATTCCGCCGTCGGCGATGGGGCTGCCCACTCCGGCCGGAGTGAAGAACGCGGGAACACCGTTGCCGCCGGCGCGAAGTCGCTCGGCGAGCGTGCCCTGCGGGGTGAGCTCGACCTCCAGTTCGCCGGCGAGGTACTGGCGGGCGAACTCCTTGTTCTCACCGACATACGACGCGGTGACACGGCGAATGCGTCCGGCTGCCAGCAGGATTCCGAGCCCGTAGCCGTCGACGCCGCAGTTGTTGGAGAACACTTCGAGCTCGGTGGCGTCGGTGTTCGCGATGGCCTCGATGAGGGCGTCGGGGATGCCGCACAATCCGAAGCCACCGACCGCGATGGTCGCTCCTCGGCCGATGTCCGCGACCGCCTCGGCGGCGGACGCGTAGGTCTTTCCAGTCACTTGCAGCTCCTGATGTGTTCGTTGAGCAAACGTTGCACCCAGTGAACCTGAGCTGTGCATTTGGATGCGGAGAATGCTGGCTTTTGCTCGTTCGGTGAACAGATGCGGGCTCGGCGTCCACTGAGTGGACGTAGTATGGGCGGGTGACCTCAGCGGAAGCCAACGCAAGTGTGATCGGCAAGATCTGTTCGTTGCTGCGCGCGGCGGGAAGCGAGGATCCGTCGGGTGCCTCGACCACCGCGCTCGCTCGGGCGACCGGTATCGCGCGACCGACTGCACATCGCCTCTTGGCGTCTCTGGCCGACCAAGGGTTCATCGACCGCGACGCCGCCACCGGCCACTGGTCACTGGGCCCGGAGATCTACCTGCTCGGGTCGATGGCGGCATTGCGCTACGACATCACCGACCAGGCTCGAAAGATAGTGCAGGCGTTGGCTGCCGAGAGCGGAGAGAGTGCGTTCCTGTCGGTCCGGCGCGGAGCGGAGACCGTGTGCCTGCTTCGAGTGGAGGGGAGCTTTCCGCTGCGTTCGCACGTGTTGTACGAGGGCATTCGGCTTCCGCTCGGGGTGGCGTCCGCAGGTCTGGCCATTCTCGCTCACCTTCCCGATCGGGAGGTGGACGAGTACCTGGGTGGAGTCGACTTGGTTCCCGAGTGGGGAGAGACGCACTCGGACAACGCGATTCGACATCGCGTGGGACTCACCAGGACAACAGGCTTCGCCGTGAACCCTGGATTGCTGGTGGAGGGCAGCTGGGGTCTCGGTGCTGCCGTGTTCGACCGTGCCGGAGGTCCTGCGTGGGCGCTGAGCCTGACGGGTGTCGAGACGCGATTCCGTGATGATCGACGACGTGAGCTGGGCAAGCTGCTGCTCGACGCCGCCCATCGACTCACCGTGCAACTGGGGGAGCGTCCCAGCCCCGGCTAACTGTCCATCTCTTCGAGAATGTCCGCGGCGTCCTGACTGCCTGCGGTGGCCAACCTCTGCAACTCCTCGCGGTCGCCGCGTTCACCGGCGAGCTCGACGAGGATGTCGACGGCATCGCTGCTGCCCGCATCGGCGAGAGAGCGGAGTTCGTCGAGGTCGTTTCGAGAACCTGCGAGTTCGACCAACTGGTCGAGGGCGTCGTGATCGCCCTCGTGTGCCCGAGCTCGCAACTCGGCCATCTCGGACGCCGTGGAATCAGGCTCGCTCATGGGGTGGAGTGTAGAACGACGCGGCGAACAATGGCAGGTCAGTCGCCTGCTGTTCGGCTCCAGCAATCTTGTCGGTGGCCCGGGTTACTGTTTTTCTTGTTCGAACAGGCGTTCTTGTTTCGGCTCACCGGGGGGTGGAAGATGGGTGCTGTACCGATCGTGTCACTGGAGGCGTTGACCGCTGCCGCGCGTGCGGAGAATCGGCAGGCGGCCCGCAAGATCACCGCCTGTTACGAGGTTCATCGGAGCTGGATCACCCACGACATCAAGTTCAAGCATTACAGCCGGTACGGGCGCACCGAAATGGCGGCCGCGTTGGGGTGCTCGGCGACGGTCGCCGAATCGTATATCTCGGTCGGCGTCGCCTTGCACACGCGATTGCCCCTGTTACGGAAAGCATTCGAGGGCGGGGAGATCGACCTTCCGCGGGTGCGGACGGTGTGCCGGATCCTCGACAACCTCTCCGACGACATCGTCACCTCCGTCGAAGCCGAGGTCGTCGAAGCAGCCCACCGGTTGTCGCCGGGTCCGCTCGAGAAG
>NZ_NOZC01000022.1:0-107395 GCF_002258545.1 Rhodococcus sp. 05-2255-3B1 | reverse complement strand
AAGGGTGGCCCTTGTCGTGGGCGAGTTACGACAGGACTCGCCGAGCACCTACATATGAGGTTGTACGGGGACCATCACGTGAGGGTGTACACCGATACCTGGAGTAGCGGTGCCGGGTCACTTGGCCGGTAGCCGGTGGCGTAGACGATCACGTCTGCTTCGATGGTATGGGTCAGACCGGTGGCCGAGGATGTGACCTCGACCCGTACGCCGTCTGTGTCCTCGTCGACGGATGTGACGCGCGAGGTGTTGATCATCCGTAACCGCTGTTTGCCCAGGACCTTCTCCTGGTAGCTCTTGAGATACAGCGACTGTGAAATATCGAGATCGACCACTGAGTAATTGGTGTTGGCGTGGTATTCGAGGAGCCTCTGCTTCTCGTCGGTCGGAGCGGAGAAGAACCGGTCAACTCCCTCCGGATCGAAAATTCCATTCGCATACGGGCTGTCATCGGCGACGCTGTAGCCGTAGCGGGACAGGACGGTGTGCACATTGGCGCGAGGGAAAGTCCGATGAAGGTAGTCAGCAACTTCGGCGGCACTTTGGCCAGAGCCCACGACGACAAAATTTTGAGGGACGTATGTAACTGCGGCTGCTCTGCCCAGCAGTTGGGAGCTGTGCCAGATCCGCTCAGATCTGTTGACACCATCGGGAAGTCGAGGCGTCAAACCCATTCCGATCACGATGTTCCGCGCCCGCTGAACAACGTCATCTGGGCCGACTACATCGACGTACTCCACCACGCCATTCTCGACTACTGGTCGGATGTCTTTGATCTCGGACCCGTACGAGACGTTTGACTGAAATTGGCTAGCTGCCCACTCCAGGTAGTCATGAAACTCCACCCGCAGTGGGTAGAGAGTTTTGCTGTTGATGAACTCAGCAATTCTCTCTTTCTCTCGGAGGTAGGACACAAACGTATACCGACTCATCGGATTGCGCATGGTGGCAAGGTCTTTGAGAAAAGAGACCTGCATGGTCGCATCCTCCATGAGCATCCCACGGTGCCAGCCGAAACGAGGCTGGAGCTCGTAGAACTTCATGCTGAACTTTGCCGGCACCGGTCCGGGCTGGATGGACTCTTGAAGAGCTATCGCGAGAGCGAGGTTGGAGGGTCCAAAACCGACCCCAACAACGTCCGCGACGGACGAGCCTGACTGTGCTCCCATCGAGCTACGACCTAATTTCGTTGTGGTAGGCATCGGCTGGGATGCCCTCAACCGAATTGGTCGTTCCCGGCCGCATAGTTGGTCCGACATTAGTTGTCTGGCTGCGGTTTTCGGCCTGAGCAATGGCGAGTGACTTGGGGCGCAAATCGGTCCAGTGGGTGTCGACGTACTCCAGACAAGCAGTCCGCTTGGCCTCGCCGAACACTCTTGACCAACCGGCCGGGACGTCGATAAAGACCGGCCAGAGAGAGTGCTGCCCCTCCTCGTTGGTGAGAACGAAATAGCTGCCGTCTTCATCGTCGAACGGATTGCTCATGGTCCTCGCTTACTCGGAGAGTTGCAGTACGCCTGCTGTGCATTTCGGTACCAGTCGAGTCTGCCTAGCAGCGAATACGTTGGTCCCCTTTGTGGCACGAAGGGAGTAGGTAATACCTCAGAAAACTACAACTTTGGATGTAGTTTTAGCGAAGACAAGTCCGGGCAGAAACCTTCGTGCACTGCGACAGCTAGGCTCCGGCTGTGTCAGATGGGTGGTCGTATCGGTGTGAGTCGGTCAAGCACGGCACACAGGTAGGTCGTCCTGGGGGCGCGTCGAGTCCCGCAAGAAATGCATGGTTGTGCTTCGTGGAGGCCAGACCGCAGGTCCAAGGTGTCTATCTGCTTCGATTCGCGGTTGGAATTGCCGGCGTATCAGCGACTGCAGGGCCTGTCGGTGTCGGACAATTAGCGGCCGGCGCGTTGACCTGGTGGGCCGTCGTGATATCGACGTACTTGTTCAATGGTGTGACTGACGTCCTTGAGGATGTGGCAAACGCGTCGCAGCGACCGATTGCGCGGGGGGAACTGGCAGTCCGTACAGCCCGGTGGGTCAGCGTGGCTACGGCGATCACAGCCCTGCTGATGGCTGCAGTTGCGGGGCGCGAGATGTGGTGCTGGACCTTCGCCTTCCTGACGCTTGGGTGGGTGTACTCGGCACCGCCACTGGCTGCCAAGCGTTGGAGTTTGTCTTCTTCTGTAGTGATATTCGGCCTCGGCTGGGCAAGTTATGCTGCCGGAGCGGCCGCCGGCGGCGGAGGATTTGGGCGTACGGAACAAGTCTTCTGCGCATCGATGGCAACATGGATGGCGTTGGTGGGAGCGGTCGTGAAGGACCTATCCGATGCCCACGGGGACGCCATTGGTGGGAGGCGCACTCTGGCAGCGCAACGTGGACTCAGCTCTGCACGGCGGCTGGCCATATTCGGAACGACTGTCGTTGGAGTATGCGCACCGATCGCCTCACTGCTATGGGCACCGCTCGCACTGTTCGGAACATTGCCGTTGACTGCTGGAGCTCTCTGGGTGATGGCGCTATGCGCGCGGGCGAACGACTATGACCTGAAGGCACGGCGCTGCGGGTACCGCGCTTTCATGGCCACCCAGTACGCAGCAAACCTCGCGATGCTCGGCACCCTCCTGGTGCGCGCGGTATGAAATTGCGGGCCGCTAGATGCGGCTGCCGAATAGCCTGTGCAACGCGTCCATACGGGACGACGCCCCAAGTTTCAGATAGGCGTTGGACAGATGCCGCTTGACTGTGAGCTCTGAAATATTCAGAGTGCGAGCGATCTGCCGGTTGGTCATCGCGAACGCCACAGCCTCCAAGACTTCAAGCTCCCGGTTGGTCAAAGATGCGTCTGACGCGGCCTCAAGCACTCGAAGTTGCCTGTCCCTCAAATGGCCTCGGGTCTCCTCGTAGCTGAGCATGCCCGTGTGAAGGCGGCCACCGGCAGCAAGGCGAAAAGCGGCGTTGATGCGTCTCCAGACCCCAGGTCGGTGTGTCAAGGGTGCCTCTTTGGCGGCCAGCTCTATTGCAGGCTCAAGGGATGACCACAGAATCTCCACAGCTCGCACGGACTCCGAAGCCGGTATTGCCTGTAGGGCTCGATGCGAGCCGAGCAACCGGGTGTACTCGTCTGGAATCGCCGACCGAGTAGTCGAAGACGTGGGAAGGCCTAATGCATCTACGCACTCGTTGAGGATTGCCAGTGCTTGGCGGCGGCACTGTGACCACACCCCCGGATTGATCCCGAGGGGACTATTCTCGCGTAGCAAAGTGGTTCTGTACGCCGTCACTACCTCTGGAATCGCGGCCCGTAGCGACGCCGCAGCCATTGCGTAAGGCATATGTTCCCCGAACTCCTGTTCCCTAGCCCAGGATACAAGACCATATGGTCCGTTGCCGTGCAATAGCGAGCCATGGATGCGTTGAGGGTTCGACCTACTGTTTCGTGTAGATGAATGTCAGGCTTCGTGAAGGTCTTGACGTCACCGGGTGGGTAGGCGGAGCAGAGCGGTCACTGCTTCCGGAGCAGAATCTATCGTGTTGGCCAATCGTTGCTGTACTGCTCAGAGACCGTCTCGTGGTCACGATAGAGCTGTTTACGTTTGCGCTTCGAGAGGCGGTCGCCGAAAACGATACCGTTGATGTGATCGGTTTCGTGTTGGAAACAACGCCCGAGCGTGCCGCCTGCGTTGAGTTCGATCTGGTTACCGTACTGGTCCTGTCCTCGACAGATAGAGAACTCTGGCCGTGCGAGGTCGGTGTATGCGCCGGGGAGGGACAAGCATCCTTCACCGAAATCGATGAGGTGTCGATCGTTTCCTTCGGCGAGTTCGACTACCGGATTGCAGACGACACCAGTTCGCCGTGTCCCGGTCTCGTCACTGCAATCGTAGATGAACACCGCAAGGTCGATGCCTACCTGCTGAGCGGCGAGGCCGGCACCGTCCGCAGCAGTATTGGTCGCGAACATATCGGCAAGCAGACTTTGCAGATCAGGACCGAAGTCGGTCACCGGTCGAGCCGATGTGTGCAGGACAGGGTCGCCCCATCGGACGATTGGTCGAGCATTGCCGAGGCGCAGAAGTTCAGAGACAGGCATGACTCGTATGCTCCACCCTGGCTACGTTAGAAGCAACCGATGAGGTTTGTTTTGGGCGCGTATCACGTTTTGTGGCCGTCATCATGGTGCGGAGTGGCTCGACGAGAGCATCCGATCGCGCAGGGCCCATGACAAGTGACCGTCTCTATTCCGATTCTTCGCCGGTGTCGATGGCTCCGTCGATGGGTCCGGTCTGGGGGTCTTCGGCTTGGACGGCGCGAAAGTCGGCGCGCGGCATGATGTCTGGATGAAATTGCCATGGTGCGCGGCGTTCTCGTCGGTGTGGTGGCGGTGAGGCCTTTTCGGTGGGCATGTCTGTTTGTTCCTTTCGCTGATGGTCAGTCCGTGTCGATGTCTTCGAGTTGCACGACGAGCCTTTCCCTGACCCTCTGACCTGGTCGCTCGTAGGGGACGAAGTGCGAGTTGACGACTCGGTAGCGGGTGCCCCGTGGGAGGAGGTGGCTCGTGTCGTCGCCCTTGTCCGATGCTCCGAGGTACAGCCCTCGTGTTGTTTGGATCTCGAATACGGCGTCCGTCGGATGGCTGTGTGCGTCGAGTTCGTGGATCGAGTGGCGGGCGCCGGTGAAGCGGTCGAAAGCTATGACCGAGCCGGGTGAGAGGGTCTCGGGTAGCTCGGATGGATGGATGACGGCGTGGGGCAAGCTCACAACGGTGTAGACCAGGTGTCCACGTCCGGACTCACGCTCGTATCGCTGGATTGCGCGGTCGACTCTCTGGATGTGGCGGCGCTGGTCGTCGTCGAGCCGAACTGCATCACCGTTGACATCGGACAATGCGTCGTTGGTGCGTTTCCAATTTTCTGGATCTCCGATCAGTGTGCTCATCGCACGGTGCTGGGCTCGGGGAACGCTCTGCTCGACAGTCCTTTTGGTGGCTGATCGCGCATTGCGCTGGCGGGCGCTGAGGCTTCGACGGAGTTCGATCGCGGCCGGCAGCGAACGTCTTTTTCGTTCGTTCGTGATCGGCGCGGCGGTGTTGCGGGGGAAGGCGCGTTCGAGGTCGCGGCGCGCGCGTGTCAGACCGGGCAGTCCTTCGATGTCGGTATCGAGGCCGCGGGCATGCTCGCGATTCGCGGCTCGGTCGGCGAAGGATGCGTGCGGGAGCACCACCCCTTGCTTCTTCTCCAGCTCTCCGCTGGATCCTCGATCGGGGTCGAACGCGCCCCCGTCTGGGGTGACGCGGTTACGACTACGGCGCGCGGAGGACATCGGACCTCACCCGGAGGGGGTCTTGCGGTCCCGGATACAGAGTCGGTACTGCGGCCCCGCGGGGGGCGGCGGTACCGACTCGACCTGCAGCGCCGCCGAAGTATTCGACAGCGCTGCAGCAAGTGCACGCTCGGCGGACGCCTCCACCGAGCAGTGCGACAGCTTGGGTCATCGTCCCGGCCGGCCGGGCAGGTCGGTTCCGGTTCCTATCGTCCATGCGACATCGACGACGTCGGACAGGGTCCGGCTCAGGTGGCCACAACTCGTGCATACGCCGGGCAGCTTCTGTGAAATCAGATCGAAGAAGTGCTCGTCGCACGCGAGGTGGGCCATGAGCTGTCCGCCGGCGCAGCAATCTTTCATGGCCACCGCCCACCATGCGCCCCGCGGTCCCGCTCCCCCGTCCCTGGGTTCCAGCGCGCAGACGTCGCAGGCCAGCTCGATATGGGTGATCGCGTCGGTTCGGTCGGTGCTCATCGCACAGCCCCCTCTGGTTGTCGACGGGATGTCATGTCAGCTCGCCATGGCGTCGTGCTCGCCGTGCTCGTTGTGGTGATCACTCCGGTGTTCCTCCGACGCCGGTGCGGCATGGTTCTGCTGCCCACTGTCGTGCCCGTGGGGTTCGCCGCCGGTGGCGGCGGTTTCTGCCGGCGGGGTCTGCGTGGGTTCTTTCTTGCTGGTGGCCGGTTTTGCGACTCCCTTCAGTGATGGCCGGACGTAGCCGCCCTTCTTCAGTTGGGCGGTGGTGAAGCCTGCAGCTTTGGCGGCGTCGTAGGCCACGATGAATTCGGCGGTCGAGTCGACATGTTCGGCCTGCGCTTTGGCGACTGCTTCGGCCTTCTGCCGGCTGTTCTCGGCTGCTTCGACAAGGTTGCGCATTGCGGTGAACTGCGGGCCGAGGATCTCGCGGGTGGTTGCATCGGCCTGGTCGGCGGTCTTGGGCATGAGATTCCTTCTTTCATGTTGTGTGCGAGGGACTTTCATTTCCTCTTGGGGAGGAGATTTGTGTGGCCGATCGTGTGGTCAGTTCGCCGGTTCGGTCTCGCCCGCAGTTGTCACCGCGGTGTTGCCGAGACCGCAGAGTTGCGTGGCCGCGACAGCATCACCGCGGGTGATGGGCAAGGCGTATGTCTGCGCCACACGAAGATATTTCGCCGCAAATGCACATGCGAGGTCGTCGTTGCTCGGATGCCACTGAGAAAGCCCACGTTGGGCTCGATGTTCAACTGCCTGCGCGCTGGCGACGATGATGTTGGTCTGTACGTCGCTGACAAAGCGTTGCTGCTGTTCGGGTGCCCATGCAGCAGCACCCAACGCCCACGCCGCGTCCAGCGGGTAGACGTAATCGCTTGCTGCAGCATCTTTCTCAGATGCTGCATCGAATTCGACGGTGACACCGGTGTATGGATCATTCAACACGCCCTGTGCCACAACGCAATTGTCCGTTCCGGCAGCGAATGTGACGGCCTCGAGCTCCGCTGCCAATGCGATGTTCCTGGTGTCGCATCCGTGATCGCTGCCTGGCGGCCGCACGAGAAGTTCCGCCAAGCGCTGACCGTCGGGCCACCTGGCCGTGCTGTCGATATCGTCGACGACGGGCAGGGCGTCGAGAAGGCTCGCAACGGTGATGACGTCGTGGAAGACCTGGGGTGGTGGTGGCGCAGTGTCGGCCTCGTGGTGATCCGTCGTGATCACCACGGCAGCCGCGGCCGCCACAGCGACCATCACGGCTGCGGCAATGGCTGTCCATGCGGTCTGATGTGTCTTCGCCATGATGGCAATCACCTCTTCGGGAGCTGTCGAGTTCGGGGAGGGAAGAAAAAGCAGGACGCAACTGCGCGCAGGCGGATCAGGATGCGACGAGAGTGAGCGCGGTGCCGAGTGCGAGGTACGGGCCCAGCGCGATATGCGACCGTGCAGGCTCGGATCTGATCGCTCGAAGGACCCGCACGACTATCACTCCGACGAAAGCCGTCAGGATCGAGAACACCAGCGCCGCACCGAGGGATGTCCAGCCGACGTAGCCTAGGACCATCGCGAGCGAGACCACCAGTCGCGCATCGCCGATACCGATTCCGCCGCGCAGAAGCACTGCAAGCGCGAAGAACAATATGCCGGCGGCCAGGCCGGCCAGAAGGGCGCGACCGACCGCGCCCCAGGTGCCGTGAACGACACCGGTGAGCAAGATCATTGCTGCAGTTCCGCTGGCGGCCAGATACGCAAGAGCAGTCGGAATCCGTTGCACGCGTTGGTCGATCCACGCAATCCAGGGCACTACCAGAGCCAAGAACAGCATTGCCGCCGGCGGCGCACTCGTCGGAGTACTGACGAAAGCGGAGATGACGCCCCACACGACACCGGAGACGATGACGGGAATTTTCGTCCCCAGCGCCGCCTCGTCGACGGAGATCTCGACCCGTGCACACACCGCGATGACGGTGGTCCGCAGCGCGGCCGACAGAGCTACCCCGACGATCACTGCTATCGCGACAATCGAGACGCGGCCGACAGTCGCAGCAGTTGATGCCTGAGTGCTGGCCCAGGATGCCGACGACGCCTCGATCAAGGCCCATAGGACGCCTGCCGCCAGAGCGACCACGACACTTCTGACGTAGTCGCTACGCAACATCGGCTTCTCGTTCACCATCGGAGCGAGCGGCGTGCACGGCCATCCGGGCACGGTAGCGGACCTTCTTTTTCACCGCTGAGTCGAGATCGATTCCGAGTACGTCGGCCAGGTGCTCGGTTGACCACCGCCGACGGAGCGAAATTCCTACGATCTCGGCTTGCTCTGCAAGAGTGAGCGGCAGTCTCCATTCGCCGCACAGGCGACGGTAGACGGCCGCCTCGTCCACGCCGCGGATGCCTCGGGGCGAATGTGGACGTGCTCGGGGGTCGTCGATTTCGTCATCGTCCCAAGCAAGAGGCGTCGCCCATCCCTGCTCACGGGCTGCATTCCGGACCTGCTCGTCGGGGCCGGGTGTCATGGAGATCTGGTCGTAGACGTCGTTGATGACGGACCAGAGTTCACTGGGGACAACTTGATCCGATGGCAACGTCGAAAGCTTGGGCACCGACAGCCCGGTCAGTTCGGACAGCGCTTGCACCGAGTAGCCCATCGCGACGAGGGCCCGGATCCGTCGCTGAGCTCCGACACCTAAGGTCATCGCCCGTCCCCGGGTGGGGTGGAAGGTGACGTCGAGAATAGCTTTCGAGATGCTTGCGGTGGTCTCGAAGCATTTGTGGTTGGCGACTGTCTCCACATCACTGAGGCTGAGCTTCGTGAGATCGAGGATCATTTGGTCGGGCATACCGCCGAGCCGCAACGACAGCAGGTGGCGGCGGGCGGGTCCGGAGGGTACCGACGAGGCACTCCCGCGGCGGGATGTTCTGTTAGATCCCGCCGCGGGAGTGGAGCGACGTCGCGCACGCGCAGCGTCACTGCCGTCGCTCGTCGGGCCGAAGGAACCACCCCTCGACGTCGTCGAGCGACTCCATGAACCGGTATTCCGGTCAGGATTCATTGTATTGCTATCGGGCACTGCATCACACAGTGCGGGGGAAAGATTGTTTTGCGTACGCGAAACCACGTCGACGTCAGTCATGGTGCATCCCTTTTCAGTTGATGCGGTTGGTCAGACCGCACATCAGATGTTGGGGACACTACCTCGCGGGAGTGCATCGCGTCCAGACCGTCGGGTCGTTTTTCTTCGGTGATGAGAGTTCCTCGGTCGTACAGTCCGCCTGCCGCGACGCCGGTATAGCTATCTGCCTCGGCTCTTGTGCGGCATGCGACGAAGGCCGCGAGCGGGCAGGTCTCGCACGATTCGAGGAGATGCGCTGCAGCGACGGTTGCTTTCCGGCGCCGTTCGAGACGTGGGATCCGTGACTGCAGCAGCTCTGCGACCGCCGTTTCGCGGGCGGCCCAGTTGCTGTCTCGGACACACTGACCGAGCGGCATCGTGAACGATTCTCTGCTCGCGATCGCGCGTAGTTCTGCGCGGCGACCACTGGTGGCTTTCGTTCTCATCCCCGGTCTCCTCGGTGCAGTCGAGCCTGTCGGGCTGAGTAGGCCGAGCGGCCGGCGCTGATCGCGACGGCACCGAGGGCGACGACGACGGCGAGAGCGATGATCAGTCGTCGACCGTCGAGCCCGGCACCGTCCGATGCTGGGATCTGCACCATCGGGGATGCCTCGCTGGCGATCAGAATGGAGTGCTCGACCAGCCAGGCGATTGCCGTCGACCACCACAGGCCTGCGGATCCGAGAGCCATGGTGGCTGCGAGTGGGGCGATCCAGATCAGCGCCATCTGATCGTCGTCGGAGAGGGCTTTGCTGTTGTTGCCGTGTTGGGACATGTGGTTGTTCCTCTTCTGATCGTGTGTGTCGCAGAGTGATTCAGGTGGCGAGGGCAAGGGGGCGACGAACTTGAACAGTCGCGTCGAGAGGAATGTCGAGCACCCCCTCGTCGTCGCCGTCGCCACGCCAGGTCAGCCCGACCATGTCGTCACCCGACTCGTCTCCGTAGATGTCGGGTTCGTTGTCGACGACGACCCAGATCCCGGCGTCCTCGTCGAGGAGAACTAGGTCGCCGGCAACGAGGTCGACCGGAGCAGTGTCTTCGGATTCGCCGTAGCCCTCCCAGTCGTCGACGTCGGTACCGGCGTCGGGGACCACCTGCAGGTGCGGGCGGTCCTTGTGCATCGGAGAGCCCGGGACGCCGGACACGGCTTTTTCTTTCGGCGTCTGCGCGTCGGGCTTGGGCTGGCGAACGGTGGGGGTGTCGAGATTGAGCATTGCCATCGGCGACGATGCGCGACGAGCTGAATCACTGTCCGCGCGCGTCTTTCGCCTGGCGACGGGATCGAGATTGGGATGGTCCGACGCGCGCGCCCAGGGCGCGCCGGAGACGTGATGGAAACGGATCTCTTCGTCGCCGTCCACGGTGCCGCCGGGATCCGGGTCGAGGATCACCAACCGCTCGTGCCGCACTTCGAGAGGACGCAGGCGGTCCAGCACCGCTGCGTCGTCGGCCCCGGGCTCAGTCTTGCGGGGGTCGGGAGTGAAGTAGGTCTGAATTTCGACCGCTTGGTTGTGGTCGTTGACACTGGTCGCCCGCCCACGACATCCGCGCGGGATACCGACTCCAGTGGTTGCCGATTCCCACATCATCAACGCGCCCTGCGGACTCAGACGGCCCATCGATACGCGCTGGCGAAAGTTGTCTCGCATGTCGCCGCCGAAGTACTCGGCATCGGGTCGCTGCGTTCCCAGCACCATGTGGCACTTCGCTGTGCGGCCTTTTCGTCCGATCGACGCCACTTCCTGGAGGGTCTTCGGCTTGGTGGGATCACCCTTACCTTTGATGCTCGAGTACCAGTTGAGCAGGTTGCCTCGGAAGTCGGCGTACTCGTCGATGAACAGAACGACGGGCTCAAAGTCGGCCTCGGTAGCTTCTCCGTTGACGATCAGCGAGTACCGGGTTTCCATGAGATTCCAGAACCGATAGATGACCGCGACCTGGTGCTCCATGTGGCTGGCGACGATCTGTACATTCGGCCAGTCCTGGAAGCCCAAGAACTCGACCCCTTTTCCGTCGACGACCCATACCGGCCAACCGTGCGCGGTGAGCTGTGTCAGCAGGGTGTGTGCGGTGACGGTCTTTCCGGTTCCGGATGCACCGACGAGCATGAAGTGTGGGTCGATCGCCGGCCGCCACACCATGGGGTTGCCGTCCTCGTCCTCGCCGTACGAAATCGCGACCGAGTCGTAGTCGGAGTGCGCGAGGTCGCCGAGATCGGTCGTGGATTCCGCGTCGCCGAGGCCGGCCGGGTTGTAGAGCTTCTTCGGAAAGGTCGGGCGCACCTCGAAACGCACCCAGTCCGTTTCGAGGTTCCAGCGAGCACGCCACCGACCGGGCAGATTGACGCTCACTACTCGTTGTACTCGGGCCCGATAGCCCTCGGACTCGAGTCGATGTCCGACCTCATGGGTGGCTTCGACAGCTACAAGATCCCCGGTGCTCGGGTCCGTCTCGTGTCTGGTGATCTTTCCGGTCGGCCCTAGCAGCGCGAGAATCGTGCGCGTGGCTTTGACGAGTTCGGGCGAGACATGCGTCTCGGAGACGGACCGTGTGTCCGGGACGAGAACGAGACGGCGTTTGCGTGTGTTGTGCTTCTGGATCCGGTACCGGCCCCAGCTCTGCTGGGAGAGCAATTCGACGACGCGGGGCTCCCACTGTTCGTCGAGAAGGAGCGCGGCCGACTGGTAGCGGACGGTGATTCTGCCCGGACGGCCGGGCCACTGGCCGCTCCACCGAGTCGCCGTCAGGACATCACGGGTCGGCGGTGACGCGGTCAGCCGGCAGAGCTGCTCGATCGCACGATCGGTCTCTTCGGCTCGGATCGTGGCGCGATAGCCGTTGTAGCTGACGGCCGCGCCCGCGCCGACGCCGAGTGCTGCTCCACCCCATGCGATCGCTGTGTCGAGGTTCAGGATCGGGCCCAGTGCTGCCGACACGACTCCACCGGCAACGTAGAGCACACAGTTGCGGATCCACGGATTGTTCTGGGGGTCGAGCGAGGGTGCATCACGTAGCGACCGGTATCCGTCGAGGGGTGCCTGAGTCGGGTTGGGTAGCGCGCACATCATGCATCCCGGGTGATCGTGATCAGGATCCCGTCACCGGAAGTTGGGCGCATCGTTGCGGTCAAGGCCACGCTGCGTCGGCCGACTTCGTTGTTGAGATGGGTCGGGTTGTAGTCGAGGGTGAAACGGCACGCGGCGTGAGGCTGGCAGTGCGCAGCGCGGAGAGCCGCATCGACAAGTCTGATCAATCGTTCGTCTTCGGTGTCGACGAGCAGGTTGCTCGAATTCCACTCGACGACGAGCGACCAGACCTCGTCGGTGGTTGCGAGGGTCACGATCCGGTTGGTGGGATCGTCGAGCCTGAGGGTCTCGATCCGAGCGAAGTTCGGCAGCGCTCCTCGATCGATGACAGGACTCAGGGGGCCGGCCGTAGATCGACTGCTCCTCGAACGTGCCCTCGCTACGTGTAGTCGTGTCGGTGCGCTCATGGGGACTCCCTGTCTCGTCGTGCCTTCTCGAGAACAGGTAGATCCAGGTGCGTCGACTTCTGTGACAGCCGCGGTGAATCTTTTTCCGACAACCTTTCATCTCGCGCTGCAGCGCATGCGTTCATGGCCCCATCAGTGGCGCACCGATCGGTCACCAGTGCTCTATCGGTGAGGGTGCGATTGGGGACGGGCAAGTCGCGTTCCGTGTTGCGACTGACCGTCGCGGGAACAGCTATGTGCGCTCGACACCCCTTGACATGGGGGGTACGCTGCAAACGGCGATGCGAAGCGAGTAAGGCTTGCAGCGACCTTCCCACATCCGGGGCATATAACCACCAATTCGCGGCAGCATCGGCGCCTCATCAACTGCTCATCGGATGCGGTTCGATTCCTCTCTTACGCACCCTCGGGCAACGTCCATCCGCCAACCCCAGCGTCGGCGTGACTGCCACGAGATTCGGTATACGCAAGCCACCCCGACCGGCCTGGGGTGGGGCTCCTCCTCGCGGATCCGCGAGCTAAGGGCCGACGGAAGCCGGTTGTCACGTAGCGCGACAGGGCTATGAACGGCGGCACCGATCACGGGAAATAGTGCGTTCCATGTTGCCTGTACAGGGCGATCGGTTCAGTGGCCGGCGACCCTCTCCGGGTCATGTGCGGCGAGGGTCAGAAATCGAGAGTGTCCACACTCCACCCGGCTGCGGTCGGCACTGCCGATACCCACACGGTCGTGGTGGAGTCGACGGGGACCGTGGCATCCGAGGTGACGGCCGATTGCGTTATCTCCGCGACTCGATAGATGCGCTCGGCGGTATCTGCCGGGCATCCGGAGCAGCCGATCGAGACGGTTGCGGTGATTTCGGCGTCTTCTTTCTTCCACTGTTCCCACTGGGCACCGGGGCCTCGCTCGGTCGTTGCAGGGGTGGAGAGTTTTGCAGCGAGGTTGTCGGTGAACCATCGGCGGGCGCGTAGAAACGCGTCGGTCGAGCTCGTGTCGGTGCTGGGGTACCAGGTGAAGGCGGTCGTCAGTGCTTGACGGATTGCGGTCTCCGCGTCTGTGGCGGCGCTGCTGATCGGAGCGGGTACAGCGGTTGTCTCGGTTGGCTGTGTGTTGATTTCGGGTAGCGACGGCGCGGTTGGCGCGCTCGTTGTCTCCGGTGCCGATTCCGGCTCATCGGTGGCGGGTGAGCTGCAGGACCAGGCGATGGTCACCACGGCTACAACGACGAGGAGGACGGCTATAAGACGTCGGCCGGCAAGGGACATCAGATCCTCCGGGCTTTCATTCCAGCCATGAGTGGAGCTTGTTTGACGACGTCTCCGGTGGTGGGGGCGTGGATCATCTGACCGCCGCCGATGTAGATACCGACGTGCCCAGGGCCGTTCGCCTCGAATGATCCGAAGACGAGATCACCGGGCATCGCTTGATCGATCGGGATCTCCGAACCCACTCCCCATTGGGCCTCGGATGTGCGGGGCAGGGTGATGTGCTTGCCCGCGAAGTAGGCGAAACTGGTCAGTCCTGAGCAGTCGAATCCTCCTCGGGAGGGGCCGTTGATATCTCCGCCGCCCCAGACGTAGGGGGTTCCGAGGTACTGGCGTGCAGCCTCGACGACATTGTCTCCGTCAGCTCCGGTCGGCACGAACCGGCCTGTGGAACCTTCGGATGTGTACTGCGCTTGGCCGGCCAGAATCTTCGCCACATAGGGCTGTGTTTGTGTGGTGTAGTCACCGCCGGATGGCATTCCACCGGCTGCGAGCACCGCGGCGGGGCCCGCGTTGTAGGCGGCAATCGTCAGTGCAGTTGGGTCGCCCTTCACTTTTCTCGCGGCGATGGCTGCGGTGATATCTCCGTTGATGGCGCACATGAAGTGGGCTTGTGAGATCACTGCATCTCCGATGGAGTTCGGGTCGGCTCGCCCGTCTCCGTCGTAATCCTTGCCCCACGTTGCCCAGGTTCCCGGCATGAATTGTGCGGGCCCCAACGCTCCGGTGCTCGATACCGGAGCGGACGGGCCGTAGCGGAAACCGTTCTCGGCGGAGAGTTGGGATGCGATCAGGGGAGCACCCACGCCTGGGCACACGGCTCCTGCTTTGCGGATCCACGGCTCGAACTCCGGCGGCACGGATCCGGTTCGGAGATCTCCGCCGGCCGTGCCGAAGCCACAATCGACAGCGGTACCGGCGCCGGTCGGTGAATCAGCGCCGGACGATTGGGGGCTTCCCGCCTGACCGAGTTTGCTCATCGGGTCGATAGCGGTTCCGCCCTGTAAACGGCCGCCTTCCCAGTACTCGAAGTGCAGATGTGGTCCGGTGGAGCCGCCGGCGTTGCCGATGTCGGCGATGTGGTCGCCGACCTTGACCTGTTGTCCCTCCTTGACGAGGACGCCGTTGGGATACATGTGCCCGTACACGGTGGAGACCGGTTTTCCGTCGACGATCGAGTCGAGGACGATCCACATTCCGAAGCCTTGAGCGGGTCCGGCTTTGACCACAGTGCCGTCGAGGGCTGCGTAGATCGGGGTGCCGATCGGGCCCGCGAAGTCGACGCCTTGGTGCATCGTGCCCCACCGCTGCCCGAAGGGGGACGTCATCGTGGTCGTGCCATCGCGGGTCGGCTTGCCGATGGGACCGGACGGGGTCAACGGCGATGCATCATCACCACCGGTACCGGACGAGACCGTGGGGGCACAACCGCTGGAACCTGACGATGTGACGAGTACGACGACCATCAATGGAATGACGACGAGTACACCGAGAGCGGCGATACCGACCGCCAGGGCGAGTTTCCACCATCGACGTGGCGCTTTCGAGTTCGGCGACACCGCTGTCTCAGGCGGGGCCACCAAGGTCATCGCCGTGCGCCTGACGCAGCTCGATGGAGGATTTCCGTCGGATTCGTGGTGGCACCTGGTTGGACGGTCGGTCGGGCACGACGCGGAGCACTCGACGGCCGCGTGGACCGGTCGGGAAGCAGAAGCGGCGAGCCCTCATCGGTGGAGTACTCACGGAATCGTCCGCCTCCAGGGCCGGTCACCGTGGCGCGGCTGGCCCGAACTTCTCGGTTTCCTGGAGTCGACAGTGCGGGAGCGGTGGCCACCGGCCGCTTGATACCGGGTGCGTTCGTTGTCTTGTCGCCGTGAGAGCGGACCGCCGATCGGTCTCCGACGGGGCTGGAGACCGGAGTGTGGGAGTGACCGGAGCCGACGACCGACTGCGTCGGGGGAAGGTCGATGTTGATCGGTTTGCGAAGGCTGGGGTGGGTTTCGGAAGCATTGGTGGTGTCGGTGGCCGCCTGGGTAGCTTTGGCGTCGCTCCGTCGACCGACGACCTTCTTGACGCCCGCGGTTGCAATCTTCCCGGCCGAGTAGACCACGGCAGCAGTTCCAAGTGTGGCTGCGCTGCTGGCGGCTGCCGTCCCGTCGACGAGAGCTTTACTCGCCTTGGCGGTTCGGGCCGTTGCATGGCTGGCTGTCTTGGCCAGTCCCTTTCCACCTTGATAGGCCTGGCGGGCCACTTGTCCGGCGTAGGCAGCTTGGGCGAGGGGGCTGGTCGGTGTCTTGGTCGATATCGCGGTGGGCGCGGCTCCTGGTCTGCTTCCGAGCTTGCGTGCGAGGGCGTCGGAAGCTTTGCGTAGTCCTTTCACTGCGCGGCGGTAGAGAATGATGCCCGCGATCAGAACGATGTCGGTCAGGATGAATTTCATCATCAGCGGAGAGTCGCCGTCTCCTCTGAACAACTGTCCGATCACGATCATGTATCCGACGAGGAACACCACCGCGAAGATAACGATGACCATCGACATCAGCACCGCGGCGAGGGTTTTCCACAATGCTCCGCGGCCGGATCCGGGCAGAATTCCAACGACGGTCACCACAATTCCCTTGACGGCCGATGCGAGGGCGGTGAGTACCGCGAGGATGAGGGTGAACGCCAGAATTGTGGCGAATCCGAGCAGGATGACACCGGCCAGTAGCATCGCGACCCCGGACCCGACCTGTCCCGGTCCGGGGTGATCGGCGAAGTCCTTCATCTGTTTTGCGCCTTCGCCGCCGCAGCCTTTGATGTTGTCTTTGAGGGTGTCTCGTGTGTTGCCGTCTGCTTTTTCGTGGCCGGCGTCCCAGGCTTGAGTGCAACGTTCTCCGTCGGGCGAGCCGTCGATGACTCGGCCGAAGTTCAGCAGTTGGGTGGGTTGCCTGATGAACGTGTCGGCCATCTGTTCCGAGATCTGGTCGATGAGTTCGTCGGAACTCGACGTCGTGTCTCCCTTGTTGGCCAGGCCTGCCGCAAGCTGCACGCCGGCGTCGCGCGCCTGCATGATCAGGCCGTCTTGTCCTGCGACCCGTTCGACTGGATTGGACAGGATCCCCACTGCCGCAGCGGCGATCGCTGCTGCCATCAGGAGTTCGTACACTCCCGTCGTCCACCGTCCGCGAATGACCCACCACGCTCCGATGCCTGCAGCAGCGGTGAGAAGAAGGCCCGTGAGCTGGAACTGATCGGTGACCGTTTGCATGGCATCGCCGATCGAACGGAACGGCGCAGTCAACAATTCGAGCCACTCGAACCGCAAGGCGTAGGTGACGAACCAAATCGCGAAGCCGGTCACCCCGCGGTACACCTCGTACTCGAGCATGATGAAGGTGGAGAACACGGTGTACATCGGGTGCCCGACCGAGCCTTCGTCGATGGACATGAAGTAGTCCCAGACCAGAATTCCGTGAGAGTCACGGACTTCCATCCAGCTGAATGTGCTGTTGGTGGGCAGGGTTTCACCCGGGTCGGCATGAGCCGGTGACGCCAGGGCGATCGCCAGCAGACCGATCATGTGCCAGACAGCGACACCTGTGACGATCGCGCGGCGGATTCGAGATGCCACTACCCACTTGAAGACAGGGCCGAGGAAGCGAGCGAGAACACTGCACCACGACCGCGGGATCCACGACCACAGCACGAGCTCGAGAACCATCTTGACGCCGCCGCCAATCGAACCTGGCCGGCGCACAACTCGTTTCGACATCACCATGTCGCCAACTCCGCAGCGCGCTCGGTAGTCGATTCTTTCGGAGTCGTACTCGCCGCTTGGTATCTCGCTTCCGATGCCGGAAGTAAGACCTTGATGCGGCCGACGTTGCCGGCGGGATCGCGCATGTAGCCCTCTCCGCGGCGATGCGGTGCGACGTATCCGTCTTTGCCTTCGACGGGCGATGTGTTCTCCATCAGCTCTTTGAGCAGTCCGAGATCGTCTTCCCCGACGCCGAGCCACTTCAACGATTTTTGCGCTAGTCGTCGATCCGTCTGCCGGAACACGAGCCGGGTGGGGATGAGCCCTCGCAGCGTCTCGGAGCCGAAGTCTGCTTCGGGGTCGTGCGATCCGAGCATCACCGCGGCGTCGTGTTTGCGGCCGTCTCGAATGAAGTCGATGATGATCTCGACACCTTCGCTCGAGCGCGTCAGGTGATGGCATTCGTCGAGCAGGAAGACCGCGAGGGTGTTGGGGTCCGCGAAGCAAATGCCGCGGGCGATCTGCGCGATGAGGGTGTACATCATTCGCCCTACCCGCTTCTGGAGCGACATCTGCTTGAACAGATGCTCGTTCTCCACTTCTCGCTCCGAGGGCAATTCCAGTGTGTGAGTGCGGAAGACGATGGCTCCTGCGCGTGGATTGAACGGCTCTAGGTCCGGCCGAAACAGCGCTGCTGCATAGGATTTGGTCGCGTAGACCTTCAACTTTCCGGCAAGCTCGGCAGCTCCGTCGAGGGTGCAGTCCTTCTCGAGGTGCGAAACCAGGCCTGGGGTAGTGAAATTGCCGAAGCGAGCGCGGTATTCCGGCTCGAGCACTTGAGACAGCAGTACCCCCAAACGGTCGTCGGGCTGAAGTTGCAACAGCGGCAACAGAATAGACACCGCAACTTCCCCTCCTCGTGCGGGCGAGAACAGCCGAAGAGGGTCCATCGTGACGTCCGGTGCTGCGGTATCGACGACCACCGCGTCGGTGATCGCTTCGGCCCACAGTGCGTATTCGCCCAGAGGGGTCCGGTCGACCACGATGACTTGGCCGCCGCGGTCGACGACCTGGTTACCGGTTGTTTTCAAGTAGCCGGACTTGCCTGATCCCAAGTTGCCACACACTCCCACCGAACCCGAAACGTCACGTGACGCTTTCTTGGCGATGTCGTGGTGCACGACGCCAGTGCGGGCCGAGGAAATGTTGAGTGCGATCAGCGGGCCGTCTCCGTCGCCGAGATCGTTGCGGGTGACCGGTACGTACGCGGCGAAATGTTCGGATGTGGTGATCTGCGCGAACTCGTTGCAGATCGCCGGCGTCGGCACGCCGGGTGTCATTGCCCAGAACAGCTCCTCCTGGAATCCGATCGGTGACTGCAACCTGTAGGTCGAACCCTCGAACTCCTTCGCCAGCTCGCGCTGATATGCGATGGCCGTCTCTTCGTCCGCGGCGGCGACACAGAAGACGGTGGTGGATTGCACTTCCATCTCCATTGCGTCCGCCTCCAGAAGCGCGTTGTATTCCGCGAGGGCGACGGCAGCGTCGTCGAGGACGCTGCCGGTGCTCAATTCGTCTTCTCGCTGGGTGTATTGATCGTTCATCTGCACCAAGGCGCGGCGGTTCTTCTTCAGAACCTCCGATGCAGCGGAGTTCTTGAACCGAATTGCCCAGTCGACATCGACGCCGCCCAGGTTGTCCGCGAGGGTCAGGTACTCCGAGCCTGGAAACAGCGTGCCGCCCGAAGGAGTGGCGGCGAGCACCAGGAAGCACTGATAGCTGGCCGGCGGTGGCGTTACCTCCCACGGCTGGTCGACTTTGAGCACACGCGACAAGGTCGGCGCCTTGGCCCGCCAGCCCGATTCGGGGCGATCGCTTTGAGCCCCTTCGTCGAGCCGCGCGGCAGTGAAGGATCCTCGAGCAGTGCCTGCCGGATGATCTAGAGCGGTGGGCATGTCGGTATCGAGGCCGAGGCCGCGCTGCAGAGCATGTTGGTGCAGCCACACCATCTGGGAGGGGGTTGCGGGGGTCGCATCGTAGAAGGCAGGGATGGCCGCGGCGATCTGCGCGGCCTGAGCTGCGCGGCGTTCTCTCTCCTCGACGGGAATCGACGAGGGCGGCATCCCCAGCAGATCGGCCACCGAGGACCATGCGGCGGACGTTGCGGCCTTGACGGTGTCACCGAAGCCGTGGTTGGCCAGGGGGATGGACAGCCAGTAGATTCGCTGGCCGGGTCGGATCTCCTCCAGGCGGTCGATCGTGGCGTCGCATTCGTCTGCCCACGCGGGATGGAGATCGAGATCGACACCCCGTTCCATGCGCTCGACGATGGTCATTGGGTCCAGACTGACCGCGACACTGAGCAGGAGAGATTCGCCAGGAAGAGCGCGCAGCAACATCTTGTGCATCGCCCGCGCGGTCTGTCGGTCTTCGATCGGCCGGTACCCGTACGGGATTCCGGTCAGGACGTAGTCCGCCCAGACGACTCCGGAGCGGGTCCAGCGCAAGTTCGAGGTGACGAGCCGGTTCGGTTGTTGCATTACGCCTTCTCTCGGGTCGGGGTGGGGGCCGCTGCAGCCATGGCAAGCAGCTGCTGAACGCTGCTCGCCGGTGCCAGGTTGGCGACGCCGAACGCTTCGGCCAGGGCTGGACTCTGCGAGCGCTGGCGTTCGCCGTCCGATCGCGGCCGGGCTGGCGCTGGTGCGATCTTTCGCTCCGGCCGCGGTTGGGTCAGAGGTCTGAATGCTGGTGCGGCCGGCGCTGCGTTGTCGTCGAGCTCCACCGGTGCCGCGGCGTTCTCTACTCGATCGCTGGATGCTCTGATGACTGCTGGTTCACTGATAGCAGCGTCGTGGCTTGGCGGGGTGTCGAGGATGATCACCGACCCCAGTACCGCGTGAGGGCGTTTGATCCGGATCGGCTCGCCATTGATCCTCGACGGTGACATCGCCCCGGTAGCCGCGCGCCCGACACCCCGGACTACTGAGATCGGATTCCGTGCTCCCTGCGGCAGCCTCCCCAACGCCCACAGGGTGCCGCCGGTGACACCGAGGAAGATGACACCGTTGGTGATGACACTGCCCTGCGCCCACAGCGACTGGGTCAGCCACAGCAGTCCGCCTGCAATACCCGCGCCGACGAACTGGGTCAGGGTGTAGGGGCCACCGGGGATCTTTCGGCCGTCTGGCGCTTTGCCGATCAGCTGCGGAAAATTGCGCGCTTTGGTGAACATCTTGACCACGCTCCGCGAGGAGGCCTGCTGTTCGGTCATGGTCGGTCACACTCCTGCGGGGGTCGTTGAATCGAGGTGTTCGTGAGTTGGCCGAGCAGTGTCAGATGAACGCCGCGATCGGATCGGGCACCACGACGACCTCGCTGCTTTGTGGCGAGGCGGAGCCGGGAAGCTCGTCGCCGACACTGTCTTTGACGGCGGTGATGTTCCACATCACCCAGATCAGTGCCCCGCCGACCACGATCGCCACCAGTGTTTTGGCAATGGCGAAGTGACTTTTGAAAGCAATCGCGGCGATGAACCCGGCGACGCCGACGCCCACGAGAGTGCGGATGAGGCCCTGCACCTCCGCACCTTTGTTGTTGGCCCATTCGATGATTCCTTCGGCGACGACGGTCGACGACGGATCGGCCAGGATCGAGGTAATGGTCATTGTTCGTACCTTTCGGATAGGGGGAGCAGAGCGTCAGTTCGGTTGAACGGGCGCTGCGGGAACGGAGGAGGTAGTGCTGGCACCAGTCGAGGTCGGCACCGCAATGGTTGGGGTTGCTGCGCTGAGTCCGGTCGAGTTCGCGAGCAACGGCATCGGGTCGAGCGCGGATACTTCCCACCGGCCACCCCGGGCGATCGCTGTCAGCGGGTATTGCACGGTCGAGGTCTGCGCTCGGTCCGTGGCTGTGACGGTCGCGGTGGCGAGCACCCGTACCGTCGCACCATCTGCCGGGGATCCGGACGCACCCGCCGAGAAGTCGGTGTCCGAGACGAGGTCGGTGATCTGGACACTGGTGTACGGCGCGGGGGTGACGGCACGGATCGGTGTGCCGGGTGAGGTGTAGCGAGAAATTTCTCCGGCACCGGCAACCATTGCCGAGAGGAACTGGCTGATCGACTGGGTGAGCGAGTGATCGAGGCCGACTCGGAATCGGTAGCCGAGTGTGAGGTCACCGCCGGTTGCCGGGGCCGCCACAGCAGCAGGGACTGCTGCAGCCCGCGCGTCGTCTCCCACGAACACGACAGGGACCGAGAAGTATCGACGTTCCGGCTTCGTCGCCGGGTCTGCCCCGATCGGAACCACCGAGACCGACACAACGATCGCGTAGTTCTGGCCGGCCGCCTGTAGCGGTCCTCCTTGCGATGTCGATCCTGTGGGACCCTGATTTCGCGCCGGCGG
Source organism: Rhodococcus sp. 05-2255-3B1 (assembly GCF_002258545.1). Lineage (NCBI taxonomy): Bacteria > Bacillati > Actinomycetota > Actinomycetes > Mycobacteriales > Nocardiaceae > Rhodococcus > Rhodococcus sp. 05-2255-3B1. The sequence goes on along the minus strand of NZ_NOZC01000022.1, from coordinate 85,588 downwards.
GTCGATTGCTTTCACGCTCGCGATTCGAGGTTCGGACGCGGTATAGCTCGCCTGAGCCGGAAGCGACATGCCGTCGGTGCGGACGAAGCGCGCGAGGGCTTTCTCGTCTCCTCGCTTGGATTGCAACCACGTCAACACGAAGTCCTGCGCGAGGTCGGTCGCTGCTGCTTCGCGGGCTGTGTCGATGACCGTCTGAGGGTTTGCCTTGCTCTGGATCGGCGTCGTGGACCCGACGCCGGCCAAGACGAGAACCAGTGCCACCACTCCGGAGCCGATCGCCGCGAACAGACCCCACTTCATCGCCTTGGTCGCGACCGCTTGCTTGCCGGCCCACTGATGAAGCTCGGTGGCCGGCGCAGCTTCTGTCGGCTTGTTCGAGCCCTTCTTACGGAGATGGATCTTCATGAGATCTCCTCGTGCCGAGACGGCTCGACCGTGGCGGGTACGAAGCCCTCGTCGACCAATCGCAGAGCGCCTCGACCCCGGGTCGCCATCATCCGTTCGAGCGCTGCCCGCGCCTGCTCGGCCGGCTCACCGAGCACGACCTCGCGGACGCGGCTGGCGATCTCTGCGCTGAGCGGATTGTCGCCGAGTTGCGCCGCGAGGCCGCGGATCTCTTCGGACACCGAGTGCACGCGAGCGGTGTCCGAGAGCAATGCGGCCGACGGATCGTGGTCGTCCATCCGGGGTCCTCCTGTCGGTAGCCCGCCGTGTACGGGCTTCTGAGAACAGGTAGATCCCTTCGCGGGCGGGTCTGTGACAGAGGCGACCGGAAATTTCTCGAACTTTTTTTCACCGCCCCGCTGCGATTCGTCGGGCTGTTATCACCGTCGCCGTGTAACCGCAGGTCACAGCGGTCTATGTCGAACGCGGGGCGCTGCCGTTTTCTGGTTCCGCCGGACCCGGCGGGTATAACAGCTCCGCCTTTTCGAGTAAGAATCCGCAGCTCAGCGGATATAAGGCGCTGTTTGTGTCAGAGGCGATCGAACTTCAGTTGCCTCTATCAGGAGCGCCCCAGTGACCTCGCCGCAGCCTTCCTCGCATTCCTCCACCCCACTCGGATACAGCACATCGCTGTTTACGACGATCAACGCCGAGTGGACCAATCTCTGTGTCGACGCTCTCGCAGGCCGCGAAGTCCGCACGTGGGCCGATCGACACCCCGCATGGTCGTCCGCTCGCTCCGTGGCCGACATCGCTGAGCTTGCCGCTCAGGACAGTGACGCCACCCTGTCCCTTCTGCTCACCGAGCACAGTGCAGGCAGCGCCCTCGCCGGCACAGTTTTGGTCCGGTTGATGCTCCCCAAGCTGGTCCGAATCCATCGCTACGCGCGGCTGGACGGAACCGATCACAGCCGCGAAGAACGTGCCTCGCGTACCATCGCCGCGTTCTACGAGGTGATCGCTTCGCACCGTCCCGGCGGCACTGGGATTGCCGGGGCACTCTCGCTTCGGACGCTGGGTCTGATCACCAAGACCTGCGAATCTGCGGTGGAAACGCCGGCCGAACCCGACCAGCTCCACCGGGTTGCCGACGGATCCGATGACCGCACGACCAGCAATCCGGGGGAGGTATCGGCACGGGAATTGCATTCGGTTCTTGCATGGGCAGTGCAGTCCAAGACCATCACTGCCGACGAGCACTCACTTCTGATCCGTGCATATCTCGTCACCGAAGGTGCCGATCTCGCATCGCTCGCCGTCGAGGAGAACTGCTCACCGGCAGCCCTTCGACAGCGCTTGAGCCGCGCTGTCGCGCGAGTCCGCGACGGAGTAGCAGCACGCACCGGCAACACTCCCTCGCCGGGAAAGCGGACGTTCTTCTACACCCGATCACACCATGAGTCCGCCTTGGCGAGCTGAAGTCCACCTGCACCAACCCCGCTCTCACCTACAAAGGACGCACATCATGACCGCATCTCGTACACGCAAGAGGATCGTTGTCAGCGCAGTCGGGCTCGCCGTCGCTGCCAGCATCGTCGTCATTCCCTCCGCCATTGCCGATCCGCAAGCCGGTGCTCCGGCATGCCCGGACAACATCTTGGTGGCCATACCCGGCACCACGGAAACCAACGAGCAGGCCGATCCGAATGTGCCGGTCGGAATGCTCCGCAACGTCGTGGACCCACTCGACTCCGAGTTCTCATCCCAGGAACTGCAGACATACACAGTTCCCTACGTCGCGACGATCGTGAACGACAAGGCCCAGACCTACGGAACCAGTAAGAAGGAAGCGATCGATCGCGCATCGCAACACATCTCCGAGAAGGCAGCCGAATGCCCGAGCACCAAGTTCGGGCTGACCGGCTTCTCCCAAGGGGCCGACGCCGCGGGAGATCTAGCCAGCAAGATCGGAAACGGCGAGGGCCCGGTGAGCGCCGATCGCATCTTTGCCGTGGGCCTGATGGCCGACCCCGGCCAGAGCCCGACCGCCGGCGTTCAACTCGGAACCAAGACCACCGGCAACGGCTTCGTCGGTGCGCGACCCAAGGGATTCGGAGCTCTCAACAACGTCACCGCCAGCGTGTGCGATCCCGACGACACGTACTGCAACACCCCCGACGACGCCATCGCCACACAGTTCATCGGGCAACTCGGATCGAAGATCGACGCCACCGATCCCGCGTCTTCGGTCGCCGGAGTCGTCACCACGCTTCTCGGTCTCGACGGCCAACCCCTGACCGACACGCTCGGCAAACTGAACACCGCAGTGACCACAGGCAACATGCTCACCGTGCCGCAGCTCGCACTCGACCTCGCCGGCAACGTCTCAACACTGAGCGCAAAGGTCGCAGAAATGACCATCCCCGGGGCAGACATCGCCCCGATGGCCACCACCGTCTCGCAGCTCACCGATGCAATCCACCGCGGTGACATGTTCGCCGTTCCGGCACTGCTGGCGACCCTCACACCCCAAGTCATCAGCTTCGCGAGCCAATTCAGTTCGATGATCGGGACCGTGGTGTCCAAGCTGCCTATCAACGAGTACATCGCGATCGGCACCACCGCAGCGCGGATCTCCACCAACGCCGCGGCCCAGAACTATGTGGCTCTACCGGCCGATCTCGGCAAACTCGTGGGCCAGGTCAACAACGCGGTCCGCAAGACCCTCCGCGCACTCCCCCTCGACGAGTTCCCCCTTTTGAACCGGCTGGCCGATAATCTCACCCCAGGCCGCGTGCTCGACGAGGTGCTCAACTACGCCACCTCGCTCGCCACCGATTCGCACAACTCCTACGCGAACGAACCGATGGCCGACAACGGTCGAACCGGAGCGGACGAGCTCACCAACCTCTTCCGCACCCGCATCACCAACCCCACGGCACAGATTGCTTCGTAGCCGACCCACCTCCCTACTCGAACACAAGGAACCGTCACGATGCTGACAGAGCTGGACGACCCCGACACCGACATCGCTGTCCGCATCGACGTGCACGACGCTGGGGGTACCAAAACGTGGCACCCCCAGCGCGACGGTCATCTCCTCCTGAACGCCGATCCCGCGGCGTCGACGCACCTCGCACACACCCTCGCCGACACCCTCAGCGGCCACTCTCCGCACGTATGGATGATCACTGGCCCGTCCAGAACCCCCACGTTCTCGACCACCGCGGACACCGACCCGGACCCTGTCGACATCATGGATTCCGTTTGGCGATTCACAACCCAACGCAAAACTCTGATCGACAACGGTCAAGCCACAACCCACGACTTCACCCCCGCATACCTCGTCATCGACTCCCTCGAAGGCGTCGTAGACACCCTCCGCCTCACCTGCAACCGCAGTCTCCAACTCCTGTCCGTCCTCGCTCACCGCGGACACCGCGCCAACGTCTACCTCGCCACGATCACCGATCTCAACGCCCCACGCATCTCCGAAGCGTTGCGGAATTTCGCTGAGCCTCGTCTGCGAGACCGGGACTGTCTGAATAACGGTTGATCCGCTGACCTTGCGTGGCGCGGCCTCACGGAACCGGTGCCTGGTCAATCACGCCACGGAACGAAGGTGGGATTCGAGCGTTCTGATCCGTTCCCGGCCTCGGCCGATGTCGTAGCGGGAAGCTCCGTGCGGCAAAGCAAACTCGATGTTCAGTCGACCGCCATACCCATGGACGATGTAAACAGGAAAGGAAAACCCAGCTGGCGCGGGCCGGCAGTCCTCGAGTTTGAGTCCTGCGGGCGATCGCAATGGTGGAACCGTGCCTCCATTGGTGCAACGAACCTCGTTGGGTTCAGGCAACAGCACTGCCATCTTCGCGGCTGTCAGGGCTTCACTTTGGAGGTGGCCGGCGGCGAGATCGATGTGCAATTCCTCATTTAAACTGCGAGCCAGATCCACGATTTCTACGGACTCGGCCGTAGCCCGATAGACGGGGAAGCCGACAATATTTGTTCCCGCGGTGGAATCCACTGCAGGTGTGACGTGAGGCCTGAGGTCCACAATAAAATGGTAGGCGATGTCGGCGAGCCGAACACTTCTCAGATCTGACTCGGTCCGCATGATAGCGGCAGATACTAGGCCGTTTACCGTAACTCCATGGTGACGTCCGAAGTCGATGAGCCCGGTCGTGACTCGCCTGCTCAAACGACAACGCAGTTGGGTCATCGCACGATGTGGCTCGGTATAGCCAGCCGTCGGCGGCCTGTTTAATGCCGACTCTAATGGTTCGTCATTGCCGACATCGGGTGTGTCGATTCCTCTCTCGGAGAACAGCTTTTCCAGCGACTCGGGATAGCCATGAACAACCGCGTCAGGGGTCTTTCCTTCCACAATGTCGGTGTAGAAAGACCACAGATCGCTGAGCAAATCTACAGAATGGCGACCGTCGGCTATGCAGTGGTGGGTTAGTAAAGTCACACTCGCGCAGGCGGAATCGCCGACGACGTGTAGCCCGGAAAGGGCGCGGCCCGCACTGAGGTTCACCCCGCTCAGCGGCTGACCGGGATCCCCTGTGTGCACGCTGAGGCCGGGCAGCGGACCGGATGGTTTGACGATCATATGGTCTCCATCGATCGTCTCCACGTGCGCAGCCAACACAGGATACGAGCGTCGCAATGTCGCAAATGCCGCCGAGAGCCCCGATATGTTCAAATCGCCGCGAGCCCGCACCGAATACCCGATGAAAACTCCCAAGTCGACGTAGAGCGCCTCACTGGGAGCGAGCCCCCGAATAGAGTAATCCACAGTCACCACAAATTCCTGTCACTTAAATTGCTGTTCGATAGGGGACGTGCAGCTCGATGATCACGAGCCCGGCACCACCAGGAGCGTTTCTGATCATGGGATGGCCTCGGGAGATGGCGCGAACGAGCACCAAAACTAGAACTCACGAAGGTTGTCACGTAGATACACCGACGAATATCCCACCCGCGTTCGCCCAATTCGTTGTAAAGCTGGCACGAGGCCGTCGGTAATCTCAGCGATGAATCGGCGGGTGAGCGAGTTCGACCCGGTATAAATCAAGAATCCGTCACCGCCTACCTCGTCGACGATCTCCCCCATGCGCTCCGCTACGTGATCAGGCGTCCCCACCAGTTCGATAGACGGAGCGAGGTAATCAATGGTCAGCTCGCGCAGAGTTTTACCGCTACCGTGCTGCAGGAAGCTCTCCAGTGATGACTGCTCGCCATTGGTTGTCAAGTCTTGCGGAGGTACTTCGTCGAGCGGAAACTGAGAGAAGTCGATGTCGGTGACGAAAGACAGTTGCAAAAGAATGTTTTCGATGGCCCGGTCGCTGGTCATTCTCCGTTTATTCGCGGCCTGAGCCTCATCCATAGTGGCACCGAGTACTGGCATCGCGATGAAGAGAACCTTGATGTCGTCAGGGTCTCGACCGTGTGCCTGCGCCCGGTTACGGACATCGTCACGAAACTCCCGCATCGTCTCCACGGTGTTGACGTTGGCAACAATCGAGTCGGCGTACTTCGCGGCGAAGTCGCGGCCCTTGGGGGATCCGCCAGCTTGGACGAAAACTGGTTGCCCATTGGGTGGGTGCACCGTGTTGAGCGGACCCGCCGAACGGAAATGCTCCCCAGTGTGGTTCACTGCCCGAACAGTGCCGGGCGCAACATAAGTCCCTGACTCGCGGTCACGGACGATGTTGTCTCGATCCCAGGAATTCCATAGATCTCGGACAAGGTCGACGTACTCATGTGCTACCTCGTAGCGCTTGTCGTGCGGCAGCAGACGATCCATGCCGAAGTTGCGCGCGGCCTGATCTTGACCGGTGGTGACGATGTTCCATCCAAAGCGCCCACCAGCGATGTGGTCGACCGTAGAGACAGTGCGTGCCAGCATGTATGGGGGATAGAAGGCCGTCGACATCGTAGCGATTACGCCTATGCGGTCGGTCGCGGCCGCGATCACCGACGCCAACGGCACTGGGTCGTGTTTCGGCACCCACAGGGCGTGTTTCAGGTACGCATCGAAGGATCGCCCGTATGCATCGGGTACCGACACCGTGTCCTCGAACATCATGTAGTCGAATCCTGCGCGCTCTAGCGACTTCGCCATCTCGACATAGAATCGGCCATCCCATGGCTCTTCAGGCGGCGAGAAGTCGCCGGTGAAATCGTTAGCAAAGAAACCGACAAACCAGCCTAGGTGAAATTTTCGTACAGACATCGACGTGCCTCCAAATTTCGTATACGGACGAACTGGGTGGAACGTGAGCGATATAGAATGCACCGAGGACGGAGCAGATCTACCGGCCAGGCAGAAGTCCCACTAATTAGGGTGAGCGAATGGCCGCGATAGCCCCCTCGATGTCTTTGCAGACGATTACGCGAGACCGGGTTGCGGGGGTGATAAATCCTTCGACGGCAGCGTGCTCGATGTAGGAGAGCAAGGGGCGGTAATACTCGTTGTCGTTCAGCAGTACACAGGGTTTATTGTGAAGCCCCAGGTGTGACCACGTAAGGACCTCGAAGAACTCTTCTGCGGTTCCGACACCGCCGGGGAGGGCAATGAATGCGTCACCGAGTTCGGCCATGAGAGCTTTGCGTTGGTGCATGTCATGGACGACGTGTAGTTCTGTCAGTCCATGATGCGCAGCCTCGGGTATCGCAGTGAAGCTCTCAGGGATCACGCCAACGACGGTTCCGCCGGAGTCCAAGGCCGCGTTCGCGAGGGTGCCCATGAGGCCGACTCGGGCGCCACCATAAACGAGGCGCAGCTTCGATCTAGCAATCGCACGCCCCATCCCCTCTGCGAGCTGTCCATATTTGGTCCCGCGCCCTGGCATAGCTCCGCAGAAGACCGTGACGCTCTTGGGGGTCGGGCGGGCCTGTGCCGAGACCGTAGTCGCGGGCATTGGTCGAAGGTTCATCAGTCGAATGACATTCTGTATCCAGGGGCGAGGATCCTGTATGGGTCGAAGCGACGCTTAGCCCGTGCGATGGCCTGCCATCGCGAACCGAAGTGCGTACACCAATCTCCCGGTGACATGGGGACAGCATTGACTGCGTAGGCCACCCCGCCTACATCCCGAGCCTGTTCATAGAGCAGGCGGTTGCTGGCAATCATTCGGGCTTCGGCCCCTGGGGATGCTGTTCGAAGTACGGCCAACATGAAGAATGTGTCGCAGTGAGGAATCGGAATGAACGGTGCGGTGATCGGTGTTGTTGGAATCGGGTAAACCATGATCAGCCCGGAGTTTCCTAGGTCATCCGTCAATGAGGAGCTGGTAGTTTCGATGAACTGCTCGATCTTGTCTGCCGGGATCAGCAGGCTGGCCCATGGATGTGGATAGAACCACTCACCTGTGTGCCGAAGATCAAGCTCCTGATCCGCCATACGGTTGATAAAGTCACCATAATCTACGTCCGAGTTGTATTCGGCGCACGAATCGTATTGGAGCGATGACAACAGCGCATCGTCGTCTGGCCTTCGTGGTGGGGTGAAGTACTTGGCTAGGTCCAGTCGATAACGTAAGTGGCCGTCGGCATCGACACGAATTCGTCCTTGTACATGGTCGAATAGTCTGTTGGACATGGCGCGGAGTTGGTCGCCAAGGAATACGCCGAGGTTGGAATACTGCAATTTGTACTGTCGAACCGACTCGTGAGCAGCGGTCAGACGGATTGTCGCGTTGACGATTACGCCGAATTGACCGAGGCCGCCGCGCACGGCGTCGAAAAGTTCACTGTTCGATACGGCGGAGCATTCCCGAAAATCTCCCGATCCGGTAACTACAGCAAGAGAGTCCACGTTGTCGGTTTGCAAGCCAAAGCCGTGACTCGATCCCCCGAAGCCGCCGACCGAAAGCGTTCCGCCGACGGTGGTCCCGAGATAGTCGGTGAGTACCGGAGGGGTTTGCTGGCGGCTGAGCGTGGCAGCGACCACGTCGCTCCATCGCACACCCGCATCGATCGTGGCCTGCCCCGATCGAACGTCGTGGACGGTGTTGAACCTTTTCATGTCCAGCACGACTCCGCCATCTGCCTGGCATTGCCCGTAAGTCGAGTGTCCGGATCCGCGCACCGCGAGCGATAGGTTCCGCGCCGCGGTGTAGCGCAGGGCTTCCTGCACGTCGGCCACGGTCCGTGGCACGACAACGACGGACGGTTTCGCATGGATGCAGTTTCCGAAATCAGCCCCGGCGGATGTCAGGTGCACGTCGTCGGTGTGCCAGATCCCGCTCATCTGGCGGTCACACCTGGGGCACCGAAGGTTCTTAAAAATATTTCCTGCTGAAGGACGCCGTGCTCGACATACCGGCCACCCATTGATGCCGCCAGTTCGTCGAGCACCTCCGTGGTGAGGTCTCGGTTGGCCAACTCCTCTGGTGTTACGGAATGCGTGGCGCACCAGTCGAGTACACAGTCCAGACCCGCAACCGAGGCTATGAAGTTGTGCTGATCGCCTAGAACCCACGCTTCCGCCAGTTCGGTGAGTAAATTCCTGCCCGTTGAATCTCCCCGTAACATTTGTCGTGCCCTTGCGCACTGCTGGGCAAAGTAGTGTTGCCTATCAGGAATAGGCATAACATTCACGACAGCTGGGAACGGTAGGTTGGATATCGTTTGCGCGAATCGAAGAATGAGCGATATCGAACCGCCCTCCATTACCACCGCTTCGCCGCGATCAACGTACGAGGTCAGTACTTTTATCAGCCGGTCAAAGGCCTCGTCCGGATCGAAGTTGCCCTGATGTATGGTCCGGTTGTCGAGCCAAACGCGGTTGAGCCCTTCCACTTTCGCGTCGAACGCTCGACCACTGGTGACCAGGAGATCGGAGTAACACTGGATACGGTCGGCAACAACAATCGGAGCCGAGTGACTCAATGCCAACTTGCTCGCTTCGGCGCTCTTTCCAATTCCGGTGGCACCGACGATTGCGTATACGCCGGGTTCCCATCGCACCCGATCAAACCTTGCTTGCGTCTGTGCCATGGTTGATTCCTTCATCCCGATTCCTTTCTCTCGCGGGTCGTGCTCAGCCGAGGAAGGAATTGATCGAATTACTCAGGGAACGGGCGTCAAGTCCGTGAATGTGGTCGTGGTCGTCGGGGGTTCCGTAGTGGCGATCTTCCATCTCACGTCGAACGCCCAGGGAGAGCAGCCGATGGGGATGGCTGACGAGACTGGACGAGACTTGGTGCGCCGAGGTGCCTGCCAGATAGGGCTCGACCAACACGACGTTCGGACGGTTCACGGCTTGCACCGCGGCACACAGGCCCGTGGCGTCGAAGGGGCGAATCGTCGCCGCGTAGAGGATGGTTACGTCGAGCATGGAGGTTGCCGACAGCACCGCATCTAAACAGGGCCCGACTGCGAGGACGACTCCGCGGGTGCCGTACTTGATAGGTGTGAACGATGTCCCTCGGACCGCATGGGGGTAACGGTTGACCTGACTCGACAGCCGTAGGTAGACCCGTCCATCGCCTGGTAGCGATTCGAGGAGAAGATCGGCGGCCTCCTGTGGATGGCCTGGCACGTGAACTGTCCAGTTGGGCATCGAATCGATGACGGTGATATCGCCCGGGGTGAAATGGGAGAAGGCGAACTCCGACAAGTCGTAGGAGGCTCCCCAACTGACCAGGACTGCGCCGACATCTTGCTGGGCGAAGTTCAGCTTTATTTGTTCAAGAGGCCGCTCGACGAGAAAGGCGGCGACTGTGTGTACCACGGGTCGCATGCCACACATGGCGAGCCCGCCGGCTACCCCCATCATCAGCTGTTCCCTGATCCCTACGTTGATCACGCGGTTGGGATCTGCGATCGCGGCCGCTTTGAAGAGGTGGGCTCCGATGTCGGCCAGCACAACTACGGCGCGGGGGTCTGTTTCCAATGCACCAGACATGGTCGTTCCGAATGCGGTCCACATGTCAGTGTGGTTGAAGGACTTTGGTTCTTGCGTGTCTGCGGAATTCATGGCGATTCATCTCTGCTGAATGGACGAACGGGCCGATTGCCGAGTCACGGTGGCGACCACCGCGAGCGGTCTGTCGTTGTGATCTCGATTCAGTGCCGCAGCGATCTCCTCATGGTCAGCACCGTTGATGTTGATTGTGTCCCAACCCTCACCGTCGAACCGTTTATCGATTCCATGCGGCCAACCCATACTTGCCGTGCCGTTGTCCAGGACGATGACCGTCAGTTGGTTCAAGCGCGCGCGTCCTGCAAAAGCCATCGCCTCGTGGTTGCTGCCCTCATCGAACTCTCCATCGCCGATGAGCACGAAGACTCTCGGTGCGTGACGATTTTGTATACGGAGTCCCATCGCGACGCCCACTGCGAGCGGCAAGCCATGGCCGAGCGAGCCACCCGACATTTCTACACCCGAGATTTTGGTTCGATCCGGCGCGAAGCCGAGTGGTGAGTTCTTTGTCGCCCAGGTATCGAGGAGCTCTGGTCGGAGGAACCCTTTGGCCGCAAGTACCGCGTAGTAGGCCATCGGGCCGTGACCTTTGGACAGCAAGAAGCGGTCCCTGTCGTCGTCGTCGGGGCTCTCGGGGGATACGTTGAGGATTTCGTCGTAGAGTACCCACAGCACGTCCATCGTCGATGAGGATGAGAACGAGTGCCTTTCGTCTCCCCGCATACGGGAGATCAGAGCAGGCAGATCGTCATAGCTGAATTCGGTTGGCTCTTGTCGCATCGCATTCTCTTCGAAGCGGATAGCAGTAGCTGGGCAGGAACGTGCAGCCGCGCGTACCAGCGAATGGTTGTCTGGGGAAGGTTTGTCCACGAGCAATGTGACTGTGCCGTCGTTACTCTGCTCGAAGACCTCGGGCGCGACGAGCACGCACTGACCGGAGCCGAAACACCTCCGCTCGTTCACGACGACTTTCATGACCGCTCGCTTCTCACCACGTCAGCTGTAGTTCTTCGAGGCCGAGAACAATGCTGGCGGAGCGGAGCCGAACGTCGTGCGAGGGTGAGAGGGCTAGGTCGGGAAAGCGCCTCAGTACCGCCGGCACGGCCGTGCGCAGGGTCATCCGAGCGAGTGAATGCCCAAGACAGAAATGGACGCCATGCCCGAAGGCGAGGTGACCGGCTACTCCCCTGGTGATATCGAGGTCGTCGGGTCTGTCCGTCAGATTGCTGTCGCGATTAGCGGCCAATAGGGACGGGATGACGAAAGATCCTGCCGGAATGGTCACCCCGGCGATTTGCACCTCGGTTACTGCCATGCGCGGTGGCTGCGAATGGGCGACCGACAACCACCGCAATAATTCCTCAATTCCGGAATTGACGCAGTTCGGGTCCTCGATCATCATGGCGGCTTGTTCCGGGTGATGCAAAAGGGCCAGTACACTGAGGCCGATCATGCTTGCTGTGGTCTCGTGTCCACCGAGCATGATCAGACTGATGATGCTGATAAGTTCGTCGGTGCTGAGGTTGTCGCCAATCTTGCGCGCCAGAATTCCCAACAAGTCGTCACCGGGTTGTTCCTGCGCACGGGTAACCAGGGTGGCCATGTATCGACGGTCTTCTCGCTGGGCAACCGCTCGTTGTTCTGCAGATGCCGACAGATCCAGGAGGCGTGCTGTTCGATCTCGCAATTCGTCGCGATCGGCATAGGGCACTCCCAACAGCTCACACAGTACGAGCAAAGAGACTGGTAGCGCGTAACGGTCCATAAGGTCGGCGGGTTGCCCGGCTTGCTCGAGACCATCCAATGCACTGTCCACTATCTCTGCGATGCGCGGCTGCAGGCGACTGAGCCGGTGCACTGAGAACTCCGCAGCAAGGATATGACGCAAGCGGGTGTGGTCGGGGGGATCGAGTCCGATGAGGTTACCGGCGCGCATGGCGGCTAGTTCATCTTCAATCACATCGCCGCCGCTGGGTATTGCGAACATTGGCGTGTGGGCGTTGCTGAACCGGTTTGAGTCTGCGAAGATTCGCCGGACGTCTTCGTAACGGCAGACGAGAAAAGCCGGGGCCCCGTAGAGTTCTCCTACTGGGATAACACCGTCGCGGTCACGGACCTGGGCGAGCTCTTCGGTCGGGTTCAGGCCGTTGCGTCGCATTTCTAAAGGTAAATCAGCCGTTCCGGCCATACCGGAATCCCTTCGATTGTTTGTAGAAGGACGAAGTGGCGCGCCGATGCCGAGGATCGCTGGCGCGTGGATAACTCGGATATCTCAGGCCACCGCTACAGACGCTCGCACGCGATAACCAAGTAGTCGATGCTGCGTTCGCGGAAGCCCTGGAGGAATGGTTCCTCGACACCTGTGCGCAACGCTGCCTGGTTGCGCAGGTCCCAGTACGGGATGGCTTCGTCGGTGTATCGCTGAACGTGATACGGCACCAGACCATTTGCTGCCAGAGTTTGGAAATAAGTACTGCGGGTGTGCATAGCGCACTGATATTCTTCGTCGATCAACCGTGATGCCTCGGAACGCTCAGCAACTACGTCGTTGCGGCACCAGGTGACTGCGACATAGCGGCCGCCGGGGCGCAGCAACCGGGCGAACTCGGTGAACGCCTCCCCTAGGTCGACACACATCGTGGTTTCGTTGGAGACGATGTAATCGAAGGTGTTGTCCTCGAAGGGGGCCTGAACCATGTTTGCGAAGTGGAATTGCACACGGTCCGAGCTCCCGCGTTCACGGGCCAACTTCTCTGCGAACTCGACATGGTGAGCGCAGTAGTTCACCCCGTCTACCCGGCAGCCGAATCGATCAGCGATTGTGAAGGTCGTTCCGCCTCGCCCCGATCCCGCGTCCATGACACGAGAGCTCGGTGAGACCTCCCCTAATGCATCGACGATAAGGTTGATTTCCAGCGACTCCATCCGGTGAAGTTCGCGCAGGATCAGTGACTCCCGCAGCTCCGCAGGTGCAGCGAGTACAGAGTGATCGTAGTCACCGATTCCGTAGTGGTGGTGGTACAAGCCGTCTTCAGTGCCCAGCAGCAGGTTGATATCGTCGGATTTTTTGGCATCCCAGTAGCGGCGCTGCTGTACGTCATGCTGGCCGAGGACTGCCACGTCGAGGTTCGGCATTTCAGGCTCCTTCAAGTTTGTGGTTTCCGGGTGGATGTCTCAGATGCGTTCGGCCGCAATCACTAGGTAGTTCAGTGAACCGTCGCTGTAGCCGCTGAGGAACGCATCCTCAACGCCGGTGCGGAGTTTGCTGTTGTTGCGTAGCTCCCAGTACGGCATAGCTTCGTGTGTGTACTGAGCCACGCGGTACGGAATCAGGCCGTTTGCCGCGAAGGCCTTGAAGTAAGTGCTTCGGCGGTGCATTCGGCATACGTAATGTTCATCGATCTGCCTTGTCGCGTCCGAGCGTGGGTCGACTGCGTCGTTGCGGCACCAGGTGGTCATTACGTAGCGACCGCCCCGTCGCAGTAGGCGGGAGAACTCGGCCATTGCTTCGTACGCGTCGGCGTACATCGTCGTCTCGTTTGAGACCACGAAATCGAAAGTGTGATCAGGAAATGGTGCCTGCAGCATGTTCCCGAGGTGGAATTGAACGCGGCTATCCCAACCGCGTTTGCGTGCGATCTGCTCGGCGAACGCGACGTGATGTTCGCAAAAATTGACGCCGTCGATTCGGCTCTCCGTCGCTCCAGCGAGACGAAAAGATGTTCCCCCGCGACCTGACCCGGCATCCATGCCGCGAGAGTTGGGCGGCAAAGGACCGAGGGCGTCGAGGATCAGTCCGACTTGATCATTCTCCATTCGATGCAACTCTCGCAAAATCGCGTTCTCTCGCTCCTCACCTACGGAATCCAGAATAGAGCGGTCGAAATCGCCAATCGCGTAGTGATGGTGGTAAAGATCATCATCAGCGCCCAGTAGGAGATTGATGTCATCGGTTGTTTTAGCGTCCCAGTGAGCTTTCAACTCACGTTCATAGCTATCGCGCGCATATTGATCTGCCGAGATCATCACAGTCTCCTTCTTCGGTTCTCCCCATCATTTCTGTATCTCAAGTCGACATGTCGAATGAACCATTGCGACCTGCAAGGTCGGCGACTTGATGATGTCTTCGACGCTACTTATCGAAATTAATTGCGGAAATACCTCCACAGCTCTTCGTCGCGAAGCGACAAAACTTTGGCACCGTGCGACAAGTGGGGTCGAAGTCCCCTACGGGGTCCAGTGCAGGTAGGCACCCATCTGCGCCGGCCGTGAGGAGACCATGGAAGCCGCAACCGGCCAACGATCAAGTCCTCGGAGTCGGGCCCTCCAAAGTCGACAACGACTACAGCCACGTCTACCGCGAGAACCCGCAGATCAATCGTCTTATGCCGTGAAGGCGATGCCCCGATCGGCGCGAGTGCGCGCGGACGTGACGGAGTTGCGTGGTAGCTACCGTGGACGGATAGCCGGACCGTCACTACCTCGAGCAAGGTCAAGAATTTTGTCTTGATGAATCCGTCACCCGGTCGTGTACTTGTTGCCCAGCGAGTTCGATCACGTCGACGCGGCGCGCCGGTACGAGAACCTTCGTTCCGGTCTTGACCACTCGGAATTGATCGGTGGATGTGTTCTCGAATTAGCTGGGTTCCGCGTAAAACCTTCTGAATTCCGAAGGCGAGCAACCCTTCAACTCGCGAAATAGCCGAGAAAGTCTCGACTGGTCACTAAGCCCCCACCGCGCACTGATGTCGCCTATCGGTATCTGTTGTAAGCTTGGGTCGATCAAATCGGCAGCGCACCTTTCAATGCGCTCATATGCTATATAAGCGGACAGAGTTCGCTCCTCTCGCTCGAAAGCGCGATGCAGCTGACGAACCGATACATGTAGTTTGCGCGCGAGTAGGTCGGGATTGAGCGTGGGATCAGAAAGATTCTTCTCGATCATCAAGCGCGCCGTCGCTACGAGGCCGGATTGCTGGTCAGGCGGTGCGTGGCCATGGGGCGGGTGCATTCCTTCCCACGCCAGTAATCGAACGGCTGAGATGACATTATGAGCCGTGAACGTGTTCAGCATTCCAATTTCTCTCGAAGTAGAATGTAAAGTATCTGAGAGTATTTTCCCCGTACCTTCAGCGTTTGGCACAACGCGAAGACCTCGACCCGAGGCGGCGTCGAAGTCTTCTCTTGAGCCCACCCTCTGCCGTAACGTGACTACCGCTAAACAGCTGGCACGGGTTACAGTCATTGTATAACTGTAATCGCTATAGTATAGGCCAATGCCTCCACTCTTCAGCGATATTTGGACGCCGTTCTGCGACAGAATTACTTCGCCCGATAAGACGTATTGAATCCTCACGGAGAATCGTGGATCGGCTTCGAGATCAACCTGTCGACGAGTAATTTCTCCTGGTCCGCACCGAATCGACGCTAAGCTGTCCCCATCGACTATTCGCGCAGTGAGTCGTGTCATACACTGTCGTTCAGGCGCGTGACACGCGGTTCCGTACACGGTGTACAGCTCGTGACTACGCTCTTCGCTAGATGCGTGGTCGGAAGTTTTGATCAGAGTTGTGGCATTGCGGTCGTTATGGGCATTGTCTCGGAACCTTTTTGAAGGTTCTCTATCGGTTGCAGCCATTTTCGCCCCCCGGCGCGAATCGTGTTCGGTCTTTAATTTGCTCATGTCCAGAGTCCGGCAGAACCGGCAACATCAACGGCCACAGGCGACGTGCTGTAACGGCTTCGACAGGTCGAGGCGTCGAGGCCGGATGCCCACTCCACGTTACTGCGGCCTGTTGGTGAAGTGATTGGAGTGATCTCTATGTGGTGTAGTCCGCGTTTATTCGAATGTATTCATCGGTGAGGTCGCAACCGAACACTCTCCAGGTGTCGGTGCCGATTCCGAGGTCTACGTTGATCTCGACGGTGGCAGTTGCAAGGTGTTCACGAACCACCTCGACGGTGTCGTGCTGGTCGAGTGACGAGCTCGGATACACATCGATGTCCGCGAATGCGACTCGGATTCTGTCGGGTTCTATGTCCACCTCGTTGCTACATTTTCCGATAGCCATGAGAACTCGACCCCAGTTGGGGTCTTCACCGTGGATCATCGTCTTGACCAAGGGAGAGTTGATGATCGACTTCCCGACCACGCGCGCTTGGCGCTCGCTCGATGCACCCGAGACCGTAGTGACGATCAGCTTGGTCGCACCTTCGCCGTCGCTGGCAATCATTTTCACCAGATCCGTGCACACTTCCTCGAGAGCCTGCTCGAACTCGGTATCGGGTACCGGGCCGGCGGCACCATTGGCGAAGACCGCCGCTGTGTCGCTGGTGGAGGTGTCGGTGTCGATCGAGACCGAGTTGTAGGTGCGGTCGACAACGTCACGAAAGATTCGGTTGAGCGTGTCCTGGGGGACGTCGGCGTCGGTGAAGACAAACGACAGCATGGTCGCCATGTCCGGTTCTATCATCCCGACGCCCTTCGCGATTCCAACGATGGTGCTGGTGCCGACGGCTCGTTCGGAGACCTTGGCGCGGGTGTCGGTGGTCATGATCGCTCGGGCCACCGCGTGCGCGTCGAGTGGTGTTCCCTGGCCGAGCCCGTCGAGTCCGGCGCGGATGGTGTCCATCGGATATTGCACTCCGATGACTCCGGTGGAGGCCATTATCAGGGCATCGGGTTCGATTCCTACGGTTCGTGCGACGGATGCGCGTATCTCGCTGGCGTTGCGGAGCCCTTCCGCGCCGGTCGCGACGTTGGCGTTCTTCGCCAACACGAGGACCCCGCGCGGACTGGTCTGCTCGATCGAGGTCTTGCTCAAGGTGACGCAGGGGCCCGCGAACAGTGACTTCGTGAAAACGACCGACGAGGTGCACGGCCTGTCGGAGATGACCATGGAGAAGTCGTCTTTACCTTCGTCTGCCAGTCCTAAATGGGTTGTCCAGCAGTGAAACCCTTGTGGGGACGCGGCGCTCATGTCTGCCCTTTCTGATCCGTGTGATGTCGAACTCAGGACGCTCTGCACCATGCCAGCAATGCGCGCCGGTCGGGCTTGCCGACAGACGTTTTCGGCCAGTCGGACATCAGAGTGATCTTTCCGATGAGACCGCAGCTGTTCATCACTTCGGTGACGCGAAGGTGGATTCGTCCGAGGTCTGCCCCGGTGGGTGCCAGGCGGCACAGTACTGTCGTCGGTGTGTCTGCTCCTGTGGCCGTTGGGGCGAAGACGACGACCTCGTCGACCTCGTCGAGTGCGGTGATCTCGTCGACCAGGACGCCTGCCGAACAGAGTTGACCGTGGTTGTTTGTCCATACGTCATCGATGCGGCCCAGGACGTTGATGGCACCGTTGTCGTGGACCATCACCGCGTCCCCGCTTCGATACCAGCCGTCCGTGAATGCGCTCTGTGTACGGTCCGGGTGTCCCCAGTAGCCTTCGGCTCGGTGCGCTCGGCGGAATTCGGGCTCGCCCACTCGATAGGTATCTGCGTCGATTCCGTGGATGGGGCGCACTCGCATCTCCACCCCGGGTAGGGGCCGCAGTTCGGCCGCGCTCTGCAACTGTGGCCGCAGATCTGCGCACATGATGCCGCACTCGGTGGCCCCGTAGAGCCTGCGTAGGTGGACCCCGCACCGCTGGTGGATCAGTCGCGCAGTGGTCGGCGTCAGGAGAGCCCCGCCCGTCAGTGCGGTGGTCAGGTGTTCACCCATTCGCTCCGATGCCGCCGGTGACGCTGCGATCGCGTCGTAGTGCGAGGGAAGGGCGCTCATATAGGTACCGTTCCAGTCGCAAATCGCTCTCGCGTGGGCAGAGGCCGGGAGACCGGCGTCGAGGTGCACCGTGGGTGCTCCCGAGAGCAAGCCCGCGAGAACGTGAACGTCCATCCCGTGCGCGAAATCGAGGGGGTGGATGTTGATGATCACATCGTCGGCTGTCAGACCGAGCTGCTGGCACCAGTCGGTGCGGTCGGCGAACAGCGATTCCTCGGTCCAGTACACCCATTTCGGCTCACCACTCGATCCGGATGTTTCGAGGATTCTTCCTCGCACGGTGTCGTGCTCGGTCACGTCGCATTGACGCGTTGGGTTGCAGTATCGGAGCTTTCGGGTTGCTGCATCGAACACGGAGGCCAGTTCGGGCAGGTCGGGGTCGATGTCGTGGTCGGTAATGGCGTGCCAGCGGCGGCCCAGTGCGCTCAGTCGGTCCCATGCTGGATGCCGCGTCCGGCTCGCCAGGTGCACGCCGCCGGCGGCCATCGTTCCCAGTAGTGCTGCAACGAAGTCTGCGGCCCCGGGGTGATGATCGACGACGACCACGTCGCCTTCGTCGATCACCGGTGCCAGTGCATCACGCCATGCCATCGCCGCGGCCGACAGCTCCCCGAACGTCGTATGGCGTCGTCCCTGGTGAAGTGCGTCCTGATCCTGTTGGGGCATGCTGTTCAGTGCGGCGAGGAACCCTCGCGCGTCAGACATTGATCTGTCCTCGGAACAAGTGTCTGACGCTGCCCGGTTCGATCGTTGTCCGCCCGTGCAGAACCTGTTCGTTGTCGAGGACGAGAAGATCACCCGGGGCCCAGTCGTGCGAGTAGAAGCTGGTACTGCCCCGCAGGTAGGAGTCGAGCCGTGCGAAGACGGCCCGGCTGTCTTCTTCGGTCGAGCCCGCCAGACGGACCGACCATCCTGCGGGGGTGGTCCGTTCCTCGGTGAACGGGAGTGCCACGTTCAACCGCGTTGTCCCCGTTGCTGATCGCACTGCAGGTGGAATCGACAGCCAGCGGTGCGCGACGTCGGGAAAGTGGGATTGGTCGGTGACGTAGTACTCCCAATCCACGTCGGTCACCGTGCTCAGGTCCGGTGGGAGTGTTGCATCGAGTAGATCCGATTGCAGACAGAGTTCTGTGCGTCCGGATCCTGTGGGCTGATCGACTGCATTGCAATACAGCGCAATGTATTTGGGACAGGTCCCGACAAGTGTGCCGTCGGTGTGCAGAGGCAGGGCACTGCGCCCGGTGACGACGCGGTCCGGTAGCGGGCTTGCGTCGAGATCGAGCAGACCTGCGCTTCCGGTGCCGAACCGATGTGTGGCGAGAGTCCCGAGCCCCTGCACGAAGACCTCGAAGTCGCTTCTGCCGAAGTCGACGTCGCCGACCAGAGCGAATCCATCCCGGGTGGCCACTGCCGCGAGATCTCCGGGATCGGTGGCCGTCACCGCTGCTCACCGCCGACCGCAACATCGTGGTTTCCCAGAGGGACCTCATCGAGGGTCTGTGCCCGGATTTGGGCACAGACGGCAGCCAGTTGTTCTCCGAGCGCGCCGTCCAACCCTGCTGACAAACCCGCCCCTTGGTGGATTGCGACTTTTCTCCCGAACGCAGTCTCACGGGGCAGTTGGTAGGCCGCGAGCTCGCGGAGGTAGTACTTTTCGATGCCGTCGACGGTCTTCAGCTGAGCGGGGACACTCTGTTGAAGGTGCAGTAGAGCAGGACTCCAGTACGGGTGGTACATGCGCGGCCCTGGGGTGAATTGGCCGGTCACCATCATTCCTGATGCGCTGGCGTCGTCGATACGTTCGTTCAGATCGCCGGCGACTGCGCCCATACCGAAATCGCTTCCGGCGTTGAGCAGATCGCTGCCGAGTCCGGTCACGAGGTCGGCACCACATGCTCGCGCCAACTCGAAGGCCACTGTCACCAGCAGATGCACGGTGATGACTTCTGCATCATCGGATTGAGTGTGCTGCATGCACGGGTAGATCGCCGCTGTCGATTCCTGTGCGGTGACGTCGATGACGTCGAGCGGCAGACCGACGTGGCGCGCTGTTCGAGAGGCACCGTCGATTTCGTCACCCCAGGGTGTGCGGAGGGTCAGTGCACGGACGTCGGCACCGGCCCTCCACAAGTAGGAGGCGAGGAGTCCGGAGTCGACACCACCGGAGAGCAGTAAGCGAATGGGACGACCCGACGATGCGATTTCCGTTGCTGCAGTGCGTAATCCATGGTCGAGCCACCCCATGGCCTGTTCGAGCGAACACCCTGGGACACCGCCCGACGGCGACGATCGGGGGACAGCGCGGTGCACCGACAACTCTCCGTCGGCGGAGCAGACCAGAGTCGTCCCGGGGCGAAGTGCCGTGGTGGTTCCTGCGCGGTGACCGACACTCGCGGCGGTCGCCGCGAATTGCGCTCCCACCGCCCATGTCCGTGCATCATCGGTGCGGGAGAGAAAGACTCGGCATTCGCCGTGCAGCGGCGTCGTGATCATGACTGTTCCGTCGTTGCGGTTCAGAACGGGGCCGGTATGTCCGCCAACACGGCGGATGCGGCCGCTGTGCGAAAAGACGACCCACCCATGATCGGTTGGGGTCATGGGTTGTCTCCGACAATTGTGCGCATCTTCTGTTGGGCCGCATCGCCTGCAGCGAACCCCGCTCGGTGGCCGGCTATTGCTGCAATACGGGCTCGTTCCATGTCGAGCAGCAGATCGTGGTTGACGAACGCCTTGGTGCGGGCAAACGGCACCGATTGGTACTCGGCCAGTGCCTGTGCTCGGGTGCATCCTGCAGCGAGCGGGTCACTATGGGCTGCAACGAGTTCATCGAGGAGGCCGTCGGAGAGTGCGGTGGTACCGAGCCATCGATCGCACCCGATGATCATTCGATTCGCCACGGCAGGCCCTACTCGGCGTTGCAGGAGCGGAGCTCCGAGTATGCAGGAGATACCCAACTTGAGCTCGGGCATACGGAGGTCCGACGTCGACGTTCCGATGCGCCAGTCGGCGCACAGTGCCAACTGAAGACCGATGCCGATGCAGTATTTGTCGATGACTGCCACGGTCGGTTTCGAGATCGACAGAACTGCTCGATACATGTCCACGCAGGCGTCGATCCATCGGTTGACCTCGGAGCCTCCCGTGAAGTCCTTGACTTCGTTGAAGTCACCGCCGACACCGAAGGATCGACCGTCTCCCCCGTACAGAACCAGCCCCTCGACATCCGGGGTGTCCCCTAGCTGCCAGACCAACTCGGTGATGCCGCGCATCTTGTCTGTGGAGAACGTGTTGTGTCCTTCACCGTCGAATTCGATGATCGCCAAGGGGCCGTTGCGAACTGCAGTACCGCCATGGGCTTCGGGCGACCTGGGCCGATCGTGGGGCTCGTGGGTGGCGGAGGGTGAGTGCAGTGTTCTCACGCTTCGACCAGCTCCCCACGCTTTCGGCGGTCTGCGTCGAGGGCGCGGCGTGTGTAGAGACGTTGTCCCCATTGTTCGCTGTGATCGGCGCTGATAGCGGTGCCGTTGCATATTGTGGTGACGATTCGATGGAATTGAGCCAGTGCGGCGGCGGCGGTGCGTTCGCTCAAGCTCGTCTCGGATTCGCCTGGGACGATGTCGAATCGGTCGACTGCGATGATCGGACCGCCATCTACCTTCGGGGTGATGATGTGGCAGGTGGCCCCGAATTGCGTCTGGTTGTCGTCGATCGCGTAGCGATATCCGCCGATCCCTCGGTAGTTCGGGGTCGCCGGGTGGAAGTTCACGGCCAGTTCCCGCACTCGATCGAGTGTGGCCTCGGACAGGATGAAGTCCGATTTGAAGGACAGAAGCAGGTCGCACCCGTGCCACTGATCGAACGATCGAGTTACTGGATCGCCGTAGTCCCAGGCAAACCAGTCGACGTCGGCGAATCTGCGGCGGAGAAAGTCGTGGGCGAGTTCGCCCCACCGTGATCCGTCGGAGATGAGCAGAACAGAGCGGGTGTCTTTCATCGAGTGACAACTCCTTCGGTGAGTGGGAGAGCCCAGCAGTACGCGAATCCGGCACCTGCTTCGTGTAGAAAGGTGTCTGCCTCTTCGTAATCGGCCAGAGCCGAGCTGTATCGGCCGTATTTCGGGGACGTCCGGCCGATGCATCGAGCGGAGCCCTTGTACAGCTCGACGGTCACTGTGCCCGTCACGCGGTGAGCCAGACGGGCGCAGTAAGCATCGAGTGCTGCACGCAGATCGGTGAACCAGTAGCCGTAGTAGACCAACTCTGCGTACTGGTCGGCGATGGACCGCTTGTGGTGGAGCGTCTCTCGGTCCAGTACGAGTGCTTCGAGATCGGTTCGTGCAGCGAGAAGAACTGTTGCAGCGGGTGCTTCGTAGATTCCGCGGCTCTTGAATCCGACGATGCGGCTCTCGAGAATTTCGGTACGCCCGATACCGTTCGCGGCCGCTGTGTCCCCGAGTTCGCTGACCAGGTCGATCAGGTCGAGCTTGCGGCCGTCGAGAGCGACGGGGATGCCTGCTTCGAACTCGATCGTGATCGTTGTTGGACGATCCGGTGCCTGCACCGGCGCGGTCGTGATCTGCCATGCATCGGGCGGTGGAGCGTGGTCGATGAGGTCGAGATCCCCGCACTCGATGCTGGTGCCCCAGATATTGGTGTCGATGCTGTACGGCGTCGTCTTGCTGACACCCACATCGATACCGTGACGATCGGCGTAGGCAATTTCGCTACCGCGGGAGGTCATTTCCCAATCGATGACAGGTGCGAGGATGTCGAGCTCGGGAGCCAACGCCCGCACGGAGGTGTAGAACCGGACCTGATCGTTTCCCTTGCCCGTGGCACCGTGAGCGACTGCGGATGCACCGCGTTCGCGAGCGATGCTGACCAGCCGCTCGGCGATCAACGGTCGAGACAACGGTGCAGCCAGAAGATATTTTCCCTCGTATGCAGCGCCGGCGGCGAGAGCCGGGATTGCATAGTCGTGGAGGAACAGGTCTCGGACGTCTTCGACGATAACTTCCGACGCGCCGGCCGCGGTTGCGCGCTTCGAGACGGCCTCGAGGTCCTCGATTTGGCCGAGGTTCGCGCAGTACGCGATGACCTCGGTCTGATAGCGCTCTTTGAGCCAGTGCACGGCAACGGATGTGTCCAATCCGCCGGAATATGCCAGGACGATGCTCATACCCCGACCTCCATCGCGAGTTCGGGCACGCTCACGCCGCCGACGACGGATCGCGCTGCTCGTAGGCATTCCGCCTTCGCCTCCCAGAGGCGGGTTCTGGCTTGCCGGATTTCGGCGAGTCTGTCGGTCACGTCGGCCAGGCCTTGCTCCTGCTGTTCGGAGACCCGCGTCGGTCCGGTGGATCCGGCAGAGATGTAGCTGCGCAGTGTGTGGAGCGGATCGCATATCTGCTTCATGTCGACCTCACTGATGTCGATGTCGTGTTCCTCGCGGAGGAAAGTGGTGGTGAACGCGACGTTGCGCAGGGTGTGACCGGCTGCGAGGGCGGCGTTGACGAGGTCACCGGTGATGCGGTGGGCTGTGCGGAAAGGAACGTCGAACCGAGAGACCAAGATGTTGGCGATCTCTGTCGCGGTCGAGAAGTTGTCCCAGCACAGGGCTCTGCCGCGAGCACCGTCGAACGCGGTGTGCAGGTTCTGGCGTCGGCACAGGCGAATGGTGTCGAGGTACGTATCGAGGGCGCCCCAGTAAACCGGTTTGTCCTCCTGCAGGTCGCAGCTGTACCCGAGACCGACCGACTTCTCCATCACCAGCAGTTGCACCAGCGCACCCACCGCGCGACCGGACTTCCCTCGCGCCAGTTCTGCAACCACCGGATTCTTCTTCTGCGGCATGATCGAGCTACCGGTCGCGAACGAATCGTGCACTTCGGCGAGAGCGTATTCGTTCGAGCTCCAGGTGACGATCTCTTCCTGCATGCGAGATAGATTCACAGCACCGCTGGCAGCTGCGCCCGCTACTTCGACTGTCCAGTCCCTCGTCGACGTCGCATCGAGCGCATTGACCATCGGTGCATCGAACCCGAGAAGCCGGGAGGTGTAATCGCGGTCCAGGGCGAATGTAGTTCCGGCGAGCGCACACGCGCCGAGCGGATTGATGTTGATGCGCTTCCAGGCATCCATCAGTCGGGAGGCATCACGCAGCAAGGCCTGTGCGTGCGCAGCCTTCCAAAATGCTACCGAAATCGGTTGCGCTGCCTGCGAATGCGTGTAGCCGGGTAGAACTGCTTCTCGTTCCGACTCGGGGCACCCGAGCAGATCCTGCACGAACATGAGCAGTTCTTCGCTGGCATCGAGCAGCCACTCGCGGGTGACCATGCGTGCGTCGGTCTGCACCTGATCGTTTCGGGACCGTGCGGTGTGCATGCGGCCGCCGACGGGTCCGATCCGTTCGATGAGCATGAATTCGGTGTTGAGGTGCACATCTTCTTGTCGGACGTCGAGCTGCAATCCACCGTCGGCTCGGCTGCTCTCCATGTCGAGCAGCCCAGCGAGAAGCGCTTTGGTGTCGGGTTCGGTGTTGATTCCCGCGCGACCGAGCATCAGAACATGAGCGATGTTCTGCCACAGGTCGTGTTCGAGCATTCTGCTGTCTACCGATGCTGTCTCTGTGTAGCGAAGTACATCGTCGGTGATATCGGTGGAGAATCTTCCACCCCAGAGCTTTTCGCTCATTGATCGGTACCCCTCTGTGTGCGTGATGGTTCGGTTTCGGTACAGGAAAGTTCGGGTTAGGGCACGGCAAAGCCAAGACCTGGCGGGATTGGACGGCCCGGGGCGCGGACCCGGGCCAAGGCGTCGTTACACAATCAAGTCAGGTCGGGCTCGGGTCGAGTAGTTGAAAGAGCGAAGGGAGAAGGGCTCGGACGGCGGGGGTGTTTACTCGAAGGCCAGCCGGACGCCGAATCCCACCAGAACAACACCCAGTCCACGCTCGAGCCACGCCCCCAAGCGGCCCTTCTCCAAGAACCGGCGAGCGGACGAGGCAAGAAGTGCGTACGAGGACAGACATATCAGCGCCACCACGAACTCGATCGACATGAGCAGCATGGACCAAACGAAAACGTTCCCGTCGCGCGGAATGAACTGCGGCAGCACCGCCAGGTAGAACGCACCCATTTTCGGATTCAACAGGTCCGCGACGAAACCGGTCATGAACGCTCGCGACCACTTCGGCTGGTGCGCGTTGTAAGTCGCGGCATCGACGTCGGTGAAGCTGCCCTTGCGCTGCCAGATACTCTGAATTCCTAGAAACACCAGGTAGGCGGCACCTGCGATACGTACCGCGTCGAATGCCCCGGGGACGCTGGTGAGCAAGGACGCCAACCCCACGGCCGCAGCGATGCCCCAGGCCATCGACCCCGTCGCCGCACCCAAAGCTACGGCGATGCCGTGACGCACACCGCCGGTAAGCGAGTGCTTGACCGCCAACATGACGTCAGGACCTGGGATTATTCCGAAGACGATAGCGACGGGGAGATAGGCCAGAACGGGGTTGTTCACGGCAAGAACGGTACGACCGCTCCAGCATCGATGCACGTTTCCTAAGTATCGCTGATCTAGGTTTAGTATTTGTGGATGTACAACCACGATCAGCTCGCCACACTTGCCGCGATCTGCGATTCAGGGTCGTTCGAGGGAGCTGCAACGGCGTTGCACATCTCGTCTTCTGCAGTCAGCCAACGCATTACCGCGCTCGAACGAGCGTCGGGGGCCGCGCTGCTACAGCGAACCAGGCCGGTACTACCCACCAGAAACGGGCAAGCCCTGCTCCGACTCGCGCGGCAGATCGAAGTCCTCACCGTCGACGCCGACGCTGAGCTACGCGGCGGCTCAACGACAACGAATACTGCTGCACCGCTGCGCTTTTCACTTGCTATCAATGCCGATTCGGTCTCGACGTGGTTCCAACCGGTGATGAAAGCGATAGCCGTCGACCGACGGATACTGCTGGACCTCCACATCGAAGATCAGGACCATACAGACGCTCTACTGCGTCAAGGCGCGGTCATGGCCGCCGTGACGACCTCACGCACCGCAGCACCTGGCTGTACGGTCGAACCGCTCGGAGCCATGGTCTATTGGCCCGCGTGCGCACCCTCACTCATTCGCGACGCCGACTCCGACGGTTGCGATCCCAGCCGCCTCCCGATGCTGCGATTCGACAAAAAGGACGACCTGCAACACGCCTATCTACGCAAGATCAAGGCGCACCGTGAGCCCCCGATCCACTACCTCCCATCGAACCGCGAATTCCTGACTGCAGCTCGACTCGGACTCGGGTGGGGCGTGCTACCGGAAGGACAAATCGCACGCGACCTCGCCGACGGGACACTCGTTCACCTCGACCCCGACCACAACGTCACCATTCCCCTGTATTGGCAACGATGGCACCTGCCATCCGAAACCCTCGACAGAATCACAGGCTGGGTACGCGATGCTGCACATAACGCATTGATCGACACACCCAAAGAACGAAAAACAGCGAACCGTCCCCCAGGTCATGCGGTGACCGGCGCGGCAACACCGGAACCTGCGTGAGTCCGGCGGTCATCGGTCCAGCTGTGACGGCTAATTGCACACCCTGATTGGACCAAAGTTGCGGCGATGCACGCCGGTCGCATGGTCCGCCGCCGGGTGCGCGCCTAAGGTCGCCGATCGCTGACCGAGCATACGACGCGGGGCGTTGAGCCTCGACCGAATGCTCCACCACGCATCGAAGTATCGATCGGCGCGGATCCCATAGTGTACGAAAAGCAGTGATTGCTGGCAGCACAACTGAAAAACGTCAAAACAGCTACTGCTGCAGCTTTTTTCAGACTGGGAGTACGCACGGCCTGCGGCGGCGCGGGTCTCTGTTCCGTCAGGGTGAGGCGAGTGCCTCGGACAGGTAACGAATCAGTGCCGCCTTGAGCTCGGTCACGAGCTGGTCCTTCTTGTTAGTTTTTTCTGCGGCGATGACGGGCATCATTCCGCGGGTGATCTGCAAGGCCACCAGCGCGTGGAGGTCGATGCGTTCGCTGGACAGGGTCGGTGCGAGTGCGGCCAAGGTCTGGGCGACCCTCTGGGAGAGTTCGCTCTGCAATGGTACGACTGCGGTATACAGGGCAGGCTGGGTATCTGCTCGCGAGAACAGTTGCAGGAAAGCCGGATTGGCCGCATTGAAGGCGACCATATTGTCGACGGCCCGGTCGATGAACTGCGGTAGAGATTCCACGAAGCCGTCCGGTCGCGGATCGACCGCGGCCGATTGGGCGTCGGTCAACTCCACGACGTAGCGTTCCGCCAATGCTGCGGCGATGTCTTCCTTGTTTCTGAAGAACTGGTACAGCGAACCCGGTGACATGCCCGATTTGCTGGCGATAGCGTTCGTGGTCGCTGCGTCGAACCCGACTTCTCCGAACAACTCCTCCGCACCGTCGAGGATCGCAGCGATGCGCTTGAGTCCGCGATCCTGACGCTTGGGTGCAGGAGAGGTAGTTGGCGTCGAGGTATTCGGCATGTGAACTCCAGGCTTTCCGGTAGACAAGACGAGCTTTCGCTCGTATTCTCGCAAATCACGAGCAATCGCTCGTATCCACGGTAGCAGGGGGACCCGCGATGCCCACCCGATTCGCCACAACTCGACCCGGCCTCACCCTCGTAGTGGCCGGCGTCCTCTTCCTCGTGCTCGCAGCAGTCGCTGCCGGTGCGATGAATGCACTGTCCCTGAACAGGTTCGAGGCGACCAACGCCCCGTCTGCGGCAGCCGAGGCGCTGCTCAACGACACCTTTCAGACCGGCACACCCAACATCACCATCCTCGTCACCGCGAAGACCGGCGACGTCGACAGCTCGGCCGTCGCCGCGGACGGGTTACGTCTGACCGAGTTCGTCGACACCTTCCCCGGCATCGACGACACATGGTCCTACTGGACCGAAGAGGTTCCGACCCTCGCCGCCGGGGACGGCAGCTCGGCGCTGATCCAGGCGTGGGCACCGGGCGACGCCACCGAAATCCGGCAACAGGTCCTTCCCGCTCTCGACGAGGCACTCAGCCGGTCGGCTACCTCGAACATCGACATCGCTCTCGGCGGCAGCGACGAGGTGTTCCGCTCCGTCGCAGAACAATCCAGGACCGACTTTCTCCGAGCAGAGCTGATCATCGCCCCGCTGGTGATCGCACTGTTGTGGGCCGTCCTACGGCGGCTCCGTCTCGCCGCAGTGGTCTTCGCAACCGGACTGTTCTCCGTCGTCGGCACCCTGGCCATCATGCGCGTGGTGGCAGCCTTCACCGAAGTATCGACCTTCGCGGCGAACATCGCGCTGGTGATGGGCATTGCACTCGGCGTCGATTACGGACTGTTCCTGATCTACCGCTTCCGAGAGGAAGCCCGCCGCACCGCTGACCTGACGTTGGCCGTGCAGCGAGCAGCGCAGGCAGCCGGACGCACCATCATGTTCTCCGGCGCCACCGTCGCCGCGTCACTGGCCGTTCTGCTGGTCTTCCCGTTCCCGTTCCTGGCCTCGTTCGCCTACGCCGGGATAGCCGTCGTCGCCACCGCCGTGCTCGCCGCTACGGTCGTACTCCCGGCCGCATTGGTGCTGCTCGGGCACCGCGCCTTACGGCGCAAGGAACCGGACACCGACGGAAGTACCGTGTGGCGGCGGATCACCGTGGCCACGACCGGCCGACCTGCAGTGTTCGCGATCGCCGGTGTGGTGATCTTGATACTGCTCGGAGCGCCGGTACTAGGCGTTCGGTTCGGCGCACCGGACGATCGCATCCTGCCGCAGTCGGTTCCGGTCCGCGCCCTGTACGACACCATCCGCGACGACTACGCCAGCGAGGATGCAGACGCAATTCTGCTCGTCGCACCGACCATCGCACCGGACGGCCTCGCTCGGTACGCCTCCGATCTCGCAGCACTGCCCCAGGTGCTACGAGTGGACAGCGCACTGGGCACCGTCGAACCCGACAGGGCGCTCACTGCTCCACCGAACGGCGCCGTCCGTTTCACTCCCGACACCGCAGGCAGCTACCTCTCGGTGGTACCGACTCGCGAATCACTGGACGACAGAGCCGGATTCGTCTCCGCGGTACGGTCGGTGGAGCCTCCCGGCCAGGTACTCGTCGGCGGCTCACCCGCGATGCTCGACGACTACACCGACGGCGTCACCGCCCGGCTCCCGCTCGTGGCCGTGCTCATTGCACTGATCACCTTCGCCATTCTGTTCGTGATGACCGGATCGATCATCGCCCCCATCAAAGCCACCATTCTGAATCTGCTGTCACTGACGGTCATGTTCGGTGTCCTGGTGTGGGGTTTTCAGAACGGCAATCTTGCTGGGCTGCTGGGTTTCACCCCTACCGGTGCCATCGAGCCGAGCATCCCCATCCTGATGTTCTGCATCGCCTACGGCCTGTCGATGGACTACGAAGTCTTCCTGCTCTCGCGCATCAAAGAAGAATTCGACCGTACCGGAGACAATCGCCAATCCATCATCGATGGCATCTCACGCTCCGCACCCGTCGTCACCGCAGCAGCTCTCATCCTGGCCGCATCCTTCGCCACCTACGCCACTTCCGGGGTGACCTTCCTTCAGCAACTCGGAATCGGCATGGCACTGGCGGTCCTGATCGACGCCACCGTCATCCGAGCGATCCTCGTCCCCTCCATCATGGCCCTGACCGGCCGCTGGAACTGGTGGGCACCGCGCCCACTGGCACGCCTGCACCAGCTCATCGGCATCACCGATGCTCCACGCGTCGATACACCTGGTACCGAAGTCGACCCTGGAAGACCCAAAACCCCTGTATGAGCACTGCACTCGCACGCTCCCAGCCACCACATCCCCGCCCCGATCGGAGTACCCCATGCTCGACAGCCGCCATCACCCCCTCTCACGGCTCCTCGCCGCGATTGCGATAACCGTCGCGTCGACCGCCATCTTTCTCGGTGGAACGGCCATCGCCTCCGCGCAGCCGACCCGATCGGACGTGATCGACGTACCGGTGTCCTTCACAGTCCGCAACACCAACGACACAGCCGTCCCGTGCACCGCCGACGGCGGAACCTACACCATCCGTGGCCATCTCACCGCTCCCGCAGAGGGTTTCGGCAACGCCATCACCCTCTACGAACACGGCATCGCAGCCGGCGAATGGTACTGGCGTCTTCCAGTCGAGGGATACCACCACACCTACGAAATGGCCGCTCGCGGACAGACCTCACTGACGATCGACAGACTCGGATACGACACGAGCGACGCTCCGGCAGGCGGGGCCATGTGCGTGGGGTCCCAAGCAACGATGGCCCATCAGATCGTCCAAGCGCTGCGTACCGGCACCTATCAATGGGATGCATCCGGAACGGCCCCCACCTTCGGGCACATCACCCTCGCCGGCCAGTCGAACGGCGGGCAGATCGTCCAGATCGAGGCCTACACCTTCGACGACGTCGACGCTCTCGTCGTCATGGACTGGGCCGATCGCGGACTGACACCCGAGGCCTACGTCAGATTCTTCGCCGCCACACCACGCTGCCTCACCGGAGGCTCGGCATCGGAAAACAATCCCGCCGCCAAGGGCTACACCTTTTACGACCAAGGAACCACTGAATTCGTGACAGGAAACTATGCCGATACCGAACAACAAGTAATCGATACAGCAGCGCCCTATCAGAACCAACACCCGTGCGGCGACATGCTTTCACAAGGCCCCGGAATTCTTCTCGACCTGGCCAAAATGTCGAGCATAGACATTCCAGTTCTCGGCCTCTACGGACAGGACGACGCACGCGTGCAATTCGGTGACGAACATATTGCATCGTTCACCGGAACATCGGACAGAAAGGCGATCACGATTCCTCACGCAGGCCATTACATGGGCCACGCACGGAACGCCGCCATCGTCTTCGACTCGCTCGACCAGTGGCTCGACGCCCGACAACCCCACTGACCGCATCAGATCGGCATCAAATAGCTGAACGCACTATTGCGAGCCTGTGCACTTAACCGTGTGCACAGGCTCACAATAGTGCTCGAATTACTGGCGGTATATCTGCGCTCGAACTGAAATTATATTGTTACGGGAATCACTTTCCGAACATTTGGAATTAACGTGAAAAGAATTGACTTATCGAAAACGTGGCGCTGTACTTGAAACCACGTACCGATCGGTGCGTTTCGCACAAAGCAGAAAATCTGCGACCACCTTCCTGGGGGAAGAAATGACTGTCACCACACCACCGTTCGATATCGCCAGTGAACTGACATTCGATCGCACTGTGCCGCGAAGCCTCGTCCACCGCGCAGCTGTCAGCGAGGTCTTCCTCACCGACGCTGCTGCGACGGGCGAGAACCGATTCGTCGTCGCCGCGCAGCTACCGCGAGGGCATGCCCTCTACAGCGACCGACTCGACGACCGGTACGACCCCATGATCCTCGTGGAGGCATGCAGGCAGGCCTCGATCCTGATCAGTCACCAGTTCTACGGAGTACCCAAGGACTGGGCGTTCGTCTTCCGCAAGGCCTCGGTGTCGGTGACCGACCTCGCTGCCCTCCAGGTCGGGGAAACACCGGGCCGGTTGGTCATCCGAGTCGAATTCGAGAAGCGGTTCCACGTCGAGGGGTACCTGACCGGGGCAGTCGGTAGGTACCAGACCGTTCTCGACGGCGTGCCTGTCGGCGAATTCGTCGGATCCCTGAGCTTCATGCCCAAGCAGATGTTCGCCGAGATGCGCGCGGCCGGGCGGGCAGCGAAGAACACCCCCGATCAGCCGTATACCTCTGCCGCCGTTCCGCTTCCGCCTGCACGCGTTGCCCGGCGGGACTCGAAGAACGTCGTCATCGCCTCCACCGGCACCGAACACCCCGACACGACGTACGAGGTCGTCGTCGACAACAACCACCCGTCGCTCTCCGATCACAAGGTCGACCACGTCTCGGGGATGCTCTTGACCGAAGCGTGCAGGCAGGCATCGGTGTGCGCCGTCCTCGACACCCACTCACTGCCGGAATCGTCGGTCGGTTCCCCGGTGCGCTACGACATCCAGTTCCTCGACTTCGCCGAACACGAGCTTCCTGTCTACTGCCGCTTGATCGACACCGCACCCACCGAGTCCGGGACTGGGATCGTCGCATCTTTCGAACTCGTCCAGGGTGACGTCGTCATCGTCCGCTCGCAGGTCGAGGTGGGATGACGATGTCCGACAACAGTATCGACACCGGTCCCCTCGTTCTCGTCGTCGACTACGGCGGCGTCCTGACCAACCCCATCGCCGACACCATCGCGGCGTTCACCGAGTACATGTCCGTGCAACCGGAGGACCTGATGGGTGCCCTGTTCACCGCGCACGATGACCCGGACGAAACGATCATGGCCCCGCTCGAACGCGGCGAAATCACCGAAGCGGCCTTCCTCGACCGAGTCGGATCGGCACTGGAAACCATGACCGGACGCGCTATCGACCTGTCACAGTTCCGGCCGGCATGGTTCTCCGGCCGGGTCCCCAACTCGGAACTTCTCGACTACTTGCACACGCTGAAATCCGAAGGACGAACTCTGGGACTGTTGACCAACAACGTCCGAGAATGGGAACCCGAGTGGCGAGGAATCGTCCCCACAGGCCTGTTCAGCGTCGAGGTCGTCTCCGCGAACGAAGGTGTCCGCAAACCCGAACCCGAAATCTACCGCCGGACGACCGAACGACTCGGCGTCCCTGCCGCTCGATGCCTGTTCGTCGACGACGACCTACGCAATTGCCAAGCCGCCCGAGCGCACGGAATGCAGATACATCACTTCACCGACACCGCGGGAGCCATCGAGGCAATCGACGCCTGGTTCGGACGCCAGCAGCCGGCCGCGCAACCCACCGCGGACGCGCTCCTCGAGGAGTCCGCATGAGCACCCCCGAACCGCTGCAGTCGGCCCCCGAACGCTGGTGGACGCTGACAGCGGTCTGCCTCGGAACATTCATGCTGTTCTTGGACCTCACCGTCGTCAACGTCGCACTGCCCGCGATACAACGAGACCTCTCGGCCAGCTTCGAGCAGTTGCAATGGGTGATCGACGCCTACGCCCTGGCACTGGCCGCGTTTCTGCTCACCGCCGGCTCGATCGCGGACAGACTGGGCCGCACCCGGATCTTCGCCGTCGGCGCGCTGGCCTTCACCCTCGCGTCCGTGGCTTGCGGTCTCGCTGGGTCAGCAACTCTGCTCAACGCAGCACGTGGAGTTCAAGGCCTCGGCGCGGCCATCATGTACGCCGTCGGCCCAGCGATGATCGCAGCGACGTTCCACGGCCGCCAACGAGGAACCGCCTTCGGCATCTTCGGGGCCACCTCGGGCATCGCCATCGCTGCGGGACCGTTGATCGGAGGCATCCTCACCGAAGTGGACTGGCGATGGGTGTTCTACCTCAATATCCCTGTGGGACTGATCATTCTGGCCGTCGTCGCTCTGAAAGTCCGGGACCACCAGACATCGACCGCGCGCCGCGGTCTCGACCCCCTCGGTCTGGCACTGTTCTCCGCAGGTCTGTTCGCGTTGATCTTTGCAATCATCCGGGCACCCGTCGTGGGATGGACCGACCCACGTACCGCGGTAGCGTTGGCGGTCGGTGTGCTCGCCCTCCTCGGCTTCGCTGTGGTCGAGCGCCGCGTCCGCAATCCCATGCTCGACATGGTCCTGTTCGGAAACCGTTCCTTCAACGGCCTGTCCGCGGCAACGTTTGCGATCAACTTCGCCGTCACGGCCACCATCTTGTTCTCGGTGCTGTGGATGCAAGGCGTGCTGGGCTACTCGGCTATCGAGACCGGATTGAGGTTCCTGCCGCTTACCGGCGTCCTGCTGATATCCGGTGCCGTGGGCGGAATACTGAGCGCCCGGATCTCGACATCGATTCTGATCGGAATCTCGCTGTTGTGCACAGGAATCGGGTTTCTGTTGTTTCGATTCGCGGACGTCGGTGACAGCTGGACGGCGTTGTTACCGGGGTTTGTGATCGCGGGACTCGGTATGGGACTACACAATCCACCCCGTGCGAGCGCGGCAGTGGCTCTCGTTCGGGCCGAAGACTCAGGGATGGGAGCTGGGATCAACGAGACATTCCAGCAGGTCGGTGCGGCATTGGGCGTGGCGGTACTCGGAGCTTTGGCTCATCGCACCATCGAATCCGAACTCGACACCGCGTACGGATCCGCCCTGACTCCGGCCCAGCTCGACGCCACCGTCGACGCCGTGGCCTCCGGGGCCGTCGCGGCGCTGCAAGAGACCGGGCAGGACGTTGGGGTGGCAGCAGAAATCGCGTTCATCTCGGCGCTGCATCAGGTCACGACGATCGCGGGAATCGTCACCCTCATCGGTGCGATCGCGGCATTCACCCTCATCAGACGCAAGGACTTCCTCGTCGACCCCGCGGCAGCAGACCCGCACGCAGCGGCCTCTCCCCTACCCCGCGACGCGCCGTCCACCGGATACGAGGACGTGATCTCGGCCGAACAATCCAGCCTCGCCCCGCCTCGCCCGTCAGGAGTCCGGACATGACCGAGCACACCGTCCTCATCGTCGGCGCGGGCCCCACAGGTCTGACGCTTGCTTGCGAGCTCGCCCGCAGGAACGTCGACCACATGATTATCGACGGCAAGTCGGGGCCCTCGACCGAACCGAAAGCCCTCGTACTCTGGAGTGCCGCCCAGGAGAGCCTGCGCATCCTCGGTGTCGATCCCGCGGTATTCGATGCCGGCGTCACTCTCGACCGAGCGTCGTACTGGTCGAAAGGGTCACAGATCGGCCACGTCGACTTCACCGGCCTCGACCAGCCCGGCCTGCACAAACCCCTGTCCCTTCCGCAGCCCCTCGTCGAGGCAGCTCTCCTCGAGCTCTACCAGGCGCTGGGAGGTACGGTCCGCTGGCGGCACAAGTTCCTCGGTGCCCTCGATCCGGACCCTGCCGGGCCCAGCGACGGGGCGAGGGCGTCATTGGTCGGTCCGAGCGGAATCCGCTTCACCACAACAGCAGAGTGGATCGTGGGCACCGACGGTGCACACAGCACCGTGCGGAAAACAGCGGCCATCGACTTCGACGGCGACAGCTACGACGACGCTTTTCTGCTGGTGGACGGCACCCTAGAAACCGATGGGTCGGTCGGGGAGGCTCAGTACCATCTCCACCCGGACGGGGTGACGGTCGTCGTCCCGCTCCCAGGTGGTGGACACCGGGTATTTCTCGGACACCGTCAGTCCGCTTCCCCTGCGCTCATACCGCCGACTCAGATCACCGATCGCGCCAACATCATGCTCGGCCAACGCGGCCTCGGCCGCTTCCGGGTCAGTAATGTGCTTTGGCAGAGCGACTTTCGAGTACACCGGAGACTGTCCTCGCGCTACGTGTCGGGCCGATTCATCCTTGCCGGCGACGCTGCACATATTCACAGTCCTGCGGGAGGTCAAGGTATGAACACCGGAATACAGGACGCGGCGAATCTCGCGTGGAAACTTGCAGCAGTAGCGGTCGACGGAGCCGATGCAGCACTACTCGAAACATATGAACTCGAACGACGACCCGTCGCAGAATCGGTCGCCGCGATGACCGATCTTCAGACGAAACTGTGGACAACTCGTGCTGCCGTTTCGCGGTGGATCCGCGACCGAATCCTCGGAATCCTCTCGGCGACAGGGCTCCTCACCCGGCGTGTCGTTCCTCAACTGGCGCAGATCGATACGGCCTACGGCCCGTCAGTGGCCCGCGGGGGCGGGCGCGGTCGAACCATCTCGCCGGGCAAGTTCCTGCCCCCGCATCCCGTCCAGTTCGACGGAGAGGTCGACAAGTTGCTGCCCGACCTCCTCGATGACCGACGAGTCCTGGCGCTGGCCACCATCACCAGTATCGACGAACTCCGGGCCTTACATGCCATCCTCGACTCGTGGGGGTCGCGGCTGCACGTCGTGGTCGTGGTCCACTCCCCCACCACACTTCTGAGCGCAACTCCCACCGTGATCGACACCCACGAGATCGTTTCGAGCGAGCTCGGACAGGGCGGTGTCGCTGTCGTGCGTCCCGACCGCATAGTGGGCATGACCGGCTCGCTGCAGAACCCTGCAGCCATACGGACCTACCTCACCGCAGTGGCCGGACCCGCGGACACACAGGCAGTCGAACGCGGTCGACCCGAAACGAGCGCCTCCAAGGAGACAGCATCATGACCGACTTCCCACACGTGAACCTCGGAACAGGCCTCGAAGTATCCGCACTCGGATTCGGCGGCATGGCATTGACCTCGATGTACGGCGAATCCGACCCCGACCAAGCACTGAAGACCCTGCATCACGCCGTCAACCTCGGCATCGACTTCATCGACACCGCAGATGTGTACGGCCTCGGGACCAACGAGGAACTGATCGGCAGACTCCTCGCCGACCGTCGCGACGAGGTCACCGTCGCCACCAAATTCGGTATCGATACCTCCGTAACCGAACCCGGCCGCAGAAGCCGCGGAGACAGGGCTTACGTCCGCCAGTGCATCGACAACAGCCTGCGTCGCCTCGACGTGGACGTCGTCGACCTCTACTACCTTCACCGGGTCGACCCACACATCCCGATCGACGACACCATCGGAGCGATGGCCGAGCTCATCGCCGACGGAAAAGTCCGGCACATCGGAGTATCGGAAGTAACCGCCCCCGAACTAGAACGAGCGCACCGGACCCATCCGCTCGCCGCGGTCCAGTCCGAATGGAGCTTGTTCAGCCGCGACGTCGAGAACGCCATCGTCCCGACCGCAGCTCGACTCGGCATCGGATTCGTTCCCTACTCCCCACTGGGACGCGGAATGCTCACCGGAAAAGTGAAACAGGAACAGCTCGGCGACAACGACTTTCGGCGGTATCTACCCCGCTTTCAACTCGACGCATTCGAAACGAACACCGACGCCCTCGCCCCATTGACAGACATCGCGTCACAGCACGGATCCACGCCCGCCCAGATCGCATTGGCGTGGCTACGGGTGAAAGGTACACAGTTCGCGCTGCCCGTCGTTCCGATACCCGGCACTCGGAATGCGGATCGGGTCACCGAAAACGCGGGCTCGGTGCACATCGAACTCACCGCGGACCAGCTCGCCGTCCTCGACACCCTCGCCGACGCCGTCACCGGAACCCGAGCACCCGACATGAGTTGGGTATCAGCCGGCCGCGAATGACACGGGCACAACTGCACGGCACAGCCGCATTCCCGCCCCGTCGATCAGATCGACGGGCGGGAATTGTGCCGCCGGGAACCGGAGCGTCACTGCGCCGAAATGCCCGAATTGCGATGACTCCAACTACGGCCACGACGAAAGCGCCAGTGGCCCAGGGGATCCACGCGGGGTTGGCTCCCAACACGCTTCCCGTGGTCAACAGAAGAGTGACCCACACGGTTGCGGCGACGATATTCAACACCGCGAACCTCGAGAACGACAACGAGGAACCCGCAGCGAGACGTGGCCCCAAGGTCCTCGCGCCTCCGACGAAATGCGTGGTCACTGTCCCGACGCGCGCATCCCCCGAAAACAACTGACGTGCCCGAGCAAGCACCCTGTTGATCAGGCGCGCAAAGCGGCCTGCGCCGGCGATATCAGCGCGACACGATCCACGCCTGATGGACCGAAAGGCCAGCTGAGCCCCTGCTGTCGACGAAGCGATCAGGACGATCGCCGTCACGACGGGATCAAGTTCGCCCAGCCCCACGAGAGCACCGACCGCCAGAACCGTGCCAGTACCCGGGAGGAGAAACCCGACGAGCAAGCCGGATTCCACCAAGAGGATTGCGGCAGCCACGAGCAGAACCATCGGAGCACACCAGGAAGCGATTGAGGCTATGACATCGATGAACAGATCCATCAGATCCCCACGTCCAACGGTGACGGCCGCTGCCATCAAATACGAGTATTAACTCGTAGAATACCATTCGTCTGGATTCGCCGCCTGCGATAGCGTGACTACCGAGACAGAACTGCGGGGCTCAGGTGTGGCCCAGCGCAATAAGCGGCTGCTTCAACACCTACTCGCCTCTGAGCGTTGCCGACACCGATTCCCGTCCGCTTCTGCGGTCGAACGCCGCGAAGCAATCGGCGACAGCGTGCGCCCGATCCAGCGCCGAAGGAAATTCCGCGAGCTGCACATTCCACAATTCGCAGCACACCTCCAGCCGCGGAATGTTGGTTGCGGGGATCCCATGGGCACCGGCGGTCAACGCCGCGATATCTGCGGGCAGGTGGTGCCAACGCGACCGGACACCATGCCGGTGAAAGACCTTGCTCAAAAATGCCGCATGGATCTCCGGATCTGCGCCGCCGAGCGTGTTTCCAGCCAACACATCACTGAGCGCCGCGAGCTCCGTTCCAATGGTCAACGCGTCATGCTGCGCCTTTTCCACCAGCCGTCGACGGTGGTATCCGCTGAGCTGCAGGAATGTTGAATCCGCCCGTTCGAGCTGTGCCGATGTCAAAGGCAGCGCGAGATCCCACACCCTCCCGGATGCACCGTCGATCGCGGCGAGCTCGAAGGCCTCGTGAGCCTCGAACGACGGCCCCGTGGTGTGGACGTCAACAACGACGAGCTGCCGGCCCCTCATCCCCGCAACTCCCCCTGCCACACCGAATCGATACACGGCACACCCACGCCGGCAGTATCGACGTCGAATTCGGTCATCACCGCGGCGAACCTGTCCACGACGTGTCCTACGGCGTCCCCGCTTCCGTCGACGTTCACATCTCCACCGCTCTTGTCTCGCATGATCATTCACCCCCACCGATAGGCCAAGGCCCCTGTTGGCTGTCTCTGTCGATGCACACTAGCGTCAGGACCGGACACCACGAACAGCTCGAATTCTCATCCGCAGGCCAACGGGTCTGCCGTTCAAACGGTTGTCAGCCCTAACTACCAGTGACATCGCCCCCCAACACGAGGACCATCAGAAGCGGCCTGGCCGCAACGACCAGCTCAGCGGGTTCGCGGTTGCACCTCAGGTATCTCCACCCGTCGATTTGAGTCAAGGACGACGAGTTACAGCGGGGGCATGTGCCTGCTGCGACGAACACTCGTGGAGGTTCAGATGGGCGAAATAAAATGCCGACCGTTAATCCTGATCAGGGGGTTCGGCGGCGTCGATGTCGCTGATGATCAGCGTAGTGCGTATCAGGGATACAACGACGGCACGGTCTACCCCACCAAGCGTGGTGACAACTACATCTACGAGGGCTTCCTGCTCCGCGCACTGAAAGCGAAGAGGTACCGCTACACAGACGCGACCAACGTTGTGGGCTACTACGCGCAGAATGTCGAAGGACCCGCCGACACGGGCGAATACGACCCCTCTGATGTAGGCGGCAGCGTTGTCATCGATCCGCGCACGGCCGCGCGCGTTCTCAACGAGGCCACTTCCGGGACGATATGGGTGTACCGATTTTACGACCTCTCGCCGCGGACCCTGGCCCGATACGCGGAAGGGCTGGTCCGCCTCATTTCCCTGATCGAACGGTCGTCAGAACAGCACAACCAGACATTCGACGGCGTCGACGTCATCGCCCGACTAGTAACTTGGGCTTCATCGCCGACCACGAATGGAGCGCTGCCCATAATCGCACTCTCTCGATCCTGCATCCGAACCACGCGCGCCGCACCCACAGTTGTCACGACCACGCAGACCCGTTATACGCTCACTTAGCTGTCTTCCATACATTTTTGCGAGAGGGTTTCTTCACTGTGGCCAAGCTAGAAACGATTCAATTGGTCGACGACATCGACGGATCGGTCATCGACGACTCCGGTGAAACGATCGAGTTCGCGGTCCAGGGCGTCGAGTACGTGATCGACTTGAAAGCAAAGAACGCCAGCGAGTTTCACAGAAAGCTCGACTACTACATCAAGCACGCCGCGCGGGTTGGCGGACGCAAACGTAAACCCTTCCCCGCAACCGCGTCGACGCCTTCGACAGCCGGGACACCGGCCAAGCGTGACCCGGCGCAGACTCGCGCAATTCGGCAGTGGGCGGCGGACAACGGTCACGAGATCGGCGATCGAGGCCGCATCCCCACCGACATCGAAGAGGCGTACAACGCCGCACACTGACAGCCCAGGAAACTCACCTGGCACGTCATCGAACGCCGGATCACCGACGCGCTCCGAACGATGTTGGTCACCGGCTCGACTACCCGAAAGGGCGATTCGGATGTGCGCACGATCGGCTCTGCGATCAGCGGGTGCAGCGGCGATACCCAGTCTGCTGCCGACTGACGTAACAGGCCCAAGGCAAAGACCGCGTCCGGTGTCCGGGCGACCACCCCTGAAGGGCTCACACACATCTCTCGTACGCCGACACCGGTGCCCCACGACAACGTGAGCTGGCCCGGCTCGTCGCCCACTACCGGCCGCGGGTAACCGGCGGAGATCAAGGCTTCCCGGAGTCCCCGCCACCGCTGTTCATACCGCCACTGCACCGGCAGCCGCGATCACGGGCCCCGTCAACCGCAGGACGGTGTCGAGATCGCCGCCGTCACCGAAGCCCCCCGGCCCGGCGGTGGTCGTCACGCCGCACACGATGGCCATGACAGCATCGGCAGTGTCCACCGATATCGTCGGCAGCCTGCCGTTGCTGGTCAGAAGGGCCAGGACCGCGGCCCTGAGAGGGTGGTAGGTCGCGGCCCGTGCGACGTCCTCGTAGTGGAGGTCGGTCCACAACACCGCTGCTGCCCTCA
This sequence comes from Rhodococcus sp. 05-2255-3B1, assembly GCF_002258545.1. Taxonomy (NCBI): domain Bacteria; kingdom Bacillati; phylum Actinomycetota; class Actinomycetes; order Mycobacteriales; family Nocardiaceae; genus Rhodococcus; species Rhodococcus sp. 05-2255-3B1. Next base: position 44,759 of record NZ_NOZC01000022.1, on the reverse strand, counting down.
GAGACCAATACCGTTTCGCATGAGTGAAGTAGCCGCCGAGCAAGTCCTGAACATCGGCCACAGTGTCTCCTGTAGACGGGCGATGCGCCCGGAGGAACTCGCATTGTCGAGCAGCCTGGTCGACCACTGCATGAACAACAGCGTCCTTCGATGGGAAGTGGAAGTACATGCCCCCTTTGGTCACCCCTGCAGCCTGTATCAGGTCGTTGACCGTGACGCCGCTTCCCCCACATGCGATGGTTCGAGCCGCACCGGTAATCAACGCGTCACGGGTCCGTTGCGCACGTTTCTGCGGAGGACGCGCGCGATGCTCGGCATTCTCCCGCTCCGAAACCTTCTGATCGGCAACCGTCATGTCACACTCTCTCCGGTCCATCGCCACATAGGACTGCCTTCTACTCCGATTCGCACGCGCGGATCCGACCATCTGTCGGCGACCGAAGCACTACCGTCCCTAGGCGAGGAATTTCGCCATTCCAAAGTCGATCGGCTCCAACAGTCCACGATTATGCCTGCGGAGGTGGACACTTCGAGCACCGGCAAATATTCGGGAGTCGGAACATCTGCTGCCGCGTGAGGCGCAATAGGTACGGAAAAATCTCTCCTTTTTCACCACTCACGTTGCGTCAACCGACCCCAAGTTCTGGATCCGAATACTGTTACGAAATGGATATCAGTGGTGTGGCCTCGATTATCGGAGCTCTCGGTATCGGATCCTTTGCGGGCCAGTACCTGATCGGCAGTCAGCAACGCCGTCAACTGCGTAGCGAGGTTCTCCGGCACTTGGCGAGCACCGAACGCACCCGATGGGCAGGGTCGTCGTCCACTGATCCGTCGTTTCAGCACTTCAAGGACAGTGTCCGCGAGCTTGAGACGGCCGCGATCATTGCACGGGTTCCGCGACGGCCACTGCGTTTGTACATCCAACTGGCCACTGTGGCGCGCCTGACGAGCGACGACGACGTAAAGCAGAAAGACGGTCAGGAAGAAGCCGGGGGAATCAACACTGCGCTGGGGCGATGTGTGCGCTTGTCAGCAGCGCAGCTCAGTCGACTGATGTGGTCGCCGTGGCTCGCCAGAGCAGGCATGAAGCGACGGGTAAACGCGATCGAACGAGAAGCTCAAGGCCTCGACGCTGAGGTCCTCGATGCGGTGGACAGGGCCAAGCAGTTTCACACCTACTACTGAAGCTGCAAAGGGGTTGGTAAACCCGAATTGCAGTTCAGGCGATGCATTTTGCGAACTACCTACGCCGGTAGTCGTGTCCTAGCCTGCAGCGATCGCAGCGACGACGTGAGCTGCGGCGATGGTCTCACTTACTGCAGAACACGCTCGTACCAACGCATCCTGCAATACGACCAGCTCCCGGCGGACACTGCGACCGGCCCCGTAGTGGTCGAAGAGATGCTGGAGGGCGTCAGCGTCGATGACGTCGACCGCGCCGAGATTCGGATTTCCCGCGGCCTGGCGGGCCCGCCTACCGATGATCGACCCCAGCGCGGCTGAATTAGCTAAGGCGGGCAGGGTGATTCGCGTGTTCAGGTATTCGCGAGCCTGTTTGTAGTGGGGGCTGTCGATGTAGTCGTTATGGACGGCGACGACACATGCTGCCGGAAGTCGCTCGGCGATCATCCTCAGAGTCAAGCCGAAGAACATTGCGATCCGCGGCTCCGGATCGACGCCGATACCTGGACGACGTATCCACTGGTCCGTGTCATCGAGCACGAGCGTCGGAATCAAGCCACTGCGCGAAATCAGTTCCAGGACCCTGATGGCCTGATCCACGACATCCTCACCTTGCGATGGTTCGTTCACCACGCTGCCGAGCTCGATCGCGAGATTGCCGGCCAACCATGGGAGACCAACCGAGAATTTGACCGGTCGATGTGGGGAACCTCCACGCATTTCCCGAGCAATCTTCTGGACTGCCCGGTTCTCGTCGAGCTGTTTGGCGATGGTGTTGACCAACAGACGCGGGAATTCAGCCGGATCGGAGACGAGGGAGTCGGTCTGAAATCCCATCCTGATCCTCAGTGCTGCAACGTTTTCGGAGTGAAGAGCGTCCATCACGTACTCGGTGATCGAGGACTTACCCGAGCCACTGGCACCGATCAGAGCCACACGCTCACGCCGCCGAACAGCGTCCATGAAGCGCTGCTCGTAGTCACCACTCACGGGGCCAGTGAGGACGTCGAACGGCACATGGACCTGCCACATACGATCCGGATCCGGCGACGGGTCGAAGGCCTTCGAGTCCCGCAATTGACGCAGTAGGGCGTCACTCATTTCTGGTCCTCCGGATCAGCGTGTTCGGTCCGCAGCCATTCCGCCGGCGGAGTCAACTCGTACACCCGCCGCGGCCGCCCGGGACCTGACGAGACTTCGCTGCTCCGGACCAGCCCCTTCTCGTAAAGTTGCTTGAAGACTTGTACAGCACGAGGACGCGTCCACCCCAACGCGGCCAGCAAGTCTTCATCCGATGCGCTGACCGGGCCCCGCACCTTCATTTCGGCCGCCAGCATCGACGCTGGGCGACCCAAAGCCCAGAGCGCATTGTCTCTATCGGCGAGGGCCAGGTAGTTGTCCTCGTACGACCCGGGGTCCTGCAGGAATCCCCGCAGAGCACTTACCAGATCTCGGGGGTTTCGCCCTACCGCATCAGCGAGGGTGCTGGCTTGCGGTTCCATGTCGATTCCCGCGCGGCGAGTGATCAACTTGATGCTTTCCGTTCTCGAGAGCGGGGGTACGTCGACGATCTTCTCGAAGAATGCATCTGCAGGCGGAGTCAGGAGACCTTGACGGTCACTTTCACGCACCGACACCGCCCACAGGTATCCCGTCGCCCACACCTCATCGCGGTACCGCCCGAACAGTGCGTGCCCGGCCGATGCGGTGACGTCGTCGACGATGATCACCGGATACAGCCGCGTCCCAAGCGGAGCAGTGCCGTCGTCGCTTTCTGCTGCCCACCTCCGAAGCGTGGCGTCGATGAACTGCAGGCGAAAGTCACTCAATCGCCGCAGCAAGACGTCGGGCCCGTCACTGTCGACTGCCGGTTCGCCGGTGACCTGTTCTACGACGCGGGCGAGCACGTCACGGCCGTCCGAGATCCCCTCGACCCGAACGAAGCTCATCGGGAAGTCGCCTTCGCGGCGGGCACCGGTGAACGGCTCTCGGCTGTCGAGCTGCAGCTGTCTAAGCAGCGACGTTCGGCCTGTGCCGCGGTCCCCCGTCACCAGAACGTTGAGCTCAGCGTTCAATCCGTCCCATATCGCGGCGAGTTCGTCTCGCCGGCCGACGAACAGTTCGGCGTCGACGGAATTGTCGAGCAGAGGACGTGCGCTGATCTTCATGAGACTTACAGTACTTACTGTAAGTTTCGTTAGCAATACCTTGCGGGCGGTTGACCACGATCGCTACAACAGATCTGGTACGTCCAAGATCGCGACACCAGTTTCTTCACGCCACCGCTCCAGCAGGTCCGCTCGCTCAGACAGGGTGACCGTGGCCTGGACGGTATGACGATGCTCCTCGCCTGCCACCCCCGCTTGCCCGAACAGTGCAATGCACCGCCGGGCATGTTCGAGGTCGTGGCGGGCCCAGTACCGCAGACCCTCGAACCCGGCCTCCCGTAACGCGGCCGCCCACCGCTGCGTCAGCGGATAGTCGGCGGTAGTAAAGATTTCTGCCGTGACTCCGAGCGCGACACCGGTGTTCGCAGTCAGATCAGCGAGCCTGATATCAGCATCCAACGTGATCGTCGACGCTGCACGCGCATCGACCTCGTATCTCGGCACGACCTGTTGGCCACCGAAAATCTCCAGGAGAGTGACCACTTCGTCTTCGGCCAGGTAGCAAGTCCCATCAGGGGCTTCGAGGTCGAACCTGCCGCCGCCATTCGATGAGTACCACCACGGTCCCAGACTGGCCTGATGCGATCGAAACAGCTCGGCCCCAGCCGGGTAGACGCACGACGGAAATCGCTCCGCCAATTCACCGACGGGCTTGGGCTCGAACAGATGAACGACGGCGCGTTCAGCGCTCACGCCGCAAGCCGACTGACCGCAGCCCGGGCAGCGCGAGCAGCCGTAGGAACGTCCCCGTCGAGAAGTGCTTGCCGAGGTGTACGGCCGTCGAGCTCTGGCTGTTCGGTAGTCAGCCACGCGACCGCCAACCATCCACGCGGGTCCTGCCCCGCCCACACACGCAGCACCTCTTGGATGCCGAGAATCGGCTTCGCCGGTTGGGCATCGGTGAAGCCTGCGGCGGCGTAGCCGTATTTGCCGTTGCTGCCGGTCAACCGAAGAACGCGGTTCTCTTTCACAGCCTTGCTCAAGGCAGCACGCGTCCAACCCGCAACGTCGAGGGCCTGACTGGGGGTCAAGATTTCCCCTACGTGCTCACTCCACGCGCGACGCGCCTTGAGGCCGTTGACGATGCCGCCGAGGCCCGCTATTGCATACGCCAGATCACGCTCGTCCGGCGCGCCACTGGCCTCGACCAGCCGGTGCGCCATGACCTCGAAATCCTTCTCGACAGTGGACATACCCTGATCATCCCCGGCTGTTCGCGTCATGTCAACCATGTCAACCTGAATACAGGGATGTGATCGTTAGCGTGCGGGAAGTGTCGTACCTGGCCGGTACGGTCGGGACGCGAAACTCCTGCGACGGGGCAGAGAGTCGAGGTGGGTTGGGAGCGTCTAAATGTCACCGGTGAGCAAGAAACGCAAGGGTGCAGGCAAGGGGTCAGGGCGATCGCGTAGCGGTCCGGGAGCCGCTGCATTGCCAGAATGGGCGCAGCGGGCCGGGTACGTCACACCACCGGTAGCGGGGATCCGTCCCCCTGCGAATCCTGGCGTGACTGCACCGGCAGAAGTGCAGATCATCGACCGGCATTGCCAGATTTGGCAGGCCTACACCGAGGGCGGTTTTTCCGGCACCTGCATTGCTGCGGTGCGTTGCCTGATTCCGGCATTGCGTGACTACGGGATCGAGGCTGAGCCGTTGGTCGTGTACGGGCAGGTGGCGTGGTCGGACGAGCAGTGGGTGGAGCTGGGAAGCCGCACACCGAAATGGGAGTCGGACACATGGTGGACAGGACACCTAGTGTTGTGGATTCCGGCAATGGGCCGGATTGTCGATCCGACCGTCTACCAAGCAAACCGGCGCGGAATGCCGACAACGATCACTCGGGCTCTGGTCTTCTCGATCGGTTCACTAGATCTGATGGAGACAGCGGGAGTGAACAAGGATGGTGCCCTGGTGCAGTACGAACGAGTCATCGGCGCGGACATGAGTTGGTTCGATCGCGATCACGCCGATCGCGAGGCGATCGAAGATGCCCTCCGAATTCTGCGAAGCGCAGTATCCGACTCACTCGGCAGCAAGGCGGACCGAAAATCTGGTTGGATGGAGACCGCGACCCACCCACCATTGGTGGAAGCCTTACGCCTACGAGGCTTGATCTCCGCAACATAATCCGGTAGCTACGCAATCTTCTCAGCGGTAGGCATCTGACCGGTGTGAGATCGCGGTGACCTGCACGATGCGCTGCCCGGCGTCGATCAGATAGAGAACCCGGTAGGTGCCTCTGCGGGCGCTGTAGGCGGGCGAAAGCGGCGGGGCCAGGGGCTTCCCGACCCGCTGCGGATTCTCCAGCAATGCTCCGGTGATGAACTCGTACACCGCAGCGGCGACCTTCTCGGGAAGAGTGTGACTGATAGCGCGAGACGCTGATCGAGCAATCACAAGCCGATACGGCGCTTCAGGCTCACTCACGCGCGGGTAGACCGGCCAGCGACCCGCATGACCTCGGCCAACTCCTTCGCATCGAGACTGTCACCCTCAGGCAGCTCCGCCACGCCCCGAAGATGAGATGTCAGCAGTTCCTGATCCGATAGCACTGCAATGGTCTCCTGCAGCGCATCGAAATCGTCGGCAGCGAGCAACACAGCAGCCCGGTGCCCATTACGGGTGATCTCATACCGGGCGTGGGTTTGTTCTGCATCGTCCACAATCTTGGACAGACGCGCACGCGCATCCGCGACCGGCAAAGTAGTCATGTACATAATTAGAGCGCAAATAGTGCGAGGGTGCAATTGCCGTTCGACGCGACACAGCACTAACTGGTGACCAAAACCCGAAGTTCGCCCATCCGACTTCAGTGCGCGCGGTCAGCGGCGTGGGAATTTCACCACCGCTCTCGGACTCGCTGCAGCCGCCCGAACATGCCGTAGGTCCTAAGATGCATCGTCGAACGGCCCGAATGCCGCTTCGTCCCAATGCCGTTCGAGCGCCGCGTTCCATTCGTCGATATCCGACGCGGAGAACAGATGCATGTTGTGTTCGGTGAGCAAGAACCCGGTGTCGCGCCATGCTTGGAAGTAGGCGGGGTTCTCCCCTGCTTCGCGGGCCTTGTCGATCAGGGAGTCCACGTCCGCCAACAAGTTCTCCTCACTGATCTCCTGCGGCGTGTCAGCAGCTGGGTCGAAGAACAATGGATCGTTCGGCCCGAGATCTCGGCCGAACTTGTCCCGAAACGCCTGTCGCTGCTCTTCGAGAGAGTCGTTGAGCTCCGCACCACCCACCATGTCCTTGCTCCACGACAGAGTGCGCCCACCGTCGGCGTTGGTGCGCCGTTGCACGAACGAGGGATCACCGCTGCGCTCGAGCACCAGCGCAGCGTGCTGCTCACGTGAGCAGCACCAGCGCAGCGTGCTGCTCACGTGAGACCCCTTGCTGTGCAAGTCGCTTTCGACGTTGCTGGACCTTGCGGGCGCGTTTGTCGCCGGCGGAGGTACGTTTCGATGTCATACCTCCACCGTCTCAGAGATTCTCCAGAACATCCGGTATTCGGCCGATTGCTAACCTTCACGCTATGAGCGCAATCAATCCGAGGGTGGCGTTCGCTGTACCGATGTTTCTCGAAGCGCTGGCCTTGATCGAGTTGGGCCAGCCTCAGCCCGCTGAAGTCCTGGAACATCCGAAGATGATGGCTACCACGATGCTTACTCTGCTCAGTCATGGCGACGACGCGATCTTGGATCTGGGAGATCTTGCGCTCGCGTCGCTTGCCAGGGCTGCGATCGCGCTCTGCGATGCTCCGACTGAATCGGGTGCTGTGGCGACCTACCAACACGCGTTAGACGCGTGGGGTGAGATCAATGCGAACCCATGATCAGAGCGAGACTGGAACAAAATGACCGGCACCATCACACTTGCGGGGGCGTCCTTCGGAACAGCTCGGACAAGCCCTGCAGAGCCATCGTAACCCGATCTACGATTGTCTCGAATTGTTTGTCCGGCTGAAGAGAATTCAGTCCTGCGGCCGACAGCGCAGTCGTAAATTTCGTGCCCTTCATGTGGGCCGAGCCTGCCGATCGGATTCCCTGAAGCTGGCGTAGGGGTCCGACGAGACCATTCGGGTCGGCACCCAAGTTCTCGACGAGTAGCTGTAGGCAGGCAAGCGAAGGACTATTCGTGTCCGCGCCCGAGGACTCTCGAAGAGTCTTGACATCGAGTGCATCCACGATCCCTTTCGACAGAACCATGACACCGTTGTCGCTTTGGCCTTCGGTTGGATTGGTACACAATGCCAAGGCATCGAACGCACGGAGGTCAGCCGGGCCGAGTTGCTTGTACAACGACTCACCGAAGTAGCCAGTGAACGCCTCGATGAGTTCTGCCTTAGCTCGTCTCAGCCGAGCAGGGTCAGGGCGTTCGTCCTCTACCCACTGGCCCGCTAGGTCCCGCACGCTACGTGTGATGGTTATTCCACCGTTCGGCGGGACGTTGTGTGTGAGCCAGTGCTCTCGCTCGGTCTCGGGTAGCCGGATGAGGTGTCCCAGCCACACCTGGACGAGGTTGGCACCGTTGATGTCGACATCGATGGCCCACCGACCGTGGCACGAGACATCGGTCCGCAGCACCGTGTAGCGGTCTGGGTTGTCGCGGTATCGGGTCAGAACATCCGTGTCGAAGAAGACTGGGGTGAGGTAGTTCGCTTCATCGCGCTCGCAACTCAAACGAACCTCGTCGCCGGTCGAGGGGTCGATGTCAACGATGAACGATTGAAACCGCTCAGGCCTTTGCAGATCGTCGGGGTGCTCGCCAGCGGACGCGAACGGCAAAACTGCCTGTTTCCCAACCAACTGCGCTACGAAACCAGGCCCCCGATACGCGTCCCACGCCGTGTAGGCGAACGCTGCGTCTTTGGTGCGAATCTCAAGGTCGATCCGAGCTTCATGCACGCTGTCGTCAGCCCGAGAATGGGCGTGCTGGATCACCAGGCTCATGCTCCGGGCCGCGAGATACTTTCGGAGGTGCCGTGCATTGACTCGAACCTCGTATTCACCAGGATTCGGTCTGACGATCTCGACGACCTCCTCATCGCGGCCCGCGTGATTAGTTCGATACATTGTCTCGTTCGATCGCGTGATCAGGCCCAACCACCATACGAACGACGGCGTGAATTCGATAACGGGTTCTGTGGTTGCCGATGGCACCCAGGACACGTTGACGAACAGATGAAGGTCGTAGCCATCAGGGTTGGAGGTCAAGCCGTCGCGGAAGGCCGGGAGGCGATCAGAGCTGTAACTGGGCTCGCCGAGGTCGTTGATGGACCAATCGGTAGTGGCGAGGAATTTGCGCTGGTCCGATGTCGCCACCAGAAGAGGTTGAAGCGAGCTGTACTTGATTCCGCTCCCTCGATTCCGTAGAACCGAGATCCACTCGGTCGGCTCCGCCTGGATCTCCGAGAGGTAGCTCCTCAGCTGGAGAATCGTGGGCAAAGCCTCATAGCGCTCAAGTGAGCCGGAATTCGGCAGTGGATCGGTCAGCACCCCCTTGATCGTACGGAGGGCAGGCGACCGGGCTGAGAGTCGACTTAGAATGGGCCACCCGTGCTCGCCCGGATGACTAGGGCTGAGCTGCGACATCCAGTCTCGCCAGCGGGAAAATCATGGTCCGCGGCGACTCCGCCTACGGCAACAGCCGCGTCGTACGCGCCTGCATCAAGTTCTCGTTCGTACTGATCAAGAACCGAATCGTCCAACGAGCGATCGCCTCCATCCCTGACACCGCGTGGACGCCCGTGCGCTACCCGGGAGCGGTCCGCGACCCCGACACCGACGGCTGGATCTCCGACGCCGAGGTCGCCGAAACATCGTTCACCGCTTTCTCTTCCACCGCGTATCCTGTTTCTGCACGGTTGATCGTGCGGCGGGTCAAAGACGCCCGCTACCGCGATGCATTGTTTCCGGTGTGGCGGTATCACCCGTTTTTTACCAACAGCACCCTGCCGACGACGACCGCAGATGTCGTCCACCGTGCACACGCGGTCATCGAGACTGTGTTCTCGGATCTGATCGACGGACCGCTCGCGCACATGCCGTCAGGATCGTTTGGCGCGAGCTCTGCCTGGGTGCAGTGCGCAGCGATCGCCCACAACCTGCTGCGCGCCGCCGGAACCGTCTCCGGCGGGCGTCACGCGAAAGCTCGCGGAATAACGCTACGGCGCAAATCGTCAACATTGCCGCGCGTTTCGTGCGGCCACAACGCACACCCACACTGCACCTGCCGCGACACTGGCCGTGGCTCGATGCGTGGCTTCAATTATGGCGCAACATCATTGGCATCAGCCCACCCACACCCGCCTGATCCTCACCCGACCCGCCGACTCGGCCCGAGCAACGACAATCGTGGAAATGCTGGGTAGACCAGCGGACGAAACACGCCCAACCAGTCCCGACCCCACAATTCGGTCATCGACCACAGTGGGTCACCTCAGTCCGTGGATCGAGGGTAAGTAAATGTGATCCTTGCCACTTTCGGAAAATCATGCGACTGTATGAGGCAATCGCCGTTCCCCTGCAGACAGTGTGATGACGGGAAGTGTGCAGTGACCAGTACCGAGTTCGGACGCAGTTTGAACAAGGATTCCGGCCCCACCAACCAGCCACCTCCAGCCAGCGACGCATCCACGTTGAACGTCGCCTTGTACCCGTACACGCCCGAACCGAAATGGTTCGAGTCCACCATCAGAGCCGCGTGGCACAGCGTCCAACCGGATGTCGCTCTCAATTTCGTCTACACCTACGACTGTTACAAAGGCGATCCGCCGTCCACTGTGGACGTTTTTGCCTACGACTGCATCTTCGCTGATCACATGCGTCAGTTCTGTGTCGAGTTCGATATCGACGGCACCGCAGACTTTTACCCGTGGTCTCTCGCATCGCTGAAAACGGAATCCTCGGAGTATCAAGGAATACCGTATTTAGGGTGCATGCAAATTTTGATTCGCCGTCTCACTGACGCAGCACTGGGTGCGCCGGGGATGACTGTCGAAGAATTACACAAAATCCTCGGCGACGGGGATCCGAAAGCAGTCTGGCCCGCGCAGGGTCAAGGCATGCTGTTGGATTTTACTGGGGGAACGACCGTCGCGTGCATGTACGAGCAGGCCGTCATGGAGGAGTCGGGCCAGTTTCCGCTCACTCCCGCCCTTCCCCCCTGTCCAGGACTCGATCAGCAAGGCCTCGCCGACATGCAGGTGCTGCGAAACATCGCCGGGTACGCCCAGGCGACATATCCCGACTCGGGCTACGACCGAATCACGAAATGGAACCAGCGGATCGGTCGAGCCTTCGTAGGCTTGACCGAAATCTTCCACTTCATCGACAACGTCGACGCCTCGACCTATTCAGTCATGCCGCTGAGCTCCGAACCTATCGAAAAAGTGGGGATACCGCTTTATACCGACGCACTTTCCGTCAATGTGGCCATCGCCCAGGAAAAGCGAGCAACGGCTATCCAGCTCGTGAAGTTGATTGCATCGACCAACGTGATGCTCGAGTGCATGTCCCCAACAGGAAAGAAACCGCAATACCTGGTGCCCACCCGGCAATCGCTGATGAATCAGCTCCTGGCCCGGCAACCCAATTCGGCGGTGTACAACATCATGCGCAACATCATTTCCAACGACATGGCCCATCCATTTCGACTTGGGGCCGATTCCCGTACCTGGCTCGACTCGACCAAAGGCTGCATCAAAACTGAAATCCTCGGGCCACCCCCCGCTGGCGTTGCGGAGCATGTCGGCGAAGACAGCGCCGTGTTCAACGACCCCGCGTACGCTTCCACACCTGCAGGGCTACTTCGCCGCCCGTGACAGGAGTCCGTCGCAAAGTCGTAAGCAATGGCTGGTTGTGCCACGTTTGGTCCTCGCCGTTCGGACACGCGGCAATGGAGTATCGCTATGAGATCCATACATGCGGTCCGGTTGCCCACACCACCGCTGTCTGAGTGTCGCGGGGTTTGCGTCGAAATTCGTCGAACACCGTGCAAGCTTTTGGCTAAGGGATTACCCTGCCGAGTTTCACCCGATGCTCGACTACTACATCGAGCACTCGACGCGGGTCGGTGGCCGCATCGTAAGCCCTCCCCCGCTGCTGCATCGATCACCACAGCTGCCCAGGTAACGGCCAAGCGTGATCGGGAGCAGACACAGTCGACGCTGCAGATCGGCGACCTGGACGAACACGTTTGGCACCGTCTGCTAGCCCAATTTTGGATCATCTACGACACAGCGCAAAGGCGTGCGCGCGAAATTAGTGCTCGCGGCGGACAGCGGACCGCACATTTTGAGGTGCAGCCCCCGCAGTGATGCTGCGGATAGCTCTCTCGTTGGGTGCTGCCCGAACAATGGTGCGATCACCCGCAGCCGATGTCGGGACCACCACCACAGGGCGCGCGCTGGCACGTGGAGCCGACGACCCCGCCGGCGGATTCTGATCTTTCGAGGCCGTCACGCCGACGCCCCCTGCTGCTTCTCTATCTGGCGTCGCACTTCGTCGATCGTGCGGGAACTGCCCTCGTAGTTGCCCACCAGCCGAGGATTGGGACGCAAGGCCACCTTGCGACGCCGCGACGCCGTCGCCGGGCTCGCCGAGCCCACCGGTCGATCAGGTTTCTGCTGCTCGTTCACCGTAGCCATGATGTCCTCCTACATCCGAATGATAGCCGTCACGAGCAACACCAGCACAGATCCAGCCAACAGACCCGTCGTGATCCGCAACCGCATCAGCTTGCTCCGAAGCCGCATCTCTGTCACCTGATAAATCGACACCAGTGTCGACGCGATCTCGAACCGGCCCGTCGTCTCATCGACTGTCGAATACTCCTCCAACACCACTTCCGGATTGAGCCCCGACGCGGTATTGGGTGCAATCACGAATGCCGCCATGATTGCCGCCGCACCGGCCAGGGCAGCACCCGCAACCTCCCACACACCGATCCCCGCGGGATTGCGCAACACGATCCCCACCAGAATGCCCGCGAATCCCAGCAGCACACCCCCGCGCTGATCGATGCTCGTCACTCGGCGTTCCTGAGAATCCAGCGTCCGTTCGATGCTCGCGTGCACCATCTCGATTGCCGCCGGATTCAGCTCGACACTCACCGGGTTGAGCTCGGACGCCATCTCTTCGCCAGCAGCGGAGTCCGGTGAAGCATTTTCGCGCCCACCCCGGTCGTTCGATTCCACTGCTAGCGCCCCCTTTTCGACATCAATTTCGGCTGCGCCGAACCTCGTCGGCCACACCGCACCCATCAGCCGGCGCACCATGACACTCACCGCAATATTGTCTCAGCACACCACCGGCAACGTGTGTGAACACCTCTCACTGCGTCCTGCGTCTTCGAGCGGATCGACGGAGCAGACGACGTCTCAGGTCATCAGGATCGGACATGATGTACATCAAGTACAGCAGCGGCAGGTACATCAGTGTCGCCGGCAGCCGGCCGTTGTGTTGCGCGAAAAGTCGGTCACGGACGGGATCAGGTTTGTCGAACCCGTGTGTAGTGTTCCTGCGCAAACGCATGAACTGACTCACTGCGTCATCGAGTGACAGGGATTTGTCCGCTCCACCGGGCAGCTTCAGAATTACCTTCTCCGACCTACGGTAATTCTTGATGAAGAACCCGTCCCCCACTTCGGTCAACGCTTCCACACCAAAAGCCGCGTACGGAAGCAGGACGGACTGAACATCAGCAGGCATACGTTCTCGAACTTGCTGCAGCGCTTTCGCCGCAACCGAGGGCTTGCACAGTGCCGTGAGATCCCATGAAAGCCAGGTCGCCTCGATCAGGTCCATTGCTGACCACATCAGAACTCCGGCTGCGTAGTCGTCGTGCAGCGATAGCAGCGTCGAGGTAACTCGTTGCAGAAGATCCGCAAATTCCATCAACCGGTTCTGCTGCGCATAGGGGAGGTAGTCACCGTCAGCATCTGCGAACAGGCATGGGTTCAGGAGATGCCCGAGAACAGAGTTCATCTGAGCAACCCACCAAGCGACGGCCGCACCCCACGCCTCCGGTGCCGGCGGCTCCTGCCGCTGGGGAAGGCGACCCACTGGTGATCGGGGAAGTACCTGATGCGCTTCGTACGGAACAGGAGACCTCCCGACAATATCTGTGCCGAGAGTGAAAATCACCGCACCCGACACCCTGTTCGCTTGAAACGCCCATACCCATGGAGACCGTGCGGCCAACAACGGACCGAGATGGCTCGCGGGAATCAAGACACTGCTCAGGATCGACGATCCCGACGCGAAAATGGTCTCATCGACGTCGATCGGCCCGCGTCGTATGTCGTCGAGAAGTTCGGGGTCCTGATTCAGACGTAACACGAAACCAGGAAACCTGATCCGACGGTGCGTGGCGTTGCCATAGCGAACAACGTGGACAGCATGCCGGTCGAACGGATGCTCGTCATCGTCGTCCGAAGTTCCGGCCAACTCCCTACTCGCGTCCTGTACTGCCGCGGACAAGGCTCGATCGCTGGCGGTGATGACAGGTAGCTGGAGTCCGTACAGGAACGATCCCACCGCACCCGCGCTCATCTGTCTGATCGCGCGAAGGCGCTCCTCAACGACTCGCCCATGGTCCAGCCTGGAGACGTAAGGGTCTTGCGGGAGGTCGACGAGCTCGTCATCGACGTCCGCTTCCGAACCCGACAGGGTGCGAACGGTCATAAAATCGACACAGTCCATGCTGGCAGCCGGCTCGGTTAACGCCCACACATCGGGCGCGGACGTGTGGGCGACCTCGAACCCCAACTCTTCCAGGTAGGCCTGCACTTGCCCCCCAGCCAATTCCGGTGGCATCGTGACGTTGACAGTCAACCGTTCAGGCATTCCACCAGCCTACAAACCGGTAAGCCTGGAGTGACTCAATTTCGCACCCGAGGAGCGGGGGCGCACGGCTCTAATTTGTGACCAGGACCTGCAGTTCACCAATCCGAACTTCAGTACGCGAAGTCAGCGGCGTGGGTATGACTCCACCGACCGTCCCGTTGGGTGTCGTCGCTGTCCACGTGACGAGCCAATTCGATGTCGCGGAGACCTTGAATGTCCCACCGGGCTCGGTAGTGGACGTCTTGTGATAAACGATATTGCCGCACGTCGGACTTGGAAGCCCTTGTGCAACATCGGTATACGGCGTGAAGGGCAGTAACGCACCTGGGCACACCGACGGCACGGATCCGTCCCCCCAATTGACGACCACGGACGTATTGACCCCTGTAGCAGAAACTATGACACCCGGTCCTGCTGCAGTTCTGGTCACGGGGCCGACTGTCGATTCCCGTGGGTCAGCGACCCAGAACCAGCCGGGTAGACCAACCAGGCCGACAGCACCTGTGTTTGCGGGGTTCGGGGTGATGCCTATTCCGGGCGGATCCAACTGCATTGCCGTAACCGCTTGGCCGACAACGGTCATAACGTCGACCACCGGAGGCGTAGCCGGCACCCCAACGTCCGGAATTTGAACACACGGACCGGCCGCTTCGCAGGACCATGTTGTGCCGTCATCATTAACGACGTTCACTGCCATCGGGGCACCACTATCAGCATTTCGAACAAGCGTCATATTGGCGGCGTCAGTCGACGGAACGAACTCGAGCGGCGGTCCGGACGGCGCGGCGCTCCCACCACCTCCCCCGCCCACAGCAGCTGGCGCGGATCCAGTCGTTCCACCCCCTGACGGCACACTCGTGTACGTACCTTCGACCACAACTGTCGAACCACCCAAGCCTCCGCCGAAGGCACCGCCAGTTCCGGTGCCGATCCCCGGCTGCGCAAATACTGGGTTCGCGTTGAACACTCCAACTAGAAGCACTGATGCGATAACCCCAAGCGGCTTACGCATGACCCACCGCCCTTATGGATTCCAGTTGCCTACTTGCCAAACCGTCGATCATGGTGCGTCGCATGGGGTACCCGAAGAAGTCACTGCATCGGAAACAATGCGCCAGCCTGATGAATCTGGCCACGCCACGTTCTCCAGAGTCGGCTTGCCCAGCTCCCGCCGGACTCGGTCAGGAGGGAGCACACTCGTGCCGTCCGGACGGATCTGGTCATAGTTCGAGCTGTCGATGCAGACTCGCAATGTTGCCGACGCTTCTTCCTTAATTGGGTTCCCGTCAGCATCCTTTGGTGCCTGCAGTTCCGTCACGAATGCATCTGCGACAGTCGCAGCACCCGTGGAGACAATTCCTTGAGATCGGCGCAGGTTCACGTTTGCCTTCAACTGATCGAGGATCTTTCCACTCGCAACAGAGTCCAGCATGTTGATGTCTACAGCAGGATCGCTCTCGACCTTCGCGAGAACGGCGAAGAACTCATTCACCTTTGCTGTTGCCTGCTCGGTCGCCTGTTGTTCCGGGGACTTTTCGACGCCCTCTGGTCCCGTGAGGACCGGCTGCGTGGTGGTCGTTACGGGGGTCGCCTCAATGTCACCGCTCCCGCATGCGACGCTGATGCTTGCAGCGGCTGCTACTGCGAGGATTGCCGCGCCTGTGCGACGTCGTGTGCTGATCATCGTGGACCCCCTACGTTGTTCTGTGCGTTGTACTGCGATAACGATAATGGTGCGGCTGTTTGGACCGTAACGTGCTTACCGGACACTTCAGACACCTCGATTGACGCGACTGCTATCAACTGGCTATTGCTCCGATCCGGTAGAGGGCGTTGCCGCCATTGTGGAATTGCGCGAGGGCGCGCAAGAGTTCGTCGGTTTCGGGTTCTGGGTCGACATCGATGTCGGCGAGGTTCGCGAGCAGTTGGTCGATCAGCTCCTGGGTCTTGCTGATCTCGTCGCTCCCGTGGGTAGCGATGATCGCCAGTCTCCAGAGACCTTCTCGGAACGGTTCGACGGTGACGCCGCGGTTTGCGGTGGTGAGCGCGGCGGAAAGATCTCCGGTCTTTATTTGTCTGGTGGCGAGCTCTTCGAGGGCATCCGCGAGGGTCGAGATCATGTGCTGCTGTAGGTTTCGTGCCCACCCGTAACGGTCTGACCGTGTCCCGGCGAATGGTTGATCGTTTACCAGTTCTGCAGCCGTCCGCAATTCCGCATCGGTGGCGGCGGCCGGAGTGGTGTCGATCAGTTGTTGCCAGTAGTCCCAGTCCGATCGGACATCGGGGTGCAGTCGGTAGCCGGTGCGGCCGGTGCGGTCGCCGTGCTTCGGAAATGCCTGCTCACCGTTCTCTGTCTCTCCCAACCAATTTCGCAGTCTCGAGAGGTAGTTCTGGCGTCGTGTCGCCTTCTTTTTCGGCTGATCCTCCAGAGGGAGTTTGTCGAAATTGTCTGCAGGCCAGATCTTTTTGTCGATGGAGTCGTGTTTGATTCCCGGGTGGATGGAGAGAAGAGCGGCGATCTCGGTTAGGAGTACTTCACGGCCGTCCTTGGGTGGCTCCCCGGTCGGGGTGGTGACTGCTGGTTTCCCGAGAAGATGGAGCCAGAGATGTCCCGGGGCCGGTACGTCACCAGCGACAGGAGCGATGGGTGGGGCCTGGTCGTCGTACCTGATCGCTTCTGGGGATGTCCACTGCGCGGCGTCCGGGCTGTAGGTCGGAACGTTTGTGACGTCGGGGGCGGTCTCCGATGCGGTAGTTCCGTTCAGCAGCAGCTGGTCGGTGGGGTCGATCGTGGTGACGGAGTCGAGGAAGGTCTCAGCGCTTTCGGCGTCGGTGAGGTGTGCGTCGATTTCGGCTGCAGCCCAGGGGTCGTGCATGGACGACTCTGTGGGGATAGCTGGCTGTGTGGCGGTCGCGAGGTAGGCGGTAATGCCTTCATATTGGTCCGGCTCGAGAAATGCTGGCTGGAATGCGAAGCCGCCGTCGGTGTCTCGTTTGACAAGGCTTGCGGTGTTGCGGTCGACGATGTCGAGTGTCCACGCGGCCTGGGTGTTCTCGCTGGCGGTGCTGGCGGTGCTGGCGGCAGCGAACGCCACGCGCGGTGTGGCGGCCAGGATCTGATCGAGTGATTGCTGTTGGTCGGCCGTCAACTGACTCGCGATGAGAACTACTTCGGGGGCGGTCATTTCGCTTGTGTCGTAGATCGAACGGGCCGCTGCAATGCTGTCGATGTGTTGTTCGACGAGGGTGTCTTGGTCACGTTCGGCTTGTCGGGCGAGTCTGGCCAGCACTTCGCCTGGTTGGTCGGTGTGCTCGATTCGACCGTTGCCGAACAGTTCGGGGAGCTCCTGTCCGAAACCGATCAGCGTCAGGTGCAGATTGTCGGCGAGCGGGGATTCGACGAGTTCGAGGGCCAGGGCCTGGAGAGTGCCGCGGGCGTGCTCTGGTGAAGCTGAGACGCCGAGGTAGCCGAGTTCTTCCAGGTTGAGAAGAACTTGGGTTCGGTCGTCTGTGGAACCGAGTGTCACGAGCGTGGGGTACGGGCTGATTGTGGTGGGTGCTGGGGCGATCCGGACGTCGGCGGGGAGGGTCCAGGTGCCGGTCTCTGATCTGAGCCACTGGTCCGGCAGTACGGAGTCATCAAGGATTACTAGCTCCACCGCATCGGGACCGATGAATGCGCCGAGTAATGCCGGCAGTGCGTTGCCCTGTGTCCGAGCGTGTTCGGCGATAGTCCTCAGTGCTTCGTCGAGCCGCGTGAGGACGTTGTTGTCCGCTGCAGAATGAATCTGTTCTTCCACAACTGCTGCAGCGCCCCAGGTTTGAGGGAGGGTCTCGCCTCTGCGGCGATCGTGCTGTTGACGGTGCCGGCGCAGCCCGAAGGCCCCAGCCAGTCCGATGGCCGCTAGGGCTGAGATACCGAGCCACAATGTGCTGTTCTGATCCTCGGAGACATCGCTTGGCTGCGCAGTGGCGGCGATATATACCGGGTCTGTCGTCGATGTATTCAGTGGGATCTGGGTGGCTGGCTGAGTCGGGGCGGGAGCTGCAGCAGGACTGGGTGACGACGTCTGCGCTGGAGCAGGCATTTGAGCGGGTGCCGGCCCGGGTGCCACAACATCTGCGCCCGCGGACTCAGCAGCAGGTTCGGAAGCTGCCACCGGGGCGGGAGCCTCTGCTGGCTCAGGGGCGGCCACCGGAGCAGGCGCTGGCTCAGGAACCGCCGACGGGGCGGGGGCCTCTGCCTGCTCAGGGGCTGCTGGAGCAGGCGCTGGCTCAGGAGCCGCCGCTGTCGGAGCAGGTAGCTGTGACGAAGCGCTGTTGAGTTCGATGCCGAAAATCTTCGCAGCGGCGGCGGCAGCGGCCTGCGCTTCTGCCTGAGCCTGTTCGTCACCGCCCGGAACCATCTCCGCTTGTTCCGGAACGTCGGTGCCACCCAGGAGAGGTGCAGCGGAGGACAGTTCAGGCGCTGCTGCGGGGGCCGGTTCAGGAGCGGCAGCCGGAGCCGGTTCGGGAGCGGCAGCGACCGGGGCCGGTTCAGGAGCGACGGTCGGTTCGGGCACAGCAGCAGGTACAGGAGCGGCAGCAACCGGGGCCGGGTCGGGGGAAGCAACCGGACCCGGTTCGGGCGTGACGGTCTCGGCGGTTTGATCGTTGACGGTGAGCTGCTGGCCGACGTGGATGATTGTCGACGGTGCAGTTCCGTCGGCGTTGATGATTTCTTTGTAGCGGTGTCCGTCACCCAGATGTTGCTCGGCGATGCTCCAGAGACTGTCGCCTTCTCGAACTGTGTAGGCCCCGTCGACGGTTGTGGGTGCGGCGGCGGGGAGCTGAAGTTTCCATCCTGGTTGCAGCCATCCGTCGACGGTCAGGACGTCGGCGTTGAGTTGCTTGATCTCGGTGTATCGAAAGCCATCGCCAAGGTGGCGTTCTGCGAGTTTCCATAGGCTGTCGCCCTGCTGCACCGTGATGGTTTCCCCGTTGATGGGGCGGGCGGGGGCTTCTGCTGGATGCGGTTGGCTTTGTTGCGTTACTTGGATCGGTGCCGAGTGGGCAGGGGCGTCGAAGAGCGGTAGTGCTGTGGCGGTGAGGGGTTGGGCTGTGGCGGTGCCCGCTGTTACCAGCATGAGCGCTCCGCCTATGAGAACGGAGGCGCTTCGCTGCTGGAAGCCGAGGCCTCGGAGTTGAGGTGCTTTGATGCCGCGTAGTGCTGCGACGAGTTCGATGACGGTGCTGAAGGTGAAGGTGGCCCAGGCGAGCCAGCCGATCCAGGTCACGAATCCGAGGAAGAGTGATCCGTCGTCTTGGGTGGTCAGAGCTGTTTTGATCTGGTCGAGATCGGGCAGCGTCGTCGGTATTGGGTTGCCGCGGAATGTCCACAGTGCGAGCGGAATTCCGACGACGAGGACGAGTAGGACGATCAGGTAGAGCAAACCAGTCAAGCGCCGTCGGATGGTGGTCATGCGGGTGTCCTTTCCGATGGCTGCAGGGTGGCCGGGGTCGTGCAGCGTTGCGCCGCGAGCTGTCGAATCACGTCCTCCGTCTTCTCGTGGAGTTCTGCGACTCGTCTGCTCTGCGGTCGATTGGTCATGGTGTGCCGGGGATTCCGAGGTTGGTGCGGTTCAGGTTGACGGTGGCTGTTCCGATGATCTGCTGTGGCCCGACGCCGATCAAACCGAGGACACGGGGTTGGTAGGTCGTTGTGGTGGTGATCAGCAGTGTTGTCGGTCCGGTCTGCACGACGACGCCGGGGATTCCTGCTGCGGCAAGGTATTTGGTGGCTTTGGCTTGGGCTGTCAGCGGGTTGACGACGACGTTGGTACCGCGGACTGCGAGTGGTTCGATGATGGCTTGTCCTGCCCCGCGGGCTGCTTCTTCAGCGACTTGCTCGGCGCGCTGCTTGGCGTAAACTTTGCCGCCGCCGTCGACGACGAGACCCATCATGATCAGCAACGCCATGGCTGTGATGACGCTCCACATGGCGATGGTTCCGGCGTCGTTGTGCGCGTCTCGCCGTGTGCAGGCGGCCACCGCCCGGCGTAGTGCTTCGGTCATCAGGCGCGCTCCCGGTAGGTGTCGACGGGTGAAGTCGCGGTTGCTGTGATGGTCCGTGAGCCCATGACTTGCGGGAATCCGAGTGCGTCGAGGGAGATGACGCACGTGACGGTGGCCGAGACGGAAGCCGTGACGCCGGGGCGAGTTCTGAATCCGCCGAGGTCGGTGTTGACGTTGAGAGCGGAACAGGTGAGCCCTCGTGCTGCCAGGTCGTTTCGCGCGGCTGCTTGCGCATCGGGGGCTGCGGAGAACGCCGTTCGCGCGATGGAGGCGGTACGCGCGGCCTCGTTCGCGGCGTGGACTACTTTCTGGTGCGCTTGCGCGAGAACGCCGAAGGTGACGATCAGTGCGATCAGGAACAGTGTGGCGGGGGCGACGATGACAGTCTGCAGGGCCGATCCTCGGTCGTCGGCTCTGGCTGCGGCTGCCAGCTGGCGCAGTTTGTTCGCGGTGTTCATCTGGTTCCTGGGGCAGTGACTCGTTCAACGGGAAGCGTCTCGCTGACATTGATGTCGAGGGAGAAGAAGGGGATGAGGCGGATGGGTTGTCCGGTGATCTGGACAGTTGCTTCTCGCAAGCCTCGGTTGACGACAATGACGGGTGCTCGAAGGGTCGTCGGGCCGGCGGTGGATGCGAAGGCGTAGCCCGCCGCTGTTCCGGCCGCAGCGCTGCCGAATTGCGATCGCGCTTGTCGTAGAGCTTCTTCACCGGTCGAAATCGCTACGGTCCGTGCGTGAGCGTAGAGAGCTGCCTGGATTGCGATGAGGAAGAGCAGTAGGACGACGCCGAATACCACGACTGTTTCGAGGGCTGCGCCGCGGTCGTCTCGACGTATGCGGGTGAGCCATTCGCGTAGTGGTACATGTGTGTCGGTGAGCAACGCTGGTCCTCCCCTGTCTCGTTGGGCGAGTGGTGGGGTTACTGGATTCGGTTGAGGTAGCGCTGTGCAACCACGGTGATTCCGGCGACGATAGCGATGGCGAGGATGACGAGGCCGGCGGTGATGACGACGGTCTCCATGCTGTAGCCCTTGTCGCTTTTGCGTCCGCCGGCGCGCTCGGTCATCCGGGTATAGGAGAACAGTGCCAATGCGAACAGTGTTGCGGTGGTTGCTGCGATCCGGTTTGCGATTGTGCGCGATGCTGCCATGTGACGTTTCCCTTCGATATGTAAAAGCCCTGGTTATGACGGTTCTGGATGCCGGTCAGACTATCGCCAAGACCGGACACTTCGAGCAGGTGAAGTGCACGGATCGGTGTTTGCACAGCTCAAACTTGGTAGTTGATCGTTGAATGACAACGCATTCGGGTTGTTCGGTCTAGACGCCGCCCATGATGTTCACTCCGGCCGGCACGATCAGCATGATCATGAACAGCACGGCCAAGGTGCCGAGAGGTGCGTCCATCTTCTTCGTTTTGGCTCCTGCTTCGCCTTGTTCTTTCGAGAGCAGGGCACTGCGGAGCGCTCCGGCCCGCGCGGCAAGAGTGTCGGCCACGCTCGCTCCCTGGTCGCCGGTATAGGTCATGATGTCCGCGAGATCTCCCAACTCCGGCAGCGCCAGTTCGGCTGCAAGATTGGACAGAGCAGCCCATGGTGCCTGTCCGGCGAGGGACGCTTTCTGAAGCTCGGCATCCAGACGTAGAAACACCCAGCTATCGCCCACTGCGGCAGCGCGTTCGAGACTTTGGAATGCAGCGACGCCGCCACTTCGGTTCAACGAAACGAAGTCGATGAACGCCGCCAATGCTCGGGTGAATTCGAGTCGGGCACTAGCGGCGCGAGTCTTGACGTCGGCGTCGGGCGCGAAGAATCCCACCAGCGCCAGGACGAGGGAACCGGCTACGGGAAAAGTCAGGGGCACTGCCATGCCGAACAGCGCCAGGAGTGCGATCGAAATCGGCGCGATGATCAGACCTATTGCAGCGGAAAGGATTTTGTCTCCGATGAACTTTTGTGGAGTTTCTCGGAGGATCGCCAGGTCCGCGGTCGGGATCCTGAACCACGCCTGCGATCGCAGCCGCGGGTAGAAGCGGGCACCGACCTTGTAGGACAGGGCATCCGAACCGGTGAGGTCGTCACCGCCGCGGGTGTCGACGGTGTACGGGTCCGGGGCTGCACCGGACAGTCGTTCCATGGCATCGCCGAGTGCTGGGTCGGCCGGCAGTATGCGGAGAACGAGGAGGATCAAGCCGAGAGCGGCGAGAGCGGCAAGGGCGATCGCCCAGAGCTCGAAGTTGTTCATACTGCGCTCCTCTCACGTGCGGTGTTTGCTGCGTCGCGGTCCTTGGTGCCGATGAACCTGGGGTATTTCACTGGCAAGGTGTATCGCTTCATCCACCCGAGCACCAGGCCGAAACCGATGAATTCGAGGAACAGAACGGGCTGGAGGAGGGGCTGTTTGTACGGGTCCATGTAGTTGGTGAACAGGAACAACCCAACGATGACAACGACGGTGATGACGGTGACCCCGCGAGCGGTCGTGCGGGGCCCTTGCCGTTCCGCTTCGGCCGTTCTGCGGTTGCGCACGTTCTCTGCCACCGATTCTGAAAGTCGCTTCAAGGCTGCGGTGAGTCCGGAGCCGCGCAGGCGAGCTGCCTGCCGCAGTGCACCGACCACGTAGTCGCCGGTGGAATCGTCGAGATCGTCTGCGAACCGAAGCAACGCTTCGTCGATCGACACATTGCCACGCAGGCGCGTGATGAGGCTCGTAATTTCCGGACGCAATGCTTGAGGCATTCCCCTGTGCGTTGCGATGATGGCCTGTTCGAGGCCGGATCCTGCTGCGAGCACTCCAGTCAGGTTGCGCACCCATTCTTCGAGGGCATTGAGGCGTTCGATGTCGTCGGCGGCGGCTGACGATCCGAGTAGGTAGGGGACGCCTACTGCTGCGATCGGAATGATGGGGAAGAGTACGAACCATCCACTGAGGAGCCATGCAGCAAGGCCGACGGCAGTTCCGATGGCGAGGAGTAATTTTGTCCGCCGGGCAATCCGCGCACGTGA
Organism: Rhodococcus sp. 05-2255-3B1; assembly: GCF_002258545.1. Lineage (NCBI taxonomy): Bacteria > Bacillati > Actinomycetota > Actinomycetes > Mycobacteriales > Nocardiaceae > Rhodococcus > Rhodococcus sp. 05-2255-3B1. The sequence goes on along the minus strand of NZ_NOZC01000022.1, from coordinate 21,508 downwards.
GGTGCGGTGGCGTGTCGGCGCAGTCGGGTCGCGGCGATCGCGAATTCCGTTGGCAAAAAACCACATCCCGGCGGCAAAGACAAGGACGATACCGACGGCCGTGAACGTGTACATCAGAGCCCACCACCTGTGATCGTGTTGATGGGGATTTGGTTCGGACTGAAACCGCCTGCGTAGAGCTTGCGGAGCAAAGCTGGGGGCAAAGTTCCGTATTCGCCGGTCCCGCCCGGCTTTCCTTCGTAAATTTTGGTTACTGCGGGCATGGCGTTTTCGCCGGCCTCGATATGGATGACCTCGCTGACGAATCGGACCTGACGCCTCTCGCCGGTGTCGGTAAATTCGTAGTCCGTCTGCAGCTGAATGATCAGATTGATGTGGTGTGCCACTTGGCGGTAGGCGTACTCGACCGGCACTCCTGCTTCGAGGGCGCAGGTGACGAGGCGGTCGATCGCGCCGGCGGCATGCTCGGCGTGCGTGGTACTCAGGGAGCCTTTGGCCATCTGCATTGCTTTGAACATGTCGATGATCTCGCCGCCGGCTACCTCTCCGACGATGACACGGTCGAGCTGCATTCGCACGAACTGGTAAAGGATGTCGGACAGCGTCGTCGCGCCGCGTAGCGCTCCGGTCAGCTCGTTTCGTTCGCCGCCGCCGGTGATTGCCTCGGCTGCAACAACATACGGTCTGCGACCGTCGAGTTTGTCGAGGAACAGTTCGTACTCTGTCTCTGCTGTGCCGATCCGTGTTTGCAGGGGAAGGCAGTTGGCGAGCGCACGAAGGTTGGTTGTTTTACCTGATCCCATGGGCCCGGAGATCACGATGGAGGCACCACCGATGACTGCGGCGCTGAGGATCTCGGACAACAGTTGGGGCATAACACCCATTTCGACCATCTTGTCGATGGTCACATCCTTGTGGCGGTGCATGCGGATGGCGATACTGGGATGGCGGACCGAGTAGCCCATCGCGGACAAGCGGATGTCGCCGGGCAGATTGAGGCGGAGGTTGGGGTTGACCTGCGAGAACGGTCGTCCACCACCGGGTGCGCGCTGCGCGAGGTTGGTGAGCCAGTCGTAGAGCTCTTCGTCGCTGTCCGCGATCGGCGGTCGTGCCTGCAGACTCCCGTCGGGGTACATCACAATGACGCTGTCGCCGTTGATGAGGATGTTCTCGACGTTCGGGTCGTCGACGAGCGGCTGAAGTGGGCCGAGTCCGAACAGCGTGTCGAAGACCGCTTTGACCAGCGTCTGTTCCTCTTGGACGCTCAGCTGTTCGTGACCGGTGTCGATCGCGGACTGCACTTCTTTGCTGACGAGATCTATGACGATCTGCCTGCCCGACTCACGCTCCTCGTCCGGGGTCATGGCAGTGACGCCCAGCTCAGGGTTGAGGGCCTGATCTGCTCGTTGGGTCTTACGGAGAGAGAGGATTTCGGATGCTTCTTTGGTCAGTTGCTTGACCAATTGGTGGTTGGTCCTCGCGACGTCCGACCGCTCAGCTGGAAATGGTGATGGCGATGTGAACGGGACCGTCTCGAGTCGCTCGGGTTCCGGGTGGGAGTGGCGACCGTCCTTGCCGGCTGCGGCGAGCAGACCTGCAGATGAGGAGCCGTATTGCCCGCTCCTGTAACGAGTTATCTCGTTGTCGCCATCGTCGAGGATGATCGGATCGGCGGCAAACATCGGTAGGTCGGGTAGGGCTGGTCGCTCGTCGTAGTCGAAGTCGGGGGCGTTGTTGGTCATGCGGGTGTTCTCCCTTTGGCCTTGTCGGCTCGTTACGCGGGCTGTGAGCTGTATGGCGAGTTGGCGATCCATACGGGCTGGTGCGTTTCGTGGAAGCGCTCGATCTTTTGCCAGGTTCCGTCGATTGCGCGTAGATAGCTTGATCGACGTCGCCGCCAATTACTGAGCGAGGCACCTTCGGAAAAAACTTGCGCGTGTACCGGTGATTCGGGAAGGACTGCGATGACGTCGAGGCCGGTCGCCGCGGCGGTCTCGGCTGCGCTGTAGGGCTCGGTACCCCTGACAATGAGGCCGATGCTGGCCGGCGACTTCGTATTCTCCAGATGCTGCTGTAGTGGGCCCAAGCCAGCACGAACCGCTGCCACTGCGGTCCTGGTCGGTCTGAGCATTATGGCGATAACGTCACTGTGACGGATCAGGTCTTGATGTCCGGACCGTAGATTGAGGCGACCGGCGTCGACGAGCAGGTCACCGCCGCCCTGTTTCGACAACAACGCCAGATGTGCCCCCAACGGGCCCCACGTCGACTTCATCGATTCCGTTTGAGCTGCATTGACCAGGCCGGGGACGAACCATCCTTGCGCCTTGGTCGGCTCCTCTGGATCGAACGGCCCGATTCTAACTATTTGGTGCTGGAAGGCTGGGCCTATTCGGCCGTGCCTGTTCGGCTCGACCAGTTGGATGATCGATCGGTCGTGCCGGCGGCGCGCGTGAAAGTACCCGGCCAGCGTCGGGGACGATCCGATCGGATCGGCCTCGATGTACAGCAGCTTGCGGGAGTCTGCGGTGAGAGCGATGCCCAGGCCGGTCGTCGAGACGCCTGGCGAGCCGGAGATCGAGGTCAGGGTGACGAGCATGGCTCAGCGCTCCCGGGAGTCGAGGACGATGGCGACGCGGTTGGTGGCGGCTCGGGCGGCGATCCAGCTGGCCTCGTCTTTCTTGACCAGAACGTCCACTGTCGTCTGTCCGGTCTCGGGGATGTCCTTCACGGCAACGACCTGTGCGTTCGCGGTGACCGGACCCTGCACCGGGGAATCGTCTTGATCTCGGGGAGTGTCGACGATCCGGACGTTGTCGCCTGCGAGCAGTGGCTCTGCGGGAAGTTTGCCGATTGCGACGGTGATGCCGACCAAAGTGTTGTCCCCGCTGGGGATTACGGCGTTGGTGAACGACGATGGGTTCAGTGCCGATCCGCTCAGGAGCGGAACTGCTGCGCTCTGGCCCACGACCGATGCTTTGTCTGTGGCAGGAACGGTCGCGATGGTCGCATCGCTGTTGACCTCTGCGGTTTTGAGGTCGTCGGTGGTGATCGTCTCCCCCTGTGGCACGTCGCGGGCGAGCACCAGAATTGTCGTGGTGGCGCGCATGGCGTTCACCAAAAAGACCGCTCCTACGATTGCGACGGTCATCAAGGCGACTCCCGCGATCCAGTACGACCGTCGACGGCGCACTTTGGTGGTGGATACGACTTCGGTGAAGTCATGGCCCGGCTTAGGAGATGCCTCTCTTGCGCTGCGCGGCTCCCCCACTGTGGCGGTCGATGTCTTTTCTTTGAGATTGCCGAACATGGGCATAGCTCAGTCACTTTCCGTTTGTGTCGTGGCGTCGAGGCCGAGATGTGCTTTGAGGGCAGTTCCGATGAGGTGGCTGCGGGAACGGGCCTTGAACTGGTCTTTCAGTTGATCGATGATCACCCAGTCATCGGCGTACAACCCGACCGTGACTCCCTTCTTCTCCGCCTTACCCTCAGACGGCTTCCCACCTACTCCCCTGGCGCGGAACAGACCTCCGCCGACCTTGCCTCCCGGAAACAGAAGGCTTTCGAGATCGCTGTGGACATCCTCGATAGCAGTGATGACCACCTCGCCGTGGGTTCTCCCTGTCCGTTTGCTCTCCTTCGCCAGACCGTGTGCAACCCCGACAGCAAGATGAACCGTCGACGGCACAATCGTGTCGTCGTGCCCCAATTCAGCTGCACCAGAGGATGTCTCCTCCTCGTTTGAACTCAACTGCACCACCTCCGCTGACATAGCACTTATCGATCCGGCCGGCGGCGGTGGCATGAAGGCTGCCCCGAGCGACTGTCGCGCAGGCGGAGATGTCGGCACGTTCGCACTCTCAGCGCTGTCGGTCCTCACTCACGATCCTTCCGATGTCCCCGTGTACCTGAGTCGCAGGCTTGAGTGCGACGTACGAGATATACCGGGTCTCCCGGACACCGCGAACAGCGTCGATCCGAACCGAACCCTGCAAAACGAACCCCGTGTTCGTCCCGCAAGAGGACCCCATCCCCTCCCCACCAGGACAAAGGCTATCTCCACCTCAACAACAGTGGTGATCAACACGCGGTACATAACATTTCAGTAACAAGGTAGTCGATCGCGCACTCGTTCAGTTCCGAAGCAAACGCGGCGCGGCACCGACCCCTGACGGTCCGTGCCGCAAGCAATGTCCTCTGCAACTTCTACGGGCCGTTGACTGACTCTCAACCGAACTGCACTCGGCGCTGCCTCTTGACTCCAAGACAAGTTGGATTATGATCACTGCCACGTGATCACAACACGATTTTGTTATCGTTTGACACTCATGTCGGACTGATGTGGTTCTCGTGACTCAGTGCTATTTGATTTGATGGCTTTCATGTGTGTCCACAATCTGCCGCCAATGTTTCTTCAACGCAGCGTCGTTCACCGACGATCTTGAACCGATCGCCATGCAGAGCTCACCAGGAAAACCACCACATCTACCTCTTCGGCCGTGGGCACAGTCATAGAACTGATGCCAGAGGGGTGGTGACACACCACCATTTACCTGCAACCATTGAACGATGAGCTTCTCCGACACCGCCACCGCGCCAGGCAGCGGCGTCGCAGCCCGAACGCTCGACGACCTACGATGGCACCGCGAGTTCCATCGTCAGTCCCAGTTTCGCTGGTGGGACACCGAGGCCGCGCTCGTTGCCACCGAATTCACTCGTGGACAGGACCAGTTCCACACAGTGCACGACCTGGCACAACTGGAGCGATGTCGGCTAGCGCTCGCCGACTACACCACGACCTGCCAGCGAGCCCTGGGCCGCGCCCTCAAACAGTCACAACACGTTCTCGACACGCAGAGCTGGACTTTCGCGACTGATGCGCTCCTGCTGTTGCCGTGGACATGCGAGCAGAGCAGCTACCTTGCGACCTGGGCCGACCCGCACGATCCGACAGCTCTGAGCAACCCTCAAGTCCGGCGCATTCAACGTTCCTGTGAGCGCATGATGTTCGGAAATCCCCTCATTCTTAGTTGGGAATTGAGCCACCTGTGGAGCCTCTACCGAGCCGCCGAGACACTGCTCGAAGACACCCTTGTAGATCTCACCGTTGAACTCTCAGAATCAGTCCCTGACGCCACCCTGCTGTGGGCCACCCAAATGGCGTCGAAGATCGGTCTGGAACAACGGATAGCCGAACAGCGAACGACCCGCGGAGAGCCTGGCGATCCCCGCCGCCGACTGCGTCAGAGCTATTCGGATCTACGCTGATTGGAACGCGAACAGTCCCCCGTTGACCTGGCGTCTTATGTGAAATTCGTGCCAGGCTCGCGTCGAACTACGTAGCAATCCTCGCACTCCCCTACCGATACCTCTCCCCTCAACACTTCGCTTGAGCCTTCGCGAAGCCAGCAGAGCCTGCGGATTGGGAGTCGCGGCCATGATCGCAGCTCGAATCGCACGCTGATTCGCACATATCGACGCTTTGTTGATCCGACATAACTACCCACTCTCGATCCCGTTCATCATCCCAGTGCTCTGCTCCCCTACCTCCGTTACCGTCTACCGGGCAATCATCCCAACACAATGGGCGTAGCACTTCGTAGTACTCCTCGCACAGTAAAGCGTTGGTTTCATCGCGTACTAAACCGCGTGTTTGAGGGCGTACAAATACGCTTGTTACACCGTTGGTTAATACGCGTAATACTACGCATGCAATACCGGGTATAACTCCGCACGTCAACACGCGGGTTAATTACCGTTTTGGTCAGCACATCAATGCCCGTGTTTCTTCACGTGTTAACAAGGGTGTTGATATGCGACTTAACGTGCGTATTGGTACGCTGTTACTAGGGCGCAGCACTACATGTTTTATTGCGCGTGTTTTGCCGCGTAAGAGTGCGAGCATTGATACGCATGGTGTTACGCGACTTAGACCGTGTTGACTGACGTGCGTGACTGGGCGTACTCTCGCGCACACAACCACGCACGACAACCTGCGCATCCGCCCGCACAAGAGCGTGCGGGACAAGTCGAGCCGCTCGCACGTACCGATTCGGCACCGTGAACGCCTCCCGGTCACGCTTCTCCACGGCAGCGCTCGAATAGATGCACGCGGATCCAGGACTCTGGAAGGAAGGTTCTATCGATGGCAATATCAAATTCCCTCGCAGTCACCCAAGGTAAAGGGGGAGTGGGCAAGACGACGGTTGTTGCCAACCTCGCAGGCCTGTTCGCCGCTGCCGGCTACCGTGTTCTCGTCGGGGAGTTCGACCCTCAGGGCAACCTGGCCCGCGATTTCGGTTACGAAAAGCAGTCCGGTGAAGAACTTCTGATGTCGTTGATGTCAGGCGGACAACCCCCGATCATCAAAGACGTCCGACCCGGTCTAGACGTCATTCCCGCTGGTCCTGCGCTCGTCGACGTTGCTGGCATGATGCTCTCCAGGCTCAGCCGCGGGGGCGAATCGCTGGGGCAGATCCTCCACAAAGTCCTTGCCCCGATCGTTCCCGACTACGACATTGTTCTCTTCGATACCCCGCCAGGCGACGTGATCATCGGTGATGCGGTGCTGTACTGCACGTCGTCCGTTCTCATCCCTACTCGCGCCGACGATGGCAGCCTCGACGGCCTCGACCGCGTCGCCGAGCGCTTCGCGCGTGCCCGGGAGCACAATCCGCAACTGAGATTGGCTGGCATGCTTCTGTTTGCGGTCGGCAGTAGGTCACAACGGCTCCAGGACCAGGTGAGGGAAAGTATTACGCAAGCCATTCCTGACACCATTGCCCCCATCTTCGGCACGACAATCCGCTACATGGAGAGCGCCGCTGCCGACGCGCGGCGGCATGGGCTCCTAGCTCACGAACTCGAAGGCGCTACTGCTAGCGCAAAGAAGGCTCGGTTGAAAGCGCTGAGGGACAAGGTGAAACCACCCAGCCTTCTGCTCTCTCGGGATGCAACCGGGTTGGCGGATGACTACGAGGCCCTAGCAGCTGAGGTCTTGCAACGCTTGGCCGAGCTTGCTGCCGAAGCCGATCACGCAGAAGAGGTAGCACCCGCATGAGCACCACTGATCGCAAGAAGCGACCCAGCCTGGCGGACCAATTCGACAAGCCCGCTCCCCGTGGATCTGGCCTCGCCAACATTTTCCCTCGCAATGGAACGGGTTCCCTCGCCAGGCCTGCCGCAGTGGAACCACGCTCGACCGACGTGGCTGCCGAAAGAGCCGTCGACGAGCCGCACGTACAGGCTCCGGACGTGACATCTGCACCGGATGCTCCTGTAGCACCTGCACCAGAGCCTCCGACCGAGGTTGCTACATCTGCCTCGCCCTCCGGGGGCAGCACTGCCGCAACCGAGGACGTAGCCACCACACCCGAAACCGGGGCCGACACCGCTACAGCGGAGCCGTTGGCTGCGATTGTCGGTGATGAAGATGTGCGCCCGATCGCGGTCTACGTTCCCGCGACGGTCAAAGAGGCCTGGAAGACGCGATCTCAGCGGGAGAAGAAGTCCTACGGCGAGATCGTCGAGGATGCCTTCGCCGCGCACACCCCGGAAACCTTGGTTCGCCTCTTCGCCCCTCGCGCCGTCGAATCGCCACGCGGTGGCATGCCGCGTCTGGCCCGCCCGAAGGTCGCGAGCGGGGGAGTGGAGGTGCGTCCACATCTGTGGGTAGCCCAGACCCGATGGATAGACGAGCAGGTAGAAGCAAGTCCGCTCATCCCCTCACGAAGCGCGCTGATTGCTGCGGTCGTTGAGGACTATCTGATCTCTTGATCCGCCGGGCCAGAGCGTCTTGCTCCTGGCTCCCCACCGTGCTCCCCACCATGCTCCCCACTCCGGTGGGGAGCGTTTTTTTGCCTTTGAGCTGCCCTTATCTCCATGCTCCCCATGCTCCCCACATAAAAGAGCCAAGGTCACGCGTATATCGATGAAGGGGCTTGCGCAGCGGGTCGGTTCGACGAGCTGGGGTGTTCGTCGTGTCCGGTGCCGCAGAGACAATGTCGAGAGATTTCGCCACTTCTGTCACAGAGGTAGATCGAGACGGATCTACCTGTCATGTGTGGTGCGAGGGCGGGTACGGACGAGGTGCGGAGGAACATGTGAACGTGGCACGACAGGCAGGCGACACACCGGATGTCGCGGCCTCCCTGTTTCTGTTACCGAATCCGTTTAATGTGATCGCATGGCTGGAAGCAAACCTGGGAGAGAGTCGAAGGGCCCTCGCATACCCGCAATGGTGCGCACGCCCGACACGCAGTATGCGCATTACAAAAACGAGGCCGACGCCCTTGGCCTCGACCTCAGCGACTACTACGTCTATGTCATGGCGCTGCACCATGATCTACCCATGCCGCATTACATCCAAGATCGAATCGATCCCGCACAGTACAAGCTGGGCGCGTGATGACCTACCCCTAGACAGTGAAAAACCCCCCTCGTGCTTGGCGGCGAGAAGGGGGGTCTTCCGGATTCACAAGTGAGCGAATCGCTCCGCTCCAACCACCCACCGGGAACAACCACGAACACGACAGGAGGTGTATTGACATCATAGCTCAGTACCCCTGCCTCGCCGTGATTTGCGCTCCGAACCCAGCGCGCGTCGTACATCTACGTGTCGGCGGTGAGTCGTGACGTCACCGACTCCCAACCGCGGCCACATGTGGTCGATGGACAACATCCGTCCACGCCTCGAGCAGCTCGGCGGCTTCAAAGCCACATCGAGTACCCAGTTTCAGGCGAGATGCCCCGTTCACGACGACCGTCACGCTTCGCTGTCTGTCACCTGGACTCCGGGCCACCACGGTTCTGGAATGGTGCTGCTGCGGTGCCATGGCTGCTCAGCGACGGCCGCAGAAATCGCCGAGCGTCTCGATATCGGTGTGTCCGATCTGTTCGACGAACCCTTGCCGAGTCGGGATCCGAGCGCACCGCGTGTCGGTAGATCCCCGCAGCAACGGGCAGCGGGCAAACGACGTGGGCGTCTGGGGCGTCTGCCTGCTCGGATTGCCGGTCCGATGCCGGAGCCCGAGGTCGAGCACTCTTGGTCGGAAGTTGCGCGCTATCCCTACACCGATGCCGACAGCGTATTGGTGCAGGAGGTCATCCGCGAGGAGTGCACCTCGTGCGGCGTCAAACACAAACGATTCCGGCAGTTGTTCGTCGGTCCGAATCGCACGTACGTCAAACGTAAGCCTGCGGTGTTCACTCCGGTCCTGTTCGCGATGCCGCAGCTGCAAGCGGCGCTGTCGGCCGGCCAGCCGGTGTGGCTGCTCGAGGGCGAAAAGGATGTCGAGACCGCGATGCGTCTCGGTCTGTGCGCGACCACGAATGCCCAGGGTGGCCTGAACTTTCCGCCACAGCTCGCCGAGGTGTTCGCCGGTGCCGCAGTGCGCGTTGTGCTCGATCGTGACGCCGCAGGATACGAGCGCGGCATCGAACTGGCGTCGCTGCTCGGCGCAGTTGATGCCGAGGTACAACTGCTGCTACCCGGCACAACAGATGACAAATCAGACTTCACAGATCACGTCGAGGCCCAGCTGTGGGATCCGGACGATATGTGGAACGGGTTGATTCCCGTCCATGTCGGTGAGGTTGCGGCACATGCTGCGCTGGCCAAGCTGCGCGGCAAGGCCGCCGAGGTCGAAAAGGCGGCTCAGGAAGCGGCTGCGCGTGCCGAGCGCGGGCGAGTATCAGGTCACCAGGATGAGTGCGCAGACGAGATCCGCCTCGCTGGGCGCTGGGCCGTCGAGGCGGAGCGCCTGTTCGAGCCGTTGAGCGAAGCCGTCGATGCGGTGCGTAGTTTCGCTGCCGCTGAGGGCACGAAGTGGTCGCAAGAAGCGGTCGATGCCGCTACCGCTGTGTGGCGTACTGCCCGCACGGCTGCCCGTGCCGCACACGATATTTCGCGCACTCCGATTCCACCGCTGCTGCACGACGAGGACGAGCACGACGCGGTGCCGCCGGCGACCGGATCCAGCCACATCGACGCCGGTGAATCGACACATCCGCTCCCTGACGGACCCCGACTGCACCTGGTCGGGGCGGCCACCCGCGGCGCTCAGATATCTGCACCGACGTATCGGGTCGTAGAGGGAAGCCTCGTCGAAATCGTCACCAACCGAGATGGCGAGCAGACCGCCAAAATGGTGCTCAGCATCGATGCTCGGATCGTGGAGATGGAATACCTCGAATCGCAGGACGACGGCCTCGACGTCGACGCACCGACCCTGCTCGGACGCGAAGATATCGTCGGGCAGCGGGAAGCCAATCCGCCGTCGCCCGAACAGCTTTCCGCTGTCGTCATCGGGTACACCCATCCCGATACGGGCGAGTTCATGCGTATGCGGGTGGACGCACAGGACTATCGGGACTGCACCTGGGCGGATTCTCTTCCCGGGCCGCCGACGTACGACTCCAAACCCTCTGGAATCGCCAAACTTCGCGACGCCCTGAAAGTGGCGGGTGGAGTGACGATTGCCCGGACGGTTCGATTCCGTTCCACCGGTTGGCGTAAGGACCGAAACGACGAGTGGTTCTACGTGCACGCGGGTGGCGCTATCAGTGCTGCCGGTGCCCGTGTTGCGCCGGTTCTGCTCAGTGGACCGCTCTCGCGTTACGACCTGCCGTGCCCGATCGCCGATGCACCTCGATTGCGTGATGCCTTCATGGTCGATTCGGGATCGATGCTGACGCGTCTGCCGGTGCGAATCGCTGCTCCGTTGCTCGGGCACGTCTTTCGCGCGGCCTTGGGACCCAACCCCTGGGTTCTTTCGCTCATTGGTTCGCCCGGTTCGTACAAGACCTCGATCGCGTCGATCGCGATGCATCACTTCGGTGAGCTGTGGGATCGTCGGCGGCCGGCATCGTCGATGTCAGGTAACGGTGACACTCTCAATGCGCTTCGCATCAAACTGAATTCGTCGAAAGATGCGCTGTACTGGGCCGATGATGTCGCTCCCACACGAGACTGGGGGGCTGCACAGAAAGCGCTCGAAGAGTTCGCGCGCATGGTCCACAACGGCGAACAACGGAGCCGTTCCAGTCGCGACGGGTTGAGCATCCTCGACGGCACCGCCCCCCGATCGTCCGCGATGGTGACCTCCGAGGTCATGCCTCGACCAGGGTCCGGCGCTCAGCGCATGTTGGTGGTGCCGTTGCAGTCCGACGAGATCGAACTCGACGAGCTGATTCGACTCGACAGTGAGCAGTCTCGACATGGACGCGCCCTGCTGATGGCCTCGTTCCTGCAGTGGTTGTGCCCCCGCCTCGAGGAACTGCGGGAAAAGGTCTTCAACGAGGGCGCGCACTACGCCGAGGGCTTACGTGAGCAGGGTGAGACCGTGCGCCAGGCCGAAGCGGTCGGTGCAGTGTGGGCAGGGTGGCAGGCGTTCACCGCTTTTCTGCTCGATGTCGGCGCGCTCGATGCCGATGAGGTCGAGCAAGTTCTCGACGTCGTCGACGGCGGATTGCACGACGCGGTCGTCGCTGCGGCCGATCCCGATCTGCCTTCACGTACCGGGGCGCGGGTGCGCGAGCTCCTTGCGCACGCACTGCGTACCGGGTTGGCCTACGTCGACGACGTTCGTACCGGTGAAGCACCCGACCGCCCGCTCGCCGGCCGGTTGGGGTGGCGACGGACGTTGGTCTCGGACTATCAGGACGTCAAGAAGTACCGCGAAGACGCACGCGGGATCCGGTTGGGGTACGTGCTCACCGACCCCGGACCACGCGACGGTGAAGCGCAGCTGTTGATCGAATCGACTGCCCTCGAACAGGTTCTGAAAGCCGCGGCATCGACGATGTCCGATGCTCCACAGATCGATCGAGGCACGGCGCTGCGGGCCCTCTACGACGAGGGAGTTCTGATCGCCGAGGAACGCGCAGGCAAGACACCCCGTTACACCGTCCAACGCACCATCCATTGTGAGGAACGGCGGCAGCGGATGACCGCTCTCCGTCTGTGGGCGATCCTCGGCGACGGCCCCGACGACGGTCAGATCGGCATCTTCGACGCTGATGGCGGACCCGACGATGCACCGGACGGTACGACACCGAGCGACGTTCCGGGTTCGACCTCCGCAGTGGCCGACCTCGCGACGTTGTTCTCGGTATCGAACAGCGACACCTCATCGACGACGGGCAGCTCTCGTGCCAACGACGCGGAAGCTACGTCTGACAACTCCGAACAGGAGGACATTCCAGTGGGAAGCTACCCCGATGCCGAGGGCCATATCGCTGTGGCAGAACATATTTCGCCGAGCGTCCCGTGCGTGAAGTGCGGAGTGGGCTCGGGCCTTCGCTTCGATGGCCACGTTCTGCACGCGCAGTGCTGGTTCGGAAGCACAGCTGCCTCCCGCGCTGCACTGGTTGCCGATACCGCAGCCGCAGCGAAGCCGCCTGCACCCGCCTCCACTGGCCCGCGGCCGTCGAACGAACCTGCTCGTCGAGCTGCTTCCGAGGCCGCCGAGTCGAGTGCTCCTACGGTTGCGCAACCCAGTGCGCCGCTCGAGACCACGCAGCCTCGGCGTTCAGCTCCCGCGAAGACCGCGGCCAACCCGTTCGCTGCCCCTGCCGCCGTCCTGGACGTCGATGGCATTTGGATGCCCGACGGAAGTCGAATCAATTTGCCACAGAACATCTCTCACGTCGGTCATGTCGCCGCGCTGGTGCAGGAGCTGCGTCTGGGCACTCAGACTTCGTCGTGGCAGAGCGAACCGGGACAGATCTGGGTGACCGCGGCGATGACCGAGAAGTTCGGGGTGGATCTGAGCACGCTGAGCGACGATCCGTCGCAGCGACGCAAAGACGTCGGCGAGGCCACTGCCGGCACAGCGTTCGTCACAGATGCAATCGCCGACGGTTGGACCCTGGGCAAGCCCGGTGACCGGCTCGGTGCGTGGACCCGTGTGTGGCGCACCCAGGGCGAGCACCGCGGTGTGTGGGTCGTCCTGGCTGCCGGCATGAACGCCGATCCACGCGATATCCCTATTCTCGGAGACCGACCGTCCCCGAGCAAACTCGCGCGTCGATTGTCGCTGTTCGCCAGCGCGTTGAAGATGCCGTGGGTGATCACCCCGCAGTCCACAGGTTTCGACCTGATGATCTCGACTCGATTCAAGGACCGCGAGCGGATGTTCGGGGCACAGACTCCCGTCGGCCCGGCCACCATCAGCTCCCTCGAGGACGATTACGCATGGTCCCGCAAACCGACCAGCGACGAGACATCGATGATCTACGTCCACGCGTACGACCGAGGAGGCTCGCATGCTGCGGGAATCGCCGGTTTGGAGATGCCGATCGGATCGGCCACTCATCATCCAGACGGGCGAGCGTTCGACAAGAAGCTGCCGGGCTATTGGCGGGTAGAGGTTCCCGAGGCAGGGGACTGGCGCATCCCACATCCATTGATGCCTCTCGGCGGCCGGCCGGGCCTGCTGTGGGTGACCACACCGAGTCTGCAGGTCGCCGGAGAACTCGGCTACGAGCTCGAACCTGTCGAGGCCTACGTGTGGAACGAACATGGCCGAGTACTCGATCCGTGGTACGAGCGAATCCGGGACGCACGAACAGCTTTGGACGTCGACGACGTCGACGCTCAGTTGGCCAGAGATCTGCTCAAGGGCGTCTACACGCGCACGATCGGCCAGATGGGGTCCTCGGTTCATATGACCGGACGAGCAGGTTTCTCGCCTGAGCGACGCCATCACATCATCGCCAAAGCGCGGGCGAACATCACTCGTCGCATCGTCAAGATCGGCACCGTCTCCGACCGGTGGCCGGTGGCCATCACGAACGACACGGTTCTCTACACCAGCAACGATCCGGATCCGATCGCGTCCTGGCCTGGGGAGGACAAGCAGCTCGGTCGAGGGTTCGGCCAATACAAGTGGGAGGGCTCCGCTCGACTCGGCGATCATCTCGAGTTCCTCGTCGGTGGCCGCTACAAGGGCAAGGAAGCGCTGACGATGAACTGGGATGCCACGACAGGCAAGGGGGAATAGCCAATGGCCGGGCGCAAGCATGCTGGCTTCAAAGAGAACCTGGAAGCAGACGAACGCCGACGCAGCTCACTGTTCCAGGGCTTGACGGGCAGGCGTGGTGCCGATGTCTCCGGCAAGGCCGGCACCACCCCTGACATGCGTGGGATGCTCCTCGCCGCGTACGGCCCGGGCACTCGGGGCGGGGTGAACACTGCCGCAGCTGCGCGCGATCTCGGAGTCTCACGTCGTACGGTGGAACGCTGGGTTGCCGCCGAGGGACGCCAGCGAATCTCGAAGCCGAAGGCCGAGACTCTGAGCAAGCTCACCACCAAGTCGCGGCAGGCAGCGACGACGCAACAGGGCCGGCGCGCCGCCATCAAAGCTGTCCGAGAGAGCAAACAGGGCAAGTCGATCGCCAAATACGGTGCGCGCGTACAGATCAAGGGCCGACAAGGCGTCGCCGGTGGGGGAGGGTTCTACATTCGCAATCGTTCCATCCAGATCCCCCCGGATCAGAGTGGTATGTCGCCATCCGATGTCGAGTCGATGTGGTCGGCGTACGAACGCGGCGGCGACAAAGCGCTCTCGAAGTGGCTCAGCGGCTACGCCAGCGATCGGTACGTCGACGGATGGACCTTCGAGAGCATCGACAACATCTCCATCGACCCGGTCTGACCATAAGAGTCTGCGAGTTCAGGTGTTCGGAGTGTCCGGTGCAACCGCTACGGTATCGGTGGAATCGCGCACGGCAGCGCTCTGCAGGAGGGATCAGAAAGACATGTTCGAGACCAAGTCTCAGCAGTGGAAGACCCGCGTCGTTTCTGCGTTGGCGGGTCTGATCCTCGTCAGCATGGCTGTGCAGGCCAAAATGGGATACGGCGTCTTTCTCGGACCACTCCATTAGAGCGACATGAACCCGAAGCGGCCGCGGTGGACCAAACGACAGCTCGAGGTCGCATTCACCGCGTGCTACGGCCCCTTGGTCAACGGTGGTGTCGATATCGACTATGTCGCAGCGGCATTCGGGGTGACTCGCCGTACCGTTCAGCGTTGGCTGCAGGGCTCACCTCGCGCTCGAGCGGCCATTCCCGTCCGCCGGTTGCAGCAACTTCAATTTCCCCTTCCTGAAATCCGACGTGTCGAACAGCAGACCCTCGACAATGCACGAACTGTCTTGACCGGGCTCGATCTTCCCCGTGGCCGCGGTGTCCGCAAGGAATGGCGAGAGCGACGATGGCTGGACCCCCATGTCGTGGCGATCCTCCGTCCCCACGGCTCTCCGGACCTGCGGCAGGTAGCGATCGCCAGAGGCGCACCACGCCCCGTCGCGGCACTACATAAGCGGGGCCCGCTCGATGACTTCGTCACCGTTCCCACCCGTTTCCACGCCGACGCCCTCGTCGGTGAACTGCTCGACCGCGTCGGCCCATGGCGGCTCTATCCGGACGACCGTGTCGTCGAGCTCGGCCGAACCCGCGTGTGGGCCGCATGGGCACCACCGATCGACCTACCCGCTATTGCCCGCGGTGCGGGCCTACTCGACAACTGATCAGCCTCGACCGCCGTACCCACGCTCAGTACTCGTATCCGCACCCATGACTGTCCTGTGTCGCCGCGACGAGAGAATGTCAAAGAAAGAGTGAATCGCGATGAATCGCAACAACAACTGGAACTCAAGCCTGTATATCGCTGCTGTTCCGCTCGGGCTTGCTGCCGCCTACCTAGTCGTGTGTTGGCCTTTCGAGGCATTAGTCTCGGTTCAGAGGCATCTCGGTACCGGATCCGAGGTAGTCACCGAGTCGACCCCGCCGACGATGCCCGGCGCTCAAATTGGCTTCCTAATTCTCTTCTTCGCCGCAGTTGCCGGTCTCGCTCTCGTCGCGGCGGTGCGCCGGTTCATCGAACCGAACGAGACCGAACCGAACAGCTTCCCTGGGACGTGGCGAGCGCGGACGCTGATGAGTGCAGGATTGTTCCCCATCGGCCTGTGCATGGCCTCGTTGCTGTCCCCCGAGGATGCCGAAAACCTTTCGCGCACCAGTGACTACGGCAACCCGGCACAATGGTGGAACAGTGCGCACCTTCTCGTCGCCGGCTTGGCCGAGGAACCGTTCTTCAGTGCGCTTCCGGTCTTGTTGCTCTTCGGGGTCGTCGGACTGGTCTGGCGCGTCCAGCCGTGGATGCTCGGCATCGTCATCGCGAGCTCAGCTCTGTTTCGAGCCTCCATCCATCTGTACCAGGGAACAGGGCAAGCGTTGTCGGCGTTCGTATGGGGCGCTGTGGCCGTCTACGTCTACTATCGACTCCGCAGTCTCACGGGACTCGTTCTGGCCCATACAGCTTGGAATGCATTCGTCATTGCGAACAATGGTGACTACACCGCGGCTCAGATAGTGATCGGCGGGTGTATCGCATTCACCGCCCTGTGGTCGATTTACCGACTGTCGAACACACCCACCCTCAAGCACGCCGATCTAGCACGCCCGACGGCAGCGGCCGGCCACTTTTCGATCACCACCAGCGAAGGACATTGATGAGGAATCTGACAACCATCAAACGTTGCGCGGTGATCGGCAATGCGGTGATCGGTATCAGCGCCTTCACAAAGAGCGGAATATCGTTGTGGCAGCTCGCTACTGCCAGCGGATACCCGGCAACACTGGGATGGGTTCTGCCACTGGTGCTCGACGGAATGGTAATCCTCGCAACACTCATGCTCGTCGTCGACGCCTCACACCGCTGGTTCGCGTGGGCCTTGCTGATTCTCGGGTCGATCGCATCGACGGCCGGCAACATCGTGCACGTCTCGATGGTGGACTACAGCTCGACCTTCACCGTGGCCGCGCTGGCCGCTGCTGCGCCGCCGCTGGTGCTGCTGGTCACCACGCACCTGATGATCCAGCTGGTCCGACTCGAAGCATCAGCTGTAGACGACAGCACCGACCAGCGTCACTCGGCCCCGAACAGCTCCACAGAGGCCGAAACAGCCGTTCTGTGTGTCCACGTCCTGAAACTGGCCAGCGAAGGCCACGAGCACGCTGCAGTGGCCACCAAGACCGGGCTACCCATTGAGGTCGTCGACGCAGTCATCGCAGCCGCCGAGGACGAACTCCAGATCGGCTCTGAGGAGGATCGATACCTCGCCCCGGCATGAGTTCCCCGTCGGTCTACTTCATTCGCGAGCTCAGTTCGTCGAAGAATGCTGCGAGCATCGACGGCGCGTCGGGGCTCTCGAACTCTTTGCCCCCGAACCGATAGACCTCGTATCCCGCTAGCCGGAGACGTCGGTCTTCGGTGACCATCTCGGCGTACAGCTGCGTGCTGGCGCGGCCGTCTTCGTTGGCGTAGTGCTGACGACCGTCGACCTCGATGACGACGCGTTTTCTTGCACTGAAGAGCAGCAAGAAGTCCATGCGTTGGCGTTCGAGGGGACTGCTGCCCTTGCGTTGATACTTGGTGTACGGGTCGTAGTGGAGGTAGACCTGCGGGATCAGAGCGGGAATACCGAAGCCGTGCTCTCCGTATCGACGTGAGTAGACGTCCAAGACCATCCGCTCGGGTTCGTTCTTACCGAGGCTCTCTCGCAGCCGTTTGTACAGTGACCGCCCGACATCGCGATCGTCCGTGTCTGCCATTGCTTGGTGCTCACGCCACCACTGAATCAGCTCCTGAAAGGACAGGCCGGCCTCGGTTATCGGTCTGTCGTAGACCAGGCAGAACTCAGCATTCTTGGTGATCAGGATGTCGTTGCTGACCGCGTCGCGGAGCACCATCTCCGGTTTGGGACCATTGGCCGCGAAAATGAGGTTCTTTGCGGGAGAATCGACACCGCTGGAGCCCTTTTCGTACTCTGCGATCAGCACCGCGAGCCCGTGGTCCGCGACGTCGCATTCTGCAAGCACGCGACGCGCCAGTGCGACGAGCTGGGGGATCTCGAATCCTACGAGGTAACCATCGATCAGCGACCGCTTGGTGTCGGCCTCAACCGGGGTACCTGTACCTGCCCACGTCAGGTCGAGTTCGTCGGGTAGGACCACTTCGAGGGCGGCTCGCGAGAACCCATAGATCAAGGTGTCCTCGATCGCCGACCTGAGCGTTCTGGTCGACACGATCACCCGTCGCGGCGGCTCCTCCGAGAGGCCGGCCGCAAGTGAATCCCAGAAGCTCATCGGTCAGAGGCTCCGCGGGCGGCCATGTTGAGCGGAGCGCTTACCGGCGTCGATGGCCTGGATCCAAACGAACTTCGGCGAGAATCGCCCAGAGCTTGGCGTCGTCGCCGTCGTCTCGGTGATCGGCGATGGCCTGCACGAGGGTGTTGATGACCTCACGAGAGCGTGGATTGAATCCGGCAGCTCGCGCACCAGCCCAGGCCAGGGGGTCGTCGACCACCTTGTCGAGCCTGTCGAGGGCGTGGATACACAGGTCGTGGAACTTGCCGGCACGTTTGTATTGGGCGTCGTCGAGTTCGCCGGTATCGAGCGCTGCTGCTGCTTGCTCGACGTAGACATCGATGATCGCGTTTGCGCGATCGTTGAGCTGCGGATCGAAAGTGAGGGTGTTCCAGAATGCACGCCAATTGGCTGTATCGCCGGCGGTGTTCGAGCGCGGCAGGAGGTTGTCACGAATGATCGCAGCCAGTTCCGGGTCCGTCAGTTCGCTGATCGCTCGGGCGTCGGCGGAATTCGAGGGGAGCGGGGCCGGCGTCTTGCTTCGACGCCATGGCTCGGGCTCGGTCATGTGTGCAGCTTCCCTCTCGAACGTCGCGGTTGGTGCGTTTTTCGTCGGCGGCCCGTGAGATCTGCTCCGGTATTTGTATCACTCGAACAGGACACTTCGGTCTGCTCTTTTGGCCGCTTCGTGAACTTACCGCCCGGCGCACCCGCTGTCCCCGGCACCGGGTGCGCCGGGGACATTTTCGCTTGTCAGGTGCTGTTTTTGTCGGTGTGTCGGGGTAGGTTCGAGTTGTTCTGTTGATCGGGCGGACTGACCATCTGCCCTTGTGTTAGCCCTGGGAGGGTTTCGTCGTGAGCGGTGTGTCGAGCGAGAACGCGGTGTCGGGTAGCGAGATGGTGTGGCGTGAGCGTGTTGCGTGGGCGTATCTCGCTCACGTGGCGCGGGGGCAGGGCTCGTTGGTGCATCTGGCGGTGTCCTTATCGGGCGTGGAGGCTGCAGCCGAGGCTGTGCGGCATCGGGAGGTGTCGGAGGACTTGTTGCGTGCGACGGCTCGCTCGTGGGACTACTCAGGTGCCGAGGCAGACCTCGAGACGGCGGCAACGCTGGGAGCACGATTGGTCACTCCTGCGGACGCTGAGTGGCCGCAGCGGCTGCGGATGGCCGGATGGCTGGAGGGATCGACTCCGGTCGCTCTGTGGGTTCGTGGACAGGGCGCGCTGCCCGGTGCTGATGTGTCGGCGGTGGCGCTCACCGGCACCCGGGCTGCGACCGCTTACGGCGAGCATGTCGCGTCGGAATTTGCCGGGGATCTGGCGATGCGTGGGGTGGCGGTCCTGTCGGGCAGCGGGTTCGGGATCGAGGGAGCGGTGTTGCGGGCAGCGTTGGGGGTCGGTGCAGGACCGGTAGCGGTAATGCCGTGCGGCTTGGATCGGGCGTATCCGTCCGGTCACGCTCGGTTGCTCGAGCGCGTCGCGGAACAGGGTGTGGTGGTGAGCGAGTACTCGTTCGGTGCAGAGCCTCGACGAGAACGATTCAACGGGAGTGGCGCGCTGCTGGCGGCTCTCTCCGATGCGGTAGTGGTGCCCGAGGCCGGGTCACGCGGACGTGCACTGTCTGTGGCCAGGGAAGTGCACAGGCTCGGGCGGGCGGTGTACGCGGTACCAGGGCCGGTCACCTCCGCAGCGTCGAACGGATGCCATACGTTGATCATCGACGGTGTGGCGCGTCTTGCAATGTCGGCTGCTGGCGTGTGTGCTGATCCGAACGTCTCCTGATCGGCTCGACACCGATCCGAAAGTGTGGTCGGGTATGGACGTGAGCCCTAGATGGGCCTCGGAAGCCGACTCCGCTCCCGAGGAGTTAGAGCGAGAGCCTTTGTCGCTCTGATCCTTTCGCTTCTCCCTAGACGTTCGACAACAGGCTCGCCCAGCGAAACACATGGGCGGGCCTGTTGTCTTTCCCCACCGAGCCCCGGCGCACTCGGTGCGGTCCCCGGCACCGAGTGCGCCGGGGACCAAATGTGTTGCGCGTGAGCCGTTCTTGTCGGTGGTCTCGGCTAGATTGTGGGTGTTCTGTTGATCGGGCGGACTGACCATCTGCCCCTGTGCCCTGAAAGGGGTTTGTCCGATGTCCTCTGTTTTTCGTATCTCCTCACCCGCTGATGCTGTTGCCGTGGCCGTGATGCTGGTCCGCTACGTTCCCGAGAACGAAATGGTGGTGTTCACCCCAAACTCGACAGGCGGGGCCGTCATGGCCTGCCCGCTGGGGGAGGAAGCGCCGATCGGTGGTGCCCCGTTGCTGGTGCCCAGCGGTCACCCCGTGCGTGATCTATCCGGACCGCGCGTGGTGGTCGTGTTCGGCAGTGACACACACGCCGATGCGGCATCGATGGCCGTTCTCCACGAGTTCTCGGGCGATGACGTTGCTGTGTTCCAGTTCCACGAGGGACGTGCGCGCCGCTACTTGATGAACGGGGTACTGGCGGGACCGCACGAGGTCGGCGAGGCGGTCGACCTGACGGCTCACCCCTACGTGGTCGGAGCGTTGCTCGAGGGGCAGGTACGTCTGGCCTCTCGCGCCCAAATCCGCGCGGGCTTCGTTGCCGAACAGTTCGGTGCCGAACGCGCCGCGAGTGTGGTGGACATGATGCGGGCTGCACGCGGGGCGTTCCCGGCAGTAGGGCCGATCTCGGCCGCAGAGACCATCCACCGCGAGGTACTCGCCGGGTATCTCGATTCAGGCAACCGCGGAATCGAGATATCGGATTACCACGCTGCGATGCTCGCAGCCGCCGCCTCTGACGTGCGCGTGCGCGATGTGCTGTTCGTTCACTTCACCGAAGCCAACGCCGCAGTCCTCGGCGAACTGTGGCGGCAGGTTGGCGCGGTGTTGCCCGCCAGCGAGGCAGGCCCCGCCTTCGTCCTCGCTTCGCTGAGTTACTGGATCGGACGGGAGGCGGTGCCGGCGCGGGAGGCAATGAACGTTGCCCGTGGGCTCGCCCCCGATCATTCCTTGGGGCAGCTGCTCGAACGCGCATACAACGCGGGAATCAACCCGGCGCTGTGGGAGCAGATTCGGCCCGCTGCGCTCGATGCAGAATCCGAGCGATCCCGTAACGAATGACTTGAATGCGATTGATCCGAAACCGGTTTCGCTGAATACACCATGCATCGGCGAGCCGGTTTCGGTTCGACCGCCCTCGAAAAATTCTCGATTGCAAATTGCAAATTGAGCGCGATCGAATAACAGATGCAACCGCGAAGGCGCGCAGCGCTTCGACCGAGTCCGCGAGTTCTTCGGAACGGCTTGCCGTTTCGCCTGCAGCGGCGGGCGCGCAGCGCCCAGCCCCAGCC
>NZ_NOZC01000046.1:0-192812 GCF_002258545.1 Rhodococcus sp. 05-2255-3B1 | reverse complement strand
CGGCTACTGGAAAGCCGTCATGCTCCCCGGCGGAGCGATCCTGTGGACATCGACATCGAAGACCACCCGAATCACCCTGCCCGCCAACGGCACCGCCGTTCCCATCCTCGGCAACGACCTCAGACCACACATCCCCACCCAACCGAGAAACTCCGGCATCATCGCCTACCCCCACCCACCCGACCACCGGAAGTCGGAATCACCGTCGGACAGTCAGGACACCGACACCCCGCCCTTCTGAAGATCGAACTTTCGTGAGGGCCTTGGGGACCCGTGCCGGCGCTCGCCTCGAGGTCAGGAACCCGAACCCACGTGCACGAACACGATGAACCGTCGGCCCCTGGCCGAACGACGACATCGGTCCGTGCGGCCTGCAGAATGGTCGGCGCTCGTCGACCGGCATACTCGAGAAATGAGCAATTCACGTGCAAGAGCTCGCCCCCGGGCACTGTCGTTGCACGGCCGCATCAGAGTATTGACGATGAGCGTGGCAGCCCTGGCAGTCGCAGTGAGTGCTCTCGCGATCTATCTCGTCGCAGAACAGGCCCTCCGCTCACAGATCGTGGACCGCGTCGAACGCAACAGCGACGCTCTCATTGCCAGCGCCGCATCCGGCGTTCCGGCAGGTCTCTTCGGCTTCGGTATAGAAGACACCGAAGGCACCGCGGTGAAAGCAGCGCTGGTGACGCCCGACGGCACGTTGGTGACGTCGACGACTGGCACCGAGCCCTTCACCAATTCCGACGGAGTTCTGGACGACGCGGAGAAATCTGTCGTGGACGGCACCGTCGAGCAATCGCTGCGCGAGGTACGAGGCTATTACCTGTCGGCAGCACGCACCGGCTCCGGCGGAACGATCATGGTGGCCGAATCGCTCAATGAAGCGTCACCCTTGCTGGCCAAGCTCACACTCGCACTCGTCATCGTCGGAGCATTTCTCGTCGCGCTTGCCGGCGTCGCCGGTGCAGCCGTGGCCCGTACCGGCCTCAGGCCGGTACGCCGACTTCGCGCGGGCACCGAACGTGTGGCCCGGACCGGGGACTTCGAGCCCATCGATGTCAACGGTGACGACGAACTGGCTTCACTGGCCAACAGCTTCAACGAGATGTTGGCGTCCCTGTCTCGTTCGCGAGCACGACAGGGGCAACTGATCGTCGACGCAGGAGCGGAACTGATGGAGCCCCTGACGGCACTGCGTACGAACATCGACCTACTGATGTCGCTCGACGGGCCCGACGCACCGTCGATGTCCGAAGACCAGCAGGACCGACTGCGCGTCGAGGTCATCGCTCAGATGGACGTCATCATCGGATTGGTACACGATCTCGTCGATCACGCCAGGGAGCCCGCGCCGACACCCCAGTGAGGACCTTCGAGTGGATCAGGACGAGAGCCGCACCCCGGTGAGCTGTTCGGACACCTCCCAGAGTCGGCGTGCATCGTCCATGCTGCGCATCGGCTTCCACATGCCGACCTCGGTCGGTGGCCCGCCGATGACTCGTTTCGGGCCGAAGAACTGATCCCCACCCGCGGCTCCACCCGCGGCTGCAACCAATCCCGGCCGTGCTGCACTGTCCACCGTGCCCGCGATGCCGACGCGGGCAAGAACGCCGATCAATCGTCTTCCTGCCGAATCTTTCGGGCGCCCCAATTCCGGTTGTGCCGCAAGCAGATTGGTCGGCGAAACTCCGGGGTGAGCGATGTTGCTGGTGATTCCCCAGCCGCCGGCCCTGCTGCGCGCCTCGAGTTCGCGTGCGAACAGAGCCACCGCGAGCTTCGATTGACCGTAGGCCTTCATGACGTCGTAGGAACGCTCCCAGTTGAGATCGTCCCAATTGATGGTCGCCGACCGTGCCGCAATGCTCGTCTGATGGGTGACTCTCGCATCACCTTTGCGCAGCAGCGGCAACAGACCGAGGGTGAGCGCGAAGTGGCCGAGGTGATTGGTGCCGAACTGCAGCTCGAAACCATCCTGGGTGACCTGGCGTGCAGGTGGCTGCATGACACCGGCGTTGTTGACGAGTATGTCGATCGCCCGTCCATCGGATGAGAAATCGTTCACCAGAGCGGAAACGGATTCCAACGACGACAGATCCAGCGCCCGAGTGGCGACCTTCGCTCCCGGCACGGCGGCTCGGATCGATTCGGCGGCCCGCTCCCCCTTGGTGGCCGAGCGCACCGGCATCACGACCTCGGCACCGGAGCGGGCGAGCTGCGTGGCGATGACCGTTCCGATCCCGTCGCTCGCTCCCGTGACGACGGCCACCTTGCCCGTCAGATCGCGAAGGGATGTGTGTGCTGTTCGGCTCATGACAAGCTCCTGTGTCGGTGTTGATCGTGTGGATTCGACCTGCAGAACCCATGTTCGACGATTGCCGCGGGCTCATCCAGGACTTGCCGATCCACTGATACGACCGCCACCGTCGAATCGCGTCAGGACAGAACCTGAGTTCCCACCACCGCGAGCAGTTCCAATTTGGCGTAGCTCTCGCTGCCGGGCACTGCCGTGTACACCAGCAGTCGATGCGCCTGCTCGGGGTCCAGCAGTGTCTGGCAGTTCAGTTGCAGCAGGCCGACCGTCGGGTGCAGAAACCGCTTCGACTCGGGTGGGTGAACTCCCACTTCGCGCTTCGCCCACAGGGTTCGAAACTCCTCGCTGACCTCGAGCAATTCTGCGGACAGGTGCGCAGCTCTCGAGTCGGGTCCGCGAAGAGTGACGATCTCGCGCAGCCCCGACGCGTACACCCGAGACAGCACCGCACGCTCTTCGGGCGGGTACGACTGCCGGGCCTCGGGGTCGGTGAACCATCGGTATCCCAGGCTCCGGTTCGGCCCGGTGCGCAGCGACGCATCACCTGTCAGTGCCGCACCCAGCGGCGTCTGACGGAGCGTCTCTCCGATTTCGGACACGATCTCGGCGGGCGTGTCGTTCAGGCGGTCCAGAATTCGGAGCATTCCCGGGCTGACGTGCTCGCTCGACGAACCGCGGGCGGGAGGATTGTGCCCGGCCAATCGAAACACGTGATCACGCTCACCGAGCGACAGATGCAGTCCCTGCGCGATCGAGGCGATCATCTGCGCCGACGGAGCGGGTCCGGTAGCCCGTTCGAGTCGTGCGTAGTAGTCGGTCGACATGTGGCACAGCTCGGCCACCTCTTCGCGGCGTAGGCCCTGGGTCCGTCTACGCTGCCCTCGCGGCAGCCCGACGTCCTCGGGTTGCAGAGATTCGCGCCTCTGCCGGAGAAACACTGCCAATTCCGATCGATCGATCACCGCGGAGCCCCTTCCGGTCGAACGCGGTTGCCTCTGCCGCAATTGTGCCCTCTCCGCGATGGCTATTGTTCAACGATGAGCGCTCCCCTGACCATCGTCACCGGTGGAAGTCGCGGAATCGGTGCCGCCGTATCCCGACGGCTGGTGGCCGACGGGCACGATGTGGTGATCGGCTATCGCTCCGACGCCGCCGCCGCTGAAGGGTTGGCCGCCGAGCTGTCGGCATCCGGTCGAACCGTGATCGCCGTACGCGCCGACACCACCGACGAGCAGGCGGTGATCGATCTGTTCGGCGCCGCCGGCGAGATCGGAGCTGTCACCGGTCTGGTCAACAACGCCGGTTCGGCACGCGCAGTCGGGCTGCTGGTCGACAACGACATCGAGACCATCAGAGCAGACCTCGACGTCAACCTGGTCGGTGTGCTCACCTGCTGCAAGTACGCGATCGCGGCGATGGTCGAATCGGGTGGCTCGATCGTCAACATCTCCTCAGCTGCCGCGACTCTGGGCAGCCCCGGCATGTACGTCCACTACGCGGCGGCCAAGGCCGCCGTCGACACGCTGACAGTCGGTCTGGCGAAAGAAGTTGCTGCGCAGAACATTCGCGTCAACGCGGTGGCACCGGGCATCATCGAGACCGACTTCCATCGCGATCGACAGCGACCACAGAAGATGGCGTCGAGCATTCCCCTCGGCCGCCCCGGTGCGCCGGACGAGATCGCCGGAGCCGTGTCCTGGTTGCTCTCCGATGATGCGCGATACGCGACCGGAACCGTCGTCAGGGTGGCCGGCGGAATGTGAGTACTTCGGTCGTGACTACCGAGGGGCGATGCGATGCAGCTCCACGTTCGTCAGCGCACCGTCCTCGGCTGTGGCGGTCATGTACGTACAGAACGGTTGGCGGCGCCGATCCGTCGGTGAACCGGGGTTGAGCAGCCGAAGACCGTTGTCCGCGAACGTGTCCCACGGGATGTGACTGTGCCCGAACACGAGCACGTCCGTCTCCGGGTACGCCGCGGCCATGCGTCGTTCACGTCCCGTCGCAGCTCCGGTCTCGTGGATCACGGTGAACCGAACCCCGCCGAGCACGACGTCGGCGCGTTCGGGCATCAGCGCGCGCAACTCGTCACCGTCGTTGTTCCCCCAGCACGCGACCAGACGACGCGACCGCCGTGACAGCTCCTCGAACGATGCGAGGTCCACCCAATCACCGGCATGGATCACGACATCCGCGTCGTCGACGGCCGCCCACACCTCGTCGGGCAGGTCGCGTGCACGCTTCGGGAGATGAGTGTCGGCGATCAGCAGCAACTTCACCCGTCGATTGTGCACGTCGCCCTTCATCGGAAGTCCCTCGATCTGGACGCAACTCGGAGATCCATCAGTTGCAGATGATCGGCAACCACGGTCACCGCACCCTCGGCGTTCTGTACCTTGCCGCGAATCAGCAACGCCGGAGCCGTGATTGCCAACTTGCGGTACTTGGCCCACAACCCGACCGAGCACACCACGTTGACCATGCCGGTCTCGTCCTCGAGGTTGATGAACGTGACGCCTCCGGCCGTGGCCGGCCGCTGGCGATGCGTCACCGCACCGCCGACGAGCACTCTGTCTCCGTCGGGGATCTGCAGCAGTCGATTCGCGGGAACCACGCCGAGCGAATCGAGCCGATCTCGAAAGAACTGGGTGGGATAGGAATCCGGTGACACACCGGTTGCCCAGACGTCGGCCGACGCCAGATCGAGGTCCGTCATGCCGGGTAACGCAGGCGCTTTCGTCGACGCTCCGATGCCGGGGAGCAGACCGGGCCGCTCCCCCGCCGCCGCACCCGCAGCCCACAGTGCCTCTCGACGGGTGATGCCGAAACACCCGAGTGCGCCTGCCGTGGCCAGCGCTTCCGCCTGCGCCACCGACAGTTCGACGCGTCCCGTCAGGTCAAGGAACGAGGTGTACGGCCCATGTGCGTCTCGCGCGTCGACGATCTTCTGAGCCAGAGCAGTACCGATGAACTTCACGTCCGCCAACCCCATCCGAATCTCGAGGCCGTTTCCCTCCAGGTTCGCATGACCGAGACTGGCATTGACGTCGGCACCGTGGACCAGCACGCCGTGTCGCCTGGCGTCGGCGACCAGAGATTGCGGTGAATAGAAACCCATCGGCTGGGCGCGCAGCAGTCCGGCACAGAACGCCGCCGGGTGATGCAGCTTGAACCAGGAGGAGTAGAACACCAGTGAGGCGAAGCTCTGCGAATGGCTCTCGGGGAAGCCGAAATTGGCGAAGGCCGACAGCTTCTCGTAGATTCGGTCGGCAGCTGTACCGGTGATGCCGTGCAGGTCGCGCATCCCGTCGTAAAACCGTCCCCTCAGCAGTTCCATCTTCTCCGGTGACCGTTTCGATCCCATGGCACGGCGTAGTTGATCGGCGTCGGCGGCACTGAAACCCGCAACATCGATGGCCATCTGCATCAGCTGTTCCTGGAACAGCGGCACACCGAGTGTTCGATCGAGCGCCTTCTTCAGCGACGGATGCTCGAAGATCACCGGCTCGAGTCCGTTGCGGCGCTTGATGTACGGGTGCACCGAACCACCCTGGATCGGACCGGGACGGATCAGCGCGACCTCGACCACCAGATCGTAGAAGTTGCGCGGCTTCAGACGCGGCAGAGTGGCCATCTGCGCGCGGGACTCGACCTGGAACACCCCCACCGAATCGGCTCGCTGGAGCATCTCGTACACCTCGGGCTCGGACAGATCGATCGAGGCGAGTTCGATGTCGATGCCCTTGTGCTCGGCGATCAGGTCCATCATGTAGTGCAGCGCCGAGAGCATACCGAGTCCGAGCATGTCGAACTTCACCAAACCCACTGCGGCACAGTCATCCTTGTCCCACTGGAGCACACTGCGGTTCTCCATCGTCGCCCATTCCACCGGGCAGACGTCGGCGATCGGACGATCACAGATCACCATGCCGCCGGAGTGAATGCCGAGGTGGCGTGGGAAGCCCTCGATCTGACGGGCCAGGTCGAGAACGGAGTCGGGAATTCCGTCGCCGTCCTGATCACCGATTCCGGACCAGCGGGTGATCTGCTTGCTCCACGCGTCCTGTTGTCCCTGCGAAAAGCCGAGCGCACGCGCCATGTCTCGTACCGACGACTTGCCGCGGTAGGTGATGACGTTGGCCACCTGGGCGGCATGAGTGCGGCCGTACTTGGCGTAGACGTGCTGGATCGCCTCTTCTCGACGATCGGATTCGATGTCGATGTCGATGTCGGGCGGCCCGTCGCGCTCGGGTGCGAGGAACCGCTCGAACAGCAGCTTGTTCGCCACCGGATCGACGTTGGTGATGCCGATCGCGAAGCAGACAGCCGAGTTGGCCGCCGAACCCCTTCCCTGACAGAGGATGTCGTGAGTCTTGCAGAAGTGGACGATGTCGTGGACCACCAGGAAGTAGCCGGGGAATTCGAGCCTCTCGATGATGTCGAGCTCGTACTCGAGCTGCGAATAGGCGGCCGGGTTCGCCGACTGCGAGCCGTACCGACGGGCGGCTCCCTCCAACGTGAGTCGACGCAGATAGCTGATCTCGGTGTATCCGTCGGGCACATCGAACGGTGGCAGGCGCGGCGCGATCAGCTTCAGATCGAACGAACACTCACGACCGAGCTCGACGGCACCGCGCACCGCGCCCGGATAGTGACGGAACAGTTCGGCCATTTCCGCCCCGGACCGTAGATGTCCACCGCCGGTCGGTGCCAACCAACCGGCAGCCTCGTCCAAGCTGCTCCGTGCGCGCACAGCCGCCATCGCCATGGCCAATCTCCTGCTACGCGGACCGGCGTAGTGCGCGGCCGTGGTGGCGATCGTCGGAAGGCCGTACCGCTGCGCCAGAGTCGCGAGTGCGTCGTTGCGCTCGTCGTCGTCTGCGACGCCGTGCCGGGTGAGTTCGACGGTGACACGATCGGATCCGAACCGGTCGACGAGTGTGCGCAGCGCGGCCTCTGCTGCCTCCGGACCACCACGCGAGAGCGCCTGGCGAACATGCCCCTTCCGGCAACCGGTGAGAATCTGCCAGTGACCGCCCGCCGATTCGGTGAGTTCGTCGATGTCGTACTGCGGCTTACCTTTGACCCCGCCCGCCAGGTGTGCAGCGGCGATCCGACGCGAGAGCCGGCGATACCCCTCCTGTCCGCGAGCGAGCACCAGTAGGTGGGTGCCGTCGGGATCGGTCTCTCCGGCTCGGGATCGATGGGTGTCCAACGAGAGTTCGGCACCGAACACGGTTCCGATACCGAGAGCTCTGGCTGCCTCGGCGAACCGCACGACCCCGTAGAAACCGTCGTGGTCGGTGATGGCGATGGACTCGAGGCCGAGGCGTACCGCTTCCTCGACCATCTCCTCGGGCTGCGAGGCACCGTCGAGAAAACTGAACGCCGAGTGCGCGTGCAATTCCGCGTAGGGAGTCACCGACAGAGTGGGCTTGTCGATGGTGCGGTCGTAGACGTCCCTCTTTCGTGACCACGCCGGGCTGTCACCTCCGTCACCCTCGGCCACGGGCTTCGGGCGTCCGGACAGGACTCGTTCCATCTCCGACCACGTGGGTGGTCCGTCGTTCCATCCCATCGAGACCACCTTCCCTCACGTCGCCACCTCATCGAACACTTGTTCTAATGAGAACACGGGGGTCTGACACGGATCAACTAGAGTCGAATCGCCACTGACCCTTTTTCGCCGAATCCCTTTCACAGAGCCGGAGCACAGACGTGACGCGTTGGGCCTCGTTCGTCGTATCGCACAAACGATGGGCACTGGCAGTTGTCGTCGCCGTCGTCGCCGTCGGCGGAATCTTCGGACTCGGCGTCTTCTCGAAACTGAGCGAGGGCGGCTACGCCGACGCAGGCAGCGAATCGTCCGAGGTCGCACGGCTGGTGCAGGGCATAGGCCAACCGACCCCCGACATCGTCGCGATCTACACCGCCCCAGAGGGCCGGTCGATCGACGACATCGGACCACAGGTCCAAGCGACGCTCGACGAGTTCAGCAGTCGATACACCCTCGGCAACGTCGCCTCGTACTGGAGCGCAGACCCGATCAGCAAGGAATTCCTGGTCTCCAAGGACCGAACCAAGGCGTTGGCCACGGTGTACCTCGGTGCGAACTCGGGCGTCACGTTCAACACCTTCGGTGAGCTTCCACCACAGCTCGAAGTGCCCGGCATCGAATCTCAGTTCGCCGGCGCAACGGTGGTGGGAGTCTCGCTCAGCGAAACCCTCGAACGCGACCTGATCCGCTCCGAGATCATCGCTGTTCCCATCACACTGCTGCTGCTGATCTTCATCTTCGGCGGCGTGATCGCCGCAGCGGTTCCGGTCTTCGTCGGCATTCTGAGCGTGCTCAGCTCCCTGGCCATCCTGCGGGTGCTCACCGAGTTCACCGAAGTCAGCTCGTTCTCGATCAACGTCGCGTCGTTGCTGGGACTGGGCCTGGCCATCGACTACGGACTGTTCATCGTCAGCAGGTTCCGCGAGGAACTGCGCGGTGGATCGACGCCGATCGACGCGACAATCCGCACCGTCGCCACCGCAGGCAAGACCGTCGTCTTCTCCGGACTGCTGCTGATCTGCGCATTCGCCGGGATGCTCGTCTTCCCGCAGGCAGTGATCCGATCTCTCGGGTTCGGGGCCATGGCCGCAGTGGCGAGTGCAGCCGTCCTGTCACTGACCGCGATTCCCGCCCTGCTCGCCATTCTCGGTACCCGCATCAACTCCTGGACGTGGTCGCGCACAGCGTCCGACCGAGGCGATGCACGCGCACACAAGTTCTGGGGCGGCGTCGTCACCCGCGTCATGAAGCATCCGGGCATCGTCGCTGCCGTCATCGTCGCCGGTTTGCTGATCATCGCCACCCCGATCCTGAAGGTATCGCTCGGAGAGGTCGACTACACGGCGCTGCCGAAGGACAACCCTGCGCGCATGGCGTTCGAGACTCTCGGCTCCGACTTCGAATCCACCGGCGAGGGCGCAACCGTGGTTCTGCGCGGCCTGGACGGCGTCAAGCCTCAGGGCGCACCGATTGCGGCGCTCACCTCAGCCGTGGAATCCACGCCCGGTATCGCCCGAGCCGAATTCCTGGGCTCGAAAGACGATTTCGTGACGCTGCAGGCGTCCTACAGCGAACCGACCGGCGGGCTGAGCGAGGCCGAATCCCAATCCGACGCAGTGGCGGCGCTGCGCGCGATCACTCCTCCGGACGGTACCGAGATCCTCGTCGGCGGCGGACGAGCCAACGTCGACGACGGCAATGCGGCGATCGCGAAGTGGCTACCGGTGATGATCACGATCATGGTCGTCTCGACGCTGGTGTTGTTGTTCCTCGCATTCGGATCGATCGTGTTGCCGATCAAGGCGGTCCTGATGGCCGGACTGAGCCTGGCCGCCACCTTCGGCGCACTCACGTGGGTGTTCCAGGAAGGCCACGGAGCCGGCCTGCTCGGCGTCACCCCCGGTCCGCTCGAATCGACGTTCGTGGTTCTCATTCTCGCGGTCATCTTCGGCTTGTCGACCGACTACGAGGTGTTCCTGATGTCGCGCATGGTGGAGGCTCGCGCGGCTGGAGCGAGCACCGAGGAAGCGGTGATCTTCGGCGCTCAACGCACCGGACGCATCGTGACCGCGGCGGCGCTGATACTGATCGTCGTCACCGGGGCCTTCACCGTCTCGGGTCTGTCGATCATGAGGTTCCTCGGCGTCGGAGTCATCCTGGCGCTGATCATCGACGCCACCATCATCCGGATGTTGCTGGTTCCGTCCCTGGTCAAACTCATGGGCGAGGCGAACTGGTGGGCACCGGCCTGGATGAAGAAAGTGCACGAAAAAGCAGGTATCGGGCACTAGCACCGGAACTTACCTTGGAGTAAGGTCGGCTCGCATGGCGAACTACATCGTAACCGGCGGTACCGGGTTTCTCGGGAAGAACGTCCTGCCCCGATTGCTCGAACGTGATGCGCTCGCCGCGATCCACGTGCTGGTGCGTCCGGGATCGGTGGCCCGTCTCGAGCGATTGGCACAGCACCTCGACGGCGGCGACCGAATTCACCCGCTGGTCGGCGATCTCACCGAGCCGGAGCTCGGACTCCGAGACGTGCCTGCCGACATCGACCACATCCTCCATCTCGGAGCCGTATACGACCTGACCGCAGGCGACGAGCAAGCCCCGACCAACGTCGCCGGAACTGCCTCGGTGATCGGCCTCGCCGAGAAGACCGGGGCCCGCCTACACCACATCTCGTCGATCGCCGTTGCGGGCGACTATCGAGGAACGTTCTCCGAGAACGACTTCGACCTCGGCCAGAATTTTCCGACTGCCTATCACCGCACCAAGTTCGAGTCCGAGAAGTTGGTCCGCGACAGCGCTGCGGACTGGCGGGTGTATCGGCCTGCCGCGATCATCGGACACTCGGAGACCGGTGCCATCGACAAGGTCGACGGACCGTACTTCTTCTTCCCGTTCTTCGCGGAGCTGGCCAAGCTGCCCTCCGTCGTACCGATCACGGTGCCTAAGATGGGCGCTACCAACCTGGTTCCGGTCGACTACGTCGCCGACGCCATCGTCGAGCTCGTGCATCGAAACACCGCTCCCGGCAGCGTGTTCCATCTGGTCAATCCGACGCCTCAGTCGATGGCAGAGGTCTACGCCGCGTTCTCGTCGGCAGCGGGATCTCGCGCGCGAATCGTCGACGTGCCAGGAGCGCTGGTCGCTCCCGTGGTCTCCCCCAAGTCCAGGGCCGTGCGCAAGCAACGCGACGCCGCCCTTCGTGATCTCGGAGTACCTCCGGTGATGCTCGAACACCTGACTCTGCCCACCGTGTTCGAGTCGGCATCGACACAGAAAGCGTTGCAGGGCAGCTCGATCACGCCTCCACCGCTGCGGACGTACGCCGATCGAGTGTGGACTCACTGGCGGGAGAACTTCGATCCCAAGCGCAACCGCCGAAACGACCCACGCGGGCCGCTGTTCGGCCGTCACATCGTCATCACCGGTGGCTCGTCCGGAATCGGTCGTGCCAGCGCCGAAGCAGCTGCCCGCAAGGGTGCGGTGGTCATTCTGCTCGCGCGCGGTCAGGATCAACTCGACGAGGTGGTCGAGCACATCCGCGAATCGGGCGGCACCGCCTACGGTTACTCGTGCGACGTCACCGACAGCGAATCGGTGGATCAGACCGTGAAAACCGTTCTGAGCGAACACGATCACGTCGACATGCTGGTGAACAGCGCCGGACGATCCATCCGCCGCGCACTCTATCGATCCACCGATCGATTGCACGACTACGAGCGCACCATGGCCGTCAACTACTTCGGGGCGATCCGTTTGGTGCTGACACTGTTGCCACACATGCGTGAACGTCAGTTCGGGCACGTGGTCAACATCTCCAGCGCTGCGGTCCTCGGACACCCGCCTCGGTTCTCGGCCTACGTGGCCAGCAAGGCCGCGCTCGACGGCTTCACCGATGTGGCTGCCGCAGAGACACTCTCGGATGGAATCACCTACACCACCATTCACATGCCCCTGGTGGACACACCGATGATCACCCCGACGGGAGACAAGAACGTCGGTCCGGTGTTCTCACCGGAGAAGGCTGCCGCGATCGTCATTCGCGCACTGAGCGACAAGCCGAAGCGAATCGACACTCCACTGGGAACACTCGGGCAATTCGGTGCCATGTTCGCCCCCAAGGGCAAAGACCGCACGATGCATCAGCACTACCGAAAATTTCCCGAATCCGCGGCAGCCAAGGGTGAAACGCCGGTCACGATCGAGGACGGGAAGGTGCCCTATCGGGTGCGTCCCTACGATCCGAAGGCTCCGAGCGCACGCATCGGCAAGGTGATCCGACGCGTCGGAAGACTGGTCCCCGGCACCAGTTGGTGACCGGCAGAACTCAGCGCAACAGAGCCTTTGCCCACACCCGCAGAAATCCCTGACTCAGGTACGTCAGAGTGCCGATGGCGAGTGTCCATTTGACGGTGCTGACCACGGTGGTGGCGCGGACGACGGTGTCGGCGATCCGTTCTCGGTTGTCGACCAACACCAGTCCGACGACGTTCTCGATGTAGTCCCCGGCGGCGGAGGCAACGGGAGCGACGGCCAATGCCGTCGTCACTGCGGGGCTCAGCTGAGTCTTCTCCGCCAGGCTCCTCGCGCCTGCACGCAGCGCGACGGCATAGATCGCGGGATGTACGAAGTCGGGCAGATAGTGGCTGCGGAACCGAGCGATCTCGGTCTCGTCCATGCTCGCCAGGATCTGCCGGTAACGCTGGGCGGACCACGCCGTCTGTACGGCAAGCACTTTCGGAGCTGCGGGGCCGAGCAGTAGGGCGATGTTGGCCTGGGATACGACGAACAGCGCCGACCAGCCCAGCATTCTGCGATCGAGCACGCTCAGAGACATGCACGGATCCTAGTTCGTCAGAAACGGCAGAACTGCTGCCTCGAACGCCGAGTATCCGTCGCGATGGATGCTGTGCCCGGTGCGGAACGCCTCGACGCGGCAGGTCGGAATCTCGGCGACCATCGCGTCCAGCCGGTCCGGATCGACCATTCCGCCCGGACCTCCGCGAAGTACCAGCGTCGGAGCCGTGATGTCGGCCAACGACTCCCACCACTGTGGATTGGGCCGACGGAACTGCTCGAGAGCAGTGGTGGTCATCGAGCGATCGAAGGCGAGTACCGCGCGGGGATGCAGAACGACACTGGTCGCTGCGTGCCAGAGTTCGGTCACCGACGGCATCCTGCCGGTCAGCGTCGGCGGAGCGTCTCCCGGCCGAATCGGTATCGGAAGCTCCTCGAGGACCAGACGGCGGACGAGCTGCGGGCGACGCTGCGCGACGAGCGAGACCGCGTATCCGCCCAGGGAATGCCCGACGAGATCGACTTCGTCGAGCCCTAGGTGGTCGATCAACGCCAGCAGGTCTGCCCCGAAGGAATCGAATTCGTACGTGGACGTGTGCGCACTCTTGCCGTGTCCGCGCAGATCGACGGTGATCACTCGGCTGCCCTGCGCGGTGAGTGCACGGGTGAACCGATCCCAGGTTGTGCTGTCACCGCCCATTCCGTGCACCAGCATCACCGGTACCGAATCCGAGTTGGCGTGCCCCAGCGGGGTGAACGAGCGATACGCGATGTCGACACCATCGAGGTCGACCGTCTCCGACATCATCTGCATTCTCTCGACGGTAGCGGTGCCGCTATTCGTAGATTCCTTCCACCCGCCACCGACCCTCGTCGAACACCAGCAGCAAGGCCCTTTCGTCGTCGAGCACCACCTGGGCTCGCGCCGTCGGACCCGTCGCCGCGTGGCCACTGTCCCACCATCGCTCGTCCACCGGCCACGGCCCGGCCAGACCCGTCAGTTCCCATTCCTTGGTGCCCCAGCGCAATCGCGACGGCGGTGCATCGAACACACCACGATCGGTGACGCCGATTCCGGTCCCCGACCGATTCATCAGCGTCACCGTCGGACGTGTCTCGATCACTGCCGCCGGAGCAGGCTCCGGGAGCCGTCCCGGCCAGGGATCCGACGGATCGGACATCGGTACCAGTTCATCGCCGAGTGGGCGCAGGGTGATCCGCTCGGCCGGCCCGCGGCCACCGCTGAGCACACCACCGAGCACCGATTCGCCGCCGAGCAGACCCTGCACACGCACCAAGGCCCGACGCGCCCTCTCGTCCTCGTCCCCGACACTGCCCCACAAACCCAGCTGCAGCTCACCGGCGGCCACCACTTCGATGGGTTCGAGCCGTAGCACGGTGATCGCGGACGTCGGCTTGTTCTCGCTGCGCCCGGTGATCCAGCCGTCGAGCTGCCAGCGCACGCGGTCGGCTGTTCCCTCCGGCGTCAACGGCTCGGCGCAGCGCCATATCCGCGACAGATTCTCGCCGTTACCGGTACTGGCGTGCACCAGCAGACGAGTGCACGCAACGGCAGCGGCAGCGAGCTTGGTGTGCAACTGCTCGGCCAACCCGCGCCCGGCGAACGCAGCTGCGTCGACCCGATCGATCGGCGGATCGCACAGGTACTCCACATCCAGGTCCGGCGGCAGAGCCCTGGCCGACGGCGGACGTTCGGGCTCGCCCCTGGCACTGCGATGCGCCAACACGGCATCGGTGCCGAAGCGCGACGCGACATCCCCGGGAGACAGGGCCGCGAAGTCGCCGATCGTTCGTAGACCCAAGCGTCGCAACAGATCCACCAGCTCACCGCGATCGGCCGCGGACATGCTCGGTTCGGCCGAGAGTTCTGCCACCGGCAACGGTGCGAGAAAGCCTGCACCCCCGCCGCGCGGCACCACCTGCGCATACCGTGCAGCGACGACCGCGGTGGACAGCTCGTCGGCGATACCGATCTGACATTCCACACCGGCAGCCGACGCTTCGTCGATCAACCGTTCCGCGGCCCGATGTTCGGTACCGAAATACCGTCCGACGCCGCGAGCAGAGAGAACCAGCAAGCCCGGTCGCAGCACTTCGACGCCCGGCGCGATGGCGGCGACGGCCGAGACCACGGGCTCGAACAATCGCGCATCACGATCGGTATCGGCGAGAGCGACGTGCACATCCGGGCACCGCGCCTGCGCTTCCCGACGGCGCAGGCCGCGCTTGATACCCGACGCCCGTGCCGTCGCCGAGCACGCGACGACCCGATTGGCCGAGGTGACGACCACCGGATGCGTCGCAGGGAGATCGGCCTGAGCAGCTGCTGCGACGGCGGGCCAATCGGGACACCACAGTGCAAGAACACGGCTGGAACGATCGATGCTCATGTCGAGACCGCGATCGACAACGGATTCTGTTCGCGCTCCTCGGCATGCCACTCGATGCGGCCGTTCTCCGAACGCAGGTCGAGTCGAACGGTGCGGGGCCGCATCGCCTTGCCGCGAGCGCACACCGACAATCGGACGCCGCGTAGTCGGCCGCGGCCCAGCTCCAGGCCCGTGCCGAGGCCGTCGTATCCGTGCACGGATGCGTCCAGTCGTAGCTCTGCCCCGTCCCAGTGCCCATCGGTCACCAGCAGCGTCGACCCCTTGCTCCGCGCTCTGGCCACCACGGCCCTGGCCCGAGTGGGCGAAACCGACAGACCGCCGAGACCGAGTACCACGAGATCGACACCGTCGAGCAGAATGGCCGCCACTTCCACCGGGTCGGGACCGGGATCGGGAATCAGAGCCAGCTTGCTCAGTTGTGCACCCATTTCCACCGCGGCCAGAATTCCGAAACGAGGCTGCCCGATGACGGCGACATGCCCGCCGGCACCGGTCACCGCGGCCACCAACCCGATCAGGAGCGAGCCGGCACCGGAAACCGAGGCCACCGTTCCACGTACCAGTCCACCGTGCGGCAGCACCTCGATCAGCGCGGACGGCACCGGAAGAACGGGCCGCTGACGGGTCGGACGCGGTATCGACGGTTCCGGGTGCACCGGCTCGACGGGGTCCGAATTCTCGATACGCACCGATGCCGTTTCGCCCCGAGAAGGCACGGCGGCCATCCGGCTACGCAGCAACGCCACACGCTCCGGCAGCGACAACCCGTCGAGCACATCCGGCGTGACGGAAGCTCCCGATACAGTCATGTCACTCCCCTTCGCGGCGTAGAAAATCGAGCCGAAACTTCGGTGTTCGACGAACGCGGGAAGTGGCGTATTCGAACACAATTTCGATCTGCACTCAGTAAAGCCGCTCGGACGGCAACTCGTCAAGGTGATGCCGAAGCCCCTGGTAGATGCCTCCGTCGCTCGGCTGCGGGCACGTCCAGCCATCGTCAACTAACCTGTGGGCGTGACGGATCAGCAGCGTGTTCGACGGGGCGTCGGGCCCGACTACCTCCTGGCAGGCAGATACCGCCTGGCCGGCAAACTCGGCGGTGGAGGCATGGGCGCGGTATGGCTCGCCACCGACACACTTCTGCACCGCCAGGTGGCCGTCAAGCAGGTCACGTCCACCACTCGGTTGACCCCGGAGCAGGCCGTCGAAGTACGTAACCGGGCCATGCGCGAGGGTCGCATCGCAGCCCGACTCTCCAGTCCCCACGCCATCGCGATGCACGACGTCGCTCTCGTCGACGGTGAGCCGTGGTTGGTCATGGAATACCTGTCCTCGCGCAGTCTCGCGCAGGCACTCGGCACCACCGACTCGCTACCACCGTTCGAGGTAGCTCAGATCGGCGCGCAGATCGCCGACGCCCTGACCGAAGCGCACGAGGCCGGGATCGTGCACCGAGACATCAAGCCGGGCAACATTCTGATCGCCGATCGCGGTAAGGATCTGGGCATCGTCAAGATCAGCGACTTCGGCATCTCCCGCGCCAAGGGAGACGTCGAAGCAGCCGACGACAGCGTGATCACCGGCACCCCGGCATATTTCGCACCCGAGGTCGCACGCGGACAGGATCCCACCGCGGCCAGCGACGTGTTCTCCCTCGGCGCAACGCTGTACACGGCCATCGAAGGCAAACCGCCGTTCGACATCGATCACGATTCGATCGCACTGCTGCACCGAGTTGCCAAGGGGCAGATCATCGCTCCCACCCGCAGCGGCGATCTCACGGGCCCGTTGCTGCACATGCTCGAACCCGATCCTGCCCGACGCCCCACCATGGCGCAGGCTCGCGACGAGATGATCGTCGCCGCGATCAGCAAGCGCGGCAGCATAGCTCAGCTGCGCGGGGTGCCTCTGACGTCCGCGGACGGCGTGGTCCCGGCATGGGCGAGGCGCTCGACACCGGTCTCCGAATCTCGTCGTCCGTCGAGGGAGTTCGGAAGAACCATCGCGGGCCTGCCGGCCGTGCAACCCGGTGAGAGCCAAGCCAATCCGGTCCCGTCGACGTATTCGCCACCGCCGTTCGATCTACCGCGAAAGAAGAAGAACCCGATCGAGGACGTCCTGATGCGCATCGAGGACGTCGTCGGCGACCGAACGTCGATTCCATCTACCGCGATCCTCGCAGCACTCGTGCTCGCCATCGTGGTCGTTTTCGTTCTGGTGATCGCACTCCTGCTGTAGACGAACCCTCAACGCGACTCGTGCACGACGATCGCGATCTGAACCCTGTTGCTGCACGCCAATTTCGTCAGAATCCGCGAGACGTAGGTCTTCACGGTCGCGACACTCATGTACAACTCGGCACCGATCTCCGCATTGGACTTCCCCGACCCGACAGCACCCGCCACCTCGCGTTCGCGATCGGTCAGGGACTCGAGCAGGGCCCGCGCCCGCGCGGTGGCGGAGTCGTGCGATCGAGCGTCCTGCTCGCGCCAGTGGGCAACCAAGCGTCCGACGGC
This sequence comes from Rhodococcus sp. 05-2255-3B1, assembly GCF_002258545.1. Classification (NCBI taxonomy): domain Bacteria; kingdom Bacillati; phylum Actinomycetota; class Actinomycetes; order Mycobacteriales; family Nocardiaceae; genus Rhodococcus; species Rhodococcus sp. 05-2255-3B1. Next base: position 175,211 of record NZ_NOZC01000046.1, on the reverse strand, counting down.
GGTCGGCGACAGCATCGATTCCCCGGTTCCGACGCGATGCACCGCGTCGACGATGTCCCGCGGCGGCGTGTCCTTGAGCAGGAATCCGTTCGCGCCGACCCGCAGTGCCCGCAGCAGGTACTCGTCGGTATCGAACGTGGTCAACACCACGATGGCAGCCGTGAACCCCTCCGCGCGAAGCATTTCGGTGGCCGCGAGCCCATCGAGGACCGGCATCCGCACGTCCATCAGAACCACGTCGGGAGACAACGCGTGCACTGCCTCGATGCCACTGCGACCGTCGGCCGCCTCACCGACCACCCTGATTCCAGGATCCGAGCTCAGGATCAGCGACAAGCCCGCGCGGACCAACGCGTCGTCGTCGACCAGCAACACCGTGAGTACATCGGGACCGTCGGCTACTTCGGGCACGGCAACCACGCTTCCAGACGGTAGACCACTCCGTCGCCGCGACGCGCGATTCCGTACTCGATTCGTCCGCCTGCCAATTCGACACGTTCGCTCAGACCGATCATTCCCGACCGCGAACCGGGTACTGCCGCGAAACCCTCTGTACCGAGACCGTTTTCGAGCCACACCCGAAGCTCACCACCGGCCGTCGCAAGCCCGCAGCGCACCGGCAGGCCGGGCGCATGCTTTCTGGCGTTGGTCAGACCTTCCTGGATCACCCGATGAACGGTGCGGGAAACAGAGGGCGTCAGCGTTGCGCCGGAAGGCAACTCGTCGACGAACGACACCCGAGTACCGGCCTTCTCCGAATCCTCGATCAGTTCGCCGATGTCCGCCACCCCCGGCTGTGGACGCGCCGAGGCCGCGACACCCGATCGGAGCACTCCCAATATCTCCCGCAGATCCTCCAGGGCACCGTGTGCACCGAGTCTGATGGTCGATGCGATCGCCTCGACTTCTTTCGCACCGACGTCCGGCCGCACCTCCAGCGCTCCGGCATGAAGGCTGACCAACGAGATCCGATGTGCGAGAGCGTCGTGCATCTCGCGCGCGATCCGCTCGCGTTCGAGTCCCCGAACGGTCTCGGCGCGCAGATTGGATTCGTGTTCCGCTCGCTCTGCCCGCTCTCGTAGAGAATCAATCACCTCGCGGCGCGACTTGACGACGATGCCCCACGCGGCCGGGATACTCAGAAAGGCGAGACTGGCCATCGCGGTGTACGCAATCGACTGTTCGACCCACAGAATCGTCCAGATCATCGACGCCGCGAGATGCAGTACCACCACCGCGGTGGTGACCCGCCACGACTTTCGAGTGGCAACGGTGAAGACGGCCACCAACTCGGCACCACCGACAGCGTCGGTCAGGATCGTGCACACCGCCAGCGCTACCGCGATCTCGATCGGCCACCGGCGACGCCACCACAACGACACGGCACCGACAACGCCGACGACGATCGAGACGACCGTTCCCGTGGTGGTCATCCCCTCGGTGCCTGCGGCCACCGACAGCACCAACAGCAGCGCGAACGCGATGGCGGCGACATCCCATGCGCGTTCCCGATGCCGTCGAAGCAGAGTTGTCATCGAACCGTCACGATCGAACCAGGGGACGCCAGTACTGGCTCGTCTTCTTGTCTCGCACCACGACGCCGAGTCGGTCCAGTTCCGTGCGTAATTCGCGCGCATCGGACGCGGCCTTCTTCTTCAGGGCCATCGCGCGGGCTTTGAGCACCGCGTTCACTTCCGGTGCCAGACCGGGAGTTTCGGGTACCCACAGGCGATAGAGATCGGCATAGGGATCGCCGGTCGCGACCGACCAACCTCGCTTCTCGAACGCCGCCTCGATGGCATCACGCTTCTCCTCGCTCGGCACCCGCACCAGCTGACGCGAGGCACCGTCGAGCAGAACCAGTTCCTTGCCGTCCACGAAGACTGTGCCGACCTCGGATTTCGAGATCGTGGCGGTCTCGCCTCTCTCGGTGATACGTACCTGCATCTCCGACACCGCCACCCGTGCAGTGTCGTAGAACGCGGCCGCCACCAGAGCCAGCCCGAGCAGTACTCCCAGCCCGATACAGACGTACCGCACCCACCACTGCGACCACGAAGCGATCAACTCCAGCGGACCCTGAAACGGTATCCAGGTGAGTGACGCTCCCCAGGAAGCCACATAGGGCAGCCCGAACCCCAGTAGTCCCCCGATGATCACGGCACCGGCGATCAGGAAGAGCCGATCGCCGCGGGAGAACCACAGCACCGCCGGTGGCGTCTCCCCGAGCATCTTGTCGTCCATACCCTCACGGTATCGAGAGTGGGAGCAAGTACCCAGTCATCGAAAGTCGATACTTCTGCACCGACTTCCGAACGACCGCCGACCGTCGATCAGCCGAGGACGGGCATCACCAGTGTCGTCAGAGCGCCGTCGACCGCCGACCGCACCAGCATCGGACGGTCAGGAGCGGCGATATCGAGCATCAGGTCCGGTCCGACGGCCGATGCGACCGCAGCCTGCAGGACGGCCGCGTCGAAGAACACCGTCATCTCGGAACCGGTCACCCGAGCGGGGACCGCGACACCCTCGACCGTCAGGCCGTCCTGGCCGGCGTCGATTCGCAGCGTACCGCTGTCGAGAGGAACGAAATCTCGTTGCACCACAACCCTCGTCGCGGTCGGAGCCAGACCGTCGATGATCGTGCGCCAGTCGGGAAAGTCGCCGTCGACCAGATCCACAGTGTGCTGGACGCCTTCGGACTCGAACACCATCGCGTCGTCGGTTGCCGTCAGCACACAGTTTCCCGACGCGGGTAGCGTCCCGAGAGAGCCGACCGATGCGATACGGGACCAGGCTGCGCCGGGTGAGCTCTGTGCCACGAGGCTTCGGGTGGTGAGTCGATACCGATCCGTCGCGGTGAGGGTGACAGTGCCACCGTCCACCTCGACCAGCACACCCCGCAGCACCGGAAACTCCTCGCTCGTTCCGGCTGCAGACGCGACCTGCTCGACCGCCGACGCGAACTCGACGGCAGAAAGCGCTGCTGTGCAATATCTTTCGTCGAACAATCGGCGGATCGAGATCGCGGCCTCGGCGGCTGCCCGCGCGCGTGCGACGAGCTCGTCGACGTGCCGATCCACGATGTCGACCGCTGCAGCTCCGTCGCCGGCGAGTGCGGAGGCCACCTTGTCCAGTGGCATGCCGATGTCGCGCAACTGTCGAATGATGTTCGCTCTCTCGAACTGTGCACGGGAATAGTAGCGATAGCTGGACTTGGCGTCGATGAAAGCCGGGACGAGCAACGCACAGTCGTCGTAGAACCGTAGAGCACTGGGGGTGAGTCCGCTCGCGCGAGCGAACGCACCGATGGTCAGGAATTCTTCCGCCGAATCAGTCATGGTGAAATCCTGAGGCTTCGGGTTGGTCGAAGGTCAAGCGTGATCCCGTGTCCGGACGTCGGGTGCCTAGTCGATTCGACGCTTGTGCGCCCATCGCGTGAGCGCATTCCTGTTGGACTGCTGAGTCTTTCGGAGAACGTTCGAGGCATGGGTCTCGACGGTCTTGACGGAGATGAACAGATCCTCGGCGATCTCACGATAGGTGTACCCGCGTGCCAACAACCGCAACACCTCCAGTTCACGGGGCGTCAGCGAATCCAGTTCCGGATCCAGCGGGGGCTCCGGGGCAGCGCTGCGACCGGTGAACGAGTCGAGGACGAACCCGGCCAGACGGGGGCTGAAGACGGCATCTCCCCCGGCGACGCGTCGAACACCGTCGGCGAGCTCCGAGCCGGAGATCGTCTTGGTGACGTACCCCCTCGCCCCGGCACGGATGACGGCGATGACGTCCTCGGCAGCGTCGGACACACTCAGGGCGAGACAGACCGGCCCCTCGGAGATGCGGTTCAACACCGCGACGCCGCCGCCGTCGGGCATGTGCACGTCGAGCAACACCACGTCCGGCTTCGTCGATTCGATGCCCGAGACCGCCTCGGAGACGCCTCCGGCTTCCCCGACGACGTCGATGTCCGCCTCGCGAGCGAGTTCGGCTCGCACACCGGAACGGAACACCGCGTGGTCGTCGACGAGGAAAACGCGGAAAGGTTCGGTCACGTCGACTGCTCCTGCTGGGTGGATTCGGACGATTCGGTGGTGACGGAGGCTCCGTTGCGAGGCATGAAGATTCGCACTTCGGTTCCCTTGCCGACGGTCGACCGTACCTGCACCGTGCCACCGCGGCGCTCGATGCGTCCCCGAATGGACTTCGCCAGTCCCTGTCGATCCTCGGGTACCTCGGATTCGTCGAACCCGGTACCGCGATCGCGGACGAAAACGCTGACCTGTTCCGGTTCGGTCTCGGCGAACAGATCGATATTGGTCTCACCGGAATGCTTGGCCGCGTTGACGAGAGCCTCTCGCGTGGCACCCAGCAGCGCGGTGAAGCTCTCACGGGACAGGCCCGACTCGATGTCGTCGGGCAGTAGGTGCACGTCGCCGACAGTGATGGGTCGAACCGTCACGCCGTGCTGATCCTCGACCTCACCGGAGATGGTCTTGAGTGCGTCGGCCAAGCTGGAGTTGTCGGTATCTCCGCCGTCGAACAGCCATTTGCGGAGTTCGCGCTCCTGCCCGCGCGCCAACCGCATCACCTCGTGCGGCTGATCGGACTGTTTCTGGATCAGGGCCAGTGTCTGGAGCACCGAATCGTGCAGGTGCGACGCGATTTCCTCGCGCTCGTCGTTGCGGATGCGTGCAGACCGCTCGGCACCGAGCGCGCGCCAGGTGCGCAACCAGATGGGAACCGTCAACAGGCCGACGCCGACGAGAGTGACCACCACCGCCAGCAGTGACGAGCGCAGCGCGGCCAGATCGACGCGGGCGAGCACCACCACGGCGAGGCCGAGCACGATCAACGTCGCTCCGCCGACGACCCTCGCCCAACTCAACACGCTCGGATGCTTGGGCAGGCCGAGCGCAGTTCGTGGGCCCTCGGAGTCGAACTCACGCCAGACCAGGGCTGCACCGATCACCACGACGATGACCGGCACGATGACCGATGCAGCGGTACCGCTGAGCAGCCAGGCGAGCCCGACGGCGAGGCCGAGCCCGATGGCAGCCAACCCGAGCGCACGCTGGCGTTCGGCGGCACTCGGATGCGCAGTGTCCTCGCCCGCGGGCGTGAACATCCAGATCAATCCGTATGCGGCGATTCCGGCACCGGCGGATGCGGCGAGCAGCGCGAACGCCACCCGAACCTTGAATACGTCGACGCCGAGATGGTCGGCGAGCCCGCCTGCCACGCCGCCGACGATGCGTCCGCCGCCGCGGCGTTGGTAGGGGGCAGGAGCGGAGCCTGCAGAAGCGACAGGAAAAGCAGGAGCGGAGCCTGCAGAAGCGACAGGAAAAGCAGGAGCGGAGCCTGCAGAAGCGACAGGAAAAGCAGGAGCGGAGCCTGCAGGAGCGATGGGGGGAACAGGCGCGGAGCCTGCAGGAGCGATGGGGGGAACAGGGGTGACGGGCACGGCTGACGTGGTGTGGGTGGCCGTCGCGTCGCCTGCCGGGGACGGTGTGTTCCTGGCGGCGTCGACGGGTGGATTGTCGACAGGGTGCACGCCCTCGATCCTGGCACGGATGCGGTGGTGGTCGCATCAGGGTTCGCCCTGATGTTTTTCGTGGCTTTGTCGAGGTGGGCCCGATGTCGGGGACGAAGATCAGGGGTATCCCTGATGTGTTCGGTGGTCGTGGCGGACACGATGGTTGGCATGAGCAACGTGACCGTCTCGGATCAACTTCAGCAGATGTGGCGCACCCGTCCGCACCGCTTGCCGCAACGCGGGCATGTGGCGGGTGTTGCGGCCGGTATCGGCTATCGCTACGACGTCGACCCCGTTCTGATTCGGATCGCGTTCGTCGTCTCCACATTGTTCGGCGGTACCGGCATCGTGCTGTATCTGGCGGCGTGGCTGGTGCTCAGCCGCGCCGGTGACACGGCGTCGGGTGCGGAGTCGCTCGTCGGGCGTGGCAACAGCTCCGATTCGACGACCAAGATGGTGGTCGTGGCGGTGGCATTGGTCATCGCGGTGTCGACGATCGGCCCTGTGGGTGTCGGACTCGGAGGTTCGGGGCTGATCTCTCTGGTGGCGATGCTCGGTGGACTGTGGTTGCTGCACCAACGGTGCCCGGAGCCGCCGCCGTACATGCGGACGGCGGAGTTCTCCCGTAACCGCTACGCCCCCATGCCTTTCGGCTCCAACACGTCGGCAGAACAGTGGACGGCCGCGCAGTATCGTCCGCCGCAGTTCCAGTACGAGCGATACACGCCGTACACGACTCTGCCGAAGAGCTACGTTCCGACTCCGAAGACCGTCGAGCACTCCGGCTCCGGCACCGGCACAGACGCGCACACCGTGAACCTGAGCAAGGCAACCGCACCCGTCGAGAAGCCGACCGAGACGCCGACCGACATGCACACCGTGACTCCGCCGTCGTGGGACCCGCTCGGGGTGGCACCGTTCGCCTGGGATCTTCCCGAACCGACCGGGACATTCCCGCCCGCGGCGATCGAACGGAAGCGTCGATCACGGTGGACGGCAAGCTTTCTCGGCCTGGCCCTGCTCGCTGCCGGCATCACCGCGGCGGTCGGTGCCGCAACCGGTGGCGACTGGGCCTCGCCGGGCCGCGTCGGAGCCGTCGCTCTCGCCGTCGTCTCTGTCGGACTCGTGGTCGGCGCATTCCTCCGCAAGGGCTACGGATTGCTGGTGATCGCGGCACCTCTGGCCGGCTTCGTCGTCCTGGCCTCAGCGGTCGGTCCGATGGACATGGGCGAGAGTGCGTCGGGAACCCAGCGCATCGCACCGACCGCCGTTGCCGATCTCGCGGACACCTACGACGTCGGTATGGGTGAACTGGACCTCGACCTCACGGGCCTCGCCCTCACCGAGAACCGCACCGTCGAGATCGACGTGGCGCTGGGCAGTGCGTCGGTGACCGTGCCCGATTCGATGAACGTGATCGTGCAGTGCGAGGCGGCGTTGGGTTCGTGCCCCACCGACACACGGTTCGGCCCGGGAACGAGCAGCGATGATCCGGTACTGACGATCGTCGGCGATCTGGCACTCGGCGAACTGAAAGTGGGGAACCGGTGAAGAAGAACGAGACCGACCGTGTCGGCGACTACGACGATCCCTCCGGCGAGAATCGCACTTCGAGCCGACGCGGCCCCTCGGCACTGCTGCTGCTCGCCGGGCTGGCCACCATGGTCGTCTCGGTCGCAGCACTCATCGGCCAGGGAGCGATAGCGGCACTGGGCGACGTCCAGTTCCGCTGGGTGTTCGTCGTCGTCGCGGTGGTGGTCGGCTTCGCGCTACTGCTGGGACCCAGCAAGAAGAGCTGAGTCCGCTACTCCCACTCGATGGTGCCCGGCGGCTTGCTCGTGACGTCGAGAACGACTCGGTTGACCTCAGGAACCTCGTTGGTCACCCGAGTCGAGATCGTTTCGAGCACGTCGTAGGGCAAACGAGTCCAGTCCGCCGTCATGGCGTCCTCGCTCGAGACCGGACGGAGCACGATCGGATGGCCGTAGGTACGGCCGTCGCCCTGCACCCCGACACTGCGTACGTCGGCCAACAGCACCACCGGGCACTGCCAGATCTGTTGATCCAAGCCCGCGACCGTAAGTTCTTCTCGGACAATCGAATCGGCATGACGGAGCGTGTTCAGACGGTCGCGGGTGATCTCACCGACGATGCGAATCGCCAGACCCGGTCCTGGGAACGGCTGCCTGCCGACGATGTCCTCGGGCAATCCCAGTTCTCGTCCGACGGCACGCACCTCGTCCTTGAACAGTGCGCGAAGCGGCTCGACCAGGGCGAACTGAAGATCGTCCGGCAGGCCGCCGACGTTGTGGTGGCTCTTGATGTTGGCAGTACCGGACCCGCCGCCGGACTCGACGACATCCGGGTACAACGTGCCCTGCACCAGAAACTCGACTGCGTCGCCGTGCTCGGCGTTCTCGCCCAGCACCTCGGCCACCGCGCCTTCGAAGCTTCGGATGAACTCGCGGCCGATGATCTTGCGCTTCTCCTCGGGGTCCGAGACACCCTCGAGTGCGCCGAGGAAGGTGTCGACCGCATCGACGGTGACCAACTTGGCACCCGTCGCGGCGACGAAATCCTGCTGCACCTGCTCACGCTCGCCGGCGCGCAGTAGTCCGTGGTCGACGAAGACACAGGTCAGACGGTCACCGATCGCCCGCTGCACCAGCGCCGCCGCCACTGCGGAGTCGACGCCGCCCGAGAGGCCGCAGATGGCCTTGCCCGTCGGGCCGACCTGCTCCTGCACGGCGTCGACCAGAGCGTCGGCGATGTTGGCTGCAGTCCAGTCCGGCGCGATACCCGCCGTCTCGTGCAGGAATCGGCTGAGCACCTGCTGCCCGTGCGGGGAGTGCAGAACCTCGGGGTGATACTGCACGCCCGCCATACGCTTGCCCTCGTTCTCGAAGGCGGCGACCGGCGCGCCTGCGCTGGTGGCGGTGACGGTGAAGCCCTCCGGGGCCGCGGTGACGGCATCACCGTGACTCATCCAGACCGGCTGCGTGGCGGGCAGACCGTCGTGCAGACGACCGCCGTCCACGCTGAGTTGGGTGCGGCCGTATTCCCGCGTTCCGGTGTGTTCGACGGTTCCGCCGAGGGCCTGGGCCATGGCCTGGAATCCGTAGCAGATGCCGAACACGGGGATGCCGAGGTCGAGGAGCGCGGAATCGAGCTCGGGCGCACCCTCTGCGTAGACGCTGGAGGGTCCGCCGGACAGAACGAGCGCGACAGGGTCCTTCGCCGCGATCTCCTCGGCAGTGGCGGTATGCGAGATCACCTCGGAGTACACATTGGCCTCGCGCACACGGCGGGCGATCAACTGCGCGTACTGGGCGCCGAAATCGACGACGAGAACCGGGCGTGCGTGTGCGGGATCGTGTGCAGAGGAGTCGGTCACCGGGTCAGTCTAGTGGGACTGCCGCAGTGGTCATGCAACACCCGAATGCTCGACGGGCATCGCCGACGAACCCGACCGGATCTCGACGATCGGCAGTCGCAGACCACCCGGAGCATCCACCGGCACGACCGGGGAGTTCGGGGCGATCGGATCGAGGCGCTGGTACGGCAACCCCTGCGCCGGACGGAGATCCAGCTCGCCCTTGTTCGGCCACAGCGCGGCCGAACGCTCGGCCTGCGCGCTGATCGTCAGCGACGGGTTGACTCCGAGGTTGGCCGATACGGCAGCGCCGTCGACCACACTGAGCGTCGGGTAGCCGTGGACGCGGTGGTACGGATCGATGACGCCGTGCTCGGGATCCGAGGCGATCGCGCAGCCACCGAGGAAGTGGGCCGTGAGCGGAATGTTGAACAACTCTCCCCACGTACCGCCTGCCACACCACCGATCTTCTTGGCGATGCGTCGGGTGGCGTCGTTGCCCTCCGGGATCCACGTCGGGTTGGGCTCACCGTGCCCCTGTTTGCTCGAGATCTTGCGACCGAAGGCTCCGCGCTTGGTGAACGTGGTGATCGAGTTGTCCAGGTTCTGCATGACGAGCGCGATGATGGTGCGCTCGCTCCAGTGCCGGACGTTGACGACGCGGACGAACTGAATCGGATGAGCGATCATGGCGAACACGAACTTGAGCCACCGCGGAATCCTTCCGCCGCCGTCGGTCATCAGTGTCTGCAGCATGCCCATCGCGTTCGAGCCCTTGCCGTACCGGACCGGTTCGATGTGCGTGCTGGGACTGGGGTGGAACGAGGACGTGATGGCCACACCGTGCGTGAGGTCCATGTTCGGATCGACCGCCAGCTTCGCGGCCCCGACGATCGACTCGGAATTGGTGCGGGTCAGTTCCCCGAGCGTGTCCGACAGACGGGGCAGCGCACCCGTGTCCTTCATCTTGTGCAGCAGGTTCTGCGTACCCCAGGTGCCCGCAGCGAGAACCACGTTGGCCGCACTGTAGGTCTTGCGGCCCTTGCGCAGCCGGGCACCGGTTCGTTCGGTGTCGACGTCCCAGGTCCCGTCGGATCGGGGAACGAGACCGGTGACGGTCGTCATCGGAACGATCTCGGCTCCTGCGCGCTCGGCCAGGCCCAGGTAGTTCTTGAGCAGGGTGTTCTTGGCTCCGTGGCGGCAACCGGTCATGCACTCGCCGCATTCGATGCATCCGGTGCGCTCGGGGCCTGCTCCGCCGAAGTACGGGTCCGGGACCGTCTTGCCCGGTTCTTCGCCGAAGAACACTCCCACCGGTGTCTGGATGAAGGTATCGGCGACACCCATGTCCTCGGCGACCGACTTCATCACCTCGTCGGCGGGGGTCATGTGCGGGTTGCGGACGACACCGAGCATGCGGGTGGCCTGGTCGTAGAACGGGGAGAGCTCACTGCTCCAGTCGGTGATGTGCGCCCACTGCTTGTCCTCGAAGAACGGTGCCTGGGGCTTGTAGAGGGTGTTCGCGTAGTTCAGCGAACCGCCGCCGACTCCGGCACCGGCGAGGATGAGGCAGTCGCGCAGCAGGTGCACCCGCTGGATGCCGTAGAGGCCGAGCTTCGGTGCCCACAGGAAGCGCTTGAGATCCCAGCTGTTCTTCGCGAAGTCCTTGTCCTCGAAGCGTTGTCCGGCTTCCAGGATGCCGACGCGGTATCCCTTCTCCACCAACCGAAGCGCGGTGACGCTTCCGCCGAAGCCCGAACCGACGATCAAGACGTCGTAATCCGTTGCGCGAACAGCTGAACCCATGGTGACCTCCGCTACATCCGATGCTGTCGAACAGTATGCACACCCCCATGTGACTACCGCCACAACCGATTCTAGCTGTTACGAGAGGTATCACCAACACAGGGTCGGCTTACGTGGACGACATGCAGCAGAAAGGGCGCGCACCCCTGAGTGAAAGGAGTACGCGCCCTGTCGGAGCAGTGTCGATCAAGCCCTGACGTTCAGGCCCACCTTCTGGAATTCCTTGAGATCGGAGTACCCGGACTTCGCCATCGACCGACGCAGCCCGCCGACGAGGTTGATCGAGCCGTACGACTCACGCGACGGTCCGTTGAGCACCTGATCCAGGCTCGGCCGCTCCCCCGCCGACATCGGCAGCAGCGCCCCGCGCGGCATGGACGGATGCGCCGCGGCCGACGGCCAGTACCAACCTCCGCCGGGAGCCTCCGCGGCGACGGCAAGCGGAGCACCGAGAACCGCAGCATCGGCCCCACAGGCGATGGCCTTGGCGAGGGCACCGGAGGTGGTGATGTCGCCGTCGGCGATGACGTGCACGTAGCGCCCGCCGGTTTCGTCCAGGTAGTCCCGACGTGCCGCGGCCGCATCGGCGATGGCGGTGGCCATCGGAACGCCGATGCCGAGCACCTCACCGGTGGTCGTGCCACCTTCGACCGAGCCGTAACCGACGATGACGCCTGCCGCGCCGGTGCGCATCAGGTGCAGCGCCGTGCGGTGATCGCTCACGCCGCCTGCGATGACGGGAACATCCAGCTCCGCGATGAAGGTCTTGAGGTTCAGCGGCTCGTCCTCACCGTGAGCCACGTGCTCGGCGGAGATGATCGTGCCCTGGATGACCAGCAGATCGAGACCCGACGCCACCAGGGCGGGGGTGAGCGAGCGAGCGTTCTGCGGGCTCACCCGAACGGCGACGGTCACCCCGGAGTCACGGACCTGACCGACGGCCGCGGCCAGCAGATCCGGCCGAAGCGGTGCCGCGTGCAGTTCCTGCAGGAAGGCGATAGGTGCGTCCGGATCGAGATCGGTCTCGGCGATGTGGATCAGCTGATCGAGCTTCGCCTGCACGTCCGCGTGGCGCGCCCAGAGTCCTTCACCGTTGATGACACCCAGCCCACCCTGGCGACCCAGCTCGATCGCGAACTCGGGCGAGACCAGAGCATCGGTCGGATGCGCCAGAACGGGAATGTCGAAGCGGTACGCGTCGAGCTGCCATGCCGTCGACACCTCCTTCGACGACCGGGTACGACGGGACGGCACGATGTCGATGTCGTCCAGCTGGTAGGTGCGGCGGGCTTCTCTGCCCATGCCGATTTCAACGAGGTCGCGCACGCGCGCACCTTTCTACTTCGAGAGCGAATCGAATCGGCCGAGGAAGGGCCGAGGCGACTATCGGGTGGTGTAGTTCGGGGCCTCTGCGGTCATCGTGATGTCGTGCGGGTGGCTCTCCTTGAGCCCGGCCGCAGTGATCTGCACGAACTGAGCCTTCTGCAGGTCCTCGATCGAGGTGGAACCGGTGTACCCCATCGCAGCGCGCAGACCACCGGTGAGCTGGTGGATGACCTGGGTCAACGGACCGCGGTACGGGACGCGACCCTCGATGCCCTCGGGCACCAATTTGTCCTCGGCCAGCACGTCGTCCTGGAAGTAGCGGTCCTTGGAGAACGACTTCGCTCCCCCTCGCCCCTGCATCGCGCCGAGCGAACCCATGCCGCGGTAGCTCTTGAACTGCTTGCCGCCCACCAGAATCAGCTCGCCCGGCGACTCTGCGGTTCCGGCCAGCAACGATCCGAGCATGGCGGTCGAAGCACCCGCAGCGAGCGCCTTGGCGATGTCGCCGGAGAACTGCAGACCGCCGTCGGCGATGACCGGCACACCGTGTGGCTTGCACGCCGCGACGGCTTCGAGGATGGCGGTGATCTGCGGAGCGCCGACGCCTGCGACAACGCGGGTGGTGCAGATCGATCCCGGCCCGACGCCGACCTTGACCGCGTCCGCACCCGCCTCGACGAGGGCGAGTGCGCCCGCTCGGGTGGCCACGTTGCCGCCGACGACCTGTACGCGGTCGCCCACCTCGGCCTTGAGTTTGCTGACCATCTCGAGTACCTGCGAATTGTGGCCGTGCGCGGTGTCGACGATGATGACGTCCACCCCGGCGTCGGTCAGAGCCATCGATCGAGCCCAGGCGTCCTGCCCGACGCCCACCGCGGCACCGACCAGCAGGCGACCGTCACGGTCCTTGGTGGCATCGGGGTGCTGCTCGGTCTTGACGAAGTCCTTCACGGTGATCAGGCCGGTGAGCGCGCCCTTGCCGTCCACGATCGGCAGCTTCTCGATCTTGTGGCGACGCAACAGACCGAGCGCCGCTTCCGCGGTGACGCCCTCCTGCGCGGTGATCAACGGCGCCTTGGTCATGACGTCGGCGACGCGGCGGTTCTGATCGACCTCGAACCGCATGTCGCGGTTGGTGATGATGCCGACCAGCGCACCGGTCTCGTCGGTGACCGGAAGACCGGAGATCCGGAAGCGCGCACACATGGCGTCGACCTCGGCCAACGAGTCGGTGGGCTTGCAGGTGACGGGGTCGGTGACCATCCCGGCCTCCGAGCGCTTGACCGTCTCGACCTGCGACGCCTGATCCTGCAGCGACAGGTTGCGGTGCAGCACACCCATTCCGCCGGCGCGGGCCATGGCGATGGCCATCCGCGCCTCGGTGACGGTGTCCATGGCGGAGCTGACCAGCGGTACCCGCAGGCGGATCTCGCGGGTGATCTGGCTCGAGGTGTCGACCGAGCTGGGAATCAGATCCGAAGCGGCCGGCAGCAGCAGGACGTCGTCGAACGTGAGGCCGAGCATCGCGACCTTGTTGGGATCGTCGCCGCCTGTGCGGACGTGGGCTCCGGGACTACTCATACGAATCTGGCCCTCCCTAGAGCCTGGTTGCACTTCGGCGCGGCGTGCGGCCGGTGAGAGCTCGCAGGCGCACCGCAATGCGGTGTTGGAGAACGGATGGAGTTTCGGCACTTGCACTCATCTGTTCAGCGCCGTGAACCATGGTATCGGCTAGGGCACAACCAGTGCGAATGCCTCCCGCTGTGAGTGGCTTCGAGCACCGAAATCGCGGTCTGCACCAGTGTCGGCGGCCACCGCGTCCGGCATGTCGTATTCGAACGGCTGGCGCAGACCCACAAGTCCTGCGTACCGTGGAGGCGTGCGCGATCAACTGCCTCCCGGTCTACCCCCGGATCCGTTCGCCGGAGACCCAGCCGACCCGTCGGCCGCCCTCGACGCCATCGAGCCAGGCCAGCCTCTCGATCCTCAGGAGCGCCTGGCCGTCGAGGAAGACCTGGCGGACCTGGCTGTCTACGAGGCACTGCTCGGCCACCGCGGCATCCGCGGACTGGTCGTGTGCTGCGAGGACTGCCAGCAGGACCACTACCACGACTGGGACATGTTGCGGGCGAACCTTCTGCAGCTTCTGGTCGACGGAACCGTCCGTCCGCACGAGCCCGCCTACGACCCCGTCCCCGACGCCTACGTGACCTGGGATTACTGCCGCGGGTTCGCCGACGCTTCGATGAACGACGCGTTGCACGGCGACGGATTCGACAGCTGACCCTTTCCGCATCTTCACACGAAGAAGCCCGACACGATCATCGTGTCGGGCTTCTTCGTCGTTCGGTGGGGAATCGAAACCCGGTCAGCTGCCGCCGGACGGAACCGACATGCGGTCGCGGTTCTCCGACGAACTGCCTCCAGCGGTCGCTGTCGGCTGATCGGGCTCCTGAACCACCGTCGGCGTGACATCGGTGGTCGTCGTCGGACTCGGGGTCGTCGTGGTGGGCGGAACCACGGGTGTCGTCGTCGGAGCCGGAGTGATCGGCACACCCGTGGTGTCGGGTGCGACCTGATCCACCGGAGCCTGTGGCAACACGACCTCCGAGCTGGGCACCGGAGCCGGGATCACATCGGCAGGCGGCGGGACGGGCGCGGGCAGCGTCAGAGCCTGCAGTTCCTGCAGCAGACGCGCCAGCCACTGATCGAGCTCGGCGCGCTGCGCGTCGTCGAGCACAGCGGAACTGCTGTTCGACGCACCGTCGAGCAGTGCGCGAGCGGCAGTGGTGTCCCCGGAGGACAGAAGATTTTCCGCCTCCTGCAGTTTGGACGTCGTATCGATCTGCGCCACGGTCGAATCGGCCTGCTCGGAGAAGACGACCGACTTGACGCTCCACAGCGGATCGTCCGGTGTCGAGTTGTACGAGATGACCACCAGGCCACCCATCACGACGGCGATCGCGGCTGCGGCACCGGCGATGGGACGCAACAAACGCATCCGTCCACTGCGGTTGGCCGAGCTCGAGCGAGCCATGTCGGCGGCGAGCTTCTCGCGTTCGACCGACGCGACGACCACGTCGAGGGAGGGTCCGGACGGCATCGCCGGCGTGACCACGTCTGCTCGCCAGTTGGCCAACAGTAGGGCGAGTTGGTACTCGTCTGCGTCATCGGTGGCAATCGGTCCGTCACCACTGATCGCGTCGATGAACGCATCGTCACGACGTACGGCGACGAGGTCCACTGGACCACCGTCTGCGCCGATGTCGGCATAGGGATCGTTCTGCTTCGGTCCAGTGGAGTTCACGTGCTCACCGATACGCGAGATTCCGCGACGCGGGGTCTCACCGGGGCCACCGTGACCATTGTCCCTAGCCATACATTTCACCTGCTCTCACAACTTCGTTCTTCAGTTTTGCGATAGCTCGGTGCTGAGCCACGCGGATAGCGCCTGCAGTGCTGCCGACGGCGGCTGCTGTTTCCTCGGCCGACAATCCGACTATCAGTCGGAGCACCAGAATCTCGCGGTGCTTGGCGGGCAAGGTGTCCAGCAGTGCAGTCATCTGTCGACTCGACTCGGATTCGAGAGCGCGTTGCTCCGGTCCGTGCTCCATCGACACGACATCTGGTACTTCGGCGGCCGGGTCCGATTTGTTACGCGAGGCGCTGCGATGGGCGTCGGCGACCTTGTGAGCCGCGATGCCGTACACGAATGCCATGAACGGACGACCTTGGTCCTGGTATCGCGGCAAGGCGGTCATGACTGCCAAACAGACCTCCTGCGCCACGTCGTCGGCCGAAAGCTGACCGCGTTCGGCCGAACCGACCCGTGCCCGGCAGTACCGAACGACGAGTGGTCGGATGAACTCCAAGACCCGGGACAGAGCCAGTCGATCGCCTTGCGCTGCGGCAACGACGAAAGAGTCAAGCTCCTCACCCGCACTGTTCATCGTCGACAAATTTCCCCGCGTTACAGGTACGCACCCGCCTGGGAGCGCTTCCACGTGGTGGTGGAACGAGACCAAGGATAGCGACACCACCCGGTCACAACCGAACCAATCGGTCCGACTCCGACCCAGGTCCTGGTCAACCGACCGTCGAACCACCCAGGCGATCGATGGCGGCAGCCAAGTCGCCGGAGGCGATCATCCCGGCATCGACCCCGCCTGTTCCCTCGAAGAGCATCGTGGCGGCCCAGCGCAGGGGTAGCAGACCTGCCATCTCCGCAGCACAGGCCACCTGGACGGCCGACTCACGGGCACGGGAGGTCTCACCGGCACAACTCAGTGCGGCCGCAACCACCAGGTCGGTCTTGACGATGTGCCGTAACGAATCGGCATCTTCGGCGAGAGCTCGAGCGGCCTCGGCGTGTCGGACTGCCTCGGGTCCGTCGCCGCGCATCATCGCCAACTCGGCCGCCACCCACGCCGCCCGCAGTGCCGGGCGCCACGATCCCCGACCGACGTGGCCGTGCCGCTGGCCCGCACTGCGGGCCAGGAGGGTGTCCGCGAGGTGAAACCGTCCGCTTCCCAATGCATCTGCGGCCAGGCCGGTCAGCGCATCGCTACGGGCCTGAACGGAGTCCTCGGATTCCGACGGCCCTACGAGACCGACGAGAATGACAGCCATGCCGTCGAATCGGCGGGCTCGCTCGTGTTCGCCCACCTGACGCAGCCACGACGCTCTGGTCGAGGCGTGCAGCGACCGAAGTTCCGGGCCACGGGGCCGATGCCTCCGAAGCTCGATTTCGGCGGCGCTGTATCGACCCTGGCCCGCCAACGCGACACTGCGAAACCAGCTCTCTCGCGAATCGGTGGCGGCCGGGAGCGGAAATCGGCCGGGGTTGCTGCCGAAGGCAGCGTCGAAGAGTTCGGACTGCGTCGCGGTGAACAGCGAGCTCTGCTCTGATGGCACGGACGCAAGGGTAGGGCCTGAGCCTGCGCCGAACCGCGCCCGAGTCCTACCGATTCGTGGCGACGTTATTACGTGGGGCGAATTCGCTATCGGACCGAAAGGGGCATCGGCGCATCGTTTCCTGTGCGCAGAAAGCAGTTTTCAAGGAATTAACAATGTGAACACGGGCCGATTCGAAGACGAGAATCTGAACGCTGTGTGGCGAATAGGTTAATCGGCACACTCGATCGCTCATTCGGCTCACGACGCACAGCCTGCCGAATCCGCGCCCACTCGAACGTCGCCCCGCGATCCACGCGATCGTCTCGGACACTCCGTGCGGGCTCGGTCGAGGGAACCGACGTCGAGCCCGAGGTGTTGATCCGGACTACGCTCGGCACCACCGACACTGCTGTGATCAGCAGAAATACCGACAACAAGGGTCCGGTCGGATCCAGCTGGAGTCTCGTCGAACCGCCGCGGGACGTCTGCGTCGGAGCGCACCGCATCGGCAGCCGCACAGCCTGTGCACTCTCATCGTCTCGCGTGTCGGCGGATTCTTCAACAGGAAGGACACGCATGCGGGTGAGTCGAAGTAAATATCGCCCGTGTTAATTCTTTGCCCCATAACTATGCATTTGCCCACGACAGAGAACTATTGACTCGATTTCGTCGATCCACATAACGTTGTCGACATTCGGATCACGAATCCGAGAAGCCACACCACCCTAGGAGTTTCCATGCCGCAGCCGAATCACCTCCCTGGGCCGAACGCCGACATTTGGGATTGGCAGATGCACGGCCTGTGCCGTGGCGTCGATTCGTCCATGTTCTTCCACCCGGACGGCGAGCGGGGCCGGGCACGAGCACAGCGCGAGATGCGAGCCAAGGAAATGTGCCGCAGCTGCCCCGTACTCGCTCAATGCCGTACACACGCTCTCAACGTCAGCGAGCCCTACGGGATCTGGGGCGGGATGTCCGAGACCGAGCGGGAACTGCACGCTCGTCACAATCGCCGCCGCATCGCGGTGTAGTCACCCCAACACCGAGAAAGCCCCCCAACCCGTTCGGGTTGGGGGGCTTTCTCGGTGTCACCGAACGTCAGTGAGCGTGTCCGTGTCCGGCAGCAGGCTCGGAAGCCTCTTCCGGCTTCTCCACGATCGCACTCTCGGTCGTCAGGATCATGCGTGCAACCGACGCGGCGTTGACCACTGCGGAGCGAGTCACCTTGACCGGATCGACGACGCCGTCGGCCAGCAGGTCGCCGTACGTCAGCGTCGCGGCGTTGAATCCGTGACCCTTCGGCAGTTCTGCCACCTTGCTGACGACGACGGAGCCGTCGATGCCCGCGTTGGAGGCGATCCAGAACAGCGGTGCGTTGAGCGCGGTGCGCACCACGGCCACGCCGGTAGCTTCGTCACCGGTCAGGCCCAGGTCGTCGGCCAGAGCCAACGCTGCCTGAGTCAGAGCCGAGCCGCCGCCGGGGACGATTCCCTCTTCGACCGCAGCCTTGGCCGCAGCCACGGCGTCGTCGACGCGGAACTTGCGTTCCTTGAGCTCGGTCTCGGTGGCTGCGCCGACCTTGATGACCGCGATGCCGCCCGAGAGCTTCGCCAGACGCTCTTCGAGCTTCTCGCGATCCCACTCCGAATCGGTGCTCTCGATCTCACGACGGAGCTGACCGACGCGCGCATCGATGTCGTCCTGCGTGCCCGCACCGTCGACGATGGTCGTGTCGTCCTTGGTGACGACGACGCGACGAGCGCGACCGAGCAGCTCGAGGCCGGCTTCCTTGAGACTCAGACCCACATCGGCGGTGATGACCTGACCGGCCGTCACGACCGCGAGATCGTCGAGGAATGCCTTGCGGCGATCACCGAAGAACGGTGCCTTGACCGCCACGGCCTTGATCGTCTTGCGGATGGAGTTGACGACCAGCGTCGAGAGAACTTCACCCTCGGTGTCCTCGGCGATGATGAGCAACGGCTTGCCGCTCTCGGCAACCTTCTCCAGCAGAGGCAGAAAGTCCGGAAGCGATGTGATCTTCTCGCGGTACAGCAGGACGTACGCGTCCTCGAGAACTGCTTCCTGCGCGTCGACGTCGGTGACGAAGTACGGCGACAGGTAGCCCTTGTCGAACTGCACGCCTTCGGTGACCGACAGCTCGGTCAGCAGCGTCGAGGACTCCTCGACGGTGACGACGCCGTCTGCGCCGACGCGAGTGAGCGCCTCGCCGACGAGCTCACCGATCTCGGGGTCACGCGAGGACACGGTGGCGACCTGAGCGATCGCCTGCTTGCCCTCGACCGGGGTTGCGGCGGCGAGCAGGGCCTCGGCGACCTTGTCGGCCGCCTTGGAGATGCCGGTACCGAGCGCGATCGGGTTCGCGCCCGCGGCGATGTTCTTCAGACCGCCGCGCACGAGCGCCTGCGCGAGGACCGTCGCGGTGGTGGTTCCGTCGCCTGCAACGTCGTTGGTCTTGGTGGCGACGCTCTTGACCAGCTGCGCGCCGAGGTTCTCGAACGGATCCTCCAGGTCGATCTCACGAGCGATGGAGACACCGTCGTTCGTGACGGTCGGACCGCCGAATGCCTTGGACAGGACGACGTGGCGTCCCCGTGGCCCGAGCGTCACCTTGACTGCGTCGGCCAACTTGTCGACGCCGCGTTCGAGTGCGCGGCGCGCTTCCTCGTTGAATTGGATTTGCTTTGCCATGTTTCGGTGTTACTCCTTCGAGCAAAGAAACTCGATCGAACGCACACCGCCCCGGGACCGACACGAAAATCGGATACCGGGGCGGATGCGTTGTGGCCTACTTGGCGATGACAGCCAGCACGTCGCGTGCCGACAGAATCAGGTACTCCTCGCCGGCGTACTTGATCTCGGTGCCGCCGTACTTGCTGTAGATGACGGTGTCACCTTCTTTGACGTCGACCGGGATGCGGTTGCCCTTCTCGGTGACACGGCCTTCGCCCACGGCGACGACGGTGCCCTCCTGGGGCTTCTCCTTGGCTGTGTCGGGGATGACCAGACCGGAGGCGGTCGTCGTCTCGGCCTCGTTGGCCTGGACGAGGATCTTGTCCTCGAGCGGCTTGATTTTCACGCTCGCCACGTTGAGCCCTCCAAAGTTATGGGGTACGCGCCCGGGGTCGGATCCCCGGACAGCTGTGTGTATGTACTTCTCGTGCGGTTCTGACAATCACGGCCTGAACTCGTTCCCGTCGTCGCGGGTGCCGGGACTTCGCTCGGTGCCAACTAGCACTCTATACACGAGAGTGCCAGCACTCAAGGGCTGGGTTCGCCAGGTTCGCGGCGCGGTGGTCGCACGGGTGGGCACGAGGGCGATCGCCCACCGCTTCGCGCAACCACGCACATCCGACGACTGCTGAATCGGGGCCCGAAACGCCGAACACCCACGTCGTTTCTCGCTGTTTTCCCGGACTCCGTGAAGTCTCCGAAAGGCCAGGTAGGAGGCCATGAACAGTCATCGGGTAACGGACCGAGCGGCCTATTACACTCGCGCCGGAGCCCGAAGTAACGTTACGATAACGGAGCTGTACGAACGATAACGATCGGCAGCTGTGCCGCGACAAGGCACTCAGGGCAGTCGATTTCCGACAGATACACAGGGGCGGGAGGTGAAGCATGCGGGTAGGAGTGGGCATATCCACCGGATCCGAGGTCGTGTGCGCAGCCCTCGTCACCGTCGACACCGACGGTTCTCGCACGGTCGAGTACCGAACGGTCTCGGCCGACCGTCAAGCCAACACCGACATCGGCGATCTGGTCACCTCGTCCATAGAACTCATGGCCTCCCTGATCCCCGGCCACCGGTCCCCCGACGCGATCGCCGTTACCTACCGCACGGAGGAGCACGCTGCGGGCATTCGCGCGGCGCTGGCCCACACCACTCGTGACGTTCGACTGGTGCCGGAGTCCGCAGCCGCATCCGCGCACCTGGCGACCACCGGCCTGATCGACCGGTACGACACGATCGCGCTGGTCGATCTCGGAGCCTCGGGCATGTCGGTCACCGTCACCGATCGGACCGCCGAGACGGTACTGGCGCACGGCCGGTCGGACGCCGTCGCCGGCGACGCACTCGACGTGCTCGTCAAGAACCTCGTGCAGGACATGACCCGTGACAATCTTCGGGACGACATCCGCGACAACCGAGGAATCGGCTCCGCGCGGTACCGATCGATCAAGGAACGCCTCTCCCAGGAGGACGAGGTCCGCATCGAGCGTTACAGCGGAATCCCGCTGACGGTCACCCGTGACGCGTTCGAAGCCGCCGCGACCCCCACCTTCGACACCGCAGCTCGGTTCGTCCGGCAGGTGTTCGACGAGAGCACTCACGAACCCGAGGTCATCGTGCTGATCGGCGGAGGGGCGCACATTCCCCTGCTCGCGTCCACGCTCACCGACATGTTCCACGCCCCGGTCCTTCGACTGCCGGAACCCGACGCCGTTCTTGCCGTCGGCGCTGCTGCCGTCGCCGCATCGGCCGTCGGTGGTGGGTACCAACTCGTCTCGGCCACGCGCAACACCGCGAGCCGGATGAGCCGATACTCCGGTGCGATCGCGGCTGCCGTCGTCGCGGGCGGACTGGTACTCGCCTACGGTGTGCAGACAATGGCACCGGCCGAAGACCCCAACGTCTCACCGGCCGGAAGTACCGGCCGCGACGCGACCGAATCGAGCGACGCCGGTACGCCGGTCACCGAGGGCTGGTCCCCCGACGAGAACCGCCCCACCGCCGGGCTCACCCCGGGCGATCGGTCCGACCCGACGGCAACCTCCGTCGACGGCGACGGATCGTCGGCTCGGTTCACGACCACCGCTGTGCCGACCAGCACCCCGACGCTGCGGCCGGCCCCCGATCTCCCGCAGATCGAATGGCCGATCGATCCCACGTCGAATCCTGCGTCCCCCGATGTCACCACCGCAGTTCCCATCGAACCGCCGACCTCGGTCACCACGATTCCGGTAGAGCCTTCCGAACCGATCGAGTCTTCGGACCCGAGCGATACGACCGAGATCGTGCCGGTACCGACGACCGAGGTCACGCCGGTGCCGACCGAGTCGATCGGCGCGCCGACCACCGATGTCAGCGGTTCGGAGCCCACGCCGGAACTGACGGCACCACCGACGGTGTGGTCGCCGCCTGCACCGGCCCCCTCGAGTGAGCCTCTGTCCGCAGCCGTGCCGTCGACAACCCGTTCGTCCGAGACCACCGCCGCGTCCGCGCAGGCCCCTCAGCCGGGCACCTGACTGATCGCGACCGACAGGCCGGGATCGGTCACTGCGGTCAAGGCCGAAGGCTGTGCTCCGCCCGCGACGAGGTGCGCGCCCAGTGCCGCGATCATCACCCCGTTGTCGGTACACAATCGCGGCTTCGGAATTCTGAGCGTCAAACCCTGCTCGGCACAACGGCTTTCGATCAGCGAACGGATGCGAGAGTTGGCGGTGGCACCCCCACCCAGAACTATCGTGTCGACGTCGACGTCGGTTGCCGCACGGACGGCCTTCATCGTCAGGACATCGGCGACGGATTCCTGGAAGGACGCGGCGATGTCCGCGACCGGAATCGGATCTCCCGCGCGCTGCCGGGCCTCGACGAACCGGGCGACAGCCGTCTTGACCCCGGAGAACGAGAAGTCGTAGCGGGCGTCGCGTGGGCCGGTCATTCCTCGGGGAAACGCGATCGCGGCCGGATCACCTTCGCGCGCAGCATCATCGAGGGCCGGACCACCCGGATAGCCCAATCCCAGCAGCCGTGCAACCTTGTCGAAGGCCTCCCCGGCTGCGTCGTCGACGGTGGTCCCGAGCTCGGCGATCGGCCGAGACAGATCGTCCACGTGCAGCAGATGAGTGTGACCACCCGAGACCAACAGTGCCACGCACGACGGCATCGGCCCGTGCTCGAGCGTGTCGACCGCGACGTGCCCACCGAGGTGGTTCACGGCGTAGAAGGGCACACCCCAGGCCGCGGCGTAGGCCTTGGCGGCGGCAACCCCGACCAGCAAGGCCCCTGCCAACCCCGGTCCGATCGTCACCGCGACGGCGTCGGGACGCTCGATGTCCGCGGCTGCCAGAGCCCGCCGCATGGTCGGCACGATGGCCTCGAGGTGCGCGCGCGACGCCACCTCGGGCACCACTCCGCCGTACCGCGCGTGTTCGTCGACACTCGAGGCCACCTCGTCGGCCATCAGCTCGCACGTGCCTGCCCCGCCCCACCGGACGATCCCGACTCCTGTTTCGTCGCAGGAACTTTCGATACCCATGACGATCATCGGGCCGGTCCTTCCGTCTTCTCGAACCGACGCATGGTGAAGGCATCGGCCCCGCTCGGTTGGTAGTACTTCGCCCTGGTGCCCACGATCTCGAACCCTTCGCGTCGGTACAACTCGATGGCGGGCTCGTTGTCGGTGCGGACCTCGAGAAAGACCGGCCCACCGTGCTCGTCGGCCACGCGCAGCAGTTCGTCGAGCAGTCGCCCGCCGATTCCTCTGCGGTGATGCGCCGGATCGACACCGATGGTGTGCACCTCGGACTCTCCGACGACGAACGCTCCGCGGCTCGGCTGCCCCAACAGAGAGATGCCTGCGTAGCCGACGACCTCACCGTTCTCCCGCGCCGTGACGTAATGATTGTGTGGTGCCGCCAGTTCCGCGATGAATGCATCCTCGGCCCACGGGTCGTCACCCGGGAACAGCACGGTCTCGAGGTACGCGCACCGAGCAGCGTCCGCCGCCGTCATCGACTCGATCGACACCGTCACTTCGCAGCCTTCGCTGCGGCGCGCTCGTCGAGCGTCTTGGCGTCGGGGCGGCGCAGGTACAACGGGACGAGCGGGCCCGGAACGATACCGCTGCCGATATCGGCGGCAGCAACCGCAACCAATCCGGCTGCGGACGGTGCCTGCACATCACGAATCGGAAGCTCGAATGCCGCAGCATGCGGGGCCGATCCAGCGACCGCGTCGACTCCGACACTATCGAGCTCGGCCGGGGCGACAACGTCGGGTCCCGCCACCCGCACGCCGGCTTCGTAACGCGCCCAGTAGATTTCGCGTCGGCGCGCATCGGTCACCACCAGAAGCGACCCGGGCTCGGAGACATCTGCGGCGATGGCGTCGAGACTGCACACGCCGTATACCGGAAGACCGAGCGCGTCCCCGAACGCCGCAGCCGTCGCCATTCCCACCCGTAGGCCGGTGTAGGGCCCGGGGCCCACGCCCACGACGACGGCACCCAGTTCGGCTGCGGTGATGTCGGCCTCGGCCAGGCACTCGACGATGTTGGGCGTCAGGATTTCAGCGTGCGATCGCGCGTCCACTCGAACCCGGGTGGCGAGCGTCGTGGTCGCTGCACCGGCCGTGGACTCGGTCAGGCTCACCACACCTGCGGTGACGGCGGGGGTCGAGGTGTCGACGGCAAGTACAAGCACGATATTTCAGATTACCCGTCACTGGGGATTCGGCCGCACACCCGGTACCCGGTCAGGATCGATCTCGCGGATCCGCCCCGCCGGGCACCCGACTCACAATCGCGCGGCGAACATCGGAGTCCGGATCACGCGTCAGACGAACCGACACATGGCCGTCCGTCAGCTTCTCGACCAATCCCTCGCCCCACTCGACCACGACGACGGCGTCGGTGAGGTCGGTATCGAGGTCGAGTGCATCGAGTTCGTCGACGGCCGACTGCCCCGTCATCCCGAGCCGATAAGCATCGACGTGGACCAGCGCAACCGGCGGTAGCCCACGGGGCCGTGGGCCGGGCCGATGCTCTCGCGCGATGACGAACGTCGGCGAGGTGACGCGGCCCTGCACACCGAGTCCGGCCGCGATCCCCTTGGTCATGGCGGTCTTTCCGGCCCCGAGCGGGCCGTCGAGGATCACCAGATCGCCTGCGACCAGAACGTCCGCCAGTCGCGCACCGAACTCGGCGGTGTCTGCGGCAGTGACCAATTCGACGTCCACCGGCAAGGTCAGCGGCTCGTCAGACAACGCCCCACCGTCGCTTCTTGCCCGCGGCCTCCGTCGCCCGTGCCACGAGCCGCTGTATCGCGCCGTTGACCTGTTCGGGGAATTCGAGTTGAACCAGGTGCCCACCCTGGCGCACCCGCACCATCTCCGAACGCGGCAGGGCCTGAGCGAGAGCCTCCGAGCTGGCGAACGGAATGATCCAATCCTCGTCCCCGCACACCACCGACACCGGAATGTTCTCGAATTCCAGCAGCGCTTCGGACTCGTCGTGCAACTCGAGCGTCTCGAGGAAGTTGACGATCGTGACGACGGAGGTGTCGTCGATCATCGACTGCGAGAACGCCACCAACCGCGGCGAGACCCGGGTGCCGTACGACGCCGCGCGCAGGACCGGCGAGATGAGCGCACGTACCGCGCCGCGGCCGAACTGCACCAGGCCCGGTGACGTCCGCACTGCCGCGCGGAACGCATCGACCGCCGGGTTCTGCAGACTACGACCCACCCCGGACTGCGCGAGACCGGCAGCAGTCGTCGAGATCAGGACCGCTCCGATGACTCGCTGCCGCAGAACCTCCGACCGTTGCCGCGCCATGGACAGGATCGACATGCCGCCCATCGAGTGCCCGACCAGAACGATGCGTCCGCGTGGTACCACCGAGCGGATCACCGCATCGAGATCGAGGCCGAGCTGGCCGATGGTGCAGCTCTCCGGGCTCGGTACCCCGGAACGCCCGTGACCGCGCTGGTCGTAGAAGACCATGCGCACTGTCGAACCCCACTGCTGTTCGAGCGCCCGCCGTTGGAAATGCCAGGACGACATGCGCAGGCAGTAACCGTGGACGAAGATCACGGTGGTCTCGGCGTCCGCCGGACCCACCTCGCGCACCGCGAGGGGTACACCGTCGTCCGCCGTGACGATGCTGCCCCGGTCTGCGTCCATCAGGTCGAGGTTCTCGGTGGCCAGCGGGTCCTTGTTGGACCGGAACGCCGTCTCGCGCACCACAATTGCAATACTCTCCAGCAATCCGAGCATGATCTAGATCGTCGCCTCCCCTGAGCGAGCGCCGACGAACCGTCGCCGAACACGTCCACGAACGCCGATCACGACTTCGTAGCTGATGGTCTCGAGCGCGTCTGCCCAATCCTGGGCGTGCGCCTCTCCCCTGTCCCCCGGTCCGAACAGTAACGCCTCGTCGCCGACTGCGACACCCGAGTCACTGCCGCCGAGGTCGACGACGAACTGATCCATGCACACGCGCCCGACGGAGGGATAGCGACGACCTGCGATGGTCACCTCGAACCGCCCGCTGAGGCGACGGACGACCCCGTCGGCGTATCCGAGAGCGACGAGGGCGACCACGGTGTCGGCGGGAGCGGTCCAGGTGTAGCCGTAGGACACAGATTCACCTTCGCTCACCTTCTTGATGTTCGCCACCTGCGCCGTGAGAGTCATGACCGGGTGCAAGTCGAACGTTCCCAGTTCGGGCACCGGGGACAGGCCGTACAGAGCAATACCCGGGCGGACCATGTCGAAACCGAGATCGGGTCTGGTCAGCGCCGCTGCCGAGTTGGACAGGTGCACGACGGCGGGAGGGGTTCCGCGCCGGGTGGCGCGCCGCACCGCGTCGCGAAGCCGCTCGGCCTGGGCGTCGTTGGCGGGGTGAGCCGGTTCGTCGGAGCAGGCCAGATGCGAGAACATTCCGGTCAATCGCACAGCGCCCTCCGCGACCGCGACGGCAGTAGCGTCGAGAACGGCGTCGAGATCCGGTTCCGCGACCCCGTTGCGATTGAGCCCGGTATCGATCTTGAGCGAGAGATCAGCGGTGGAACCGACCCTGCGTGCAGCGTCGACCACAGCGTCGAGCTGGGCAGCCGTGGATACCCCGATCCCGACCTGCCCGGCTATCGCCGCCGCGAAATCGGAGTCCGTTCGGTGCAGCCACGCCAACACCGGGACGGTCACACCAGCAGCACGGAGCTCGAGGGCCTCACCGATGGTGGTGACGCCGAGCTCCTGCGCCCCCGCGGCGACCGCGGCGCGTGCTACCTCGACGGCACCGTGGTTGTATCCGTCGGCCTTGACGACCGCCATCACGGCGGCGTCCCCGGCGAACTGCTGCAACACGCGGACGTTGTGCGCAACTGCGTCGAGGTCGACGGTCGCGACGGCACCCGAACCCGTCCGAGGATCGGTCTCCTCGTCGCCACAACCGATACTCACAACATTCGATAGTGCCATCCGAGCCGCGAATACGACGGATCAGGGTGCCACAACCCGTGACACATCCGACATCGAACGTGGGCCACGCACGACCGGGGTCACATCGTGAGCGAGCGCACGGTTCGGATGGCGTCGCGGATGGACTCGCACAGTGGGCTCGCAGAAATGGGTGCCGCGAACTCTCCGTCCGACCCGTGAGCCGCACGGGCCGCGGCCAGTGCGTGGACCTTCGCGCCGCAGGCAGCCGCAGTGGACGGTGCCATCCCCGACGCGAGCAGGGCCCCGAGGATGCCCGACAGTACGTCGCCCGAGCCCGCGGTCGACGCCGCCGACCCTCCGGCGTCGCTGACGAACGTGGTGCCGTCCGCATCGGCGACGATCGTCGCTCGTCCCTTGAGGAGCACGGTGACGCCCCAGCGCGCGGCGAGATCTCGGACCGATCCCACTCGGTCGGGTGCCGGGTCGGATCCGGTCAGGCGGGCGAACTCCCCGGCATGCGGGGTCAGCAGAGTCGGTGCCGCACGTCCGGCGACCCAGCGCTCGTTGCGGGCGAGGACCGTGAGCGCGTCCGCGTCGACGACGACGGGCAGATCCGTGTCCAGAACTCGACGCACGATCTCCGCCGACTCCTCGTCGGTGCCGAATCCGGGACCGACCACCCACGCCTGCACCTTCCCTGCCGCGTCGAGATTCGGTGCGGACACGACCTCCGGGTAGTGCGAGACAACCTCTGCGCCTGCGCTACCCACGTAGCGGACCATTCCGGAGGTCGCCGCGACCGCCGCTCCCACACAGAGCAGCGCGGCACCGGGGAACGTGTCGCTGCCGGCCAGAACACCCACAACCCCCTGCGAGTACTTGTCGTCGGTAGCTGTCGGGATCGGCCATATCCGTCCCACGTCGACCGGCTCGAAGGACGTCATCGCCGGAGCCGGCAGCTTCAAGCCGATGTCCACGAGTTCGATTCGGCCGCAACGAGGTACGGCCAACGCGTGAACCGGCTTGCGCGCACCGAACGTCACCGTCACAGCGGCCGACACGGCAGGCCCCGGTGCCGCACCGGTCTCCGCGTCGACTCCACTGGGCACGTCCACGGCCACGATCGGAGCAGTGATCTGCTCGACCACCGCAGCAGCATCGGGCCGCAACGGGCCCTTGCCGGAAATGCCCACGATGGCGTCGACCACGAGATCGGCAGGTCCGCACCTGGTCACCACGCGTCCACCCGACGATCGCAGGGCCGCGAGACCCTCGGGGTGCACCCGCGTCGGATCGAGAAGGAGTGCCGACACCGAGACGCCGCGCCGACGCAGGAACGCCCCTGCCCACAGACCGTCGCCGCCGTTGTCGCCGGTACCGACCAGAATCGTCACCCGCCGCCCCACGACGCCGCCCGTACGCACGGTCAGCTCGCCTGCCACGACCGCGGCCAATCCGTACGCGGCGCGGCGCATCAGCACGCCGTTCGGCAGGGAATCCAGCAGCGGCGCTTCCGCGTTCCGAATCTGCTCGGGTGTGTAGTAGCCGCGCATGCCGATCGCTACTCGACGGTGACGGACTTGGCCAGGTTGCGAGGCTTGTCCACGTCGTAGCCGCGTGCCTGGGCGACCTCGGCGGCGAAGACCTGAAGCGGGATCGTCGACAACAGCGGCTGCAACAGCGTCGAGGCCGCCGGGATCTCGATCAAGTTGTCCGCGAAGGGCCGCACTGCCTCGTCGCCTTCTTCGGCGATGACGACCGTTCTCGCCCCACGCGCCTGGATCTCGCGAATGTTGCTCAGCATCTTCGAGTGCAACACTGCCCGACCCTTGGGCGAAGGCATCACGACGATCACCGGGACACCGTCCTCGATGAGCGCGATGGGACCGTGCTTGAGCTCGCCCGCCGCGAAACCCTCGGCGTGCATGTACGCGAGTTCCTTGAGCTTGAGCGCGCCCTCGAGAGCAACGGGGTATCCGACGTGTCGGCCGAGGAACAGAATGGTCGTGGCCGTCGAGAGCTCGCGCGCGAGCGCCCGAACCGGTTCGACCGTCTCGAGCACCCGCTGCACCAACTCGGGCATCGCTTCGAGTTCGGCGAATTCGCGCGCGACCTCGTCGGGGTACTTGGTGCCGCGAGCCTGCGCCAACGCCAGTCCGACGAGATAGTTCGCGGTCACCTGGGCGAGGAAGGCCTTGGTCGACGCGACGCCGATCTCCGGACCGGCCCGCGTGTAGAGCACGGCGTCGGCCTCACGTGGAATCTGCGAGCCGTTGGTGTTGCACACCGCGAGAACCCGCGCCTTCTGGTCCTTGGCGTGCCGAACGGCTTCGAGTGTGTCCGCAGTTTCACCGGACTGCGAGATGGCCACGACGAGGGTCGAACGGTCGAGAACCGGGTCGCGGTACCGGAATTCGCTGGCCAGTTCCACCTCGACCGGCAGCCGGGTCCAGTGCTCGATCGCGTACTTGGCCAGCAGGCCGGAGTGGTACGCGCTACCGCAGGCCACGACGAACACCTTGTCGACGTCGCGCAGCTCCTGGTCGGACAGTCGCTGCTCGTCGAGCACGATTCGACCGTTGTCGAAGTGACCGAGCAACGTATCCGCCACAGCGGCGGGCTGCTCCTGGATCTCCTTGAGCATGAAGTAGTCGTGGCCGCCCTTCTCGGCGGCTGCCAGGTCCCAGTCGATTCGGAACGGACGTCCCTGCGCCTCGTTGCCCTCGAAATCGCTGATGTCGTAGCCGTCGGCGGTGATGACGACGACCTGATCCTGCCCGAGTTCGACGGCGTCGCGGGTGTGCTCGATGAACGCAGCGACGTCGGACCCGAGGAACATCTCACCCTCGCCGACACCGAGTACCAGGGGCGTCGAGCGACGAGCCGCGACGATCGTGTCCGCGTGATCGGAATGGGTGAACACCAGGGTGAACGCACCCTCGAGGCGACGCAGAACTGCTTTCGCGCTGGCCACGAAATCGCCGGCCGTCGGGCCGTCGGCGTAGGCCCGCGAGACGAGATGGACGGCCACCTCGGTGTCGGTGTCGGACAGGAACTCGATTCCGACTGCTTCCAGTTCCGCACGCAGCGGACCGAAGTTC
This sequence comes from Rhodococcus sp. 05-2255-3B1, assembly GCF_002258545.1. Lineage (NCBI taxonomy): Bacteria > Bacillati > Actinomycetota > Actinomycetes > Mycobacteriales > Nocardiaceae > Rhodococcus > Rhodococcus sp. 05-2255-3B1. The sequence goes on along the minus strand of NZ_NOZC01000046.1, from coordinate 144,983 downwards.
TCGATGATGCCGTTGTGCACCACCGCGACGGTGCCGGACGCGTCCCGATGCGGGTGCGCGTTGCGGTCGGTGGGACGGCCGTGCGTCGCCCAACGGGTGTGTCCCATTCCGGTGGTGCCGACGAACGTGTCGGTGCCGATGTCGTCCAGTTCCGCTTCGAGATTGGCCAGGCGACCGGCCTTGCGCTCGACTGCCGTCGCTCCCGCGCCGTCGAGAATTGCTATGCCCGCAGAGTCGTAACCCCGATATTCCATACGCCGAAGCGCCTCGACCACCACACCCAGAGCTGGGCGGTGGCCGACGTAACCCACGATTCCGCACATGGACAATCAGGGTACTCGGCGGGGCGCGCACGACCCATTCGCTCGGGTGGACGTGTCCCCGTCACCTGACGCGCCGCGGTTCGGTAGCGTCATCTCTCGTGGCGAAACCGAAGAAGCTGGCATCTGCTCTCTCCAAGCGCGGCCCGCACAAGGTGCTCCGAGGCGACCTGGCCCTCGCCGGGCAACCCGGTGTCGTCTATACCCCCGCCGAGGGCTTCGGCCTGCCCGGCGTGGCCTTCGCACACGGCTGGATGCTGCGCCCCCAGCACTACACCGACACCCTGAAGCATCTCGCGTCCTGGGGCATCGTGGTTGCGGCACCGGATACCGAGCGCGGGCTCGTACCGTCCCATCGCGGTCTTGCCACCGATCTGGGCACTGTGCTCGACATCATGACGGGCGTCCGATTGGGCCCGGGCAACATCAGCGTGCATCCGGACAAACTCGCCACGGCCGGTCACGCGATGGGTGCAGGCACCGCAGTTCTCGCCGCCTCCCGGCGATCCGACATCAAGGCCGTCGCCGCGCTGTTCCCCGCTCCGACGGCACCCTCGTCCGAGGACGCCGCCGCGGGCCTCACCGTGCCGGGACTCGTCGTCGGAGACAATTCGAACGCCGACTCGCTCACCGACAACTCACTCGCGCTCGCCCAGGCCTGGAACGGACCGTCCATTCTGCGGCGAGTCGACGGCTCGACGGCGGACGGATTCGTCGAAGGCCGCCGGATCCTCGGCGCACTCGGCATCAACAAGCCCGACCGCAAGACTCAGCAACGCACCCGCGCCGTCCTGACCGCCTTCCTGCTGTTTCATCTGACCGGCGACTCCGACTACGAAGAACTGGCCGGAACCGCAGGAGACATCGACGGCACCCGAGCGGTCGATCCACATGCACCACTGGACGAGCAGCCCAAGCCCAAGGCCACGGCTTCGATCAAGGCGTTGCTCGGACGGGGCTAGCCCCCATCGTCACCGAACGGTGTCACACCAGCCACGATCGCGGCCCGTCGTCGGGGTCGGTCTCGACACGCGGTGGGGGTTCTCGCCGGTCCAGGTGAGCCGGTTGCAGCACCGAGCCCGACCTCGGCTCGACGTCGGAGTCCGCTCCGCTCACCTCGGCCGAACGTCGGTCGTCTCGGTCGACTGAAGGAGCCTGCGCCCGGCTCAACGCCTCGGCCGCCCGCGACATCGCGGCCCGGTGCTCGTCGCGTATTCGATGCAGCTCCGGTCGCCACCCAGTGTCGGTGCTCACAGCGCCCCTGCTTCGCTCAGGCCCGCACCCGTGCTCGGGGCGGCGGGCTGTGCATCGGCCCCTGGTCTGTCGGCAGCCACCGGGTGTTGTTCGGCGGGCTGCTCGAGGTCGGGCGATTCGGGTGAGCACTGCGCCTGCACATCCGAATCGGCCTCGGACGGAAGCACCGGCTCGGTCGCAGGGACCGGCTCGGGGTTGGGCACCGGCTCGGTCGCGGGCACCGGCTCGGATGGGAGCACCGATTCCGCCGCAGGGACCGGCTCGGTCGCAGGCACCGGTTCGGACGAGAGCACGGGTTCGGACGGCAACGCCGAAGCCGGAGCCGGTACGTCCACCGCGTCGGCGACTCCGGGAATCTCGACGATCTCGGGTAGGCCGAACGGTCCTATTCTGATCTCGAACGAGCGTGTTCCGAGTCCGGGAGTCTCGAGTTCGAGGGACACCACACCGTCGTGTTCGAGCGCGATGCGGGCCCGATGCCCATCGAGCTCGGCCTCGAGATGACCACGCTCGTCGCCGGGCGTGGGCGACGCCTGCCCGGGCGGCGGCAGCGGAGCCGGCTCGGGTCGCCGGTCGCCAGTCCCGTCCGGAGCAGCGTCCTTCGTGTCGTTCTCACCGGCCCGGCTCTCGACTGCGGTGTCGCCGGAACCGTCGAGATCTCGACCGTCGATCGTCTCGGTCAGAGCATCGTCGATCCGGTCGACGATGCCGGCGACGACTCGATCCACGAGCCCGTCCAGAGAATCCCCCACCTCGTCACCGGCGGGGTTGTCAGCGGTCGTATATCCGGCCGAAAGCACGGTGTCTGCGCCGGCCGGTCCGTGGCCGCCCGGCAGTGACGCCGCCGGTCCGACCGCAGCAGGTCCGACCGCCGCAGGTCCGACCGCCGCAGGTCCGACCGCAGCAGGTCCGACCGCCGCAGGTCCGACCGCGGCCGAACCGACGGCTGCAAGTTCGGCTCCGGAAACGGCCGGTGCAGAACCGATCTCGGCCGGACCCAGGTCGACGGACGAGCCGTCGGGCCGCGGCCACAGCGCCGACGCCCCGGGTTCCATCGCCCAACTGCTCTCGTCGACTTCGCCGAACGATGGCTCGTGAACACTTCCCAGAACGTCCACCACCAATGCCAGACATCTTTCGACGGCGATGTCCGTGGCAGTACATGCTGCGAGGACTGCCTCGCACGTACCCTGCACCCGCGGTACGAACTCGGTGTCGATCCATCGCCTGCAGCGTTCGGTCACCTCGGCGGCGAACTCGTCGGAGACATCACCGCCGAGCGCCCTGTCCTTCAGATCCTCGAACGCAGACGCCAATCGCGGGAACACCGCCTCTCGATCTACCGGGAGGCACTCGATTCCCGACGCAACGACGATCGCGTCGATCTGGTCGACATCTTTGCCGTCCACCAGCTCGATGTCGATGCCGCCGACGAGCTCGGCCTTGTCGGTCACGGCGTCACGGAGAACGTCGACGGCCGCACACATCGTTTGATGAGAGTCCTCGATCGACGCCAGGAACTGAGAAGCCTTCTCCTGTTCGGCCGAGAGGTAGGTCCGAACCGCCTCCCCCGCATCACCGTGCCAGCGCAACTGAAGGACCCTGCGAAGTTGCACCTGCTCCTCGAGTTGATCGGTGAGTACGGCGGACACCGTCCCGACGGCGTCGGCATCGGCTCCGAGCGCGCCCAGGTTCAGTCCGCGCTGCTCGTCGTACCTGGCGCACACGTCCTGATATCGCGGGATGTCGACGCCCGGAACGCGGCTCGCCAGCGGCAGGAAGCGCTCGAAGTACAGCAGTCCTTGTGCGTTGGCATCGAGAATGTCGTCGATGGACGCCCCGTCACCGGACGAGGCCGACGGAAGTGTCACCGGTGTGACTCGATCGCGTACGAGGCGGCGTCGTCCTGTTGCTCGTACTCGTTCATCGCGGTGGTGAGGGCTTCGGAAATGTCCTCGACCGAGGACCTCCAGGCCCTGACTGCACGCCCGAGCCCGAGGTGCGCCTGGGAATAGGCAGCGCCGAGGTCACCGTAGATCCGTCCTGCCCCCGCGGTACCGAAGCCTGCGTCCGCCACGGTATCGGCGGCGTCGCCGAGCGCCTCCGCCGACAACGCCAATGCATCCGCCACGCCGCGAACTCGGTCCACGTCCACCCGAACCCCATCGCTCATACGTTCCCGTCCCCCCTCGCAGTGCCCCTATCTCACTATGACGTGCGCCGACTCACATCGGTTCCGCAGAGAGCGGTAACGTCCCGATGTGAAATGTCAGTAACAGGTACCTGAAGTGGCTGCACCAGCTGCTCACCGAACGAGGAGTCCCATGCACATCGGAACGATGCTGAACTACAGCGGTGGTTTCAACGAGACCGTCGCCGAGGTGGCCGAGCTCGAGAAGGCGGGTCTCGACATCATTTTCGTGCCCGAGGCCTACTCGTTCGACGCCGTCAGCCAGCTCGGGTTCCTCGCGGCCAAGACGAGCACGATCAAGATCGCCTCCGGCATCTTCCAGATCTACACCAGGACTCCGTCACTGACCGCCATGACCGCCGCCGGTCTCGACTACGTCTCCGACGGCCGGTTCGTACTCGGACTGGGCGCGTCGGGACCGCAGGTCGTCGAGGGCTTCCACGGCGTCAAGTACGACGCACCCATCGCCCGAACCCGCGAGGTCATCGAGATCTGCCGCCAGGTCTGGCGCCGCGAGAAGGTGCAGCACCAGGGCAAGTACTACCAGATTCCATTGCCCGCCGACCGGGGAACCGGCCTGGGCAAGCCCCTGAAGCTGATCAATCACCCTGTGCGCGATCGCATTCCGGTCGTCATCGCCGCACTCGGACCCAAGAATGTCGAGCTCACCGCCGAGATCGCCGAAGGTTGGCAGCCCATCTTCTACTTCCCGGAGAAGGCCGCCGACGTGTGGGGCGATTCGCTCGCCGCAGGCAAGGCCAAGCGTGACCCGTCACTCGGCGAACTGCAGGTCTTCGCAAGTCCCACCCTCGCCATCGGCGAGGATGCAGAGAAGTATCTCCCCTGGGTCAAGCCACACCTGGCGCTGTACATCGGCGGCATGGGAGCCAAGGGCAAGAACTTCTACAACTCCTTGGCCCAGCGATACGGGTACGAGGCCGAGGCCGAGAAGATCCAGGACCTGTACCTGGCAGGCAAGAAGGAGGAGGCCGCCGCGGCAGTGCCCGACGAGCTCGCTCGCGCGGTCAACCTCATCGGCCCGGAAAGCTTCGTCAAGGAGCGAGTGGCAGCTTTCGCCGAGGCCGGTGTGAGCACTCTCAACGTCGCGCCGCTCGCCGAGAACACCGCAGGACGCGTCGCGCAGCTGACCGCACTGCGCGAACTCACCGCCTGAGACGTCAGACCGACGCGACCCGGCCCGCCAGCTCTTCGGCGAGCCGGGTCGCGACGTCGAGTTCGGACGCTTCGACCATCACACGCACCAACTGCTCGGTACCGCTGGGGCGCAACAGAACTCGACCCGATTCCCCGAGTTCCCGTTCGGCCGACGCCACCGCGTCCGACACCGACGGTGCCGACGCCACCGCTGCTTTGTCGGACACGCGCACGTTGATCAGCACCTGCGGCAGGGTCCGCATGGCCGACGCCAGATCCGCGAGCGAACGCCCGGTCTCCGCCATCCGCTCCATCAGTCGCAGCGCCGTGGCGATCCCGTCTCCGGTCGTTCCGACCGCGGGCAGCACCACGTGTCCACTCTGCTCGCCACCGAGCGCGAAGCCGCCGCGGCGCAACTCCTCGAGCACGTACCGATCTCCGACCGCGGTGGTGCGCAACGTGATTCCGGCCTCGCCCATCGCAATGTGCAGACCGAGGTTGCTCATCACCGTCGCGACCAACGTGTCGTCGGTCAAGTGGCCCGCGTCGTGCATCGCGATGGCCAGTACCGTCATGATCGCGTCGCCGTCCACCACGGAACCCGACGCATCGACGGCGAGGCATCGGTCCGCGTCGCCGTCGTGCGCGATCCCGAGGTCGGCTCCGTGCTCGACGACGGCCTTCTGCAAGCCCTCCAGGTGCGTCGATCCGCACCCGTCGTTGATGTTCAGACCGTCGGGTTCTGCATTGATCGCCACGACCGTCGCACCGGCCCGCCGGTAGATCTCGGGCCCGACGAGCGAGGCGGCACCGTGCGAGCAATCGACCACGACGGTCACGCCGTCGAGTCGATGCGATACCGATCCGGCCAGATGTTCGATGTAGCGCGCCGCGGCGTCGTGCGCGAGTTCGATACGGCCGATCGCTGCACCGGTGGCGTCGTAGGGCTGTTCGTCGTTCCGGGAGCGCCCCTCGGGATCGAGGGCAGCTTCTATCCGGTCTTCGACGTCGTCGTCCAGCTTGTGTCCACCGGCAGCGAAGATCTTGATTCCGTTGTCGGGCATCGCATTGTGGGACGCCGAGATCATCACGCCGAGCGCCGCGTCGTATTCGGCGGTGAGGTAGGCGACTGCGGGTGTGGGCAGTACGCCGACGTCGATCACGTCGACACCCGATGCGGTGAGTCCGGCGGACACGGCTGCGCTCAGCATCGCCCCACTCACCCGCGGATCACGACCGACCACTGCGACGGCCCTGACGCCGTCGACGTTCGGTGCCAACACGGCGGCTGCGGCTCGCGCGATCCTCAACGCCAGCTCAGCGGTCAGAACCCCGCCCGCAAGTCCCCGAACTCCGTCGGTGCCGAACAATCGCGCCATGAACCAAGACCCCTTCGAGCGGAGAGAATGTGGTGGAAAATGCCTCGAGGGCAGGCGTCCGATACTGCTGGATGCCTGCCCTCGAGGATGAAACGGGTAAGACGCGTCAGCGCTTGGAGTACTGCGACGCCTTACGGGCCTTCTTCAGGCCGTACTTCTTGCGCTCGACTGCACGCGCGTCACGCGTGAGGTAGCCCGCGGCCTTGAGCGGCGGGCGATCGTCGGGTGCGAGCTCGATCAGTGCACGCGAGATGGCCAGACGCAGTGCGCCTGCCTGTCCCGACGGTCCGCCGCCGTGCAGCAGCGCGACGATGTCGAAGGACTCTGCGCGGTCCACCAGAACGAGCGGAGCCTTGATCAGCTGCTGGTGCACCTTGTTGGGGAAGTAATCCTCGAGGGTGCGGCCGTTGAGCTTGAATCCGCCGGTGCCCGAGGACAGCCGAACGCGAGCGACGGCTTCCTTACGGCGACCGACGGTCTGGATCGGGCGATCGAACACGATCGGGGCCGGAGCGGCTGCGGCTTCGATGTCCGAGACGACCTCGGGATCTTCGACTGCCACGAACTCGTCGGCGGCGATCTCTTCGATGTTCTCCTGCGACGTCACGTCATTTCCCTCCGGCGCCGTCACTGGGACACCTGCTTGATCTCGAACGGAACGGGCTGCTGAGCGGCATGCGGGTGGTTCGGTCCCGCGTAGACCTTCAGCTTGCTCGCGATGGCATTACCGAGCTTGTTCTTGGGGATCATGCCGACGACGGCCTTCTCCACGAGACGATCGGGGTTGCTCTCGAGGACCTGACGGGTCGAGCGCGACTTCAGACCGCCCGGATGGCCGGAGTGGTGGTGGTGGAACTTGCCGTCGAGCTTGTTGCCGCTGATGGCAACCTTCTCGGCGTTGATGATGACGACGAAGTCGCCACCGTCGACGTTGGGTGCGTAGGTGGGCTTGTGCTTACCGCGGAGCAGAGTCGCGGCCTGGACGGCGAGGCGTCCGAGCACGACGTCCGTGGCGTCGATCACATGCCACGTCCGGGTGGTGTCCCCGGCCTTCGGGGCGTAAGTAGACACAGAAAATTCCTGTCTTCATGATGTCGCTGCTGGCCAAGACGAGTGGATGCCCTCGGCGGCCAGTTGAGACCCGAGGACAAGAGCTCGATACGCACAGAAGTACGCGGCGAGCCCATACACGCCAACGGGGAACGATACCGGGAGCGGACGCCCAGGTCAAAACACCTCCGCTCGTCGACGCCTCGACTCGTCGACCTCGTCAGCGCAGGCGCACACACTGCATGCATCGACGGGCAGCGGGAAGAGCCTCGAGCCTGATCGCCGGGATCTCGCTTCCGCACCGCTCGCAGGAACCGTAGGTCCCGGCCGTGAGCCGCGAGACCGCCGCGTCGATCTCGCGGATCTCCGACTCGGTGTCGGTGATCAGCGCGGCGATCTTCGCTCGCTCGAACGCGATCGTCGACCCCTCGGGATCGTGCTCGTCGTCGTCGGTGGTCAGCCGCGATCCTTCGATCACCGACGCCAGTTCGGCCCGAAGCGACGCCAGTCGACGGTCGGCACGAGACCGCTCGGCCCCCAGTACTGCTCCGACGTCCGTCACCGAACCAGTAGACACCCGGACCGCCGTCGTGACCAGTGTCTCCGGCTCACGAGAACCGAGCTGGAGGAAGACGGAAGCCCCGACCGAGGTCTCGGTCGGGGCTTCCGCTCTTCGTGACGACGGGTCAGCGAGCCATCCGCGCCTTGTTGGCCATCTCGACGCCGTGCATCGTCTCGCCACCGGTGCGGGCGGCCGCGACGAGGCTCGACAGAATGAGGTTGAGCTCGTCGGATGCAGAGCTCCACTGACGCTGCAGCTCGTAGTAGGACGTCATCGCGTCGCCCTCCCACGACTGGTAGAGCCGCTTCCCGGTGCTGTCCACGTCCCCGAGAAGGTCCTTGGTCACGTTCGCCTGCTTGTTCATCGCCTCGGTCAGCGCCGCGATCTGCGCGAAGTCGTATTTCATGTCGGATCGGTCTCCTTGGTCGAGCGTGGTCGTGTGGATTGTCGTGTGGTCACCGGATGCACGTTCACCTGAACGAGGACAGTCCCGAATTCAGCGATCCGGCCACCTGGTTCACGGCCGACACGTTGTCGTCGTCGGCGTCCGAGTAGCCGTGGCCGTTCGTCTTGATGTCCGCGGAGATTTGCTCGAGCGCGCTCCGCATCTTCTGCGCACTGGTGTCCCACTGAGCCATGACGTCCTGAAAAGACTTGCCTGCCTTGCCGACCCACGCCTCGGCGGTCTGCTCGACGATCGACCGAACGGCCGAATTGGACGCGTTGATCGACACACTCAGGCCTTCGATCGTGGCACCGGCGGCCACGAGCTCCTGCGGTGTGACCGTGACGCCGTTCGACGAACCCGTAACTTCCGGTCCCCCTGGATATCCCACTTCGACTCCTTGTCTCCGATACTCGATTCACATGCACCCGCGGCGCACGTGCCGATCGACCGAGAGGCCACTGTCGGCCCGCTCACTCCCCTACATCTCCTTGGACGCAACGACCCCTCGATTCGGTTCCGGCCGTGCACGAAAAACTGTGGGCCGCTCTCACGACGGCGCAACGATGTCCAACGTCTGCGTTGCCTGACCGCATTCGGCGTCGATCACCGTCGCGTCGTCTCCCTCGAACTGGCAGCCGATGCTGACCTGAAGGTCGGACTCGACGAACACGCGCCACAGCACCGTCGAGTCGTCGATCGGCCTCTCGGTGTAGGCGATCCCGACGCGGCCGCCGAAATCGCGGGTGGATTCGAGGGATCCGATGGTGGAATCCGGCCCACGGGCATCGATGGCCGATCGAAGCTCGTCGGCGACCTGCTGCTGCGTCGAACCCGGTGACAGCTCTGCCACGGTGACGACGATCCGACGCTCGGGTGGGGTCGGCGGAATCAGCACCATGCGGTCCGCTTCGTCCACCTTCGTCCAGGTGTCCGGCAACCGCATCGACACCCGCCCGGACACGAACGTCACCGTCTCGACCGGCGTCGGCGGGTCGGTCGTCGTGGTCGGTAGCGGTTCGACGAGGGACGACACAGCACTCGGGGCCTCGGTAGGCGACAACGGTTGCGCTGCAACGCTATCGGAAGCAACGGGAGGACGTCCGGTGAAATACACAGCTGCGCAGACGAATACGATGACCGCTGCTGCCGCACTCACGGCCGCGAGCAGCTGGGGACGCCGCTTGTCCCGCGGCCGCGGCGGGGCGGCCACGTCGTCGAGCCATGCCGCCGATCGTGTCGTCGCAGCACGGACCGATGGCGCGGGGACGAGATCCGCCCCGGCTCGCCGATACAGCGACCGGGCGACATCGAGTCCGGTCAACCATCGAGTGGGGTGATCGACGACGGGATCCTCTCCGGCGCGGGGCGCCGCCACCACGTACACCTCGTCGGGGCAGTTCGTGACCGACGACCGGACGTACTCCCCGACCGCTCGTCGCCAACCGTCGTCGTCACCCGTACCGAAGGGCAGGATCGCGCCGGTGTCTCCGCCGTGCGCCCCCGATTCGTCGAGAACGACGACGGACGTGTCGAGAGGCCCGACTTCGACGACGACCGCGGCGGACGGAGCGCGTTCACCCGACCACGACAGGGCCGCCTCGGCCGTCTCCACGAGCACCACCTCGTTCGCCGAGGTCGCAAACAGTGCACGAAGGATGCTCGTCCGTTGCTCGCCCCAGGTCGACGGATACGCGATCTCGAGCACATCGAGTCGGTCGTGCACCCCGGCACCGTTCAGGGCCGACCACACGATTCCGTGCAGTACCGCCTCCCGGTCCCACACCGAGCTCCCCACCGGGACCGACGCATCGTCGATACAGAGCAGGGGCGAAATCTCGTCTCCCTCCGTGCCCCGGCCGAACACAAGACGACCACCCTCGGCCGTGGCGAACGCCGATCCGACGCTCTCTCTCGGACCCTCGAAGGCTCCGGCCGTGGCGACGACGGAGATCTGCGTGTAGCCCAGATGCACTGCGGCATAACGCCACGAGGGGCTCGTCAACTCGAAAGTCCGAGCTGAACGAGTGCCTGGCCCGAGCGGTCGACGAACACCCCACGTCCGGGCGGCATGGCACTGGGACGTACCGTCCCGAGCAGATTCCCTTCGTCGCGGCTTCCGCTCATGACCAGTCCCGGCGTGACCAGATCGCGCAACCGTCCGATCACCGGGTCGAACAGCGCCCGGCCTGCCCCGCCGGAACGACGCGCCACGATGAGATGCAGCCCGATGTCTCGTGCATGGGGAAGGTGTTCCACCAACGGGGCCAACGGATTTCTCGACGACGTGGCGACCAGATCGTAATCGTCGACGACGACGAACACCTCGGGGCCGTTCCACCACGACCGCTCGCGAAGCTGCTGCTGGGTCACGTCCGCCCCCGGCATGCGGTCGGCCATGCGGCCCGCGAGGTCGACGAGCATGGCCGTCAGCGTCGCCTGGGAGGCCGCGTACCCGGCCAGATGCTCGGAATCGACTGCGCCGAGAAGAGTTCGGCGGTAGTCCGCGACGACGAGTTTGACGGTGTCGGACGAGTTGGCCTCGACGAGCGATCGACAGATTCCGCGCAACAGAGAGGTCTTGCCGCACTCGCTGTCGCCGAACACGACGAAGTGTGGATTCTCCGCGAAATCGACCACGACCGGTGCCAACTCGGCTTCGTCGATGCCGATGGGAACTCCGAGCTCGGGGATACCGCCGCGGATTCGTGGCCACGTATCACCGAGCCGATCGACGATCGCGGATCGTTCGAGCAGCTCGGGCAGCATGCGCACCGGCGGTGCCGGGGTTCCCGCAGATGCAGCCGAGATCGCGGCGACCGACTCACCGACCGCGCGAGAGAGTCCGTCGACGGAACAGACGTCGTCCACTCGTGGAAGTGCGATCAGCAGATGCAGTCCGTCCCTGGTCATACCCCGGCCCGGACGCCCCTCGGGAACGCTCGCGGCCTTGGCTCGGCCCATGTCCGAATCCGACGGATCTCCCAGCCGCAGTTCCAGTCGAGTACCGATCAGGTCCTTGGTCGCGGGCCGAACTTCCGCCCACCGAGAGGCGGTGAGGATCAGATGCAGACCGAAGGCGAGGCCCTGCGTCGTCAAGGTTGCGATCTGCTGTTCGAGACTCTCGAAATCGGACCTGATGGACGGCCAGCCGTCGATGACGAGAAAGACGTCACCGAACCGATCCTCGGGGTCGACGGGGTGCGCTGCACGACGCCGTCGGAACTCCGCCATCGAGTCGATCCCGCGATCACGGAAGGTCTTCTCTCGCTGCCGAACGACGCCGGCGACCTCGGCCACGGTCCGCCGAACCCGGTCGACATCGAGCCGGTTGGCCACCGATCCGACGTGCGGCAGATCGGCCAGCCCGGCCAGCGTTCCGCCGCCGAAATCCAGGCAGTAGAACTGGACCTGCGCCGGCGAATGCGTCATCGCGAGCGCCAGGATCAACGACCGAAGCGCCGTCGACTTACCCGATTGCGGGGCACCGACGATGGCGACGTGGCCCGCAGCACCGGACAGATCGACGGTCAGCAGATCACGGCGCTGATCGAAAGGCCGGTCGATGATGCCGATCGGGGCACGCAGGGCGGCGAGCGGACCGATGCGCTCGGTCAGAACCGAGTCGGGCAGCAACCGGTTCAACGTCGGTGCGGTGTCCAGCGGCGGCAACCACACCTCGTGGGCCGGCGTTCCGCGACCCCGAATTCGTCCGACGACCACATCCAGCACCGTCGGGCCGGTGCTCCGGGAGTCGACCGGATCCGGTTCTGCCTCGGGCGCAGTGGCAGCCTCGATGCGGCCGAGATCGACCGAGTCGAGCGGTACGGCGTAGGCGGTGAAGGGTTTCGGCCCGATGTCGCCTCCGAGCGAGGGCCGAACGCCAGGACCGGAACGCGGCGGCGAGTACGGGCCGGAGACGTACGCCGCGGCAAACCTGACGATCTCGGCCGAATCGCACTTGAGGTAGCCCGCACCCGGTTGTGCAGGCAGATGATAGGCGTCGGGAACTCCGAGCACCGATCGAGACTCGTTCGCGGAGAACGTCTTCAGGCCTATTCGGTAGGACAGGTGACTGTCGAGACCGCGTAACTTTCCTTCTTCGAGGCGCTGACTGGCGAGCAGCAGATGCATGTGCAGAGAACGTCCGAGCCGACCGATCGCGACGAACAACTCGGCGAATTCCGGTTGCTGGCTGAGCAATTCCGAGAATTCGTCGACCACCACGAACAAGGCGGGCATCGGTGCCAGATCCGCTCCCGCGGCTCGTGCCCTATCGTAGTCGGAGACGTTCGCGAAGTTGCCGGCCGAACGCAGCGATTCCTGCCGACGGTTCATCTCACCGGCCAGCGCATCGCGCATTCGATCCACCAACGCCAGGTCCTCGGACAGGTTGGTGATGACCGCGGCCACGTGCGGTGCCGACTCCAGGCCTGCGAACGTCGCACCGCCTTTGAAGTCGACGAGCACCAGGTTCAGCTGGTCCGGCGAGTGAGTCGACACCAAGCCCAGCACGAGCGTGCGTAGGAACTCCGATTTTCCCGAACCCGTTGCCCCGATGCACAATCCGTGAGGTCCCATACCGTTCTCGGCGGATTCCTTCAGATCGATCTCGACGGCGCTGCCGTCGGGGGCGACACCGATCGGTACCCGCAGCCTCTCGCGTCCGCGCCGCGTCGTCCACGCTCGGTCCGTGTCGAGTGCACCGACATCGGCGATACCGACCAGGCTGTTCCATCCCGAGATCGGGACTCCGCCGTCGTCGACGACATCGACGACGGACGAGGACGACGGCGCACGATACGGCGACAGGCGTCGAGCCACGGTGTGCGCCTGGGTGGTGCTCATCGAATCCGCGACGGCGAACACCTCGACCGTGGTTCCGCTGACCGCTCCGATGGATCCGTTCTCGGCGAACAGCCGAAGGCCACGCGATGCGGCGAGTCCGGGACACAGGCCGGACAGATCGATGATCGTGACGGAATCGAGGCCCGTGTCGGTGAGATCGGTCGATCGGTTGTCCAGAAGCCCGCCGTCCACCACGATCACCAACTGCACGACGCCTGCGACGGGAACAGCTCCGCGCGCAAACCGATTGCGCATGGACAGCACGTCGCCGAGCGCTCCCTCGAGTTCGAGGAAGCTGCCGAAGATCATCCGAGCGGACCCGGCACCGTCGCGCAGAGCGTCGTGCTGAGTGTGCGGGAGCCACTTGGCCCACTCCCATTGCTGCACGGTGTCCGGCCCGCAGACGATCGCGACAGCGACATGGTCGGGTCCGTGAAAGCTGCACAGCGAGGCCAACATCGCGCGCACCATCGCCCGGGCCGCGTCGCGATCTCCCGATACGGACAGCGCCGCGAATCCTCTCAGTGACACCGCGGTCGGCAGCGCGGCCACCACCGAACGAGCTCGCACGAAGCGGCGCAGAGACACTGCCGAGACGGGTTCGAGTTCTTCCACCGGCCCGGTCTCCGGCGGAACCAGTCGAGTGGCGAGCCGCTGATCCCCACAGCCGACTCGTACGTGCGCGAAATCCGGATCCGACAGTCGCCGTTCCCACATGCGCTCGGTTCCGGCGATCGACCACAACGTCTCGGGTGCCGGGTGACTCCATTCGAGGGCTCTGCGTTGTGCGCGCTCGGTCTCGGCGACGTCGCGGCGGAGCTGATCCAGATAGCGGAGGTAGTCCTTGCGATCCTCGTTCGCCTCGGCCGCACGCGCTCCGCCCGACTTCCCGCCGCCTGCCAACATCCCCACCATGGACATCAACATCATGGCCGGGAACATCAACATCATCGGGTTCGCCGCTGCCCCGGAGGTGAACATCAGCGCGACCATCCCCACCATCGCGGCCACCATCACCAGCGGCATCAGCTTCATCAGCAGATTGCCCGGCACCGCGCGCGGGATCTCGGGTGGCGACTGCAGGGTGACTTCACCGCCGGGAGATCGAGGCACTTCCCGTCTGGCACCGCGAACGAAGCGCACGGTACTCATCGATCCGCCCCCACGGCCACGCCCCCAGAACCCCATCGCGGCGGCCTCCCCCCGAGGCCGCAGGACGACAGGCTAACGCATCGAAGACCGGCCGGTCCACAGCTGCCGTCACGCCCGTCGGACAGTCGAGAAATAGAACGCTGCCCGACGCCGTTGCACATCGATGTGGCTCTTCTGCCGCGTGCTCGACGAACGAAAGGCTGGCCCCAACCGTGTCCGTACCCTTGTCCATCCTCGATCTCGCTCATGTGGGCGAGGGCGAAACAGTCCGCGACAGCTTCGATGCAAGCGTCACTCTCGCTCAGCATGCCGAGAACTGGGGATACCGACGCATCTGGTACGCCGAGCACCACAACATGAAGACGATCGCGTCGTCGGCCACGTCGGTGCTCATCGCGCATGTCGCTGCCAACACCGAGCGAATCCGGCTCGGATCCGGCGGGATCATGCTTCCCAACCACGCGCCGCTGACCATCGCCGAGCAGTTCGGCACTCTGGCGACGCTGCACCCGGGACGGATCGATCTGGGTCTCGGCCGCGCCCCCGGCAGCGACCAGGTGACGATGCGGGCGATGCGGCGAGATCCCGCGTCGGCAGATCGCTTTCCCCAGGATGTCCAGGAACTGCAGGGCTACCTGTCGGCGGAGTCCCTGATTCCCGGAGTGAGCGCGACTCCCGGCGCGGGTACCGAGGTACCGCTGTACATCCTCGGGTCCTCGCTGTTCGGCGCGCAGCTCGCGGCCGCACTCGGCCTGCCCTATGCTTTCGCGTCGCACTTCGCACCCGACGCCCTCGAGCAGGCCGTCGAGATCTATCGGCGAGACTTCCGACCGTCCGCGCAACTGTCGGAGCCGCACCTGATCGTGGGTGTGAACGTGATCGCGGCCGATTCGATGGCCGAGGCACAGGCTCAGTTCCTGCGCACCAAGCGCAGTCGCGTCAGCCTGCTGCTCGGCCGCGGCCGAACCTTCACCGACGAGGAAGCCGACATGGTCCTCGAAGCGCCTGCGGGCCAACAGATCGCGAACATGACCAAGTACTCGGCGGTGGGCACTCCTGACATGGTGAAGGACTATCTCGATCGATTCGCCGAACGCACAGGGGCGGACGAGCTGATCGTCGCGTCCGGTGTGTCCGACCGCGCGTCGTGGCTTCGCTCGTTCGAGTTGCTCGCACAGGTCAGCGATCTGGTTCCTGCCTGAGAGCTGCGCACGTCGCAGGTGGATTCCGACGACCGGTTGATTGTCGCAGCGATGTCGTAAGGTTTGGACACCGATGCCCACTGGGGCGGGCATCGGCACGCGAATCGTACGTATCCGGGGGGATCTTCATGACACACGCCGACAGCCGTCCATCGGCCGGCATTGTGCCACCGCGCACGGCACCTGCCGATCCGACACAATCGCCCACCGCGCCGGACGCGAGTCGGCGGGCATCGGGCGCACAGTCCGTCTTCGCGCAGGACGTCTGTCGGGTGACGGTGTTGGCCAGGTCCACGCAGGTGGACATGGCGCTGCCGATCGACGTTCCTGTCTCCCTTCTCGTTCCGGGAATCGTCGACATGATTGCGGCGGCGGGAGTGGAGCCTGCGGAACGACCCGGGAGAGCGGGAGTGGAGCCCGCGGAACGACCCGGGAGAGCAGGAGTGGAGCCCGCGGAACGACCCGGGAGAGCGGGAGTGGAGCCTGCGGAACGACCCGGGAGAGCGGGAGTGCGGCCTGGTTCGGGAGGCGGTGTGCCGAGCGACGGGGATCCCGTGTCGGACGGGTTGCCGGTGGCGTGGACGCTTGCGCGGATCGGGTTTCCACCGTTGTCGCCGACTGCGACGTTGGCCGAGCTGTCGGTGCGCGACGGGGAGTTGCTCGTGCTGGGTGTGGCCGAGCGGCCCGCTCCGGTTCCCCTGTTCGACGACCTCATGTATTCGGTTGCACGGTCGGGTAGTGACGATGTTCGGCAGTGGACTGCGCGTACGGCGCGCACGGTGGGTTCGGTCGTCACCGGTCTGTCGGTGTTGGTGGCATGCGCGGTCCTGGTGCGGGAGCCGATCCGTGCGGGAGCCGAGCATGTCGGCAGTGTCGTCGAGGGATTCGCTGCCGTCACTGCGTCGATTCTCTTCGCGATCGCGGGGGTGATTCTGGGGCGGGTGTACGACCAGTACGCCGTCGCTGTCGTCTTCGGCGGATGTGCCGTAGCGCTGATCTTCACCGGCGGAACTGTGCTGGTACCCGGGCAGTTCGGTGCGGCTCAGCTGATGCTGGGTTCGGCCATGGCGGGCGCTGTGGCTCTGCTGTCCCTTCGCATCGGCGGGACCGGGTTCGCACTGTTCACCGCTGCGATCGTGCTCGCAGTTCTGACGTTCGCCGCGTCGGTGTGCGCGCTTTTCACCACCGTGCCCCAACCGTCGATCGGCACCGCGGTCGCTCTCACCGGCCTGGCGGGAATTGCGCTCTCTGCCCGGGTGTCGATGATGCAGGCCAAGTTGCCGCTTCCACCGGTTCCCACCGCGGGAGCACCGCTGGACACGGTCGAGGAAGCCGAGCTCGACGCGATCTCGTTCGCGGATCTGCAGGCCTCCGCAGCTGTGGCGCGTAGCTGTCTGTCCGGCCTGCTGTCGGCGTTCACTGTCGCTGTCGTGGCGGGCGTGCTGGTTGCGGCAGCAGCCGATTCCGACGGCGGCGTGCGGTGGCCGGGGGTCGCGCTCGCGGCATTGTGTGCGCTCGTCCTGCTTCTGCGCGGACGCACCTATGCGGTGGTGACGCACGCAGTTCCGTTGGTTGCAGGGGGAACGACGATTCTGCTGGCGCTGTCGATCGGTGCGCTCGTTGCGTTGCCCGAACACGCGCTCGCCCTGTTCGGTGCGGCACTGGCCGGCGCGGTGACGGCATCGATCTTCGGAGCTTTCGTGCCCACACGCACGTACTCGCCGGTGATGCGGCGGTCGGCCGAACTGCTGGAATACGCGGCCATCGCCCTGGTCATTCCGATCGCAGTGTGGGTGTGCGGTCTGTACAGCGTCGTCCGCGGGCTGTGACACCGCGCCGGCAGCGAACGATCGTCATCGCGACGTTCACTGCTCTCGCCCTGTTTTCGAACGCGGTCATCGGGGTGTATCCGGCAGGTGCCGAACGTCCGGTGATCGACCCGTTCCAGCTGCCTCCGCCGAGTCCTCCCGGCCCTCTCGAACCCACGGAACAGAAGAATGCCTGCGCCCTTCCGTCCGCGGCGATCGACGCCCAGGACGTGCCGACCGCGCTGGAGGCGCTCGACTTCGCATCGGTCTGGCCGATCACCCGTGGGGCAGGTCAAGTGGTCGCCGTCATCGACACCGGAGTCACCGCTCATCCACGCCTACCGGGTCTGATCGCCGGCGGTGACTACGTCAGCGCAGGTGACGGGTTGTTCGACTGCGATGCGCACGGGACGATGGTCGCCGGCCTGATCGCCGCACAGACCGCACCGGGCAGCGGATTCGCCGGAGGCGCACCCGATGCACGAATTCTGTCGATTCGTCAGTCCAGCAATGTCTTTCAGATCGTCGACAACAGGTCGGAGGAGGAGCAGGCGGGCGAGCCGGAGAACGCCGCCGGCTACGGCAACGTACGCACGATGGCCATGGCCATCCGAACTGCGGTGGACGCGGGGGCCTCGGTCATCAACATCTCCGAGGTCGCCTGCGTGCCCGCCGGAGGCGGTGTGCCCGACGGTCCGCTCGGTGCGGCCGTGCAGTACGCCGTCCGAGAGAAGAACGTCGTCGTCGTTGCAGCAGCCGGTAATCTCGGCAGCGCGGCCTGCCGGGCCCAGAACCCGATGACGGACCCGCTTCGGCCCGCCGCGGACCCGTGGGCCTCCTTCGCGACCATCGCGACTCCGGCGTGGTTCGACGACGTGTTGACCGTCGGTTCGGTCGAATCGGATGGCACACCGTCTTCGTTCAGTCTGGGCGGTCCATGGGTCGACGTCGCGGCTCCTGGTTCGAATATGACCTCACTGTCGCCGACGGGCAGCGGACTGGCGAACGGCACCCGGGGCACCGATGGCGTCGTTCCCATGACCGGAACGAGCTTTGCCGCACCGCTCGTTGCTGCGGTGGCGGCGCTGGTGCGCGCCTACCGCCCCGAGTTGTCGGCGCTGGAGGTGGTGGACCGGATCCAACGAACGGCGCATGCGCCGGCCGAGGGGTGGAACCCCCTCGTCGGCCACGGCATCGTCGATCCGCTTGCCGCGGTGACCGATTCGGTGACGCCTGCTCCCCTGTCGGTGCCTGCGGACAGTGTCGCGATGACTGCTCCGTTGCCACCGCCTGCGCCGGATAATCGCCCGCGGACCGCAGCGGTCACCGGTTCGGTGCTGGTGGCGGTGATCCTGGCGCTCGGGCTCGCCCTGTCGGTGCCACTGCGCCGCGGTGGATCCGATTGAACCGGCGCTACTTCGTCGGAAGTGCGGCGGCCCGCGGGTCGGGGCCGACTCCGTCGTGCATCGTCAATGCCTGTCCGCGCCCCAGAGTGGGCCCGCTGCCGAGCAATTGGAGGATCTGCCATGGTGCGGGTGCCGGCGGTCCGAACCCCAGCGCCGACGCGGCCTCGGGACCATCGACGCCGTAGCGCACTCCGGTGTCGGCCACGAAGAAGACGCTGCCCTGGCGTGTACTCGACGTCGAGATGCCGGTACTGCGTACGAACCCGCCGCTACCGGGTGCCAGATAGACCTGGTCGACGGCGTCACCGCCCCCATCGGCCTGAGCCAACGCAACCGGTAGTGCACCGGTCTCGAGCGGCAACCCACGGCCGGCGGACTCGACCAGTCGAGCAGACGGTCCGCCGTCCGCCACTGCGAGCGGCTCCCACGTCAGGCAGCCCACAGGACGCTCACCGGTATCGACTATCTCGGGAGTGGTCGCCGGGAACGTCGACACCTCCAGTCCGGACGAGGTTGTGGGTGCGTCAGCGAGCAGGTCGGGATTGACGGCTGCGATATCCGGACTGCCCTGCGAATCGGTGAATTTGATGAGCAGGGCCGCTGTTTCGTCGATCGCCTGGATTCCGTCCTCGAGTACCACGTAGTACTGGACGTCGCGCCCGGCGACCTTGACGACCGAACCGATCGTCCGCCCGTCGAACGGGAACGCGGGAGCCTCACCTGCTCGGGGAACGAACGGTGCTGCGATGGGTGGTGATTCGGGCACGGAGTTGAGCAGACCCGTACTGACCGGGGACGGTGTCGCGTCCTCGAGTCCGAGTGCGCGGACCACCGCCCTGTTGTTCAGGTCGACCGGCGATCTGGTGCCGTCGTGCACGAGATACGCAGTGCCGTTGGATGTCCAGAGGAACGCCTCGGACTCGGCGAGCGCAGCTGTGCTGTCACCGTAGCGAGGATCGCCCACCAGCACCGTCGTCGAGGTGACTCCTGCGATCGGGTCGACGGTGTCGCAGACGGTCCACGACTGCGCGTTGCCGTCGCCGTCGTGCGGCAGCGCAGACGGTGCACCGGGAATACCCACCAGTGCGCCGCGAGGTCGTGACGACAACTCGGATTCCTGGACCGTCGACGGATCGTCCGGCTTGCCGACGATCAATCGAGCCGATGCGAGATTGAGCACCGGATGGAACACGTCGTCCACTTTCACGAACATCGCGCCCGAGTCCTTGCCGACCACGATCGATGCGTCGCCGATCTTGTCCTGTGGCCGAAACAGTGCCAGGGCAGCGCATCCCGCCAAACCGATGCAGGCGATGACGACACCCACCAGCAGCGCTCGCGTCTGCGACCTCATCGGATCGTGCAGCATTCGAGCGTCGCGCCTGATCAACGCGTGTTCCATCCTGCGAACGAGGAAGCGGTAACCGCCGACCTGCCACTTCGTTGTCGGCGTCGACGCCACGATTCCTCCCCAGGACTGTGCAGACGACCCGATCCCCATTCGGGTCACGCGACACAGTACAGTTCGTCCGCACACCTCGGCGACCGTGTTGCGGTCGTCGATGGCTCTGTGACCTTCGGGGGGAGGGTTTCGATGAGGCGTACCGATTCGGCAGGGCGTAGGCGAGCCGCCGTTCCTTTCGTCGCACCGACGGTTCGGCGGGTGATCGTGGCCGAGACCGCGGCCGTGGCGATCGGTCTGCCGCTGTTCGCGGCGCAGATGCGGCCCTGGGCGGTGCTGCTCGTCGCTGCGGCGGTGGCGCTCGTTCCGTTCGTGGCGATCCGGCGCAGATCGGTCGTCGACTGGGTTCGGTCCATCTGGCGGCTCCTCGCCGATCGTTCCCCCGCTGTCGGCGTCACCACGGAACACACCGGCACCGCAGACGGCCCGGTCGGGGTCCATTGGCAGCGCGACACCGTCACCTGCACCCTCGAGATCGTCCCGCCCCGGCACTCCACCACGGTCCTCGGCAGGGCGAGCGCCGCTACGCAGCACGCACTTCCCGTCGATGCTTTGGCGTCGTGTCTGCGGCAGCACGACATCGAGGTCCGCGCGATCGACGTCGTCGCACTCGGCTGCCGCAGCTCGGCAGGTTCGGTCGCCACCGAGGTCTACGAGGGACTCGTCGGTCCGCTGCCTGCGGTAGCGGTGCGAACCGTCTGGGTCGCAGTGACTCTCGACCTGCGCGCGAATGCTCGGGCGATCGAGGTCAGAGGTGGAGGGAGAGCCGGAGCCGCCCGTACCGCTGTCGTTGCGACCACGCGGGTCCTTCGCGCTCTGCACGCCCACGGTCTGTCCTCGCGACTGTTGACGGGTTCCGAGCTTCGGTCGGCCGTGTTGCACCTGTGCCGAGGGGTCGGTATCGACGATCTGACCCAGACATGGTCGACAGCACCCCTGCCGGGTGCGTCGAGCACGGTGTTCGGAATCGATTGCAGCGCAATCACTGCCGAGGACATCGCCACCCTGTGGGCAACACCGTCACTCGGAACGACGATGTCGTTCCACCTGCAGCCGACCCGCGACACCGGGAAGGTGCGCGTGCGTGGGTCGTGCAGTTTCTCCGCCCGGACACCGATCACGAAGCCTCGTGTACACGCGTTGACCTCGATGAGCGCAAGTCAACGCGACGGCATCCTCGCACAGCTTCCGTTGGCCATACCCGTACCGAAGTCGTTGTCTCCCAGCCGAGTTCTCGATATCTCGTCGGTCGACGAGTTGTTGCTACCGGTGAGTGGCTGCGGCCAGCTGCTGGGATCCGACGCCGGCGGACACGGCGTCGCGGTCCGGCTGTTCGGACCGGGTCTGAGTCGGGTTCGGGTCGTCGGAGAGCTCTACCTCGCTCAGCAACTGCTCTTCCGCGCCATCGCCACCGGCGCCAGAATCCTCGTCCGCACCGACCGCCCCCATGCCTGGCGAGCGCTCCTCGACGCCATCGGTGCTCCCGATCGACTACTGGTCGACGGCACCACGTTCCGTTCCCGCCCGTCGTACGACGTAATCCTCACCGACTTCGCCGACGGTTCGGCACCCCTTGCGCAACAGGAACTTTCGGGCGTCACCGTGATCTCGTTGTCCGAGCACGTGCCGCGGATCGGCCACACCGAGCAGGAGCGAAGCACCCCGCGACCGGAACCGGATCTGACGATCGTCCAGCCCCATGCGTCGGGTGATCGAATTCGAGTCCGGTCCGGTCCACTCGACGTCGAGTTGACGCTTGTCACGATTCCTCAGGAGACGGCGTTCATCGGCCGGCCCCGGAGCCTGCGCCCCGCCGTGCGTGCTTGACCGATTCTCAACCGGGGTAGTCGGCCCGCCCACGAGCGCCTGCCACCGCGTCCGCCCACCACTCGAGCTGGTCGAGAAGACGCCCGAGGCCGTCGACGGCGGCTGCGTCGTCGATCCGTCCCGACTCGTCGAACCGCTTGCGCACCCGATGCAGCGACACGACGTCTCGGACGGAGACCATGTGCAGTTCGGCGGTGATCTGGCGTAGCTGTTCGGTGGCTCGAATTCCCCCGCCGAGCCCACCGTACGAGACGAATCCCACCGGCTTGCCACGCCACTCGTACTTCACCGTGTCCAGGGCGGTCTTCAACGCACCGGGCACGCCGTGGTTGTACTCGGGGGTGACGAACACGAAGGCGTCGGCGCCGCCGACGGTCCTGGTGAAGCGCTCGGAGTCCTCGCACGGAACGAGCGAGTTCGGCAGATCGAAATCGGCCAAGTCGACCTCGACCACCTCGACGGTGGCGCGTTCGGCGGCAACACCTCGAACCCAGGAAGCGACGGTCGGGCCCACTCGACCGGCGCGCACACTACCGACGACGACGGCGAGCTGTATCGGCTTCATCGCTCCGACAGTAGACCCGGGGGCGTTCGGTCAGCCCTCTCCCCCACAGCAACCGGTGATCGCCGATCTCACCTCGCGGGTGGCCGCGTTCCGGGCGGCCAGTTCGTCGGCCGGTGGATAGTCGACTCGAACCAAGGACAAGCCGTGCGCCGGAGCCACGGCCACCTCGCTCGCTCTCTCGCGGCGCGTCAACAGCGACTGCGCCCAGTCGGGAGTTCGCCGACCTTCCCCCACGGCCTGCATGGCACCGACGAGACTGCGGACCATCGACCAGCAGAATGCGTCGGCACTGACGTACGCGGTGAGTCGATCGCCGTCGCGCTCCCAGTCGAACCGCTGCAGTTCTCGAACGGTGGTCGCCCCGTCACGTCGCTTGCAGAACGCGGCGAAATCGTGCAGACCGATCAATCTCGCGGATGCCTCCTGCACCGCACCGAGATCGATGGGCCTCGGCCACGAGACGACACCGGCCACGTCGAGGGGGTCGACGCCGTAGAGCGCCGTGCCGAATCGGTACTCGTAGTGCCTGCGGTACGCCGAGAACCGCGCGTCGAAATCAGAGGAGACGGTGCTGATGGCTCGCACTCGAACATCGGTGGGCAGAAACCGGGCCATTCGCCGGACCAGCCTGTCGTGATCGTCCGAAACGTCGACGGCATCGAAGTGCGCCACCTGACCCGTTGCGTGGACTCCCGCGTCGGTTCGGCCCGCCACGGTCAGCTCGATCGGCTGCCGCAACACCGTGGTGAAGGCTTCCTCGAGCACTCCGCAGACGGTGCGGATGCCCGGTTGACGCGCCCACCCGGAGAAGTGCGTGCCGTCGTAGGAGATGTCGAGCCGAAATCTGGTCGGTACCGAAAAAGCGGGCCCGCCTTCCCCTGAGGGAATGGCGGGCCCGCTTCGATCGTGCTCGGAGCTCAAAAGGACTAGTCCTTCTTTGCTTCCTCGGCCTCGGGGGCGTCCGACGCGTGTGCGTCGTTGTCCTCGATGCCGTCGATGACTGCGTCGGCGTTGGCCACCTCGGCGTCGGTCGCGTCGGCTTCGACAGCCTCGACGACGTTCTCGTCGGTCGCGTCCTCGGCCGGAGCCTCGGTTGCGGCGGGAGCAGCCTGCGAAGCCTTCACGCGGCGTGCGCGATCTGCCTCGTTGGACACCGTCTGCTCGTTGACGAGCTCGATGATGGCCATCGGCGAGTTGTCACCCTTGCGGGGGACGGTCTTGATGATGCGTGTGTAGCCACCGTCGCGATCGGCGAAGAAAGGCCCGATCTCGGCGAACAGCTTGTGCACGACATCTTTGTTGTTGATCGTCTTGAGAACCTCACGACGATGCGCCAGGTCACCCTTTTTGGCGTGGGTGACGAGCTTCTCGGCGTGCGGACGAAGGCGCTTGGCCTTCGACTCGGTGGTGGTGATGCGGCCGTGCTCGAAGAGTGACGTCGCCAGGTTGGCCAGGATGGCCTTCTGGTGCGACGCCGACCCGCCGAGACGGCGGCCCTTGGTGGGCTTGGGCATGATGAATCTCCTAGTAAGAGCTCCAGCGAGCTGATTACAGCTGTTCTGTCTCGGCGTAGTCCTGCTCGGCACCTTCGGTGTCGCTGAAGGAGCCGGCGTCGGTGTCACTCCACGTGCCCGTGGTGGCGTCGTAGCCAGGCACGGTGCTCGGATCGAACGACGCGGGGCTGTCCTTGAGGGAGAGGCCGAGCGAATGCAGCTTGACCTTCACCTCGTCGATGGACTTCTGCCCGAAGTTACGGATGTCGAGCAGATCGGACTCGGTACGACCAACCAGCTCGCCGACGGTGTGAACACCCTCGCGCTTGAGGCAGTTGTAGGACCGGACGGTGAGGTCCAGATCCTCGATGGGGAGTCCGAAGGAAGCGATGTGATCGGCCTCGGCGGGCGAGGGTCCGATCTCGATGCCTTCTGCTTCGACGTTCAGCTCACGGGCGAGGCCGAAGAGCTCAACCAGGGTCTTGCCCGCCGAAGCGAGCGCGTCCCGCGCGGTGATGGAATTCTTGGTCTCCACATCGAGAACGAGCCGATCGAAGTCGGTGCGCTGTTCGACGCGGGTGGCCTCCACCTTGTAGGTGACCTTGAGCACGGGCGAGTAGATCGAGTCGACCGGAATACGGCCGATCTCGGCACCCGATGCCTTGTTCTGAACGGCGGGGACGTAGCCGCGACCGCGCTCGACGACGAGCTCGATCTCCAACTTGCCCTTGTCGTTCAGGGTCGCGATGTGCAGATCGGGGTTGTTCACCGTGACGCCGGCCGGAGGCACGATGTCGCCTGCGGTCACGGCGCCTGGGCCCTGCTTGCGGACGTACATGGTGACCGGTTCGTCTTCTTCGGAGCTCACCACGAGGCCCTTGAGGTTCAGGATGATGTCGGTGACATCTTCCTTGACTCCGGGGACGGTGGTGAATTCGTGGAGGACGCCGTCGATACGGATGCTGGTGACAGCAGCGCCGGGGATCGACGACAGCAGGGTGCGGCGGAGCGAGTTGCCGAGTGTGTAACCGAAGCCGGGCTCGAGCGGCTCGATGACGAATTTCGAGCGGTTGTCGGCGATGACCTCTTCGGTCAGCGTCGGGCGCTGTGAAATGAGCATTGTGTGTTCCTCCTGTACGGGCGTCCGCTATTTGACGCCCACGTGTGGAGGCGAAGACGCATGTGAGCCTCGCGGGGAGACTCACATGCGTGCCGCGCCTTACTTCGAGTAGTACTCGACGATGAGCTGCTCCTGGAGCGGCACGTCGATCTGTGCGCGCTCCGGCAACCTGTGAACCAGGATGCGAAGACGGTTGGGAACGACCTGCAGCCACGGGGCGACGGGACGGTCGCCGTAGCTTTCGCGGGCGATCTGGATCGGCAGTGTCTGAGCCGACTTCTCACGGACGTCGATGATGTCGTACTGCGAGACGCGGTAGCTGGGGATGTCGACGCGCTTGTTGTTCACCAGGAAGTGACCGTGCGTGACCAGCTGACGGGCCTGACGACGCGTACGTGCCAGTCCGGCGCGGTAGACGACGTTGTCGAGACGACTCTCGAGGATGGTCAGCAGGTTCTCGCCGGTCTTGCCGACGGTCCTGTTGGCTTCCTTGTAGTACAGACGGAACTGCTTCTCCATGACGCCGTAGGTGAAGCGAGCCTTCTGCTTCTCCTGCAGCTGGAGCAGGTACTCGCTCTCCTTGATCCGCGCGCGGCCGTGCTGGCCGGGCGGGTAGGGACGACGCTCGAACGCCTGGTCGCCTCCGACGAGGTCGACGCGCAGACGACGCGACTTGCGGGTGATAGGACCGGTATAACGTGCCATTTTCTAAACCTTTCCTTCCCGCTAGACCCGACGCCGCTTGGGCGGACGGCAGCCGTTGTGCGGCTGAGGGGTGACATCGGAGATGGTGCCGACCTCGAGGCCAGCGGCCTGAAGCGAGCGGATCGCGGTCTCACGGCCGGAGCCGGGACCCTTGACGAACACGTCGACCTTCTTGACGCCGTGCTCCTGTGCCTTGCGCGCAGCGTTCTCGGCTGCGAGCTGTGCGGCGAACGGAGTCGACTTGCGCGAGCCCTTGAAGCCCACGTGTCCCGAGGACGCCCACGAGATGACGTTTCCGGCGGGGTCGGTGATCGACACGATCGTGTTGTTGAACGTGCTCTTGATGTGCGCAGATCCGTGCGGGACGTTCTTCTTGTCCCTGCGACGCGTCTTCTGCGCCTTCTTCGGACCGGTACCGCGTGCTTTGGGGGGCATTACTTCGCCTTCTTCTTGCCGGCAATGGTGCGCTTGGGTCCCTTACGGGTACGCGCATTGGTCTTGGTGCGCTGTCCACGGACGGGCAGACCACGACGGTGGCGAAGACCCTGGTAGCAGCCGATTTCGATCTTGCGGCGGATGTCGGCCTGAACCTCGCGGCGCAGGTCGCCCTCGACCTTGAGGGACTCGTTGATGTAATCGCTGAGCTTGCGCAGATCGTCGTCGCCGAGATCCTTGCTTCGCAGGTCGGGGCTGACGCCCGTCGCTGTGAGGATTTCCTTCGAGCGGGTACGGCCGACGCCGTAGATGTAAGTCAGTGCGATCTCCATGCGCTTTTCGCGCGGCAGATCCACACCTGCGAGACGTGCCATGTGGCATTTCCTTTTCTTGTCCGGAGGTCTGCTCCCAGTCCGTCCCCTGTGTCCTTCTCACCGCTGGGGTGTGAAGCGTCTTTCAACAAACTCAGTGGGGCCCCGGCCTCCGTGCCGGGGGTATGCCGCAACGCGTGTGTCGCGGTTGGTGCTGGGAGGTCATCTTCTAGCTGTTGCCAAGCCGACGTGCGAAATGCTCGGTGGTTATCCCTGACGCTGCTTGTGACGCAGGTTGTCGCAGATCACCATGACGCGCCCGTTACGACGAATCACCTTGCACTTTTCGCAGATCTTCTTGACGCTCGGCTGAACCTTCACGTCGTTGATCTCCTGTGTGTAGCTCGGCCCCACTGCAGGCAGCGGCTCCGAGCATGGTTCCCCCCGACCGGACGTGGCCGGGGAAGCTCTTACTTGTAGCGGTAAACGATGCGTCCACGCGTGAGGTCGTAGGGCGAGAGCTCTACCACGACGCGATCCTCGGGAAGGATGCGAATGTAGTGCTGACGCATCTTTCCGCTGATGTGAGCGAGTACCTTGTGGCCGTTTTCGAGCTCAATGCGAAACATCGCATTGGGCAGCGGTTCGACAACTCGGCCCTCTACCTCGATAGCACCGTCTTTCTTGGCCATATCCTCCGCGATCCTGGCTCTCACACCTGGTTGATTGCATCTGTTTCCGTTACCGTGGTGCCCACTGACCGACCCGAATCGACGGGCCGACGTGTCGCCGGAACGGTTCGCAGGCCACCAGGGCACGCGAACATCCGGTACGCAGGGCGCACCGTCGATCCATGTTACCGGGTAATGCACGTCTGGCCAAATGCGTTCCGCATCCATGCTCCGGGTCAACGGTTGCCCCAGTTCGATTTCCTGAGCTAGCGTTCTGCCCGGCTGTATCCCAGCCGCACAACACGGGCCGTCCCGCCTGCCCTCGCAGCGGCGGCCGTGTCCGCGACGACGACCACGAGGCACCCCTCTTGAGCTCAGACACGCGCGCCGGCAACCCGGGCGTATCCGTCATCATTCCGGTTCACAACTCCAAGGATGTTCTCGACGATCAACTGCGAGCTCTCGCTCGACAGGATTACGAGCATCCCTTCACGGTGATCGTCAGCGACAACGGCTCGACCGACGGCCTTCGCGAACACATCGAGAACCATTGCCTCCGTGGAGCGCTCGACCTGCAGTACGTCGACGCTGCAGGATCCCCGGGCGCATCGTTCGCACGTAACAGAGGTGCAGACGCCGCCCCCAGCGACCTGCTCGCCTTCTGCGACGCCGACGACGCGGTCCACCCGAACTGGCTCCGGCGCATCGTCGCCGGCCTCGACGAGTACGACATCGTGGGTACCGGCCTGGAGACGGAGACCCTGAACTCCGCTGCCACGCGCGCATCGACACCGTTCGCACCGCCCTCGGATCAGGGCAAGTCGACATTCCTACCGTTCGCCATCGGTGCCAGCATGGCGTGCCGCAGATCGACCTACGTCGAGCTCGACGGCATGCTCGAGTACGTTCACGCCAGCGAGGACATGGAGTTCTCGTGGCGCGCACAGCACGCGGGGTATCGACTGCATTTCATCGCCGAACCACTGGTGTCGTACCGACTTCGCACCGGACGTCGGGAGAACTGGAAGCAGGCAGGCGCGCTCGGGTACGGATCGGCTCACGTACGCGGACTCCACCGAGCACACGGCTGCCCGCCCTTCCGGGCTCGCACGATCTCCGTCGCCCTGCTGATGCTCGGCGTACGAAACCCATTGCTTCCCACTGCAGTGACCAGGATGCCGACTCGACTCTGGCTTCGTCTGGTGGCTGCGCATCTCGGACTGGTCCGCGGCGGCCGACGCTACGGATCACTGGCCTGGTGACCCTAGCTGGGTCGTAGTGTCAGGATCCGCGGCCCGTCCTCGGTGACGGCAACGGTGTGTTCCCAGTGCGCCGATCGGGATCCGTCGGTGGTCACGACCGTCCAGCCGTCGTCGAGAATGTCGGTGTCGTACGTGCCGAGGGTCAGCATGGGCTCGATTGCCAGAGTGGATCCGACGACCAACTCCGGTCCCTTACCCGGCGCACCCTCGTTCGCGAGGAACGGGTCCATGTGCATCTCACGACCGATGCCATGACCGCCGTATCCGTCGACGATCCCGTACTTGCGGCCGTGCGCCTGCTCGGCCGCGTGGGTTCCGGATTCGATGGCGTGCGAGACGTCGGTGAGCCGATTGCCGGGAAGCATCGCGGCGATACCTGCCTCCATCGACAGCCTCGTCGCCTCGCTCAGCATCGCATCGGCTTCGATGATGTCGCCGACACCGAATGTCCACGCCGAGTCTCCGTGCCAACCGTCGAGAACCGCCCCACAGTCGATGGACACCAGATCGCCTGCGACCAGGAGCTCGTCCGCCGACGGAATGCCGTGCACCACACGGTCGTTGACCGACGAACAGATACTGCCGGTGAAGCCGTGGTAACCGAGGAACGACGGCACCGCACCGGCGTCACGGATGACGGCCTCGGCAACTCTGTCGAGCTCGAGCGTCGAGACACCGGGAACCGCCGCTGCCCGCACTGCCACCAGAGCAGCGCCGACGACCGCGCCGGCCGCAGCCATGGCGTCGAGTTCGCCGGCACTGCGAAACGGCACGACCTTCCGTTTACGGCCGAATGCCATTACTTGCCGTGGTCCTCGATGGACTTCAGCGCGCGAGCGTTGACCTCGTCCACCTCACCGATCGCGTCGACCGTCACGAGTTGGCCCTCGTAGTAATCGAGCAGTGGCGCGGTCTCGTCCCGATACACCTTGAGTCGGTTCCGAATGACGTCTTCCTTGTCGTCCTCGCGTCCACGCGCGAGCATGCGTTCGACGACGACGTCCTCGTCGACGACGAACGAGAGTACGGCGTCGAGCTTCGCGTTCAGGTCCGCCAGGATGCCGACCAGTGCCTCGGCCTGACCCACCGAACGTGGGAAGCCGTCGAGCAGGAAGCCGTTCACGGCGTCGGGCTCGGAGAGGCGGCTGCGGACCATGTCGACGGTCAGCTCACTGGGAACGAGGTCGCCTGCATCGAGGTACTTCTTCGCCTCGAGTCCGAGCGGCGTCTTCTCACCGATGTTCGCGCGAAACAGGTCGCCGGTCGAGATGTGCGGAACGCCCAGCTTCTCGGACAGGAGGACGGCCTGGGTGCCTTTGCCGGCACCGGGGGGACCGAGCAGAACAAGTCTCACTTGAGGAACCCTTCGTAGTTACGCTGCATCAGCTGGCTTTCGATTTGCTTCACGGTATCCAGGCCGACGCTGACCATGATCAGCACGGCGGTGCCACCGAAGGGGAGGTTCTGTCCTCCACCCGAACTGCCGATATCGAGGAACAGGTTCGGGAGCACGGCGATGGTGCCCAGGTAGACCGCGCCCGGCAACGTGATGCGACTGAGGACGTAGTTCAGATAGTCGGCGGTCGGCTTGCCCGGACGAATGCCCGGGATGAACCCGCCGAACTTCTTCATCTCGTCGGCGCGCTCTTCGGGGTTGAACGTGATCGCCACGTAGAAGTACGTGAAGAACACGATCAGACCGAAGAAGATCGCGATGTACACCGGGTTGGCCGGGTTCACCAGGTACTCGTTGATGATGCGCTGCCACCAGCTCGGATCGACCGCGGTGCTGGCCGAGGTGAGCTGGGCGATCAGGTTGGGCAGATACAGCAGCGAGGACGCGAAGATCACCGGGATGACGCCGGCCTGGTTGACCTTGAGCGGAAGGTAGGTGGAGGAGCCGCCGTACATCTTTCGACCGACCATGCGCTTGGCGTACTGGACGGGAATTCGGCGCTGACCCTGCTCGACGAACACCACGCCGGTGATGATCAGGAACGCTGCGAAGCAGACGAATCCGAACACCAGCCCACCGCGGCTCTCGAGGATCGAGTTGCCCTCGGAGGGAATACGCGAGGCGATTCCGGCGAAGATGAGCAGCGACATTCCGTTGCCGACGCCGCGCTCGGTGATGACCTCACCGAACCACATCACGACGGCTGCACCTGCGGTCATGACGAGCACGATGATGACGAGGCCGAAGATGCTCTGGTCGGCGATGATGTCCTGCTGGCAACCCTGAAGAAGTTGGCCGCGGGAGGCGAGGGCCACCAGGCCGGTCGCCTGCAGGATGGCCAGCGCGATCGACAGATAACGCGTGTACTGCGTCATCTTGGCCTGCCCCGACTGTCCCTCCTTGCGGAGTTCCTCGAACTTCGGGATGACGACGGTGAGCAGCTGCACGATGATGCTGGCGGTGATGTACGGCATGATGCCGATCGCGAACACCGAGAGCTGGAGGAGCGCTCCACCGGAGAACAGGTTGATCAGCGAGTAGATGCCCGCCGAGTCTCCACCGGAGACCTGGTCGATGCATGCTCGGACATTGGCGTAGTCGACACCCGGCGACGGCAGCGTGGCACCGAAGCGATACAGGGCCACCAGACCGAGCGTGAAGAGGATCTTCCGTCTCAGGTCAGGAGTCCTGAGGGCCGACACGAAGGCGGAAAGCAAAGATCCTCCTGGCACGACTGCGTTGACGCTGCGAGTGCTTCGTCAGGAGCGCAACCGGCGCTCCTGTGAGCCTCACGAGCATGGACTGCAGGCGACATGCATCGCCCGCATCGAAACGAACTTCTGTGAACTCTAGAACTCTAACAGTGCGTATCGAACCGCCCGACGGTCAGTGTTGGACCCTGTCCGTTCGGTCGAGTACGGCACGTGGTGCCGAGGCAACGATGGCCGCAGCTCAGCTCCAAGAGCTGTGGCTGCGGCCATCGTCACGAACTGCTGCTCGATGCGCTGCTACTCAACGCATCGGAGCAATGCTCATACCTCGGTTGCAGAACCGCCGGCAGCGGCGATCTTTTCCTTGGCGGAGCCCGTGAACTTGTTGGCCGATATCTCGACCTTCACGGTCAGGTTTCCGTCGCCGAGAACCTTGACGGGCTCGTTCTTGCGAACGGCACCCTTGGCGATGAGCTCGGGGATACCGATCTGACCGCCCTCGGGGAACAGACGCTCGATGTCGCGCAGGTTCACGACCTGGAACACGACACGGTTGCGGTTGGTGAAGCCCTTGAGCTTCGGGAGCCGCATGTGAAGGGGCATCTGGCCACCCTCGAAGCGTGCCGGCACGTTCTTGCGTGCGCCGGTTCCCTTGGTACCGCGACCTGCGGTCTTGCCACGCTTGCCACCTTCACCACGGCCGACACGAATCTTCGTCGACTTGGATCCGGCTGCGGGGCGCAGGTGGTGCAGTTTGATGGTCATGGTTAGACCTCCTCAACGATTACGAGGTGGCGCACCGTGTTGACCAGTCCGCGGTTCTGCGGGTTGTCCTCGCGGACGACCGTCTGGCGGATGCCCTTGAGCCCGAGAGTACGCAGGCTGTCACGCTGGTTCGCCTTCTGGCCGATGGTGCTCTTGATCTGGGTGACCTTCAGCTGAGCCATTACTTCACCGCTCCTGCCTGTGCGCGTGCGCGCAGCATTCCGGCGGGTGCAACCTCTTCGAGGGTCAGGCCGCGGCGAGCCGCAACTTCCTCGGGACGCTGCAGACCCTTGAGGGCTGCGACGGTCGCGTGCACGACGTTGATGGCGTTGTCGCTACCGAGCGACTTCGACAGCACGTCGTGGACACCGGCGCACTCAAGCACGGCACGCACCGCGCCACCGGCGATGACGCCGGTACCGGCACTGGCCGGACGCAACATGACGACGCCTGCTGCGGCTTCGCCCTGGATGGGGTGCGTGATGGTGCCGGCGATCATCGGGACGCGGAAGAAGCTCTTGCGAGCCTCCTCGACACCCTTCTGGATGGCCGCGGGAACTTCCTTGGCCTTGCCGTAGCCGACGCCGACCAGTCCGTTGCCGTCACCGACGATGACGAGGGCGGTGAAGCTGAAGCGTCGACCACCCTTGACCACCTTGGAGACGCGGTTGATCGTGACGACCTTCTCGATGAAGTTCGACTTGTCCGCAGCGTTGCCGCCACGGCCGTTGTCACGACGGTCACGACCGCCACCGCGGTTGTCGCCGCGCTGGTTGTTGTCGCCACCTGCGTTGGGGCCACTGTTCTGTCCGGCGGGGCCGCTTCCGCCGTCACGCCGTTGACGTCCCGGCATCAGGCTGTCCTTCCGTTGTCAGTCATTGTCATCATCAGAACGTCAACCCGCCTTCACGGGCTGCGTCTGCGAGTGCCGCGATGCGGCCGCTGTAGTTGTTGCCGCCGCGGTCGAACACGACTGCCTCGACGCCTGCTGCCTTCGCGCGGCTGGCGATGAGCTCGCCGACCTTCGCACTGACGGCCTTCTTGTCGCCCTCGAGGGCGCGCACATCGGCTTCGATGCTCGACGCGCTGGCCAGCGTGTGGCCGGCGAGGTCGTCGATCAACTGCACGTGGATGTGACGCGAGGACCGGTTGACGACCAAGCGGGGACGCTCGGGCGTGCCGGAGATCTTCTTGCGAAGGCGGAAGTGACGACGTGCCTTCGACAGGCGACGCTTCGTCGAGACGTCGGTGCCACGCGGAGTGCGCTTGACGACGTTCGCCTTGTCTGCTGTTTGCTGGCTCATATCACTTACCCGTCTTTCCGACCTTGCGGCGGATCACTTCACCCTCGTAGCGGATGCCCTTGCCCTTGTACGGGTCCGGACGCCGCAGACGACGAATGTTGGCAGAGATCTGACCGACCTTCTGCTTGTCGATGCCGACAACGGTGAATCGCGTGGGCGACTCGACCGTGAACGTGATGCCCTCGGGTGCTTCGATCAGCACGGGATGGCTGTAACCGAGTGCGAACTCGAGGTCCTTGCCCTTGAGTACGACGCGGTAACCGACGCCGTGAATCTCCATCTTGTTGGTGTAACCGTTGGTGACACCGGTGATGAGGTTCGCGACGAGAGTGCGCGAGAGTCCGTGCAGTGCACGGCTCTTGCGCTCGTCATCGGGCCGGGTGACGGCGATGGTGCCGTCGTCGGCGCGAGCGATCTGGATGGGCTCGGCGACCGTCAGGCTCAGGGCACCCTTGGGGCCCTTGACCGCAACGTTCTGGCCGTCGATGGTGATATCGACTCCAGCGGGGACCGGTACCGGCAATTTTCCAATACGTGACATGGTGGTGGCCTCCCCTACCAGACGTAGGCGAGGACTTCTCCGCCCACACCCTGCTTGGCCGCCTGACGCTCCGTGAGCAGACCTGTGGACGTGGAGATGATCGCCACGCCCAGGCCGCCGAGAACCTTGGGCAGATTGGTGGATTTTGCGTATACCCGGAGACCGGGCTTGGAGACGCGTCGCACGCCGGCGAGGCTGCGCTCACGGCTCGGGCCGTACTTCAGATCGACGATGAGGGTCTTGCCCACCTCGGCGTCTTCCGTGCGGTAGTCGGAGATGTAGCCCTCGCGCTTGAGGATCTCGGCGATGTTCGCCTTGAGCTTCGAGTGGGGAAGCTTCACCTCGTCGTGGTACGCCGAATTGGCGTTGCGCAGACGGGTCAAGAAGTCT
This sequence comes from Rhodococcus sp. 05-2255-3B1, assembly GCF_002258545.1. Classification (NCBI taxonomy): domain Bacteria; kingdom Bacillati; phylum Actinomycetota; class Actinomycetes; order Mycobacteriales; family Nocardiaceae; genus Rhodococcus; species Rhodococcus sp. 05-2255-3B1. Next base: position 110,693 of record NZ_NOZC01000046.1, on the reverse strand, counting down.
GCAATTGGATCGGTCATCGTCATGGTGTGACCTGTGCACCTTTCTCGCAGCGGTTCCCATGCAGCACGCGCGAGCTGGTGCCCCTGGATTCTCGAAAACCCGGCGGGCCTGGCTCGTCACATCGTGGGCCTACAACGAAGTGAACATGTCCTGACCGACTGTTGCCGGTCAGGGGTTGCGCTCCAAGCAATGCATCGCTGCACTGCCAGGTGTTTCGAGCTTCCGCATTTCGATGCTGACGTACGGAGAACTCGAGGTTGCGTTTTCATTGCAAGGACTCGCGTGCAGGCACGACGAAGCCCGGGCAACCGCTCTAGTGTAGGCATCGCGCACCCGAAGACCAAATCGCCTTACCATTGCGCGACGGCTCGGGTCCAGTCGGACACCCCGGCGTCCACTTCTTCGCTAACGTCGGACCATGACGGACTCGAAGGCAGTCGACATCGATCACCTCACCCACACTCTGCGTGACCGCACCATCGCCGGGGTGACGATCGGGTGGGTCGACAACAACGGCATCGTCCGATCACGCACCGTGCCCACCGCAGAACTGACCGCCGTCGCACGTCGCGGCGTAGGAGTCACCGCGGTGTTCGCGGTGTTCGATTCGCACGACGGGATCACCTTCGCTCACGAGGGATTGTCGACGCCGTCCGGCGATGTTCGGTTGATTCCGGTGATCGACAACGCGTCGAGCGTGGTTCCACTTGCCGGCCAACCGGGGCTTGCCTGGGTACACGGCAGGCAGCTCTCCGCGGACGGCTCTCCCTGGCCCTACGACCAACGCGCTGTTCTCGAGCGGCAGGTGCAGAAGGCGTCCGATGCCGGTTTCGAGGTACGGGCCGGATTCGAGATCGAGTTCGCCCTGACCCGGGAATCGGACGGACTGTCCGCCCATCGAGGACCTGCCTACTCCGCCAACGCGCTCCGCGATGTCGACGAATTCGTCGTATCGCTGCTGCACGCCCTGTCTGCGAACGGTGTGAGCATCGGTCAGATTCATGCCGAGTACGGCATGTCCCAAATCGAGATCGCGCTCGCACCACTCGATCCCCTTGCTGCAGCCGATGCGCAAGTTCTCGCGCGGCAGACGATCCACTCTGCCGCCAAAGCTCACGGCCTGCGGGCGAGCTTCGCTCCCCTGCCCTCGTCCAGCAGTGCAGGCAACGGATGGCACCTGCACACGTCACTGGTTCGCGACGGGCACAACGCTCTCACCGGAGACGGAGAGCATGGATTGTCGGGGACCGGGCAGTCGTACATCGCGGGCCTGGTTCGAGAGCTGCCGGGACTCACTGCCGTCACCGCACCGAGTTCGGGATCCTTGCTCCGACGTCGACCCGGATACTGGGCCGGCGCCTTCGGGTTCTGGGGCGTCGAGAACCGCGAAGCGGCAGTGCGGCTCGTACCCGGTTCTGCCCTACTCGGTCCCGATCACACCAACGTCGAGTTGAAGGCGTGCGACGCTTCCGCCAATCCGTATCTGGCGCTTGCCGTCACCATCGCGGCCGGCATGTCGGGAGTGGCCGAGTCGGCGACGTTGTCGCCACCGGTTCAGGAGGATGTGGGCGGCTGGGACGATGCCCGTCGCGACGCCGCCGGTATCTCCCCACTCGCGACGACCCATGCCCGACAACGGGAGAACCTACTGTCGTCGGCGCTGGTCACAGACGTGTTGGGCGAAGACCTTCTGGGCGCGTTCGTTGCCTGCCGGGACGCCGATGCGGCGTGGGCGGAGAGCCACACCGAGGACGAACTGCTCGAATCACTGCGCTGGATCTACTGACATGCTGCGACAGTTCCCCGGCGTCGGCGCAATCGTCTCTGCCCTCGACAGCGCTCTGCCACAACCGGATCAGCTCTGCGGACCGTTCTCGGCATCGATAGCGTCGACGGCCGTCGTGGGCGACGACGCACCGGACGTGACTGCACTGGCGATCGCATCGGGATCCGCGATCTGGCCGGGCGAGACCGTCGCGGCCCGTCCGCCCGGAACGCCCCGGATCACCGACGGGTGGGATTGCCTACCGAGGGCTGCATCGATCGATGCGGCCGGGACCACAGCGACAGGTCTTGCGACGGGCATCGAGACGGCGACCGAAGGACGCGTCGTGGTGGTTCCGATCGTGGGGCCCGGTTCCGACGGGCTCCGCCTGCTCCTGACCCGCCTGGCCGACGTGCAGTTCCGGTTCGGCCTGGTTGCGAATGTGCACACCGAGAACCTGACCGAATTCGATTGGAGCGTAGGACATTTCGTGACCGTCCTGGGAATGGACACCGTCGAGGACGTGGTTGCGATTGCCGATACCTATCGAGAGCTCGGAGTCGCGGGCATGCCGGCCGGATGTCGAACCGTTCCCACCGACACTCTCGCGTCTGCAATGTCCGAACGTGGCCTTCTCCTTCTCGTCGACAACGACGACCGTTCTGCCGCACTGGATCTGACTCGGTCACTCGATCTACGAAACGACGTGTGGTCGGTCTGAGACGGGAGGCCTGAGCAAACGCGAAATGGGCGTGGGTTCCTTTCGGAACCCACGCCCATCAGCGTGGTGTGGTGAAGCCCGGAAGCCTCAGATCACCAGGAGCTCTTGCGAACTCCGGGAAGCTCTCCGGCGTGTGCCATCTCGCGCACGCAGATACGGCAGAGGCCGAACTTGCGGAACACGGAATGGGGACGGCCGCAGCGGTTGCAGCGAGTGTATGCACGCACCGCGAACTTCGGCTTCTTGTTGGCCTTGTTGACCAATGCCTTCTTCGCCATGGACTCAGTTCTCCTTGAACGGGAAGCCGAGGTGCTTGAGCAGCGCGCGGCCTTCTTCGTTGTTGGTTGCGGTGGTTACTACGGTGATGTCCATGCCGCGCGGACGATCGATCTTGTCCACGTCGATCTCGTGGAACATCGACTGCTCGTTGAGGCCGAACGTGTAGTTTCCGTTGCCGTCGAACTGCGTGCCCGAGAGGCCGCGGAAGTCCCTGATTCGGGGAAGGGCAATGGAGACCAGACGGTCGAGGAACTCCCACATGCGGTCGCCACGGAGGGTGACGCGTGCGCCGATGGGCATTCCTTCGCGCAGCTTGAACTGTGCGATGGACTTGCGTGCCTTGCGGATCTCCGGCTTCTGGCCGGTGATGGCAGCGAGGTCGGCAACTGCACCGTTGATCAGCTTGGCGTCACGGGCGGCGTCGCCGACACCCATGTTGACGACGACCTTGACGATGCCGGGGATCTGCATGACGTTCTCGTATGCAAATTCGGTGTTCAGGGCGTCTTTGATCTCGGCGCGGTAGCGCGCCTTGAGGCGGGGCTGTTCGCCCGCGATGTTTTCGGTGGTAGTCATCTCAGATGTCCTTCCCGTTCTTCCGGGAAACACGAACGCGCTTGCCGGTTTCTTCGTCGGTCCGGTAGCCCACGCGAGTGGGGTTGCCGTCCGAGTCGACCACTGCGACGTTCGATACGTGGATCGGGGCTTCCTGGGTGACGATGCCACCCGAGGATGCGCCGCGCTGGTTGGCGGAGACCGCAGTGTGCTTCTTGATGCGGTTCACACCCTCGACCAGAACCTTGGAGTCAGCGGGGTAGGCCTGAATGACCTTGCCCTTGGCACCCTTGTCCTTGCCTGCGATCACGAGAACGGTGTCGCCCTTGTGCACCTTCATTTACAGCACCTCCGGGGCGAGCGAGACGATCTTCATGAACTTCTTCTCACGCAGCTCACGGCCGACCGGGCCGAAGATACGAGTTCCACGGGGATCGTTGTCCGGCTTGATCAGCACCGCAGCGTTCTCGTCGAAACGGATGTACGAGCCATCCGGACGGCGACGCTCCTTGATGGTGCGGACGATGACGGCCTTGACGACCTCACCCTTCTTGATGTTTCCACCGGGAATGGCGTCCTTCACCGTAGCTACGATGATGTCGCCGATTCCGGCGTAGCGACGTGACGAACCACCGAGAACGCGGATGCAAAGGATTTCCTTCGCGCCCGTGTTATCAGCGACGCGTACTCGCGACTCCTGCTGAATCACTAACTTCTCCTTGACCTGGATGTACGTACGTGCCGGATTTCCGTCCCGACACGCGCGGTCGGCTGCTGGGTACGGGCACACGAAGGCACACCGCTGCCACAGGCAACCGGTCAAGTGTAGGGGAACGGGTCCCCGGCATCCAAATCGTCGTCACCGGGCCACCCGCCGTCACCTGCGCCCTTCGGGGCAATCGGTACGGTTCTGGGGATGGGACATCTTCGGATCGACGGGGCGCGGCGATGACGTCGGAGCGCGACGACACCGCGTGGTGGTCGAGTCTGCCCCTGGACCGGGTCGTGCGCATCCACGGGGTCACCGAGCGTGATCTCGCCGAATCCGTGAACCCTCTACCGGTGGACGCACCTGCGATCGTGTTCTTCGCGATCGATCCCACGACGGCCGATCGTGCCGTCGATCTCGTCGATGCAGTGGTCACGGAACTCGAGAACGCCGCCGTCGATTCGGTTCCGCTGTGGCTCACCGACTTCGACCATCACTCCGGCTCGTCGTCGTTGGATCGGCGCGCTGCTCGCGTCGCCGCCGCTCGGCTCGGTGCCGACACCGCACACTTCGGCCCCTACGTCGGGGCTCTGGCAAATGCAGCCGTCGCGGGGAGTGCGCCGCGTCGAGCCGCATTCACCGTCGAAACTCGCGCAGCAGGCTCGACCCGAATACTTGCCTCGGCTCGTCGAAGAAGCCTTGCTGCGCTCGTGTTGGTCGTGCCGGCCGGAACGGATGCCGGAGTCGTCGGGACAGCTGCGGAATGGCTGTGCACGCACGCCGGTGCAGCGGTGTGGGTGACGGGCGACGGGGCGTCGAACATGGACCGGTTCCGGTCCGTGGCGGTACACGCGCCCGCCGTGCCCGCTGGGGTCGAGACCGTGGTCGATCGGTTCCGACCCCTGAGCTATCCGCCGATCGCGGGACATCCGCACCCGGCCAGCGATCCGGAGAAGCGCTTGTATCGAGCGCTGGACGTGCACGACTGGGCTGCGGGGCGGGAGCACAATCGTTCGATCCGGCTCGGCGAGCTCGGCCGACCGTTCACGGTCGACGTACTGTGGCGCACCGAGAAGATCGTCGTGGAAATCGACGGCAACGAGCACCGCGCCGTCGACCGCTTCGCCGAGGACCGCGTGCGCGACAACCAACTGCAGACACACGGCTACATGGTGTTGCGCTTCACCAACGCTCAGGTGATCGACGATCCGCAACGTGCGGTAGCTACCATCCGCGAGGCAGTATCGAGAAGACGATCGAAGGGGGATCCTCGATGAGTACCGAAGACCTGAACGGGACCGAGGCGGCAGTGCTGCTGGTCCTGATGGCCGAGGCAAGCCCGGTCAAGAACTCCGAACTCAAAGCGATGGGCCCCGAGCTCGCGAAGGCGTCCCGCGACAAGCTGAAGAACGCCGGTCTCGTCGAAGTGAATTCGTCCGTGCGCCCGATGACTCTCGAACTCACCGACAAGGGATGGCGGATCTGCGGCGAACTCATCGGCGGAGAACCACCGGCTCGATCGACCGGCGCGGGCAAGGCAATGTTCACCGTGTTGGCGGGGTTGCGACGGTGGCTCGATCGCACCGACGCCCGCCCGGCGGATGTGTTCTCGCCGCGAACAGAGGAGCCTGAACCCGTCGAGAAGACCGACACGACAGTCGACATCGAAGCCTCGATTCGCGCGGCCTACGCCGGGCTCGCCCGCGAACCCGGCAGCACCGTCCGACTGTCCAGATTGCGAAACGAATTGCGCGACATACCCAGAACCGATCTGGACGACGCTCTCGCGCGCCTGCGTCGCGCCCCGGACGTCTCGTTGATACCGGAGGAAAATCAGAAGACGCTGACCGACGAGGAACGCGCCGCGGCCGTCGTCGTCGGAAATCAGCAGAACCACCTTCTCTCGATCGAACCATGATGGGCGTTGAGTCGACGATGACGGACAGCGAGCAGATCCGAGCTCTCGAATCGGTGCGGCTGAGTTGGGCACCGACACCCGACGACGTGTGGCGTTCTCAGTCGAACGTGCACGTACCGGGGATGCACGAACGCGTGTTCCTCGAGGTGATGAACGCGTACGACGACGCGGACGCCTCCGACGACGCGAGTCCGCTCGGAGTCGTCGTGCGCGGCCCGGCCGGTTCGGGCAAGACGCACCTGCTCGGCCAGGTGCGAGAAGAAGTACAGCTCAAGGGCGGGTACTTCTTCCTGATCAGGTTGCTCGACGCCGCCGGATTCTGGCGTTCGACGCTGATGGGGATGCTCGACGACCTGATGCGTCCGTCCGGCCGCGGATCGGACAGCCAGCTCGGGCTGTTGCTTCGACGGCTCTGCGAGATCGGCGACATCGCCGAGGATCAGCGCGCGAAGATCATGGGCGAGAGCATGATCGACGCGGATACGCTCAACGATTTCGTCACCGCGGTGTACAAGGTTCACCCGCGCCATCGACGGACGTCGCAGCACACGCTGCGCGCGCTCGTGCTGTCCATCGCCCCCGATTCGGCCGTTCAGGATCTGGGCGACGCCTACCTGCAGTCGATCGACGACGTCGATCCCGACGAGTTCTCGGCCTGGGGCATCCGCCGGGCCGAGCTCGGCCATCAGGGCATCGCCGAGAACATCTCGCGTCTGCTCGCCATCACCGGTCCGACCATCCTCGCGATCGATCAGATCGACACGCTCGTGGCGCAGTCTCGTACCGGATCGGATCAGGAGTTCGCCGACGCGCAGGAAGACAAGGTCGTCGAACAGCTCGCACACGGCTTGATGTCGCTGCGCGAGACCCTCCCCCGGACTGCCTCGGTGCTCTCCGCGCTGTCGAGCGCTTGGGAACTGATTGCCGCACGCGGAGTCGCGCCGATGCGTGACCGCTTCCGAGTCACCCAGTCGCTCAAGCCGATTCCCTCCTCGGACATCGGTCGCCTGCTACTCGGACGACGGCTGGCCGCGTGCTTCCTCGAGGCCGGGTTCACGCCACCGCACCCGACGTGGCCGGTCGCGCCCGACGCGTTCGAGCAGGCCCCGGATTTCACTCCGCGCCAGCTTCTCATCGCCGTCGATCGGCACATCAGGCACTGCCTCGACACCGGGGTCGCGTCGGAGTTGGAGAGCTTCACCGACAGATCCGGTCCTACCGATGCGCCCGACCTGCCCACGGCGCGGGTCAACGAACTCGATGCGCTCGACGATCGCTACGAGCAACTTCGTGGACAGGTCGACGTCTCCGTTCCGTTGCGACCCGACAGCGAGGACTCGATCGTTCCCGCACTGTTGTCCGCGGGTCTGACGGCGTGGATTCACGAGCATCAGTCGTCCGACGACAGCCTGGCCCAGGATCCGCCGCCGAGTGGCAAGCCGGCGCTGCACGCCCGCCTGCGTCACACCGTCGACACCGACACCGACGACGAAGAGCACTGGTGCTTCCGCGCCGTGACGTCCGGCAACGCGCGGGCCGCGTTGGCCCGGGTCGAGCGGGCCGTGACGACGGCGGGCCTGCGCGTCGACATGCCGAGGCGACGGCTGATCCTGATCAGGAACGACCCGTGGCCGAACGGCGCGAAAACCGAGCAAACGATCGCGGCCCTGCACCGCGCCGGTGGCGTCGTGGTGCCACTCGGGGACGAGGACCGCAGGGCGCTGGCGGCGTTGTCGATCCTGTTGGCCGAGAACTCCCCCGCGCTCACGTCCTGGTTGCTCGCACGCAAGCCGGCGCACGATGTCAGATTGTTCTCTGCGGTGCTGCCTGCAGTCAGTGTCGTGGACGACGACACCGCCCTCATCGAACCGGAAGCGACACCCTCCGTACCGGAGTCGTCGACGAGCCGAAAGCCGTCCATCGTCGTCGGTGCCGAGGTCAGCACCGGTGCCGATGTCGCCATTCCACTCGAGGCGCTGCGCAAGCACACGGCGATCTTCGCGGGATCCGGCTCGGGAAAGACCGTTCTGATTCGCCGGCTGGTGGAAGAATGTGCCCTACAAGGTGTTTCGGCGATCGTGCTGGACGTCAACAACGACCTGGCTCGGCTGGGCACCGCGTGGCCCGAGGACGAGAGGACGTGGCCACCGGGTGACGAGGCCAAGGCAACGGCGTACCTTCGCGACACCGACGTCGTGGTGTGGACCCCGCGCAAGTCGGCCGGCCGGCCGCTCAGCTTCCAGCCGCTACCCGACTTCGCCAGTGTCGTCGGCGACGCGGACGAGTTCGAGGCCTCCATCGAGTCCGCTTTGGCCTCGCTCGAACCGGCCGCAGGTGTACTCGGGACGTCACAGAAGGCGAAACACGGTCGGGCCGTGCTGAAATCGGCCCTCGACCAGTTCGGTCGTCGTTCGCGGGGCGGGGATCTGTCCGACTTCATCGACCTGTTGGAAGAATTCCCCGAGGACGCGAGCGAAATGCGCGATGCGGTGCGCATCGCTGCCGGACTGGCCGAGAATCTCAAGGCCGCCGCCGCGAACGATCCGATGTTCGCAGGCGCGGGCACGCCGGTCGACCCAGCTGTGCTGCTGACGCCGGCCGAGGGCAAGAAGGCTCGGGTATCGGTGATCAACCTCGCGGGGCTGACCACCGACGAGCAGAAGCAGAGTTTCGTCAATCAACTCCAGATGGGGTTGTTCGCCTGGATCAAGAAGAATCCGGCGGGCGACCGGCCACTCGGGGGATTGTTCGTGATGGACGAGGCGCAGAATTTCGCACCCTCCGACCGGAGCACAGCGGCCACGCACAGCACCATGGCCCTGGCGTCGCAGGCCAGAAAGTACGGACTGGGACTGGTGTTCGCCACGCAATCCCCGAAGGGCCTGCACAATCGCATCGCGGGCAATGCGTCCACGCAGTTCTACGGTCTGCTCAACAGTCCATCGCAGGTCGACGCAGCCAAGGAGATGGCACGGGTCAAGGGGGGCTCGGTTCCCGACGTCGGACGCCTGCCCGCCGGTCAGTTCTACGCGGCTGTGGAAGGCGCCGAATTCCGACGCACCGCCACTCCCCTGTGCCTGTCCTACCATCCGAAGAGTCCACCGACCGAGGAAGAGGTCATCGAGCTGGCGCGACAGCCCTGACGCCATGACAGTGGCACACTGGATTCGGTGAAAACCCTCGCTCGCGGGGAGAACTGCCCCGCTCCGGCCGGTCCTCTGACGGTCACGCTCACGGCATCGACCTCAGTGGACGTCTCCGCGCTGCTGCTGGGTCCGAACGGTCGGGTGCGTTCGGACGCGGACCTGGTGTTCTACAACCAGCCCTCCGCCTCGGGCGTCGAGTATCGCCGCACCCCCACCGGTCACCTGCTGATGTTCGACGCCGCTGCCGTCCCCGCCGGCGTCGACACCGTGGTCGTGGCTGCGTCCCTCGACGGAACGGGACCCGCGACGTTCGCGGCCGCGGGCCCGACTGCGGTGACGGTGTCCGATGCGTCGGACACAGCACTGGTCGGCTTCACTGCCGATGCACTCGGCGACGAGAGCGCACTGGTGTGTCTGGAGTTCTATCGGCGCGGCGATCAGTGGAAGATCCGCGCCGTCGGCCAGGGATACGCCGATGGCCTGGCCGGTTTGGCCACGGCGTTCGGCATCAGCATCGACGAGGACGACCCGACGCCCGACCCGACGGCCTCCGTCGAGCAACCTCTCCGTCCCACGCAGTCACCTGCGTCGTCCACCGATTCATCAGCCCCTCGAGGAGTTCTGGCCATGAGAAGTGAACTGTTCGCGCCCGCTCACGCCGAGGTTCCCGGTTCGGGTATCCAGAAGCAGGGCAGCAAGATGTGCCGCATCGGGATGAACGGCGAGGTGATGGCCCGGGCCGGTTCGATGGTGGCGTATCAGGGCAATCTGCAGTTCGAGGCGAAGGGGTCCGGTGGGATCGGCCGGGCTCTGAAACAGGCGCTCTCGGGTGAGGGTGTTCCTCTGATGAAGGTCACCGGTCAGGGCGACCTCTTTCTCGCCAACGCCGCTCAGGACGTTCATCTCATCGACCTGGACGGCACGGACGGGTTGACCATCAACGGTGCCAATGTGCTGGCTTTCGAGAGTTCGCTGAGCTACGACATCAAGCGGGTGCAGGGTGCCGCGGCAGGCGGCAATGCCGGTTTCTTCAACTGCGTGTTCTCCGGACGCGGCCGGATTGCCATCACCACGGACGGGGTTCCGGTGGTGCTGAACGTCGACCAGCCGACCTTCGCGGATCCACAGGCTGCGGTCGCGTGGTCGTCGTCCTTGCAGACGAGAGTCAAGAAGAACGATTCGTTCGGACTCGGCACGCTGATCGGTCGAACGACGGGTGAGCGCTTCACCCTCGAGTTCTCGGGTCAGGGATTCGTCGTGGTTCAGCCATCGGAGCAGCCGCCGGGTGGCCTGGTCGGTGGCAGCGGCAGCGGGGAGCAGGCCGGGGTCGGCGGCGCGCTCGGAGGATTGCTGGGCAGGTAGGGCCGCACACCGGAACGCAAAATGCCCGCCCCCAGGAAGGGAGCGGGCATTTGTGTGCAGGTACTACTTGGCCTTTTCGAGAACCTCGACCAGTCGCCAGTGCTTCGTGGCGGACAGCGGGCGGGTCTCCATGAGCTGAACGCGATCGCCTACGCCGGCGTCGCCCTTCTCGTCATGTGCCTTGACCTTGGTGGTGCGACGGATGATCTTGCTGTAGAGGGGGTGCTTGACCCTGTCCTCGAGCTCGACCACGATCGTCTTCTCCATCTTGTCGGATACGACGTAGCCGATCCGGACCTTACGGTTGTTGCGCTCTTCAGTCACAGTCTTTTCCTCGCTCATGCCGCGTCACCTGCAGTGTCCTCGGAAGGACCAGATGCCAAGCCGAGCTCACGCTCGCGCAGGACGGTGTAGATGCGCGCGATCTCGTGACGGACGGTGCGCAGTCGACGGTTGTTGTCCAACTGGCCGGTAGCCATCTGGAAACGAAGGTTGAACAGCTCTTCCTTCGACTCACGCAGCTTGGTGACCAGCTCTTCACCGGTGAGCTCGCGGAGCTCTGCGGCTGGGGTTCCGGTAGCCATCAGAACTGCTCCTCCCTGGTGATGATGCGTGCCTTGATGGGCAGCTTGTGGATGGCGCGAGTCAGTGCCTCACGCGCGATGGTCTCGTCGGGGTACGACAGCTCGAAGAGCACACGACCCGGCTTGACGTTCGCGATCCACCACTCGGGCGAACCCTTACCGGAACCCATGCGGGTCTCGGCAGGCTTCTTGGTGAGCGGGCGGTCCGGGAAGATGTTGATCCAGACCTTGCCGCCACGCTTGATGTGGCGAGTGATCGCGATACGAGCGGACTCGATCTGACGGTTGGTGATGTAGGCGGGCTCGAGAGCCTGGATGCCGTAATCACCGAATGTCACCTGAGTTCCGCCCTTGGCGGCACCCGAACGCTTCGGGTGGTGCTGCTTGCGGTGCTTGACCCGGCGGGGGATCAACATGCGTCAGCCCTCCTGAGTGGGCTCGGTCGAGGCCGGAGCCTCGGTTGCGGATGCCGCGCGGCCTGCCTCGGTGCTGGTCGCTGTGGTGCCCGAGGCACCGCTGCGACGCGGACGAGTGGGACGCTCACGACGGGGACGGTCTGCACCGGCGGCCGGAGCCGCAGCGGCGGCGAGTTCACGCCGACCGCCGACGATGTCGCCCTTGTAGATCCAGACCTTCACGCCGATACGGCCGAAGGTGGTCTTGGCCTCGTACAGCCCGTAGTCGATGTCGGCACGGAGCGTGTGCAGGGGAACGCGTCCCTCGCGGTAGAACTCCGAGCGAGACATTTCAGCGCCACCGAGACGGCCGGAGCACTGAACACGAATGCCCTTGACGTTGGGCTGACGCATGGCCGACTGGATGGCCTTGCGCATTGCCCGACGGAATGCGACGCGGTTGCTGAGCTGCTCGGCAACACCCTGAGCCACGAGCTGAGCTTCGGACTCGGCGTTCTTGACCTCGAGGATGTTGAGCTGAACCTGCTTGCCGGTCAGCTTCTCGAGAGCTCCGCGGATACGGTCGGCCTCGGCGCCACGGCGACCGATGACGATGCCCGGGCGTGCCGTGTGGATGTCCACGCGAACACGGTCACGGGTGCGCTCGATCTCGACCTTCGCGATGCCTGCGCGCTCCATGCCGGTGGCAAGAAGCTTGCGGATCTCGACGTCTTCCTTGACGTACTCCGAGTACTGCTTGTCTGCGTACCAACGCGACTTCCAGTCAGTGGTGATACCCAAGCGGAAGCCGTGCGGGTTGATTTTCTGACCCACTACTGAGCCCCTTCCTTGGACGCCTGGCCCTTACGACGGTTACGAGACGTTCCGCCGGTCTTGGGCAGGCTTTCGACGATCACCGTGATGTGGCTGGTGCGCTTGCGGATCCGGAATGCCCGGCCCTGAGCGCGCGGCTGGAATCGCTTGAGGGTTGCACCCTCGTCGACGAATGCAGTGGCGACGATCAGTGTGCTGGGATCGAGATCCAGGTTGTTCTCGGCGTTGGCCGCTGCGGACGCGATCACCTTGGCGACCGGCTCGCTCGCTGCCTGCGGCGCGAACTTGAGGATGTTGAGCGCGTCCTCGACGGAGCGCCCGCGAACCAGATCCACGACGCGACGTGCCTTCATCGGCGTGACGCGAACGTGCTTCGCTACGGCCTTGGCAGTCGGATTGGCGGTGGGGGTGAAGTTGGTCATCGCCTCTTCGCCTTCCGGTCGTCCTTGATGTGACCCTTGAACGTGCGGGTCGGTGCGAACTCCCCGAGCTTGTGGCCGACCATGGAGTCGGACACGAACACCGGTACGTGCTTGCGACCGTCGTGGACGGCGAAAGTGTGACCGATGAAGTCGGGCAGGATTGTCGATCGACGGGACCAGGTCTTGATGACCTGCTTGGTTCCCTTGTCGTTCTGGACGTCAACCTTCGCGAGGAGGTGATCGTCTACGAACGGGCCTTTCTTCAGGCTGCGTGGCATTCTGAACTCCCTCCTAGCGCTTGTTCTTGCCGGTACGACGACGACGGACGATCAGCTTGTCGCTCGCCTTGTTCTTGCGGGTACGGCCTTCCGGCTGTCCCCAGGGGCTGACCGGGTGGCGTCCACCGGAGGTCTTGCCCTCGCCGCCACCGTGCGGGTGGTCGACCGGGTTCATCACGACACCACGAACGGTCGGGCGCTTGCCCTTCCAGCGCATGCGGCCGGCCTTGCCCCAGTTGATGTTCGACTGCTCGGCGTTGCCGACCTCGCCGACGGTTGCGCGGCAGCGCACGTCGACGCGACGGATCTCACCGGACGGCATACGCAGCGTGGCGTAGGGGCCTTCCTTACCGAGGAGCTGGATGCTCGCTCCAGCGGAGCGGGCCATCTTCGCGCCTCCACCCGGACGAAGCTCGACCGCGTGGATGGTCGTACCCGTCGGGATGTTGCGCAGGGGCAGGTTGTTGCCGGGCTTGATGTCGGCATTGGCACCCTGCTCGATCGGCGATCCCTGGGCGATGCCCTTGGGTGCGACGATGTAGCGCTTCTCGCCGTCTGCGAAGTGCAGCAGTGCGATGTTCGCGGTGCGGTTGGGGTCGTACTCGATGTGAGCGACCTTGGCCGGCACGCCGTCCTTGTCGTTGCGACGGAAATCGATGAGACGGTATGCACGCTTGTGACCGCCACCCTTGTGCCGGGTGGTGATGCGACCGTGTGCGTTACGTCCACCGCGGCCGTGCAGCGGGCGGATCAGCGACTTCTCGGGGGTCGAACGCGTGATCTCAGCGAAATCGGAAACGCTGGAGCCACGACGGCCCGGGGTTGTCGGCTTGTATTTACGGATTGCCATGAGTCTTCTCGTCCTCTATATCCGAAGAGTCCCAGCCGCTTACGCGACCGGACCTCCGAAGATCTCGATGGGCTTGCTGTCGGCGGAGAGCGTTACGAGCGCGCGCTTGGTGTCCTTGCGCTTGCCGTAACCGAACCGGGTCCGCTTACGCTTGCCCTGACGGTTCATCGTGTTGACGCTGGTCACGGTGACGTCGAAGATCTTCTCGACGGCAATCTTGATCTGCGTCTTGTTCGAGTCCGGGTGCACCAGGAACGTGTACGTGCCTTCTTCGATCAGTCCGTAGGACTTCTCGGAGATGACCGGTGCCAGCAAGATGTCGCGGGGATCGGCGATCGTGGTCACTTGCTTGCCTCCTCGTTCTTTGCAGGCCCAGCGATGAAGGTGTTCAGCGCTTCCACGCTGAAAACGACATCATCGGCGTTGAGCACGTCGTAGGTGTTGAGCTGGTCGGGTGCGATGGGGTGCACGCCGTCCAGGTTCTGCACGCTCTTCCAGGCTGCGATGTCCTCGCGGCCGACGACGAGCAGGACCTTTTTGCGGTCCGAGATCTCGGCGAGGAACGTCTTCGCACCCTTGGTGGACGGAACCTGTCCGGCAACCAGTTCGGTGATGACGTGCAGTCGCTCGCTGCGGGCCCGATCGGAGAGGGCTCCGCGCAGGGCGGCTGCCTTCATCTTCTTGGGGGTCCGCTGGCTGTAGTCGCGCGGCTGCGGTCCGTGGACCGTGCCACCGCCGACGAACTGAGGAGCGCGGGTCGAGCCCTGACGGGCGCGGCCGGTGCCCTTCTGCCGGTACGGCTTCTTGCCGCCGCCGCGAACCTCGCCACGAGTCTTCGTGGAGTGGGTTCCCTGACGAGCAGCTGCCAGCTGTGCGATGACGACCTGGTGCAGCAGCGCGATGTTCGCCGGAGCGTCGAAGATCTCCGCGGGGAGATCGACGGTGCCGTTGGTCTTGCCGCCGGCTTCCTTGACATCGAGCGTCAGCTTGGTCTCGGTGTTCTTCTCGAGGCTGGTCATGCCCGTGCACCACCCTTCAATGCAGACTTGACGATCACGACATTGCCGCGACGGCCCGGGATCGCTCCCTTGATCAGCAGCAGACCGTTCTCGCTGTCCACCTTGTGGACCGAGAGGTTCTGCGTCGTGACGCGGTCGCCACCCATACGTCCGGACATGCGCATTCCCTTGAAGACGCGACCGGGTGTTGCGCAGCCACCGATGGATCCGGGGCGACGGTGCACGGCCTGTGCACCGTGGCTCGCGCCCTGACCCTTGAAGCCGTGACGCTTCATGGTTCCGGCGAAGCCCTTGCCCTTGCTGGTGCCGGTGACGTCGACGTATGCGCCGTCCTCGAACACTGCAGCGGTGAGCTCCTGGCCGATCTCGAACTGCGAGGCGTCGGCTACGCGAATCTCCACGATGTGGCGACGCGGCGTGACACCTGCCTTCTCGAACTGGCCGGTGGTGGGCTTGTTCACCTTGCGCGGGTCGATCGCACCGAATGCGACCTGGACGGCGCTGTAGCCGTCACGTTCCTGGGTGCGGATCTGGGTGACCACGTTGGGGCCTGCCTTGATCACGGTCACCGGAACGACGCGGTTGTTCTCGTCGAAGACCTGGGTCATTCCGAGCTTGGTGCCCAGAATTCCTGTCGCAGGCCGGTTCTTGTTATCAGTCATCGTTGTCTCCGCGCTCACTGGATGTTGACGTCGACACTGGCCGGGAGGTCGATGCGCATGAGCGCGTCCACCGTCTTCGGTGTCGGGTCGAGGATGTCAATGAGCCGCTTGTGAGTACGCATCTCGAAGTGTTCGCGCGAGTCCTTGTACTTGTGCGGCGAACGGATGACGCAGTACACGTTCTTCTCTGTCGGCAACGGCACCGGTCCGACGACGCGGGCACCCGTACGGGTGACCGTTTCGACGATCTTGCGCGCTGACGCGTCGATCGCCTCATGGTCGTAGGCCTTGAGCCTGATGCGGATCTTTTGTCCCGCCACGCTTAGTGTCCTTTTCTTGCCGCTTGGTCGTAGAACGGGCCGTTCGGCCTGCTCCACCTCGTCTGCACAGTCCCCGAGCCGTGGAAAACCCACCGACTCGAACTGCCTTCGTGCACACACGACAGTGAAAAACGTTGACGACCAGGCGTGGCCTGATTCCGTTGCCGCTCTTCATCTGTCATGGTTCTCCGGTCCACGCGGTCGGGCGTGTCGCGATTCCGCTCATTCCTCTGCGCTGAAACTTTCGCTTCAACCATCCGAATCGAACGAAATCCGCACCGATCGAGCTGGTGTTCCGGACGCGCTCACGTGGAGCGCTGGTCTCATGTTCTTGCTCAGTCGACCTTTCGGCCGACTCACCTGTTTCAGGCCGCACGCAAGCGCGTCCCGTGTCCAGGCAACCCGACCAGTATGCCGCAGACCGGGCAGCAGATCAACTCGGGGCCGATCGATCGCTACCGAGCTACCTTACCGAGCAGTAAGGTAGCGCCATGACCACCCTCGAGAACACTACCGGAGCGACCTATCGCGCCTGGTCGAAGCTACCGAACAACACTGTCGGGTCCACTCTCTTCTCCGTCGGCATGTGTCTGCGCGTTCCGTACTTCGCATCCGTGCTTCCCCGTGTCGTCGCGCTCGAGCCGGGACGCTGCGAGGTCACCGCGCCCAAGTGGTTCGGCATTCGGAACCACCTGGGCACCTTCCACGCCATCGCCGCGTGCAACCTCGCCGAGGTCGCCATGGGCATGCTCGCCGAGGCGACCGTCCCCACCACGCACCGATGGATTCCCAAGTCCATGACAGTCCAGTACCTGACGAAGGCCACGACGTCGCTGCGCGCGGTCGCCGAACTCGACGAGGTCCCCGATTTCGGAACGATCACCGACGGCATCGACATCGTCGTACCCGTCGCGATCCGAGATACCTCGGGCATCGAGGTGGTGCACGCGGACATCACCATCTGGGTCTCCGCGGCGTCCCGTTGACATACTCGACCGATGAACTCGGTGACACGGTCGCGGTCCCATGACTCGGTAGCGGTGATCGGAGGTTCGGGAGCGGTGGGCCGCCTGATGGTCGATCTGCTGCTCGCGGACGGCGTACCGGTGACCGTCGTGGACGTGCACGCTGGCCCGGAGCTCGACGGTTCGACGGTGATCGCCGGCGACATCACCGCCCCCGCCGAGCCGGTCGAATCGGTGCTGAGAGAAGCGACGACGGTGATTCTGGCCGTCCCCGAATCCGTGGCGCTGCGGGCCGACCTGTCCGCAATGCGCGCCGACGCCCTGCTGGTGGAGACCCTGTCGGTGAAGTCCGGCTTCTCCCACCATGTACAGGGCGCGCGTCCGATCGGTGCCACGCTGGGAATCAATCCCATGTTCGCCCCGTCGCTCGGAATGGCCGGACGCCCGGTTGCGGCCGTCGTGCATCGACCCGGCCCGCCGGTGGATGCCTTCCTGGACGGCATCTCGCGGTGGGGCGCTCGGGTAGTCCTTCTCGACGCCGCACGTCATGATCGCCTCGCCGCGGCGACGCAGGCGCTGACGCACGCCAGCGTCCTGGCGTTCGGACTGGCTCTGGCCGAACTGGACCTTCCGTTCGTCGACATCGACGCCGTTGCGCCTCCCCCGCACGCGTCGATGCTCGCGATACTGGCGCGGATCACCGGCGGGGAACCCGAGGTCTACTGGGATGTTCAGGCCGGCAATCCCCACGCGGCCGAGGCCAGGGCGGCGTTGCATCGCGCGACGCAGACGGTGAGCGAGACCGTCGATTCCGGTTCCGAGGCCGACTTCGCCGCTCTGTTGGCGCAGGCCGAGGCCGCTCTGGGTGGGAACGGGGATCGGTATCGGGCGGTGTGCGCGGAGATGTTCGGTATCGTTCGAGGTAGCAGTGGTAACCGATGACCACGAGTACGAGCGCGGAGGCGAGGCACACGATGTTGGAACAGCCGTCGTTGCCGGAGTTCGATTCCGACGATGTCGTCGAGAGTGCGGTCGTCGCTCGATTGGCGAAGAACTGGTCGCAGCGCGCGACGGTCAAGAAGCCCGAGCCCGAGCTGGACGATCTGTTCGACACCACCAAGCAGGATTTCCCCGACGCTCTGATCCCATTCGGCGAGCACGACACCTTCACCGGTGCCACTGCCGAGCAGCAGGATCGACTGCGTGCCTGGGGTTGGATCGCGTTCAACAAGAACGTGATGGACGTCGAGCAGCACGTCGTTCATCCCGGTTTCGCTCTGTTGGCGCAGGACGTGTTCGAGACCGGGATGGGTGACACCCTCGCTGTGGCGGTCACCCAGGCCATGGTGGACGAGCAGTACCACACCCTCATGCACCTCAACGCGAGCGCTGCGACCAGACGCGGACGCGGGTGGGCTCTGTCGGAACGATCGTTGCCGTTCAGCTCCACCGTGCGCAGGCAGCGTGCGGCGCAGGCGACCAGTGACGACCCCTGGTCGGCGGCGATCAGCTCGCTCGCGTTCATGACGGTTGCAGAGATCTCCATCACCTCGTATCTGGACCTGATCGAGGACGACGACATCATTCAGCCCATCAACCGGGCCACCGTCAAACTGCACAACCGCGACGAGTACTGCCATGCGTCGATCGCCGACGACATGGCTGCGATCGTCTTCGACAGGCTCCGCCCCGACGACCGCCAGAAGTTCCTGGACGGGCTGGTCGACGGCATGGACGCGTTCTCGAGCAGCGACTTCTCCACCTGGGGACGCATTCTCGAACTCGAGGGCGTGCGCGGTGGCGGGCAGATGCTCGTCGACGTCGAGCAGGACAAGAGCCGCCGCGCGTTGGTTCAGGACTACAGCGGGTTGCGGTCTCTGTGCCGCAAACTCGACGTCGAGAACAGTATCGATATCGACTGGGACTGACTGCGGAGGTCACGCAGCGACGACCCACAAGTAACATCCACGGCGAATTTCGCTATCAAGTAGTGGCCCTCGACTCCACGGGGTCCGGTCCCACCACTCCCCCCGACAGCTCGGAGATTCGATGTCGTCAGCTCAACACGCAGCCGTACACGTGGAGGACGTACACAAGTCCTTCGGCGATGTGCAGGCGTTGCGCGGCATCAGCTTCTCCGCCGAGCGGGGAACGGTGCTGGGGATTCTGGGCCCGAACGGTGCGGGCAAGACGACGACGGTGAAGGTGCTCTCCACTCTGATCGCACCCGACCGGGGCAGGGCATTCGTCGCAGGTCACGATGTCGCGACCGACGCTCCGGCAGTGCGCCGCTCGATCATGATGACCGGGCAGTACGCGGCCCTCGACGACACTCTGTCCGGCCGCGAGAACATCGAGCTCTTCGGCCGTCTGATGGGTCTGGACAAGAAGGCTGCGAAGGCCCGAGCCAAGGCCCTGCTCGACGAGTTCGACCTGTCCGATACCGGCAAGCGCCCCGTCCGTGGCTACTCGGGCGGTATGCGTCGCCGCATCGACATCGCCTGCGGCCTCGTCGTGCGGCCGGAGGTCGTGTTCCTGGACGAGCCGACCACCGGACTCGATCCCCGCAGTCGGCAGGGCGTCTGGTCGTTGGTCGAGGCACTCAAGTCGCAGGGCATCACTGTGCTGTTGACGACGCAGTATCTCGAAGAAGCAGATGTCCTGAGCGACAACATCATCGTCATCGACAAGGGCACGGTCATCGCAGAAGGCACCTCGGACCATCTCAAGGCCATGACCGGCGGCAGCTACTGCGAGGTCGTTCCCCTCGATCCCGGCCAACTCCGCGCGGCCGCCGAAGCCCTCGGCGACATGGTTCCCGCTGCAGTTCACGCCGAGATCACCGCTGCCTCGGACCGGCTCTCCGTTCCTGCCCCCGACGGCGCAGCCACGCTGTCGGAAATCCTGCGCCGCATCGATGCGGTGGGCATCGTGCTCGCCGACATCGCCCTGCGCCGCCCGTCGCTCGACGACGTGTTCCTCACCCTCACCGGTCACTCGAAGACGAGCACCACACCATGACGGCCACGACGCGAGGCGTAGCCGGTTCGCAGGCGAGGACCGTGCAGCGGACCGATGTCGGTTCGACGGCTCAGCAACCCAAGCGACGGTCGAGGACGAAGCCGTCGGGATTCGTGCAGTGGCAGGCCCTCACCGGGCGTGCGCTGTGGACGATGCTCACCAAGGGTGAGTTGTTGGTCGCGGTCATCGCCCCGCTCATCTTCACCGTCGGCTTCTACCTGCCGCTCAAGTTCGTCATGGGTCTGCAGGGCATCGACTACGCCCAGTTCCTGATGCCGATCATCGTGCTGCAGGCCATGGCGTTCACCGCGATCTCCGCGGCGCAGCGTGCCTCGGCCGAGGCGATGAGTGGCCTGAATTCCCGGTTGAAGACCATGCCCGTCGTGCGGGGTGTGCCGCTGGTGTCGCGCATCTCGAGTGGTGTCGTCCGCTCACTGGTGTCTCTGGTGTCCGCTCTCGGCTTCGGTTACGTCATCGGCTTTCGATTCACTGCGGGATTCGGTCAGGCCCTGTTGTTCTGTGCACTGGCCATGCTGATCAGCACCACGTTGTCGATCGGTGCCGATGCGATCGGAACGCTGTCGAAGAGCCCCGAAGCGACCAGCCAGGTGTTGACCCTGCCCCAGCTCATCCTCGGCATGGCCTCGTGCGGATTCGTTCCGGAAAGCGGTTTTCCCGAACTCATCCGCCCCTTCGTTCGCAATCAACCGATCTCTCAGTTCTCGTTCGCGATGCGGGACATGGCCGAAGGCGGAGTCACCTTTCAGGTGCTGTGGCCATCCCTCGCCTGGATCGCAGGCCTGATCGTGTTCTTCGTCCCGCTTGCCATCTGGGCGAGCTCTAGACCGGAATGACGAGTCCGAGATGACCATGTCCGAAGCGTCGGTGAACGCTGCTCGCGTATCCAACTTGACCTTTCCCGAACCCAACATGGCCCTGCGAGAAGGGTCGATCCGCGCGCTCGGGACGCACAGTCTGATCCAGGCCAAGCGACTTCTGATGCGGTGGATGCGCGATCCGTCGACGATGATCCAAGCCTTGCTGTACCCCGCGTTGATGCTGGTCATGTTCCGGGTCGTACTCGGCAACTCGATCTCCGCGGCCACCGGAGCCCCGGCCATCTACGGCCAGGTTCCGATGATCGCTCTCGTCGGGGCCATGTTCGGGTCCATCGTCAGCGCTGTCGGTCTCAAGGGTGAGCGGAAATCGGGCTTGCTGTCCAGGTTCTGGACGACACCGACTCACCGTGCCGCCGGCCTGCTCGGCAGAATGATCGCCGAAGCCGTCCGAGTGCTCGTCACCACCACCGTCATCATCGCTGCCGGAGTGGCGATGGGGTTCAGATTCACCCAGGGGTTCCAGGCCGGACTCTTGTTGCTTCTGATTCCGGTCGTGTTCGGTATCGGGTTCGCGGTGATGGTCACGTTCCTCGCGACCGTCGCCGGTAATGCTCCCCTGGTTGAACTGGTCTCGATCTTCTGCACCCTGTTGATGTTCTTCAATGCCGGCTTCGTTCCGGTTCTGGCGTATCCGCTCTGGCTGCAGCCGGTCGTCGCAGCTCAACCGATGTCGGTCGCGGTCGATGCCATGAGGAACCTCGCTCTCGGAGGTCCGGTCATGACACCGGTGCTCCAGACGTTGGCGTGGTCTCTGGGTCTGGTCGTGGTGTTCCTCTATCCTGCAATTCGGGGGTACAAGAAGGCATCCGCGACCGGCTGATCGAATAGGCTCCGGCCGTCGATGGCCACGCTGGGAGGTGACGTCGTGGCCAATGGGCACCCCGAGCACCCGTCGATCTCGGTGATCATTCCGGTGAGCTCGCTCGATCCCCTGCTCGACGCGCAGTTGCAGGCATTGGCGGAGCAGGATTCCGATTATCGGTTCGATGTGCTGATTTCGGACAATGCCGGTGACGGACGAGTCGGCGATCACGTGTCCTCGCACCCCCTACGGGATCGACTGCAGTTGACCTGTGTCGACGCATCCCAGCAGGTCGGCGCGGCGCATGCCCGCAATCGCGGTGCCGAGAACGCCTCCGGTGAGCTGTTGATGTTCTGCGATGCGGACGACGTGGTGCATCCGTCGTGGCTACGAACCCTCGCCGAGCTGGCCAGGTCGTTCGACGTAGCCGGTACCGCGGTGGAGACGTACACGTTGAACAGTGCGCAGGCGTTGTCCTGGACTCCGACCACACCGCCGGAGGATCAGGGCCGCACCGACTTCCTGCCCTTCGCCATCGGGGCCAGCATGGCCTGCTGGGCGTCGGTCTATCGCGATGTCGGTGGCATGGACAACCGGTTCCGGGCCAGCCAGGACGTGGAATTCTGCTGGCGCGCACAATTGGCCGGCTACACCCTCGGCTTCAGCACCGAGGCTGTCGTCGCCTATCGGCTCCGAGCCGAGCTCCGGCCCATGCTGCGCCAATCGTTTCGGCTCGGCTTCGGCTTCGCCAAACTGCGCGGAATCTATCGGACGCAGGGGTGCCCGGCCATGAGGGTCCGTACCGTCGCCTCGTGGTGGACCGCCCTACTGGTTCGCAATCCGCTTCTGCCGACCTCGTGGACCGGATTGGCCCGTGGTCATTGGGCGAGGGCCCTGTTCATCCGGGTCGGCGAAGTTCGCGGCGGCATCGCCTATCGCGCCTTCTGTTGGTGACGTCCGACACACCCACTGGATCGCCGGGCTGCCCGGCCTGCAGTCTTGAGTCGCGCGCCTGTAACGGATGGATGACCGATGTTACGGTCGAGAACACGGAGCTGCCGAAACCGGCGGCACATCGCACGCCTTCACACGAGATCGAGGCCATGTCGAACACGCTTTCCCGAGTACTGCCCACGGCGGTCGCTGCCGCCGTTGCCGGTGCCCTGTGCCTGACCGGGGCGGGAACAGCTACCGCGGCACCCGCCTCCCCCACGGGCACCTCCGTGTCTGCCACTCCTGTCCTGGAGGGCGCGAACGACTTCGGCTGCGTGCCCAGTGCGGCTCATCCACGTCCGGTGGTACTCGTGCACGGAACGAAGATGGATGCGTCGACGTGGAAGACGCTCGCACCGCAGTTGAAGAGCGAGGGCTACTGCGTCTTCGCGCCCAACTACGGCGGCGTCTCGCTCCTGTTCGATCCGAGCACGACCATCTGGGGTTCGGGTGATATCGCCGAGTCGGGACGGCAGATCGGTCGGTTCGTCGACGAGGTGCTTGCCGCCACCGGTGCAGAACAGGTCGATCTCGTCGGTCATTCACAGGGCGGCACGTCCTCGCGCCAGTACATGAAGTTCGACGGTGGCACCGATCCGCAGGATCCTGCCCGCAACAAGGTGCACACTTTGGTCACCCTCGGTGCCACCAACCACGGAACGACGTTCGGCGGTCTGCAGCAGCTCTCCGAACTGCTCACCTCGCTCGGACTCCCCGGCGACGCGCTCACCCCGCTCACGTACAACATGGCCGGTGCACAGCAGTTGGTCGGCTCCACGACGTTGACGAGCCTGAACGACGGCGGAGACGTCCAACCGGGAGTCGAGTACACCGTCATCGCCACCCGCAACGACACGGTGTCGACACCTCCGGGGAACACCTTCCTCCGGTCGGGTGATCCGTCGACGGTGCACAACGTATGGGTTCAGGACGTGTGCCCGGCCGCCACGACGTCGCACATCGGCCTCGTCACCGATCCCGCGCCGCTGTACATGGTCAAGTCGGCGCTCGACCCCGAGTACGCAGCGACCACCCCGCCACCCTGCTGACACTGCTGACACTGCACGATCCGTAGCCACCGGGGCCTCGACGACATCACGTCGCGAGGCCCCGGTCGCGTTCGAAGACCTACCGGTCCAGCTCGGTCTGCAACACGGGTCCGATTTCGGCCAGTGCGGACTGCGACGCCATCTGCCAGTGTGTCGAATGCACAGGAACCACGGTGACGCCCCCGTCGACCGCGTCCTCCCACGTCGACGCCGCGACGGTTCCGGTCGGATCGTCGACGACCGACGCGAAGAGTATCGACCGCCCGACGAATGTCCGGGGCACGTACGAGTCGATCAGCTCTGCCGAACGGGCGATCCCCTCCAGTATCCCGGCGACCCGGTCGCGGGAAATCTCGTCGAACGGAGCCGGCATCGATGCCAACAGATCCGCCACGGAATCGACCGTGAGCTCGCCGATCTCGAGATCGGAGTCCGCTCCCAAGCCGAGGCCACCGAGCATCTCTCCGGCCGACACAGGACGGTCCACGACGTGGTCGGTCCTGCCCGCGACGAACGAATCCATCATGGCCAGTGTCGACACCGACTCGCCTTCACGCTGCAGTTGCACGGCCATCGCGTGAGCGATCGATCCACCCATCGACCAACCGAGCAGGTGGTACGGGCCCGACGGCTGCACGGTACGAATCCTGTCCACGAACAAGGCGGCCCACTGCTCGATCGATTCCGGCAGCGGCTCGGCACCGGAGAGGGCAGGCGACTGCAATCCGTAGATCGGACGGTCGTCGCCGAGGTACGCCGACAGTCCGCCGAAGGCCCAGGACAGCCCCACGATGGGATGGATGCAGAACAGAGGTGACGAGGAGCCACCGAGCCGAAGAGGAATCAACGTCTCCAGCCCGGTGGAGTCCGCCCCCTCGCTCGACTCCGTCGCAGCCGTCATCCGCGCGGAGAGCGAGCCCACCGACGCGTCGACGAACAACCAGTTCAGCGGTACCGGCGCGCCGCCTAGGGCTGCTCTGAGCTTGGAGACCAACTTGACCGCCAGCAACGAGTTGCCACCCAGCGCGAAGAAGTCGTCGTCCAGCCCGACGCGCTCGACGCCCAACACTTCCGCGAACACCGCGGCGACCGATTCCTCGACCGGAGTCTGCGGAGCCCTGAACTCACGGGTTTCGAATTCCGGGGCCGGCAACGCCCGACGGTCCAGCTTCCCGGCTGCATTGAGCGGCAACGCATCGAGAACCACGAACGCCGACGGCACCATGTACGACGGCACCGCCGACCCCAATTCCGACCGCACCGCCTCGGCATCGACCGCGGCACCGACAGCAGGCACCACATAGGCAGCCAACGACTCCCCCACCGACAACTGCGCCACCACCACGACGGCCTGACTCACCGACGACAACGCCGTCAACGCCGTCTCGATCTCCCCCAACTCGATGCGCTGCCCGCGGAACTTGACCTGAAAATCGGTGCGACCGATGTACTCGAGCCGTCCGGCATCCATCGACCACCGCACCAGATCACCGGTGCGGTACATCCGCGCCCCCGCAGGACCGAACGGATCGGCAACGAAACGCTCCGACGACAGATCGGGCCGCGCAACATAGCCCCGAGCCAACTGCACGCCGGCGAGGTAGAGCTCACCCGGCACACCCGCTGGTACCGGATGCAGCCGCGAATCCAGAACGTGGACAGAGGTGTTCCACTCCGGCACCCCGATGCTCACCGAACCGTCCACCGCGACGTCCTCGGAGACGTCGCGATACGTGACACTCACCGCGGCCTCGGTCGGCCCGTACAGATTGTGCACCCGCGCGTTCGACACTGCCCGGCACGCACTCACGGTCCGTGCGGGCAACGCCTCCCCGATCACGAAGATGTGCCGAAGCGAAGAGATGGACTGCGCAGCAACCGATTCGGCGAACACCGTGAGCATCGACGGCACGAAGTCCGTCACCGTCACGCCGTGACGGGCGATATCGGCCGCAACGGCCTCCACATCACGTTGCGCGCCCGGGGCCGCCACGATCAACCGGCCCCCGGTACGCAGCGGCAGGAAGAACCCCCACAACGACACGTCGAACGTCGTGGCAGTCTTCTGCAAGTAGACATCCGACGCGTCGAGACCGTACTCCTGCGCCATCCACTCCATCTGGTTGACGATCGCACGATGCTCCACGGCGACCCCCTTGGGCCTGCCGGTCGACCCCGACGTGAAGAGCACGTACGCCAGATCGCCACCCACCGCGCGAGGGAACACCACCGGCCCGCTCGGCACCGGTGGGTCCGTGATGTCGACGACCGGAATCGCTGTCCCCGTGACGAATTCGTCCCGCGCCGTCGACAGAACGACAATCGGCGACGCCGTGTCGAGAATGTAGTCGTTACGCTCGGCGGGCTGATCCGGATCCACCGGAACGTACGCCGCACCGGATCGCAGCACGGCGTACATCCCGACCACCAGCTCGACCGATCGACGCATGGCCAACCCCACCAGCACGCCGGGGCCGGCCCCACGCTCCTGCAACAACGACGCAGTGGCATCCACCCGGTCCGAGAACTCCCGATACGTCAGCGCCCGCTCACCGAAGACCAACGCCACCGCATCCGGCGATTCGACCACCGTGCGATCGAAGCCGTCCAGCAGCACCTCGCCCGAATCGGCAGCCACCGTGCTGCCGTTGCCCCGCAGCGAGAGTTGTTCGCGCTCAGCCGAATCGAGAATCTCGATGTCACCGACCACGACACTCGGACGAGCGGTGACCGCCTCGAGAACGGTCACCAACCGCTGCCCGAAGGACGTCATGGTCGACTCGTCGAACAGATCCGTCGCGTACATCAACTCGACGGCCGGTCCTGCGCCGTCGCCCCGCTCGGTGAAGGTCACCTGGAGGTCGAACTTCGCCGATGCCACGCCGGAACCGAATGCCTCGACCCCGAGATCGGGCAGCTCGAAGGAACCCTGTGAGAAGTTCTGGAAGAACAGTGCAACCTGCACCAGTGGATGTCGTCCTTGCGAACGCACCGGATCGAGTACCTCGACCAGACGCTCGAAGGGCACGTCGACGTTGTCGAACGCCTCGAGGTCGGCCGTACGTACCGTGTCGAGAACCTCGGCGAACGAGGCATCCGGGGCAACGGGGGTTCGCAGCACCACCGTGTTGACGAACATGCCGACCAGATCGTCCAGCCGGGCGTCGCCGCGGCCACCCACCGGCGCACCCACGGCGATGTCGGCCGTGCCCGACAGTCTCGCCAGCAGCACGGCCAGCGCGGCGTGCACCACCATGAACGGGGTCGACTCGCTCGTGCGGGCGCACTCGAGCACTCGGGCGTGCAACTCGGGTTCGATGTCGAACGACACCACCGCCCCTCGTCCCGACGCGACCCGAGGGCGCGGCCTGTCGGCGGGCAGCTCCAACTGTTCGGGTAGGCCGTCGAGCGCGTGCTGCCAGTACCGAATCTGCTTGTCGGCAACAGAGTTCGGGTCCGATTCGGAACCGAGCATGTCCAGTTGCCACAGCGTGTAGTCGACATACTGAACCGGCAGCGGCGTCCACTGCGGTGCCGATCCGCTCCGTCGCGCGAGGTATGCCGTCATGACGTCCCGAGACAGCGGAGCCATCGACAGACCGTCGGCCGAGATGTGATGCGCCACGAAGGCCAGTACGTACTCCGGTACCGAACCGGCGGGATCGGTGACCTCGAACAGTCGAACGCGGAACGGAATTTCGGTCGTGACGTCGAACCCACGCGTGAAGAACTGCGTCACCTCGGCCAGGGCGCTCTCGCGGGTGACAGGCACCACCGCCGTGTCGACCTGCGTGTCGGCCTGGTCGAGCACTCGCTGATATCCGCTGCCGTCGATGTCGGGGTAGACGGTGCGCAGCGATTCGTGGCGACCCACCACATCGAGGACGGCGGCCTGCAGCGCATCGACGTCGAGCGAACCGCGCAGCAGCAAGGCAACCGGCACGTTGTTGATCGCGGACGTGGTGTCGAGTCGATTCAGGAACCACATGCGTTGCTGAGCGGACGAGAGCGGAATGTGTTGCGGCCGGGCCCTCGAGGCATCGAGCCGGGCCCGGACCGGAGCGTCGACGGAGTCGGCTGCGTTCGCGAGCGCTTCGACGGTGGACGACTCGAACACCGAACGCGCAGGCACGTGCACGCCGAGTGCCGATCCCAACCTCGCAGCGAGTTTGGTGGCGATCAACGAATTGCCGCCGAGCGCGAAGAAGTCGTCGTCGAGACCGACGCGTTCGACCCCCAGCAACTCGACGAAGATGTCGGCTACCGTCTGCTGGGTGGGGGTCGTCGGAGCGCGGAACTCGGCGACCTCGAACACCGGCTCCGGCAACGCATCTCGGTCGAGCTTGCCGGTGGGGGTCAGCGGAATCGACTCGATCGGGGTGACCACGGACGGCACCATGTGCGCAGGCAGACTGCGTCCGGCGGCCTCGAGCAGGTTGTCGACGTCGAGCTCGACACCTGTCGTCGGCAGTACGTAGGCCGCGAGAACCGTTGCTCCCGTCGGCCCCCGGTAGCCGAGGGTCGCTGCGAACTCGACACCGTCGAGTGCGGTCAGAACGGCGTCGATCTCACCGAGCTCGATCCGGAATCCTCGAATCTGGACCTGGAAGTCGTTGCGGCCCATGTATTCGACGACGGGTCCGGTCGGCCCGTCGCGCCAGCGCACGATGTCTCCGGTTCGGTACAGCCTCGCCTGATTCGAGTCCCCCTCGACCGCATAAGGATTGGCGACGAAACGGGTTGCCGTCAGGCCGAACCGACGATGGTAGCCGCGAGCAAGGCCGGCCCCGGTGAGGTACAACTCGCCCGGCACGCCGGCCGGGACCCGACGCAGCCGGTCGTCGAGAACGTGATGACCCATCTCCCTGGTCGACTGCCCGAGCAACACCGCCTCGCCTGCGGTCAGCGGTTGCGAGATGTTGCACACCATGGACGCTTCGGTCGGCCCGTAGACGTTGTGGAACCGGCGGTCGGTGGCCCATTTCGACATCAGTTCCGACGAGAAGGCCTCACCACCGACGGCGAGCACTCGCAGGTCGGGCACATCTGCCGGGTCCAGCGAGGCCAGCGCCGCCGGCGTGATGAAGGCATGCGTGACTCGGTGGCGGCGCAACACCTCGCTCAGATCGGTACCACCGTAGACGCCCGGTTCGACGATGACCATCGTCGAACCGGCACCGACGGCCATGAGCAGTTCCAGTACGGACGCGTCGAAACTGGGGGACGCGAAATGCAGTGTGCGCGAACCGGAGTCCAGGCCGTACGTCTCGACCTGGGTCGCGGCCAGTGGTGCCAGGCCCGCCTGGGAGACGGCGACGCCCTTCGGTAGGCCCGTCGAGCCCGAGGTGTAGATGACGTACGCGAGATCGGACGCGCGAATCGGTGCGCGGCGATCGTCCGCGACCACCGGCCCGTCCGACAGCCCACTCAGTTCTTCCTCGACATCGGATGCGTCGAGCACGATCCACGACACCGTGTTCGGCATCGCAGTCTCGAACTGCGTTGCCGTGACGCCCATTCGGACACCCGAATCGGTGGCCATGTGCTCGATACGAGCAGCCGGGTAATTGGGGTCGATCGGCACGAACGCTGCCCCGGTCTTGGCCACCGCCCACACCGCCATGACCGATTCGATCGATCGGGTCAGGGCCAGCGCCACGAAATCCCCTGGCCCGACCCCACGTGCGAGCAGCAGGCGAGCCAGCCGGGAGGATCCGGAATCGATCTCCCGGTAGGTCAGCGACCGGTCCCCGAATTCGGCAGCGATGCCGTCCGGGTTCTTCTCCACCGCGGCCGCCAGCAGAGTCGGCAGCGCAACGGTACGGGCGGGCCGAGTACGCGTCGGCCGAGACCGGGTGGGCCTGGGACGGGCCGGCCGGCCCCCCACTCGGCCGCCGGACTCGGACGGTGTGCCGGTCGATCCATCCGCACTCATGTTAAGCAATGACTCCTCACCAGTTCTTCGCCGCACCGTCGACCGTGGAGGCGACCGACGGTCACCCCCACGGTTGATCGTTCACGCGGTGGTCGGCGTTGCAGTTGGCCTCAGCCTATCGGTCGGCCCGTCCCGATCGGTTCAGGCAGACGGTGCACCGGGATCCCGTCCTGCATCGCCTCGTGGCGGTCACCGTCGACCGAAACGACGGCGACGAGATCCTCCCGATCGTCGGATGCCGACTCTTCGAGGGCAGCGATCGCTGCTGCGGTGAGGAACGCGTGCGTCGCCCATTCCGCGGACACGATCTCGGCGGCGTCCTCGGCCGACTCCGCCTGATCGAGGATCAGGGCCGCACCTGCCGTCACCGCGACCACTCCGGCCAGCACCGCCGCAGCGGTGTCGAAACGAGCGGGAACCGCGAGCCGCGAATCGTATTCGACCGACCACTCGGTGACGGCTCTCGCCGCCAGTGCCGCGAGGGTTCCGTGATCGACGACGGTTCCGTCGTTCCCGACCAGGGCCGGACTGTCGGGCCCGAGCACCGCGGTCCGATCGGTGTAGGTCACCGGTCGCGGGGAATGGGCGGCGATCGCATCGACGATGTCGGTGCGGCCGAGTGGGACGACCGTCATCGACCCGGCCCATGCCGGTACGTCGTCTTCGTCGACGACCGCAACCGTTGCGCCCGTCGGCTCGACCGACGCGGTCGTACCGTCCGAATCTGCCGGATCGACGGGAACGAGGGCCGCTCCCGCTTTCGCGACCGCCCAACGCGTCGCGACGGCCTGAACCCCGTCCACGATGGCGACAGCGACGACGACGCCCGGCCCGACGCCGTGGTCGATCAGGAGACGTGCCAGACGCGACGACTGCTCGTCGAGCTCACGGTAGGTCGTCTCGACACCGCCCGTGGACAGTGCGGGCGCATCGGGATCGGTGTCGACCGCGGCGGTGAGCACCTGGGGCAGAGTCAGATCCGATCGAACCGGTGCCGAACCGGTATCCGTGGTCTCTCGCGCGTCGGACAGCACCGCTCGTTCGGCGGCATCGAGTACGTCGATGTCTCCGACGATCGCAGACGGTGTTTCCGCCACGGCCTCGGCGATACGAGCGAATCGAGCTGCCAGCGATGCCACGGTGGACTCGTCGAAGATGTCGGCGGCGTACACCCACTCCACGATCAGGGTTCCGGTCCCCGACTCCCCTTCGGCGTGCTGTGTCTCCACCGTCACCTGCAGGTCGAACTTCGCCGTCGGCTCGAAGCCGCTCACGGGTTCGACCACCAGGTTCGGCAGCTCGAAGCGCGCATCGCCGTGCGGTTCGACCGACAGGACGGTCTGGAACAGCGGGGTGTACCCGGCATGTCGGTCCGGGGCGATGGCGTCGACCACTCGCTCGAACGGCACGTCGGAGTTGGCGAAGGCCCGAAGGTCGTTCTCGCGCAGCGTGTTCAACAGTTCTGCGAAGGTGGCGTCCGGGTCGACGTTCGTCCGCAACGCCAGCGTGTTGACGAACATCCCTACGAGCCCGTCGAGTTGTTCGTGCCCGCGGCCGGCGATGGGTGTGCCGACCGCGAAGTCGCGGGAGCCACTCATTCTCGACAACAACACGCCGAGTACCGCGTGCAGCACCATGAACAGGGTGGCGTTGTTCTCGCGCGCGATGGCGACGAGCCCGGAGTGGGTCGATTCGTCGAGCTGGGTACTCAATCCGGCCCCGCGCAATGTCGCGGTGGCAGGCCGAGGTCGGTCCCACGGCAGCGACACGACCGCAGTGATGCCGGCCAGTTCGTCCGCCCAGAATGCCAACTGCTCGGACAGTATCGAGCTGGGATCGCTGTCCGATCCCAGGACCTGACGTTGCCATACGGCGAAGTCGGCGTACTGCACCGTCAGCGGTTCGGGAGTGTAGGCATTTCCCGAGGCTGCAGCGAGGTAGGCGGTCATGACGTCGCGGGCCAGGGGCGTCATGGACGCGCCGTCCCCACTGATGTGGTGCATGACGATGACGAACACGTGCTCGTCCGGGCCGGTGCGGAACAGGGCTCCGCGGATC
The DNA here is from genome assembly GCF_002258545.1 of Rhodococcus sp. 05-2255-3B1. Classification (NCBI taxonomy): domain Bacteria; kingdom Bacillati; phylum Actinomycetota; class Actinomycetes; order Mycobacteriales; family Nocardiaceae; genus Rhodococcus; species Rhodococcus sp. 05-2255-3B1. The sequence goes on along the minus strand of NZ_NOZC01000046.1, from coordinate 79,152 downwards.
GGTGGTGCCGCGGTGACATCGAAGCCGCCGTGGATCATCGCGCGAACACGATCGGCGGTGTCGGCATCGCTCGGCGCATCGCCGGGCGTCAGGTCGGGAACGACACCCTCGACGTCCATGATCTCCTGGTAGGGCGAACCGTCGGTGTCCTCCGGATACCGGGTACGAAGCGACTCGTGGCGTTCCACCGTCGAGGTCACCGCAGCCTGCAGTGCAGCGACGTCCAGTTCACCTCGAAGACGCAGGGCCAACGGCATGTTGTACGCCCCGGAATCGGGGTCCAGTCGGTTGAGTACCCACATGCGCTGCTGGGCGAGCGAGAGCGGAACCCGTCCGCCGGGTGCCCGTCGCCGCAACGGCACGTCGTTCGCGTCGTCGATACGCGATTCGGCCCGAGCTGCGAGCGCGGCAACGGTCGAGGCCTCGAACAGATCTCGAACACCGACCTTCTTGCCGAGCGCCGCAGCGACGCGTGCGGCGACCCGGGTCGCGATGAGCGAGTTGCCGCCGAGATCGAAGAAGTCGTCGTCCGATCCGACGCGCTCCACGCCGAGCAGTTCGGCGTAGATCTGCGCGATCGTCTCCTCGACGGCAGTTGCGGGAGCGCGGAACGTCTTGACCTCGAACACTGGTTGCGGCAATGCTTTTCGGTCCAGCTTGCCACTGGTGTTGAGCGGGAACTCCGAGAGCACCATCACCGTGGACGGCACCATGTATGCCGGCAGTGCACCGCCGACGAACGTGCGCACCTCGGCCGGGTCCAGCGTTCGGTCCGGCCCGGGAACGACGTAGCCCACGAGCTGATCTCCGGCACCTGTCGTCGCGACCACCGCGGTGGCCTGATTGACGTCGGGATGAGTCAACAGCGCGGTCTCGATCTCGCCGAGTTCTATGCGCTGGCCACGGAACTTGACCTGGAAGTCGGTGCGTCCGATGTACTCGAGCACCCCGACCGTGTCCTGGCCCGGACGCCATCTGACCAGGTCACCGGTGCGGTACATCCGGTCACCGTTGGTGGCGAACGGGTTGGCCACGAACCGGTCCATCGTCAGGTCGACGCGGCCGAGATAGCCGTCGGCGAGCTGGGTGCCCGCCAGATACAGCTCACCCGCGGTTCCTGCTGCCACCGGGTGCAGTCGCCCGTCGAGAACGTAGGCCTGGGTGTTCCACTCCGGCGCACCGATCGGAACCGTCGAGACATCCCCCGGCCCGGTCTCCCAGAACGTCACCGTCACCGCGGCTTCGGTCGGCCCGTACAGGTTGTGAATGCCGGCCGAGCTGATCGCTCGGAAATCGGTCACCGTTTCCGGCGGTAGCGCTTCGCCGACCACGAACACGTGCCGAAGCGAACGGCACTGTTCCGCTGTGGCGTACGCGGCGAACACCGTGAGCATCGACGGTACGAAATCGGTGATGGTCACGCCGTGCCGAGCGATCCGATCGGCGACGTACGCGGGATCGCGATGGCCGTCCGGTGTGGCCAGAACAACCGTTGCACCGACCCAGAGCGGTAGGAAGAATCCCCACAGCGACACGTCGAATGTCGTTGCGGTCTTCTGCATGTAGACATCGTTCGCGTCGAGCGAATACTGCTGCACCATCCAGGCCATCTCGTTGACGACGGCTCGGTGCGACACCGCAACGCCCTTGGGTCGTCCCGTCGATCCCGAGGTGAAGATGACGTAGGCGGTGTTTCCCGGGCGCACCGGTGCCAGTCGATCGGCGTCGGTCAACGCACCGGTCGCGTGAACGGTGAGGTCGAGAGTGTCGAGTTCGAGAATCGGGAAACGCTCGGGTAGACCCGCCCGATCACCACTGGTGGAGAGGACGACGACCGGCTCCGCGGTGTCGAGGATGTACTCGATTCGATCCGAGGGGTGGTCCGGATCGATGGGCACGTAGGCACCACCGGCTTCGAGGACGGCATAAATGCCGACCATGAGGTCGATCCCGCGCCGCATTCCGAGTGCGACGAGCGATTGCGGCCCGACACCGAGAGACACCAGGTGTCGCGCGAGGCAATTGACTCGATCCGAGAACTCCGCATACGTGACGGTCGTGTCCTCGAACACCACTGCCGGCGCATCCGGATTCGCGACCACTCGGGCCCGGAACTGCTCGGTCAGCATGACGCCTGCGTCGACCTCGTGCGCGGTGTCGTTCCAGGTCTCGATCACTCGGGTTCGTTCTCGAGCCCCGAGTAGATCGATGTCGCCGACCGCGACCGTGGTGTCGGATACGAAGGTCTCGAGTATGCCGACCAGGCGTGCCAGCACGGAGTCGATGTACGCGGGATCGAACAGATCACTGATGTACTTGAGCGTGAACGAGATTCGGTCCTCGGCCACGACGAGCAGCGTCAGCGGGTAGTGGGTGTTGTCGTTGGAGCTCACGCCTTCGACGGTCATGCCGTCGATGGCCGCGGCCTGTTGCGTCAGTTGCGCTTCGTCCACCGGGTAGGACTCGAAGATGGTCAGCGTGTCGAACAGATTGCCGACGCCGATCGCCCGCTGGATGTCGACCAGCCCCATGTGGTGATGGTCGAGAAGATCTGCTTGTTCACCCTGGATCCGGCCGAGGTACGACTCCACCGTCTCCGCCGGGTCGAATCGCACTCGGACCGGAATGGTGTTGATGAACAGCCCGATCATCGACTCCACGCCCGGCAGACCTGCGGGCCGACCGGAAACCGTCGCACCGAACACGACGTCGGTTCGTCCGGTGATGTGAGCGACCAGCAGACCGTACGCCGCCTGCACCAGAGTGTTGACGGTGACGCCGAGCCTGCCACCGAGCGCTACGAGCGCCGCGGTGGTCTCGACGTCGGTCGACGACTCCGCCTCGGCCGATCTCGACGAGATCTCTCGTCCGACACTCGGCGGAGCGACGAAGGTCGGTTCCTCGACACCGTCCAGTGCCCGAGTCCACGCGCTCAGAGACGCAGCCGGGTCCTGTTGATCGAGCCACGCCAGGTACGAGCGATACGTCCGCACCCGAGGCAGCGACTCGGTGGAGCTCTGCGCCGCGTACAGGTACAACAGTTCCTTCATCACCAGCGGCAACGACCATCCGTCGAGCAACACGTGATGATTGGTCATCGCGAGCTTGTACGTGGTCGGCGTGATCCTGACGAGCAGGAATCGCAACAGCGGCGCGGTGGAGACATCGAAGTGTCGACGCTGATCCGCGGCCAGAGCGTCGGCCACGGCAGCGTCGCGTTCGGGTCCGTCGAGATGGGACAGATCGATCGTGTTCCAGGGCAGCCGAACATTCCGCTGGACGATCTGCACCGTCTCGCCGTCCGCGGTCGCGGTGAAGGACGTCCGTAGATTGTCGTACCGGTCCAGGAGTGTCTGCGCCGCGCGGTGCAGGCGATCGTCGTCGACGTCACCGGCGAGGTCGAGCACCACCTGCATCGTGTAGACGTCGATCGACGCGTCCGCGAACAGTGCGTGGAAGAGCAGTCCCTGCTGCAGCGGCGACAGCGACCAGATGTCCGTCAGCTCCGGGTACCGCGCCTCGAAGGACGAGATGTCGGACTGTGAGAGCCGAACCAGCGGCACGTCCGACGGCGTCAGGCCACCCGAGCCGGGGGCCTCGGCATGCGCTGCGAGCGCGGTCAACGCGTCCGACCACAGCTGCGCGAGCCGCTCGACGGTCGCCTCGGTCACCGCTCCGGTCGGGAATGCGAACGACGCACTCAGTACGCCGCCGTCGTCGGTGTCGAGGACGATGGCATTGATGTCGACGGTCTTGTTGGCAGCCATGTCGGCGTCACCGGCCGCCGACAGCTCGTTGTCCGCTGAGGGTAGCCATCCGAGCGCCTTCATCTCGTCCGGCACCTCGCCGGTGTTGACGCGTCCGAGGTAGTTGAAGCTGATCTGGCCGGTGCCGAGTTCGGAGAGCTCCGCTGCGGTCTCGGGGTTGAGGTACCGCAACAGTCCCCAGCCCATTCCTCGCTCGGGCAGCTCCAGCATCTGTTCCTTGACCGCCTTGACCGCCTCGCTCAATTGCCGGCCACCGGCGAATGCGGCATCGACGTCGATACCGGTGAGGTCGAGGCGCACCGGGAACAGGCTGGTCAGCCAGCCGACGGTGCGTCCCAGATCGGCTCCAGGCACCACTGCTTCCTCGCGGCCGTGCCCTTCGAGCTGCACCAGCGTGGCCGGAGCCGACATTCCGTGCTCCGCACGCAGTTTCGTGACCGCGAGCGCCAACCCGGCGAGCAACCCGTCGGCGACGCCACCGCGGAAGATCTCCGGCACGGTCGTCAACAGACTGCGGGTCACCTCGGGTGTCAGTTCGACATCGACCCTGTCGAGGGTGGCAACGACGTCGAGTGCAGGATCGAAGGGACGCTCGCCGAGAACGGGGTCCTCGGTGTCGGCGATCCGACGCCACATCGGCAGTTCCGCCAGGCGCGCCTGGCTCGAGGCCGCATCGACCAACGCATGCGTCCACCGCCGCATCGACGTTCCCACCTCGGGAAGAGCCGGGTTCGCTCCCGCGGACAACTGTGCCCACGCGGAGACGAAGTCGGGGATCAGGATTCGCCAGGACACTCCGTCGATCACGAGGTGATGGGCGATGACGGAGAGCGTGCCTGCTTCGGTGGGGCCGTGATCGACCCATACGAAGGCCAGCATGCGCCCGGCCTCGGGGTCGAGGGTTCCGACAGCGGAATCGAATGCCGTTGCAGCGGAATCCGTGTCGGCCACGGTCAGCAACGAGCCCGCGTCGACACTCCCCGGTGCCGCAGCGTCGAGCCCCCACCCACGGTCGTCGTGGACCAGGGTGGAGCGCACCACGTCGTGTCGATCGATCACGGCGTTCAGCGTCGCGAGAATTCCGGCTCGGTCTATGCCGATCGGCAGTTCGAGCGTGACGGCCTGATGGAACCGCGACCGGCCCCCACCGCGCTCCATCAGTGCGGCACCGAACGGCGGCAACGGCATCCAGCCGATTCCACCGCCGTCGAGTTCCTCGAGCACGACCGCGTCGCTGCCTTCGCCGACGGTCACCGCGATCTCGGCGAGACCCGCGACGGTCTTGCGCTCGAACACATCTCGTGGCCCGAATTGGATTCCCCGTGCCTTCGCGCGGGAGACCAGCTGGATGGAGACGATGCTGTCGCCCCCGAGCGCGAAGAACGAATCGTCGACGCCGACGGTGTCGAGTCCGAGCACGTCCGCGAAGACCTCCGCGATGATGCGTTCGGTATCGGTACTGGCGGTGCGGTATTCGGCGTCGCTTCCGAACTCCGGTTCCGGTAGCGCTCGTCGGTCGAGCTTGCCGTTCGGGCCGAGCGGCAAGGCGTCGAGAGTCACGAGACCGGCGGGAACCATGTACTCGGGCACCGATGCGGCGACGGCAGCGGTGACCGCGTCGGCGTCGATCGTGGTCCCGGCAGCGGGCACGAGGTAGCCCACCAGGATTTCACCGGCCGACGGCGTCCGACGCACGAGGACCACGGCCTGGTCGACGGACGGGTGTGCCGTCAGCGCGGCCTCGATCTCGCCCAGCTCTATCCGCAGTCCGCGCAGCTTGACCTGGAAGTCGGTGCGACCGAGGTATTCGAGCTCACCGTCGGCGGTCCACCGAACCAGGTCTCCGGTGCGGTACATCCTCGACCCGGCAGTGCCGTGCGGGTCGGCGACGAACCGGTCCGCGGTGAGGTCCGCACGCCCCAGATATCCACGGGCGAGTTGAACCCCGGCGAGATACAGCTCCCCGGGTACCCCGACCGGAACCGGGTGCAGGCGTGCATCGAGCACGGTGACTCGGGTGTTCCAGACCGGAGCGCCGATGGGGACCGACGCGATGTCGGCCGGCACCACGCGGTGGTAGGTCACGTCGACTGCGGCCTCGGTCGGGCCGTACAGGTTGTGCAGCTCGGTGGTCGGCAGTGCAGCGCGCAGGGCCGAGGCGACCGAGGCAGGCAGCGCCTCGCCGGAGGCGAAGACCGCACGCAAACCGGTGCACTTCGAGACGCCGTCGGCCGCGGCGAACACCGCGAGCAGCGAGGGCACGAAGTGGGCAACGGTGATACCGCGTTGCGCGACGGTGTTCACCAGGTAGATCGGATCCCGATGGCCGTCGGGTTCGGCGATCACGAGCTCGGCACCGATCTGCAACGGCCAGAACAGCTCCCACACCGACACGTCGAACGTGACCGGCGTCTTCTGCAACACCTTGTCGCTCTCGGTGAGTGAGTACTCCGCCTGCATCCACAGCAATCGGTTGACGATCGACTCGTGGCTCACCGCGACACCCTTGGGGCGACCGGTCGATCCGGACGTGAAGATGACGTAGGCGATGTCGGCGGGCCGCAGCGGTGCGATCCGCTCGGCGTCGGTCATCGGTGCAGCGGACACACCTGTGGTGTCGACGGCGTCGACCAGGATTCGGGTGACATCGGATCGGAGTCCAGCGCCATCTCGCTCGGTCGTGAGCAGGACCACCGGTGCCGCGGTGTCGAGGATGTACCCGATTCGTTCGGCGGGCAGATCCGGATCGACCGGAACGTAGGCACCACCGGCGGTGAGCACCGCATAGATGCCCACCAGCATGTCGACCGATCGCCGCATGGCGGTCGCCACGACGGTTTCCGGGCCCACCCCTTCCGAGACGAGAACTCGCGCCAGTGCGTTCACGCGGTCCGAGAACTCGCGATAGCTCACCCGTTCGTCGCCGAAGCTCGTCGCGATGTTCTCCGGGCTCGCCGCAACCCGGGACTCGAACAGAGACACCAGCGTCGCCGCGGCATCCACCTCGTGCCCGGTCGCGTTCCACTCCTCCAGGACGCGCGAGCGCTCACCGTCCTCGAGAATGTCGACGTCACCGACCACGCGATCCGGGTCGTCGACGAGAGTGCCGAGGACGCGCACCAGGCGACGCGCGAGCGAACTCATGGTCGACTCGTCGAACAGATCTGTGGCGTAATCGAATTGGACGTCGATACCGGCGGGAGCGCCGGATTCGTCGACGTTCTCCCACAGCGTGACCTGCAGATCGAACTTGGCGAACGCGCTGCCGAGGTCGATCCCCTCGACAACGAGCTCGGGCAGCGTCAACGTCTGCCGTTCGAGGTTCTGGAAGGTCAGCATGACCTGGAAGATCGGATGCCTGGCCTGAGACCTGTCCGGTGCCAGCTCGTCGACGAGCCGCTCGAACGGCACGTCGGCATGCCCGAAGGCACCGAGATCGGCGTCTCGGACGAGCGCCAGTTGCTCGCGCAACGACGCCGCCGGGTCCACCCCGGTACGCAGCGCGAGCGTGTTGACGAACATGCCGACGAGTCCGTCCAGATCGGCGTCGCCTCGGCCTGCCACCGGGGTTCCGATCGTGACGTCGTCGGTTCCCGCCATCGCAGACAGCAACACGGCCAGGGCGGTGTGCACCACCATGAAGTCGGTCGCATTGGCGGATCGAGCGAGGCGGGCGATGTTCGACTGCAGGGCCGCATCGATCGAGAAGTTGTACGCCGCACCACGATAGGACGCCACGGCGGGCCGTGGACGGTCGGTGGCCAGATCGAGCTGCGCCGGCGCTCCCGCGAGGACCGCCGTCCAGTACGCCAACTGAGCTGCCAGTGGCGACTCGGGGTCGTCCGCCGAACCGAGGACGTCCCGCTGCCACAGGGTGTAGTCCGCGTACTGCACGGCAAGTGGTGCCCACTGCGGACTCTCCCCCGCTACGCGGGCGGTGTAGGCGAGCATCACGTCACGGGTCAGCGGCCCCATCGAGAATCCGTCCGCGGCGATGTGGTGCGCCACGAACGCCAGTACGTACTCGGACTCGCTCAGCTGCAGAATCCGGACCCGAACCGGAACGGCACGGGTCACGTCGAATCCGGCCGAGACGAAGGTTCGCAGGACCTGCTCCACGGAGCCGGCATCGACGTCGTCGACGGCCACCGTCACGCCCGCCTCGGCGGTACCGAGAACCACCTGACTGCCTCGTCCGTCGACCTCCGGGTAGACGGTGCGCAGAATTTCGTGGCGTGCGATCACATCGAGGACGGCACTCGACAGAGCATCGGCATCGATATTGCCGGACAACCGAATTGCCACCGGAATGTTGTTCACGGCAGAGGTCGGATCGAACTGGCTCAGGAACCACATGCGCTGCTGCGCCATCGACAGAGGAACCACGTCGGGCCGCGGACGTGCCGTGAGGGCCCGTCGTGCACCGGTGCCCACCTTGGATTCGACGGCACGGGCGAGCGAGAGAACGGTCGGCGACTCGAATATCGATCGCACCGGCACCTGAGTGTCGAGCGCGGCTCCCAGTCGGGAGACCACCTGGGTCGCGATCAGCGAGTTGCCGCCGAGCGCGAAGAAGTCGTCGTCCAGACCGACGCGTTCCACCGAGAGCACCTCGGCGAACACCGTCGCCACTGCCTCTTCGACCGGGTTGGTCGGTGCACGGAACTGTACGGTCTCGAACTGCGGATCCGGCAACGCTTTTCGGTCCAGCTTCCCGTTGGCGTTGCGAGGCAATGCATCGAGGATCACGAAAGCCGACGGAACCATGTACGACGGCAGCCGGCCGGACAGAGCCGAGCGCAGCCCGTCGGGGTCCACCGTGGCACCGGCAGCGGGCACGACGTAGGCCACGAGGCGGGCGCCGAGTCCGGTGTCGTCGAGTGCAAGCACCGCAACGTCGCCGACCTCGCTCAGCGACCCCAGTGCAGCATCGATGTCACCGAGTTCGATGCGGAATCCACGGATCTTGACCTGGAAGTCGGTTCGGCCGACGTACTCGAGTTGGCCGTCCTTGCGCCAGGTGACGAGGTCGCCGGTGCGGTACAGCCGTCCGCCCGGAGTGAACGGGTCGGCCACGAAGCGCTCCGCGGTCAGGTCCGGCCGAGCGACGTAGCCCTCGGCCAGCTGCACGCCCGCGAGATAGAGCTCGCCTGCCACGCCAACCGGTACCGGTGCCAGTCGCGAGTCCAGGACGTAGACCCGGGTGTTCCACTCGGGTCCACCGATGGGTACGGAGGTGCCGCTCGTCCGGGCGACGCGATGTGCGGTCACCGACACGGCGGCTTCCGTCGGGCCGTACAGGTTGTCCAGTCGCGCGGTGGAGGCACGCAGTGCGCGGTCTGCGGTCGCCACCGGAAGCGCCTCACCGATCGCCAGGATCCTTTTCAGACTCTTGGGAAGTGATCCCGCCGACGCGGCGACGAGGGCGTCGAGCACGGAGGGCACGGTGTGCAGCGTGGTGACCGATCGTTCGGCGATCAGGTCCACCAGATAGGCCGCATCACCCTGTGCACCGGCCTCGGCGATCACGACGGCACCGCCGGAGATCGTCGCCACCCAGAATTCCCAGACGGACAGGTCGAACGTCGCTGCGGTCTTGAGCAGCACCCGGTCGGTGCTGTCGATTCCGTAATGCTCTGCCTGCCAGAGCAACTGGTTGACGATCGCGCGGTGGCTCACCGCGACGCCCTTGGGTCGACCGGTCGATCCGGACGTGAAGATGACGTACGCGGTGTTGGCGGCGCGCAGCGGAGCGATGCGCTCGGCGTCGGTGACGGGCGCATCGGACAACGCCGCATCCGAATCGTGCAGCCTGGGGTCGGTGTCGATCGACACGACCGGCACCGTTGCGGTGTCGATGTCGACACCGGCGGTGCAGAGCACCAGCGCCGGAGCGGCGACCTCGAGGATGTAGGTGTTCCGCTCCGCGGGCTGATCGGGGTCGATCGGCACGTACGCGCCGCCGGCCTTGGTGACTGCGTACATGGCCACCAGCAACTCGACGGACCTGCGGATTGCCAGGGCCACGGTCACCTGGGGGCCGACCCCCGAAGCGATCAGGACCCGCGCAAGCCGGTTGATCCGTGCGTCGAACTCACGGTAGGTCAGCGATTGCCGCGCGTCGATCAGCGCGATCGCGTCCGGGTCCGCCTGCACCCGACGGTCGAACAGTGCCGCCAGGGTCGGATCGGAGTCGACCGGATGCGCGGTGTCGTTCCATTCGTGCACGATGGTGTTGCGTTCGGTCGCTGTGAGGACATCGAGATCCCCGACGACGACCGAGGGGTCGTTCGCCACGGCCCGCAGCACCTCGACGAATCGCTCGACGAAACCGTCGATGGTCGATCGGTCGAACAGGTCTGTGGCGTAACTGAATTCGGCCGCCAACTCGGCCGGTGAACCGTCCGATTCGTACTGGTCCGATATCGACAGCTGCAGATCGGTCTTGGCCGTCGTCGTGTCGGCGTCGACCGCACTGACCGTCAGCCCGGGGAGCTCGAACGTCGAATCGGCGAGGTTCTGGAAACTCAGGCCGATCTGGAACAACGGGTTGCGGGCGGTCGAACGGACCGGGTTGAGCACCTCGACGAGGCGCTCGAACGGCACGTCCGCATGCGCGAATGCGGACAGGTCACGCTCGCGCGACTGCGCGAGCAGCTCCTCGAACGTCATCGACGGCTCGACCGTCGACCGGAACACCAACGTGTTGACGAACATTCCGATCATGGGATCGAGGGCACGCTCGCCGCGGCCGGCGATGGGGCTGCCGATGGCGATGTCCTCGGAACCGGAGAGCTTGGCCAGGAACACCGCGAACGCCGAGTGCACGACCATGAACAACGTGGACCGATGTGCGCGTGCAAGTTCGGCGAGACCCTGGTGCAGTCCCGCGTCGACGGTGAAACGCACCGTGTCGCCACGGAAGCTCTGGCTCGGCGGGCGTGGGCGATCGGCGGGAAGCGCCAGCTGATCCGGCAGCTCGGCCAGAGCCTGCTTCCAGAACGAAACCTGCCGGGCGGCAAGTGAATCGGGATCGGATTCGGAACCGAGTACGTCACGCTGCCACAAGGCGAAGTCGACGTACTGCACGGGGAGCGGTTCCCAGTCCGGCGCGCTACCGGTCGAGCGCGCGGTGTACGCAGTCATGATGTCCACTGCCAACGGGCCCATCGAGGCACCGTCCGCCGAGACGTGGTGGACGACGAATGCCAGAACGTACTCGGCATCGGCGACGCGGAACAGTCGGGCATCGACCGGCACCTCGGCGGTGACGTCGAAGCCGCGTCGGAAGAATTCCCCGACGACCGCCGCGACATCGTCCTGCTCACCGGCGGACAGGTCGCGGACGGTCAGGTCCAGGGAGACCTCGGCGGCCGGAAGTACCTGCTGGTACGGGCCTTCGGGCGAATCGGGGTACTGCGTCCGCAGCGATTCGTGACGTTCGAGAACGTCGAGAACGGCCGAGTGCAACGCCGCGACGTCGAGGTCACCCGACAGCCGCACCGCGAACGGGATGTTGTCCACCGACGACGTGGTGTCGAACCGGTTCAGGAACCAGTAGCGCTGCTGGGCCGACGACAGGGGCGGGCGTTCCGGACGCGGTCTCGGTGCCAGTGTCGCCCTGGAACCGGATCCGACGGCTGTCTCCACGTGCGCCGCCAGCGCCGCAACGGTCGGGCTCTCGAAGAGGGCCCGTACCGGCACCACGGTGTCCAGAGCCGCGCCGAGCCGCGAGACGACCTGCGTTGCGATCAGCGAGTTTCCGCCGAGTGCGAAGAAGTCGTCGTCGAGCCCCACCCGGTCGATACCGAGCACACCGGCGAACACATCCGCGACGGTCTCCTCGACCGCGGTGGTGGGTGCCCTGAACCGACCGGCCTCGAACACCGGGGCAGGTAGTGCGGTCCGGTCGAGCTTGCCGACCGGGGTCAGCGGGATCGCATCGAGAACCACGATGGACGCCGGAATCATGTACCCCGGCAGCGACTTTCCGACGAAGGCGGCGAGTTCCTCGACATCGATCACGCTGCCGCGCACGGGCAGAACGTAGGACACGAGAGTCGTGACGCCGGAGGGAAGCAGATGACCCACCGTCACTGCGAAATCGACGCTGGGATCGGCGGCGAGCGCCGAGTCGATCTCGCCGAGCTCGATACGGAATCCGCGCACCTTCACCTGGAAATCGGTACGTCCCACGAACTGCAGCTGCAGATCGTCCGTCCACCGCACCACGTCGCCGGTGCGGTACATCCGTGCGCCGTCGATGCCGTACGGGTTGGCCACGAAGCGCTCGGAAGACAGACCGGGCCTACCGAGATAGCCGCGAGCGAGCGCACCGCCCGACAGATAGAGGTCACCCGCGACACCGGTCGGAACCGGTTCGAGTCGGGAATCGAGGATGAGCACGGACATGCCGTGGATGGGTCGACCGATGGTGATCGGTGCGCCGGGCGTCAACTCGGCGAAGCTCGAGATGATCGTCGTCTCGGTCGGCCCGTATCCGTTGAAGTACTTTCGGCCCGGTGCCCATCGGGCGAGCAGTTCGGGAGTGGTCACATCGCCGCCGACCGAGAGCACTTCGAGCGAGTCGATACCGTGCGGATCCATCGTGCCCAGAACTGCCGGGGTGATGATGGTGTGGGTGACCTTCTCCGCCTTCAGCAGTTCGGACAGCTCGGTGCCGCCGAGAATCGACGCAGGCACGACCACCAACGTCGCACCGACGGAGAACGCTGCCATCCACTCCAGGACCGAAGGATCGAAGTTGGGCGAGCAGACGTGCAGGAACCTCGAGGCCGGTTTCAGGTGGTACAGGTCGGTTGCTGCGTCGAGAACACCGCCGAGTCCGGCGTGCGTGACGACGACGCCCTTCGGCTTACCCGTCGAGCCGGAGGTGTAGATGACGTAGGCCGGGTTCTGGAACGTGACGGGCCGCAGTCGGTCGGCGTCGGTGACCGGCTCGGCGGACCGGGTGCGGACCTCGGCCACGAACTCGTCGTCGTCGAGGCTCGACCACGGAAAACTCGGGTGTCCGGCGGACAGCGCATCCGAATGCGCGCTGGTGGTCAGACCTAGCATGGCACCGGAGTCGGCGATCATGTGCCCGATTCGGTCCTCCGGATACGTGGGATCGACGGGCAGGTGGGCCGCACCCGACTTCGCCACTGCCCACACCGCCAGCACCATGAGGTAGGAGCGTTGAAATGCGAGTGCCACAACGGATTCGGGGCCCGCACCGCGTTCGATGAGAACGCGTGCGAGCTGGGAGGAGGTCGCGTCGAGTTCGGCGTAGGAGATCGATCGTCCCTCGTACCTGATGGCCACGGCCGACGGATCGAGGGCGGCTCCGGCCGTGAGTATCTCGGCCAGGGTGCCGCCGGCCAGCACGTCGTCACCGTGCACGTGTGTGAGGCGGTCGTACTCGTCGTCGTAGAGAATCGACAGGTCGCCGACCGGAACGTCCGGTGTGGTGGCAACCGCGTCGAGCAACCACCGGAATCGGCGCGAGAACACTTCGATCGTCTTCTCGTCGAACAGATCTCGCGCATAGACGAAGCTGGCCGCGAGACCGGCTCCACCGGGCTTCTCGTGCAGGGTCAACGACAGGTCGAACTTGGCGGTGTCGACCTCGACGTCCACGGCGGAGACCGTGAGTCCCGGAAGCTCGAAGTGGCTCGGCGGGAGGTTCTCGAAGGCGATCGCCACCTGGAACAGCGGATGACGCGCCGTCGACCGTTCGGGCTCGAGCAGATCGACCAGTCGCTCGAACGGGATGTCCGCGTGCGCAAACGCCTCGAGGTCCACGTCACGGATCTGTGCCAGCAGTTCGGTGAATCCTCGGCTTCGGTCGACCTTCGTGCGCAGCACCAACGTGTTGACGAACATGCCGATCACGTCGTCGAGTACTGCCTCGCCTCGTCCGGCCACGGCCGTACCGACGGCGACGTCGTCGGAGGTCGACATCCGCGCCAGGAACAGGGCGAGGGCACCGTGGACGACCATGAACAACGTGGTTCCGGTCGACTTGGCCAGCTCGGTCAGCGACTCGTGCACCTCGGCATCGATGTCGAACTGGAATCGCCCGCCCTCGTACGACTGCACCGCCGGACGTGGCCGGTCGTACGGCAAGGTCAGCTCGCTCGGCAGATCCGCCAGTGCAGTACGCCAGTAGTCGGCCTGCGTTGCCATCAGGCTGCCCGGTTCGGTGTCGTCTCCGAGAACGTCACGCTGCCATACGGCGAAGTCGGCGTACTGCACCGCCAGTGGTGTCCACGCGGGAGAGTCTCCGGCCACTCGGGCCACGTACGCAGTCATGACGTCGCGGGTCAGCGGACCCATCGACCAACCGTCGGCGCTGATGTGGTGTACCACGAACACGAGCACGTACTCGTCGTCCGAGATTCGGAAGAGCTTGGCGCGCAACGGAGCCGACTCCGTCACGTCGAAGCCCTCGGACGCGAAGGCGACGAGGTCGCCGATCACCTGTTCCGCCGAGGAGGCGATCGGGGTCAGGTCCGGTGCGACGGACGCGGCGGACAGGACCACCTGGTGCCCGGTGCCGTCCACGCTCGGGTACACGGTGCGCAGCGCTTCGTGTCGGTCGAGGACATCGGTGACGGCGGACTGCAGCGCGGAGACGTTCAGCGCCCCGGAGAGCCGGATGGCCACCGGAATGTTGTTGACGGCGGATTCGGGCTCGAAGCGGTTCAGGAACCACATCCGCTGCTGTGCCAGGGAGAGCGGGATCCGCTCGGGGCGCTCCTGCGGCACCAACGGTGCCGAAGTCCCGGTTCCGACATGGCTTTCCAATGCTGCCGCCAGGGCCGCAACGGTACTGGCCTCGAACATCACGCGGACGGGCACGGTCGTGCGCAACTCGGTACCCAGCCGCGAGGCGACCCGGGTTGCGACGAGCGAGTTTCCGCCGAGGGCGAAGAAGTCGTCGTCGACGCCGATGCGGTCGATGCCGAGAACGGCAGCGAACACCTCTCCGACGATCTCCTCCATGGGATTCGTCGGAGCCCGGTACTCGGTCGCCTGGAAGTGCGGATCCGGCAGCGCTTTCCGGTCGAGCTTGCCACTGGCACCGAGTGGGAACTCGGCCAGTTCGACCAGTGCGGCCGGAACCATGTACTCGGCCAATCGTTCACGCAGCGCCCCGAGGACCTGGCTGTGGTCGACCGGTCCGTCGGCGGGAACGACGTAGCCCACCAGCTGGTCTCGACGGACCAGCACCACCGCTTGCTCGATGCCGGACAGTTCCAGCAATGCCGATTCGATCTCGCCGAGTTCGATGCGCAGGCCGCGCAGCTTCACCTGGAAGTCCGACCGACCGACGTACTCCAGTTCACCATCGGGAAGCCACCGCACCACGTCACCGGTGCGGTACATCCGAGAACCCCCGGGTCCGAACGGATCCGCGACGAAGCGGTCCGCGGTCAGGTCGGGGCGTCCCACGTAGCCGCGGGCCAGCTGGGTGCCTGCGAGATAGAGCTCGCCGGTCACCCCTGCCGGTACCGGAACCAGGTGCGAGTCGAGCACGTAGACAGAGGTGTTCCACACCGGCGCACCGATGGGCATGACTTCCGAGTCCTCGTCCGTGACCGCGTGATAGGTCACGTCGACCGCAGCCTCGGTCGGGCCGTACAGGTTGTGCAGTGACAGTTGTGGCAGGGCAGCGCGCAACGCATGCGCTGTCGTGGGGGGAAGCGCTTCGCCGGAGGCGAAGACCAGGCGGAGCGATTCGGCAGCGTGCGGTGCGCGCCGAGCTTCGGGTACGAACACCGACATCATCGACGGCACGAAGTGCACCACCGACACATGCTCACGAGCAATCACATCGAGCAGATACAACGCATCCCGATGACCATCCGGAACAGCGATGGCCACCGACGCCCCGTTCTGCAACGCCCAGAAGAACTCCCACACCGACACATCGAACGTCGACGGAGTCTTCTGCAACACCACATCCCCGGCGCTCAACCCGTACTCGTGCTGCATCCACAACAACCGATTCACGATCGCCGCGTGCGACACCCCCACACCCTTCGGACGACCCGTCGAACCCGACGTGAAGATCACGTACGCGAGATTCGACGCCCGCAACGGTGCCGTGCGCTCGGCATCGGACAACGGCAACGGCGACAGACCCGACACATCGACAGTGTCGATATCGACCGTCTCGACCCCCGCGAACTCCACATGATCACGCGTCGTCGACAACACCCGAACCGGAGCCGCCGTCGCCACGATGTACTCGTTGCGATCCGCCGGCTGCGACGGATCGATCGGCACGTACCCCGCACCGGCCTTCACGATCGCATACATACCCACGAACAGGTCCAGACTCCGCCCGATCGCGAGCCCCACCAGCGAATCAGGACCAACCCCCACCGACACCAGAAGTCGCGCAAGACGATTCGCACGCCCCGCGAACTCCGCATACGTCAACCGCTCACCCTCGAACACCAACGCCTGCGCATCCGGAGTCTCGGCCACCTGACGATCGAACAGGTCGACCAGCGTTGTGCCCGAATCGATTTCGGACGCCTCTCCGGCACCGAGCGCGAGAACAGACGTGCGCTCGGCCGGGTCGATCAAGTGCATGTCACCGATCGTGGCCGTGGGCGAGTCGGTGATCGCTGCCAGAATCCGCTCGAACCGCCGACCGAATTCGGCCATAGTGGATTCGTCGAAGAGGTCGGCGGCGTAGGTCAGCGCCACGGTCAGACCCGACGGCTCGCCTTCTGCGGCAATCGAATTCCACAACGTCACCTGCAGGTCGAACTTCGCCAGATCCGCCTCGTAGTCGAGTGCGGCAACGCGAAGACCCGGGATCTCCACCGAGGTCTGGTCGAGATTCTGGAACGTGAGCATCACCTGGAACAGCGGATGGCGGGCCTGCGACCGCGCCGGAGCCAACGCGTCGACCAGCTTCTCGAACGGCACGTCGGCGTGCGAGAACGCCGCGAGGTCGACGCCTCTCACCTCACGCAGGAAGTCCTCGAACGTCGCGTCCGATTCGACGGCGGTGCGCAGAACCAGGGTGTTGACGAACATACCGATGACGTTGTCGAGCACTGCGTCGCCACGTCCGGCCACCGGTGTTCCGATCGAGATGTCCTCGCTGGCAGAGAGTTTGGCGAGCAGAATCGCCAGTGCGGCGTGCACGACCATGAAGGTGGTCGCACCGTGTGCGCGGCCGAGCTTCTCGAGCGAGAGAACCAGGTCTGCATCGATCTCGAACTTGTACGTGCCACCTCGGGTGGTGGCGACGGCAGGACGGGGCCGGTCGGTCGGCAGTTCCAGTTGGTCGGGCGCTCCGCCGAGGCGTCCGCGCCAATATTCCTGCTGAGCCGAGAGCACCGACTCGGGGTCGTCCTCGTTGCCGAGAACCTTTCTCTGCCACAGCGTGAAGTCGGCGTACTGCACCTCGAGCGGCGTCCACTGCGGGTCGTGGCCGTTCGAGCGGGCAACGTAGGCCGTCACCACGTCGCGAGTGAGCGGACCCATGGAGAATCCGTCGGCGGCGATGTGGTGGACCACGAACGCGAGCACGTGCTCGGTGTCCGACAACGCGAGCAGCAATGTCCGGAAGGGTAGCTGCACCGACAGGTCGAACGGGCGTAGAGCGAACTCGAGCAGGGTGGCGGGAAGCTCCGCCTCGTCCGCCGCCGAGATCTCCAGTTCGACTGTTGCCGAATCGGATGCGAGTACGTGCTGGTAGCCGACGCCGTCGCGGTCCGGGAACACGGTGCGCAGCGACTCGTGCCGATCGAGAACGTCGGCGAGCGCGGCACGCAGCGCCGTGAGGTCGAGTGCACCGGACAGGGTCAGGGCCACCGGGATGTTGTTGACGGCAGATTCGGGCTCGAATCTGTTGAGGAACCACATGCGCTGCTGAGCCAGCGACAGCGGGACGTGGTCGTGATCCGGCTGCGCGGTCAACGGAATGCGGTGGCCGGTCGAATCCGACGCGTCCACGGCCGCGGCGAGTTCGGCAACGGTCGGAGCGTCGAAGAAGGCACGGACGTCGACGGCCGAACCACGTTCGGCGTTGACCCGCGCGATCACGCGGGTGGCGTTGAGGGAGTTGCCGCCGAGTGCGAAGAAGTCGTCGTCGACACCGATGCGCTCGATACCGAGCACGGTCTCGAAGATCGAGACCAACGCGGTCTCGGTCTCGGTGCTCGGTGCGCGGTATTCCTGCACCTGCGATGCGAAATCGGGCGCAGGCAGCGCTTTTCGGTCGAGTTTGCCGCTCGCGTTCAGCGGAAACTCGTCCAGGACGACGAACACCGACGGCACCATGTATTCCGGCATGCGCCGTCGCACCGCGTCCGCGAGGCCGTCGTGATCGAGATCGGGATCGGTGCTGACGACGTATCCGACGAGCTGCTGTTCCGACTGCTCGGACGAATGGAGCAGCACGGCCGCCTGAGTCACCTCGGGCTCGGCGAGCAGCGCCGATTCGATTTCGCCCAGCTCGATGCGCAGGCCGCGCAGCTTGATCTGGAAGTCGGTGCGCCCGATGTACTCGATGAGGCCGTCGCCGCGTCGGCGCACCAGGTCACCGGTGCGGTACATGCGGTCACCCGGCTCACCGAACGGGTCGGCCACGAACCGGTCGGCGGTCAGGTCGGTGCGTCCGAGGTATCCGCGAGCGAGCTGCACGCCCGCGAGATAGAGCTCACCCTCGACTCCGCGGGGCGATCGCCGCAGTCCTTCGTCGAGCACGTAGAGGTCGGTGTCGTCGACGGCAGCGCCGATGGGAACCGAGGCTTCTTCCACCTGTTGGGTTCGGTAGTACGTGACATCGACGGCCGCTTCCGTCGGCCCGTACAGATTGTGCAGTTCCGCGTTCGAGATGGAGTGGAACGCGTTGACGGTGCGCGCCGGGAGTGCCTCGCCGGAGGCGAACACCATTCGGAGCGAATCGGCCTGCGCAGCAGTGGGTTCGGCGACGTACACCGAGAGCATGGACGGGACGAAGTGCGTCACGCTCACGCTGCGCTCGCCGATGACGCGGGCGAGGTAGGCGGGGTCGCGGTGGCCCTCGGGCTCGGCGATCACGAGCGTGGCACCGATCTGCAACGGCCAGAAGAACTCCCACACCGATACGTCGAACGTGAACGGTGTCTTCTGCAGCACGACGTCGTCGGTGCTCATCGCATATTCGCGCTGACGCCAGGAGATGTTGGCGACGATGGCCCGGTGGCTCACCGCCACGCCCTTCGGACGTCCCGTCGAACCGGAGGTGAAGATGACGTAGGCGAGGTCGTCCTCGGTCAGGGCTCCGCGCCGGTCGGCATCGGTGATCCGCCCTTCCGGCACCTCGGTCAGGTCGACGTCGTCGACGAGAACGGTGACGGTGCCCTCGGGCAACCGAGGCATGTCCGTCGTGGTCGTCAGAACCAGGACCGGGTTCGCGATGTCGAGAACGTACCCGAGTCGATCGACCGGATGATCCGGGTCCAGCGGAACGTATGCCCCGCCTGCTGCGGAGATCGCGTACATGCCCACCAGCAGATCGAACGATCGACGGATCGACAGTCCCACCGCTGAATCGGGGCCGACACCCTGTGCGATCAGTACCCTGGCGAGACGCTCGACGGAAGCGGCGAACTCGGCGTAGGTGCGAGTCTCGTCGCCGAAGACCAGCGCAGGTGCGTCCGGGGTGCGCTCGGCCTGATCGGCGAACAGCGCGTACAGCGTGGTGGCTTCGGGATCGGCAGAACTCGACGTCGAATCGTCGGCACCGAGAACGGACACAGCATCGGTGACGACGGTCGACACGACCGAGTCCAGACCACCTTCGGTGGCCTCGATCAGGCCCGCGAGGGTGTTGGACAGCACGACCGGGACCAGCGCGTCGGGGCCGAGGACGCCTCCCATGGCCGCGTCGAGGGTGGTGATCTCCTCGTCCAGGCGGGCGTAGGTCAGTTCCGTACCGAGGTGCGTGAGAGCCACGCGGTCGGGTTCGACCGCTGCAACGCTCCGAACCAAGCGCGGAAGGTCCTCGACCGTCAGAGCTGCATCGCTTCGACGTCCTACCGCCATCTAACTTTTCCTCCTGATCGATCCACGTGCACAACCGGCGAACTCGGCATTCGTCACGACGACGCGATCACCGACTCCGCCCGTTCGATCAACGATGCCAGAGCGGCGGTCAGCCCCTCCGCACCGAGGGCGGGCAAGATACCCGGAATCAGTGCCGACAGCGTGACCGTCACCAGAGCCTGCGGCTTCATCGCAGAGCCCATCGTTGCCGACATCTGCGCCAGTTTGGCGTGCAGAGCAGCGAAATCGACCGTTGTCGATTCGTG
Source organism: Rhodococcus sp. 05-2255-3B1 (assembly GCF_002258545.1). Taxonomy (NCBI): domain Bacteria; kingdom Bacillati; phylum Actinomycetota; class Actinomycetes; order Mycobacteriales; family Nocardiaceae; genus Rhodococcus; species Rhodococcus sp. 05-2255-3B1. The sequence continues at coordinate 59,060 of NZ_NOZC01000046.1, read as the reverse complement.
TTCGATGGCCACCGCATCGGGTGCGACGGTCGCTGCCCGGGCAACCAGCTCGGGCAGATCGTCCACCGTCTTGGGTTTGGTTCGCGGTGCGAACTCCGCCTTCTCCTCGTCGGAGAGGATGTCGATCGACCGCAGCACCACGTCCGGATCCGAGACGACGGCGTTCAGAATTCGCAGCAACCGATCGGCGAAGGTCGCGATCGACGACTCGTCGAGGATCGCCGTTGCGTAGGTGAACGTCGCCTCGATGTCGCGCAGTGCCCCGGTGTCGTCGAATCGTTCGACGGCGGTCAGCTGCAGATCGAACTTGGCCTGGTCCTCGCCCGCGGGCAGGGCCTGCACCTGCAGACCCGGCAGCTCGAACGTTCCGGTCACGTGGTTCTGGAACGTCAACATCGCCTGGAACAGCGGAGTGTAGGCACTCGATCGCGCCCGGCCCAGTGCGTCGACGAGTCGCTCGAAGGGGACGTCAGCGTGACCGAACGCCGCCAGATCCTTGTCCTTGGCCTGCTGCAACAGCTCGACGAACGTACCGCTCTGGTTCAGTCGAGTGCGCAACACGAGCGTGTTGACGAACATGCCGACGAGCTCGTCGAGTTGCTGTTCGCCGCGACCTGCAGTGGGTGTGCCGATGCTGATGTCGGAGGAGTTGCTCAGCCTCGAGAGCAGCACGGCGAAGGCGCTGTGCACCACCATGAACGTCGTCGCGGAGTGTTCGCGAGCGATCTTCTCGATCGCCGATGCGATGTCGGTGCCGAACGAGAAATCGTACGAGGCACCCTGCATCGTCGGGCGAGGCGGCCGCGGTCGATCCAGCGGGAGCGCCAACTGTTCCGGTGCTCCCGCCAACTCGGTCGTCCAGTACGCGAGCTGCTTCGCGAGCGGACTGTCGGGATCGCTCTCGCTGCCGAGCACCTCACGCTGCCACAGCGCGAAGTCGGCGTACTGGACCGGTAGCGGCGTCCATGCCGGCATCTCCCCCGCAACCCGGGCGGTGTAGGCCACCATGACATCCCGGATCAGCGGACCCATCGAGAAGCCGTCGGCGGCGATGTGGTGAGCCACCACGGCCAGTACGTGTTCGTTCCCGCCGACCTGCAGCAGAGCAGCCCGCACCGGAACCGACTTCGTGACGTCGAACCCGGCACCGAGGGTTTCGGTCAGGCGGGAGATCACCGCATCCGGTTCCACCTGCTCGGGCGTCAGCTCGATTCCTACCTCGGCGACGGAACCGATCTGCTGGACCGGCCCGTCCACCGAGTCGGGGTACGCCGTGCGCAGAATTTCGTGGCGTCCGAGAACGTCGTCGAATGCCCCGCGCAGGGAGTCGATGTCGAGCTCGCCGGTCAACCGGACCGCGACCGGGATGTTGTAGGCCGAGGAACCGGGGTCGATCCGGTTGATCGTCCACATTCTTTCCTGAGCGATCGAGAGCGGAAGCAGATCGGGTCGCTCTCGGACGGTCAGTTCTCGGCGCGCACCGCCACCGACGAGCGGGGCGATGTGGGCGGCCAGGCCCGCGACGGTGGACGCCGCGAACACTGCTCGCACCGGAATCTGAGCGTCGAGCGCCTGACCCAACCTCGAGACCAGTTGTGTTGCGACCAATGAGTTTCCACCGAGCGCGAAGAAGTCCTCGTCGAGTCCGGCGCGGTCGAGGCCGAGCAGTTCCGCCACGGTGGACGCGACGATCTCCTCGATCGGAGTGACCGGGGCCCGGAACTCGGCAACCTCGAACTGCGGTGCCGGAAGGGCCCGTCGATCCAGTTTGCCGTTTGCGTTGAGCGGCAGGGCATCGAGGACGACGAACGCTGCCGGAACCATGTACGACGGCACGGCGCGAGCGAGTTCGGCTTCGACACTCGCCACGTCGAGTACCGCCCCGGACTGCCCGACGACGTAGGCGACCAGCTGGTCCCCCATCGATTCGCCGCTGTGCACCACGACGGCGGTGTCGGCCACCGTTGCCTGAGCGCGCAGGGCTGCCTCGATCTCACCGAGTTCGATGCGGAATCCGCGGATCTTGACCTGGAAGTCGGCGCGCTCGATGTACTCGAGGCGGGCCGCTGCCGGTTCGCCGTCGACGAGCGGAACCCGCCACCGCACGAGATCGCCCGTGCGATACATCCGCGTTCCGTTCGCGTCGAACGGATTGGCCACGAACCGTTCCGCGGTGAGGTCTGCTCGCCCGAAGTATCCCCGCGCGAGTTGCGTGCCCGCGAGGTAGAGCTCCCCGGTGACCCCGGCCGGAACCGGATGCAGGCGAGAGTCCAGCACGAACACGGCGGTGTTGGCCTCGGGCACGCCGATCGGCACGGCGACGGTGTCGGCATCGGTGACCGGATGCGAGGTCACCGACACCGCTGCCTCGGTCGGGCCGTAGAGATTGTGCAGCTCGGCAGAACCGTTGTGCCGCCGGAAATCCTGCGCAACCGCCGCGGGTAGCGCTTCGCCGATGGCCAGGACGCGTCGCAGATCGGGTGACAGTTCGCCCGCGGCAACGGTGCCGAGCATCGACAACATCGACGGGACCAGATGCAACGTCGTCACCGAGTGTCGACGGACCAGCGTGAGCAGGTAATCGGGATCGCGATGCCCCTCCGGATTCGCGACGACGAGTCGTCCACCCGAGGTCAGCTGCGACCAGAACTCCCACACCGACAGGTCGAACGTCGCTGCGGTCTTGAGCAGCGCCGCATCGGTCTCGTCGAGGCCGTACTCCGCACGCAACCAGTTCAACTGGTTGACGACGGCACCGTGCGAGACCGCAACGCCCTTGGGGCGTCCGGTGGAGCCGGACGTGAAGATGACGTAAGCGGTGTTGTCGGCGGAAAGCACACCCGAGCGCTCCGAGGCATCCACCGGCGCGGGCGAGAAGCTCGCGAGATCGAGCTGTGTCAGATCGACGACCGTGGCTGCAGAGGAGATCTCCGGACCGACGGCACCGGATGTCAGCACGCACAGCGGACCTGCGGTCTCCAACACGAGCGCGTTGCGCTCGGCCGGCTGATCCGGATCGATCGGGACGTAGGCACCACCGGCCACGGAGATGGCGTACATGCCCACGAGCAGATCCACCGATCGCCGAATGGCGAGCCCCACCGGCACTTCGGGTCCGACGCCCAGGCCGATCAGGTGGCGGGCCAGACGCGAGACCCGTTCGGAGAACTCACCGTACGTCAGCGTCCCGTCGTCGTGCACGAGTGCAACGGCGTCACCGTTGCGCGCTGCCGACTCCACGAACAGATCGGCGAGCGTGGTGCCGTCTGCGGAATCGAAGTCGCGGTCGGTGTCGTTCCACTCGTCGACGATGGCGGGCAGCTCACCGTCGAGGAACAGATCGAGATCGCCGACCGGCGTCGACGGGGACGCCGCGACGGCGTCGAGAACGGCCTCGAACCGGGCGACGAGCGAGCGAGCGGTGCGCTCGTCGAACAGATCGGTCGCATACGTCAACAAGGCATCGAAGCCGCCCGACACCTCGTCCTCGCGCGGGGCGTCCGAGACGATCAGGTGCAGGTCGAACTGCGACGTCCCGGTCTCGGTGTCCAGTGCCGAGATGTCCAGTCCGTCGAGCTCGAATTCTCGGCGAGCGAAGTTCTGGAACGAGAAGCCGACCTGGAACAGCGGGTGACGCGCCGTCGACCGGGTGGGGTTGACCACCTCGACGAGCCGCTCGAACGGTATGTCGGAGTTGGCGAACGCCTGCAGGTCGGTCTCTCGAGCCGCGTCGAGAAGGTCCTCGAAACTCGCTCCCCCCGCGACGTCGAGCCGCAGCACCAAGGTGTTGACGAACATGCCGACGAGGTTTTCGATGGCCGCTTCACCGCGACCCGCGATGGGGGTTCCGACGACGATGTCCGGCGATCCCGATATACGCGAGAGCAGGACGGCGAACGCCGCGTGCACCGCCATGAACACCGTCGCGTTGTGCGCACGTGCCAGTTCGGTCAGTCGAGCGTGCGCGGCTGCGTCGATCCGGAAATCGATACGGCCGCCCCGGAAGGTCTGCTCGGCGGGACGCGGACGATCCAGCGGAAGTTCGATCTGCTCGGGCAGCTCGGCCAGCGCAGCTTCCCAGTACCGAATCTGCTGCGCAGCAATCGATTCCGAGTCCTCCTCGGATCCGAGGACCTGGCGCTGCCACAGTGCGTAATCGGCGTACTGCACCGGCAGCGGCGCCCACGCGGGATCGGAGCCGCGGGTGCGAGCGGCATATGCGGTCATGACGTCTGTGGACAACGGCATCACCGACAGACCGTCGGCGCTGATGTGGTGGATGACCATTCCGAGTACGAACTCGGTGTCCGAGACGCGGAAGAGCGCGGTCTTCAGCGGAACCCGGGTCGTGACGTCGAAGGTCGCCGACAGAAGTTCCAGAACCCGAGCGGTCACCGACGCCGCGTCGGTGTCGATCACCTCGAGTGTGGTCGGCACCTCCGACATCGGCACGATCACCTGGTGTGGGCCCTCGGGTGAATCCGGGTACACCGATCGCAGAGTTTCGTGACGCTCGATCACGTCGGAAACTGCACGCTGCAACGCGTCGACGTCGAGGCGTCCGCTGAGCCGAAGCGCGAACGGGATGTTGTACGCCGTGGACTCGGAGTCGAAGCGGTTGAGGAACCACATCCGCTGCTGTGCGAGCGAGAGCGGCACTCGGCTCGGTCGCGTCGATGCCACCAGCGCCGGACGCGCAGCTGCGCCCGACCCCTGCTCGACCCGCGCTGCCAGAGCAGCGACCGTCGGGGCCTCGAACAGCGCGCGGACGGGAACGGTCGTCTGCGCTGCAGCACCCAGCCTGGACACCACCTGCGTCGCGACCAGCGAGTTGCCGCCGAGCTCGAAGAAGTCGTCGTCGAGACCGACCCGTTCGATGCCGAGAACGTCGGCGAAGACATCGGCGACCATGCCCTCCACCGGAGTGGTCGGTGGCCGGAACTCACGTGTGCGCGCCGCCGGCTCGGGCAGGGCTCGTCGGTCCAGTTTTCCGTTGGCGGTCAGGGGAATCGCGTCGAGAACCACGAACGCCGAGGGCACCATGTACTCGGGAAGATTCTCCCCGACCGCTGCCCTGACGACGTCGATGTCGATCGTCGACTCGGCCGCGGGCACGACGTACGCAACCAGGCGTGCGGCACCGGGAGTGTCCTCGCGCACGATCACCGCTGCCTGCCCGACGGCGGGAGCGGATGCGACGGCGGATTCGACCTCGCCCAGCTCGATGCGAAAACCACGGATCTTGACCTGGTCGTCGGCGCGACCGACGAACTCGAGTTCGCCGTCGGTGGACCACCGTGCCACGTCGCCGGTGCGGTAGAGCACCGATCCGTCGCCTGCGAAAGGATCGGCGACGAACCTCGTCGCGCTCAATCCCGCGCGACCGAGATACCCGCGCGCGACCTGACCACCGGAGACGTACATCTCCCCCGGTACACCTGCGGGTACCAGCGACAGCCGTGAATCCAGTACGTACACCGACAGTCCGGAGATGGCGCGTCCCACAAGGGATCCCGATGCCTGCGCCGCGGACCGCGCGTCCACGACACGGTGCGAGACGTGCACCGTGGTTTCGGTGATGCCGTACATGTTGACCAGTTGCGGGGAATCGTCGCCGTGACGCTCGAACCAACCGGTGAGTCGTCGCAGTTCCAACGCCTCACCACCGAACACGATGTACCGCAACGAATAGTCGTCTGCCGAGCCTGCGGTGCGATCGACCTGATCGAGCTGGTAGAAGGCGGACGGAGTCTGGTTCAGAACGGTGACACGCTCACGAACGAGCAACTCCCGCAATGCTTCCGGCGACCGGGAGGTGAAGTAGTCGACCACGACGACGCTACCGCCGGTGGTCAGCGGGCCCCACAGTTCCCACACCGAGAAGTCGAACGCGAACGAGTGGAACAGCGTCCACACGTCGTGTCGACCGAAATCGAAGTGCCGAGCCGTGTTCGCCAACAACCGTACGACGTTGCGATGCGGGATCAGAACGCCCTTCGGCTTGCCCGTCGAGCCCGAGGTGTAGATGACGTACGCCGTCGATGCCGCGGACGCCGGAACCGGATCGGCCGACGCCCCGTCGCCCTCGGCCGGGGCCGTGTCGATATCGATCCTGGGAAGCGTTGCGGGAAGCGCGACGTCCACACCGGCCCATGTCAGTACGGCAACCGGACGAGAATCGGTGAGCACGAATTCGATCCGGTCGGCCGGGTAGGACGGATCGATCGGGACGTAGGCACCACCGGCTTTGAGCACCGCGAGCAGTGCCACGACGAGATCGGCGGTGCGCGGCAGCACGACGGCCACCAACGACTCCGGCCCTACTCCCTGAGCGGCGAGGACTCTCGCCAACGCAGTCGAGGACTCGTCGATCTCTCGGTAACTTCTGTGAGCACCCTCGAACACCACTGCCGGAGCGTCGGGGTCCTCGGCCACCCGAGCGGCGAACAGATCGACGATCGTGTCGAGCGAATCGGCGACGGCAGGCGCGTCCTGGGCGAGCGCGAGCACCCGGCCGCGTTCGGCTTCGTCCATCACCGGGAGGTCGCCGATTCGCTGACCCGGATCGCCGGCGACGGACTCGAGGACGCGGATCAGGCGTTCACCGAGTGCACGTGCCGTGCTGTCGTCGTACAGGTCGCGGGCGAAGGTGACGTCGATGGTCATGCCGCCGTCGATGTGGTTCTCGGTGAAGGTGAACTGAACGTCGAACTTGGCCGTCTCGACGTCGAGGTCGACTGCGCGCACGCTCAGGCCGGGGAGTTCGAGCTCGGTCTGCTCCATGTTCTGCACGGTGAGCATCACCTGGACGAGCGGGTGACGAGCAGCCGACCGCGGTGGGTCGAGTACCTCGACGAGCCGCTCGAACGGCACCTCGGCGTGGGCGAACGCCGACAGGTCCGTCTCGCGTGCCCGAGCCAGAAGCTCGGTGAACGCGTCGCCGTGATCGATGTCGGTCCGCAGCACCAGTGTGTTGACGAACATTCCGATGACGTCGTCGAGGGCTGCCTCACCGCGCCCTGCGACCGGGGTTCCGATCGCGATGTCGGTCTCACCGGACAGTCGGGCCAGCAGCACGGCGAGCGAGGAGTGCAACACCATGAACAGCGAGCTCTGGTTGGCGCGGGCCACGTCGCCGAGGCGGCCGTGCGTCTCGGCGTCGAGGGCGAGCGTGATGTTGCCGCCGCGGTACGACGACCGGTCCGGGCGGACACGATCGCCGGGGAAGGTGACCTCGTCCGGCAACGCGGACAGCGCACGAGTCCAGTGCCGAATCTGGTTCGAGACCGGTGACGTCGGATCGTCCTCGGAACCGAGGACGGCCTGCTGCCAGAGGGTGTAGTCGACGTAGCGGACGGCGAGTGGAGTCCAACCGGGCTCGGTGCCCGCGCTACGGGCTGCGTACGCAACCATCAGATCCCGAGTCATGGGACCGATCGAGAAGCCGTCCGCAGCGATGTGGTGGGTGACGAACGCGAGAACGTGGCGGTCCGAGTCGAGCTCGAACAACGCCGCACGCAACGGCGGCGCAGCGGTGACGTCGAACCCGCCCATGGCCAGCGCCGCCAGGGCCGACGGCAGTTCGGCGGTGGTGGTCGCAGTCGGCACCAGATCCGGCGTCACCTGTTCCGCAGGAACGATCACCTGAGAGGCGACGCCGTCGACCTCCGGGTAGACCGTTCGCAGGGACTCGTGTCGCTCGACCACGTCGGCCACTGCCGCGCGCAGAGCGGCAATGTCGAGATCGCCGCCGAGCTCGATGGCGACAGGGAGGTTCTCCGTCGCGGATTCGGGGTCGAACCGATTGAGGAACCACATCCGGCGCTGCGCGAGCGAGAGCGGTACCAGGTCCGGTAGATCGGTGCGCACCAGAGGAATTCGACGGCCCGAACCCGAGAGCTCGTCGAGCTTGGCCGCCAGTGCGGACACGGTCGAGGCCTCGAAGATCGTCCGAACGGTCACGGTGGTGTCGAGTGCCGCGCCGATTCTCGACGCGACTCTCGTGGCGACGAGGGAGTTGCCACCGAGAGCGAAGAACTCGTCGTCGGCACCGACGACGTCGATACCGAGAACATCGCGGAACACCTCTGCCACAACGATTTCCGATGTGGTGGACGGCGCGCGGAATGGGCGCTGCTCGATGTTCGGCTCCGGCAGCGCGCGACGATCGAGCTTGCCGTTGGGCGTGAGCGGCAGTGCGTCGAGCACGACGGTCGCGGCCGGAACCATGTAGCTCGCGAGTGAGCGCGACGCGAAGTCGGCCAGCTCGGCGACGTCGACGGTCCCGCCGACCGCGGGCACCACGTAGGCGACCAGCTGGTCGCCCGCGGCAGCGGTCTGCCGAACCAGAACGACGGCGGATTCCACGGACGGGTGTCTGCGCAACACGGTCTCGATCTCGCCGAGTTCGATGCGCAGTCCACGCAGCTTGACCTGGAAGTCGGTGCGGCCCAGGTACTCCAACCGTCCCGAACCCGAGGACACTGCACGCCAGCGCACCAGGTCACCGGTGCGGTACATGCGAGTACCCGGTTCTCCGAACGGGTCGGGAAGGAACCGATCGGCCGTCAGGTCCGTCCGTCCGAGATAGCCGCGCGCCAGCTGAACCCCGGCGAGGTACAGCTCGCCCGCCACCCCGGGAGCGACCGGAGACAGTCGAGCGTCGAGAACATACGTTCTGGTGTTCCACACCGGCACACCGATCGGAACGAGGTCGACGTCCGCCTCCGTCACCGCGTGATAGGTGACGTCGACCGCAGCCTCGGTGGGACCGTAGAGGTTGTGCAGCGCCACGCCCGGCAGGACGCGTCGGAGCCGGTCGCCGACCTCGGCGGGCAGCGCCTCCCCGGACGCGAACAGAGTCCGCAGAGAGGTGGCCGCAGGCGACGGTGCCGCGGCCACGACGGAGACGAAGACCTCGAGCAGCGACGGTACGAAGTGTGCCGTGGTGACCGACTGCGCCTCGATCGTCTCGAGCAGGTACTGCGGATCACGATGGCCCTCGGGCTTCGCGATGACCAGTGTGGCACCGATCTGCAACGGCCAGAACAGTTCCCATACCGACACGTCGAACGTGACAGGGGTCTTCTGCAGCACGACGTCGTCGGCGGCGAGCTCGTACTCCGACTGCATCCACAGCAGGCGGTTGACGATCGCCTCGTGCGTGACGGCCACACCCTTGGGCTGGCCGGTCGAACCCGATGTGAAGATGACGTAGGCGGTGTTCGACGGTGCCAGCGCACTGATTCGGTCCGCGTCGGTGATCGGCGCATCGGAGAAGCCCGACAGATCGAGGGTGTCGATGTCGATGACCTCGACGCCGTCGGCCGCCACCTCGTCGCGCGACGTGGTCAGCACGCAGACCGGTGCCGCGGTTCCGAGAATGTGCGCGATCCGCTCGGCCGGCTGGTCCGGATCGATCGGAACGTACGCACCACCGGCGGCGATGATCGCATGAATTCCGACGAGCAGTTCCACCGAGCGACGGGCAGCGATGCCCACCGCGCTCTCGGGTCCGACACCGTGGGCGATCAGGTACCGAGCCAGGCGGGCGACCCGCTCCTGGAATTCGCTGTGAGTGAGAGTGTCGTCTCCGAAAACCAGTGCAGGAGAGGCCGAATCGACCTGCCCGGCGAGCGAGGCCAATGTCTGGGCCCGGTCGAGCTCGTGCTCGGTGTCGTTCCAGTCGACCAGCACCCGCCTGCGTTCGACGGGCTCGAGCAATTCGATGTCGCCGACCACGGTCGAGAGGTTGCCCGCGACGGCTTCGAGAACTGTGATCAGGCGATCGCCGAGCGCGACGACCGTGGCCTCGTCGAAGAGATCGGTGGCGTAGGTGACGTCGACGGTCATGCCCTGCGGAGCGCCGCTGGGTCCGATCGACTCGACGAACGTGAACTGCAGATCGAACAGCGCGACCAGGGTCTCGAAGTCGACACCCGAGACCGACAGTCCGGGCAGTTCGAGATCCTTCTGTCCCAGGTTCTGGAACGCGAGCACCACCTGCACGAGGGGATGACGAGCCGTGGATCGGGCGGGGTTCAGGATTTCGACCAGTCGCTCGAACGGTACGTCCACGTGGGCCAGGGCCGACAGGTCGGTCTCGCGGGTGTCGGCGAGCACCTGGTCGAATCGACGCGAGGTGTCGATCTCGGTGCGCAACACCAGGGTGTTGACGAACATGCCGATCAAGTCGTCCAGGGCGGCCTCGCCACGACCGGCGACCGGGGTGCCGATCGCGATGTCGGCTTCGCCGGACAACCGCGACAGCAGTACGGCCAACGATGTGTGCACCACCATGAACAGCGATGCGTTCTCTGCTCTGGCGGCATCGATCAGTGCGCGGTGCAGATCCTCGTCGATCGAGAACCGCACGAGCGCACCACTGTTGGATGCCACCACGGGCCTCGGGCGATCGGACGGCACGTCGAGCTGGTCCGGCAGGCCGGCCAGAGCGGTTGTCCAGTAGTCGATCTGCTGCGACACGACCGACTGAGGATCGTCCTCGGAACCGAGTACTTCGCGCTGCCAGAGGCTGTAATCGGCATAGTCGACCGGCAGCGGAGACCAGAAGGGCTCCTGGTTCAGCGAGCGAGCCGCGTACGCGTTCATCACGTCTCGGGTGAGCGGGCCCAGCGAGAATCCGTCGGCCGCGATGTGGTGGACGACGAAAACCAACAGGTGCTCGGTTGGGCTGACCTCGAAGAGTCTGGTCCGGAAGGGCAGGTCCTTCGACAGGTCGAATCCGGTGGTCGCCAGATCTCGCAACGCGCCCGCGACATCGTGGGCGGCGATCTCGATGGGCGTCAGATCCGGTGTGGCAGATGCTGCGTCGACGATGACCTGATGAGCGGTTCCGTCGGTCTCCGGGAACACCGTGCGCAGGGACTGCTGCCGGGCCACGACGTCCGCGACCGCGATCTGCATGGCGCGACGGTCCAGCAGACCGGACAGTCGCACGGCGATCGGAATGTTGTTGGCCGCGGATTCGACGTCGAACTTGTTGAGGAACCACATACGCTGCTGCGCCAGAGACAACGGAATATGTTGCGGCCGTTGTTGAGGCACCAGCGGTGGACGGCTTCCGGTGGCGACCAGTGTGCCCAACCGCGCGGCCAGATCGGCCACCGTCGAGGTGTCGAAGAGCTCTCGCACCGCGATTCGGGTGTCCATGGCGACACCCAGTCGCGACACCAGTTGCGTTGCGATGAGGGAGTTTCCGCCGAGCTCGAAGAAGTCGTCGTCCAGACCGACACGCTCGAGTCCGAGGACCTGGGCGAAGACCTCGGCAACGGTCCGTTCGATGTCGTTGGTCGGTTCCCGGTACTCGGTCACCTCGAAAGCGGGATCGGGCAGGGCCTTGCGGTCGAGCTTTCCACTCGCTCCGAGCGGGAATTCCTCGAGCACGATCAGCGTCGACGGCACCATGTACTCCGCCAGTCGAGACCGCAGCGCGCCGAGGACTGCCCCGGTCTCCACCGAGGCACCGGACGGCACGACGTACCCGACGAGTTGCTCGTGGCGGACCACCACGACCGCCTGGGAGATCGAACGTTGCGCCAACAGTGCCGATTCGATCTCGCCGAGTTCGATGCGCAGGCCACGCAGCTTCACCTGGAAGTCCGACCGACCGACGTATTCCAGTTCGCCGTTGCGGTTCCACCGCACGACATCGCCGGTGCGATAGAGGCGTCGACCGCCCGTTGCGAACGGATGGGCCACGAAGCGGTCCGCGGTCAGGTCCGACCGTCCCACATAGCCACGTGCCAGCTGAGTACCCGCGAGATAGAGCTCACCTGCGACACCGACGGGAGTGGGATTCAGTCGCGAATCGAGCACGTAGACAGAGGTGTTCCACACCGGCGCACCGATGGGCATGACTTCCGAATCCTCGTCCGTGACCGCGTGATAGGTCACGTCGACCGCAGCCTCGGTCGGGCCGTACAGGTTGTGCAACTCCACTCCCGCGATTGCCCGCCGTAGCGCGCGGGCCGTGGTGGGAGCCAACGCCTCACCGGATGCGAACACCAATCGCAGCGAGGCACCCGACGCTCGGCGTCGCTCCACCTCGGGTACGAACACCGACATCATCGACGGCACGAAGTGCACCACCGACACATGCTCACGAGCAATCACATCGAGCAGATACAACGCATCCCGATGACCATCCGGAACAGCGATGGCCACCGACGCCCCGTTCTGCAACGCCCAGAAGAACTCCCACACCGACACATCGAACGTCGACGGAGTCTTCTGCAACACCACATCCCCGGCGCTCAACCCGTACTCGTGCTGCATCCACAACAACCGATTCACGATCGCCGCGTGCGACACCCCCACACCCTTCGGACGACCCGTCGAACCCGACGTGAAGATCACATACGCGAGATTCGACGCCCGCAACGGTGCCGTGCGCTCGGCATCGGACAACGGCAACGGCGACAGACCCGACACATCGACAGCGTCGATATCGACCGTCTCGACCCCCGCGAACTCCACATGATCACGCGTCGTCGACAACACCCGAACCGGAGCCGCCGTCGCCACGATGTACTCGTTGCGATCCACCGGCTGCGACGGATCGATCGGCACGTACCCCGCACCGGCCTTCACGATCGCATACATACCCACGAACAGGTCCAGACTCCGCCCGATCGCGAGCCCCACCAGCGAATCAGGACCAACCCCCACCGACACCAGAAGTCGCGCAAGACGATTCGCACGCCCCGCGAACTCCGCATACGTCAACCGCTCACCCTCGAACACCAACGCCTGCGCATCCGGAGTCTCGGCCACCTGACGATCGAACAGGTCGACCAGCGTCACCTGGTCCGGTACCTCGTGTTCGGTGCGGTTCCACGCTGTCACGACTCGGTCGCGCTCGCCGTCGTCGAGAAGGTCGATGTCTCCCACCGACAGCGAGGGATCTGCCACCACGGCACCGAGTATCCGCACGAAACGTTCGGAGAACCCTCTCACCGTCGCGGCGTCGAACAGGTCGGTCGCGTAGGTCAACTCGGCGGCCATGCCCTGCCCGCGACCGTCCACTCCGATGGACTCGGTGACGGTCAACTGCAGGTCGAACTTCGCCACCTCGGCATCGAGAGCGACGCTGTCCACCGACAGACCCGGTAGGTCCACGTGCGTGCGGGTGAGGTTCTCGAACGAGAGCATCACCTGGAACAGGGGGTGCCGCGCCTGCGATCGGGACGGATTGAGCACCTCGACCAAACGCTCGAACGGCAGATCGGCATGTCCGAACGCGCCGAGCGCCACTTCGCGGGCGCGCCCGATCTGCTCCGAGAACGTCCGACCCGACTCGATGTCGGTGCGCAACACGAGGGTGTTGACGAACATGCCGACCACGTCGTCGAGGGCTGCGTCGCCACGGCCTGCGACCGGGGTACCGATCGCGATGTCCTCGGTACCGGACAGACGCGCGAGCAGCACCGCGAGAGCAGCGTGCACGACCATGAACAGCGAGGCGTTGTGCGTGTGGGCCAGCGAGGACAGTCCCCGATGGACCTCGGCCGGTACGTCGAATCGGATCGACGATCCCTGGTAGGACTGGCGATTCGGGCGCGGTCGATCGGTCGGGAGATCGAGCTGGTCGGGCAGACCGGCCAGCATGTCGGCCCAGTAATCGACCTGACCGGAGATCAGTGATTGCGGATCGTCCTCGGAGCCGAGTACCGAACGTTGCCACAGGCTGTAGTCGGCGTACTGCACCTCCAGCGGCATCCACGCCGGGTTCTCCCACGCGGTGCGCGAGGCGTACGCGATCATGAGGTCGCGCGCCAGCGGACCCATCGACCAGCCGTCGGCCGAGATGTGGTGCACCACCATGGCGATGACGTGTTCGCGAGGACCGATCTCGAACAGGCGTGCCTGAATGGGAACGTTGACCGTCACGTCGAACGTCGTCGATGCCAGCGAGAAGACCTGCCGCTGGATATCGGCCGCGGACGTAGGAACGGGCATCAGGTTCGGCACCGTCTGAGCGGCGTCGAGGATGGACTGCTGCGGGCCCGCTGCGGTGTCCGGGTAGACGGTGCGCAGCGACTCGTGCCGGTCGATCACGTCCATGATCGCCACCTGCAGCGCCGCGACATCGAGTTCGCCGGTCAGTCTCAGTGCGAACGGAATGTTGTACGCGGTGGAGTCGGCGTCGAATCGATTGAGGAACCACATCCGCTGCTGCGCGAGCGAGAGCGGGATTCGCTCGGGCCGCACGGTCGCGACGAGCGCGATGCGGCCACCTTCTCCTGCGGCCTGCTCCACCCGTACTGCGAGCAACGCCACGGTCGATGCCTCGAACAGCATGCGCACCGGCACGGTGGCATCGAGAGCGACTCCCAGGCGCGAGACCACCTGCGTGGCGATCAGCGAATTACCGCCGAGCTCGAAGAAGTCGTCGTCCAGACCCACACGCTCGACTCCGAGGACGTCGGCGAAGACGTCGGCGACGATCTCCTCGATCGGTGTCGTCGGAGCACGGAACTCGCGCACCTCGAACACCGGAGCCGGCAGTGCCCGGCGATCGAGCTTGCCGTTGACGGTCAGCGGGATCGCGTCGAGCACCACGAAGGCCGACGGCACCATGTACTCCGGAAGCATCTCTGCGATACCGGTTCTGATGTCCTCGATGTCGACGATCGGCCGACCGTCGACCGCAGCGGACACCACGTAGGCGACGAGCCGAGCTGCACCGGGAGAGTCCTCACGAACGATCACGGCGGCCTGGGTGACGGTCGGCTGCGCGGTCACCGCTGCCTCCACCTCGCCCAGCTCGATGCGGAATCCCCGGACCTTGACCTGATCGTCCGAACGACCGAGGTACTCGAGCTCTCCTGCAGCGTTCCACTGTGCGAGGTCACCGGTCCGGTACAGCAGCGACCCCTCGTCGGCTCCCGTCGCGAACGGGTTCGCCACGAAGCGAACCGATGTCAGTTCTCGACGACCGAGATAACCACGGGCCAATTGTCCACCGGCAACGTACATTTCGCCGGGAACCCCGACCGGAACCGGATGCAGGCGGGTGTCCAGCACGAACACCCGCAGTCCGGCGATCGGCTTGCCGACCACCGACGCACTGCTCTCGACGGACGCGGCGTCGAGCGCTCGGTAGGACACGTGCACGGTCGTCTCGGTGATGCCGTACATGTTGACGAGCTGGGGCGCACGGTGACCGTGCCGCTCGAACCACCCGGTCAGCCGTCGTTGTTCGAGGGCTTCACCACCGAAGATCACATAGCGCAGCGACAGTTCGCCGTGCTCGGTTGCCGTGGTGCGATCGGCCTCGGAGAGTTGATAGAACGCCGAGGGTGTCTGGTTGAGCACCGTGACCTGCTCGTCGACGAGCAGCCGGTGGAATGCCTCCGGCGATCGCGAGGTGAAGTAGTCGACGACGACCAACGTGCCGCCGTAGAGCAACGGGCCCCACAGCTCCCACACCGAGAAGTCGAAGGCGTACGAGTGGAACATCGTCCACACGTCGTCGGCGCCGAAGCCGTAGACCGACTCGGTGTTGTCGAGCAGCCGAACGACGTTGCGATGCGGAATCATCACGCCCTTGGGCTTGCCCGTCGAACCCGAGGTGTAGATGACGTAGGCGACGTTCTCGGGCCGCAGCGGACTCGTCCGGTCACCGTCGGTGACGGGATCGCCGGACACCGACGACAGATCGACGGTGTCGATGTCGAGCAGTGCTGCGCCGGTGCGAGTTTCGACGTCGGACGGCAGTTCCACTCGGTCCGAGCCGGACAGTAGAACGGTTGTCGGCCGCGCGTCGTCGAGCATGTATTCGACTCGGTCGAGTGGGTAGCTGGGGTCGACGGGCAGGTATCCACCGCCGGCTTTGATCACCGCGACGAGCGCGACGACGAGTTCCGCCGAGCGCGGGAGGGCGACGGCGACCAGGCTTTCCGGGCCGACACCGTGGGAGATCAGAACGCGGGCAAGGCGATTGGTGTGCGCGTCGAACTCGGCGTAGGTCATCGACGAGCCGTCGAAGCGAACTGCGACGGCGTCGGGGTGCGCCGCGGCAGCAGCGTCGAGCAGATCCACCAGGGTGAGTTCGCGAGAGACGTCGTCTCCGGAGGCGTTCCACTGCGAGAGCACGGACCGGTGCTCCGCGGCATCGACGATCGTGACGTCGCCGACCGGCACGGTGGCGTCCGTGGTGACCGCATCCAGAATGGCCAGGAAGCGACGCGCGAAACTCTCGACGAGATCTGCGTCGAACAGATCCGTTGCGTACTCGAACACCGCGTCGATACCTGCGGGTGCGCCGTCGTCGAGATGCTCGGTCAGCCACAGCTGTACGTCGAATTTGGCGATGGGTACATCGAATTCGGCGGCTTCGGCGCGCAGGCCACCGACGGTGAGTTCGCGAGACATTGCCGATTCCAGCGAGATCGCGACCTGGAACAGCGGGTGCCGGGACGTCGAACGCACCGGGTTCAGCACCTCGACGAGGCGTTCGAACGGCACGTCTGCGTGCGCGAAGGCGGACAGGTCCGTGTCACGAACGCGCGAGAGGAGTTCCTCGAACGTCAGCGCCGGATCGACTTCGGTGCGCAGTACGAGGGTGTTGACGAACATGCCGACCAGGTCGTCGAGTGCGGGTTCTCCTCGACCGGCCACGGGAGCACCGATGGCGATGTCGGTGGTGCCGCTGAGCCGGGCGAGCAGCAGCGCGTACGCGGACTGCATGACCATGAACAGCGAGGCGTTGTTGGCACGGGCCAGGCTCGCCAGCGAGGCGTGCAGACGAGCCGGAACGTCCACCCGGAGCTTGCTGCCCGCGTTCGAGGACACTGCGGGGCGCGGCCTGCTCGACGGCAAAGTCAGCTGATCGGGTAGATCCTCGAGAGTCGCTCTCCAGTAAGCGATTTCGCGCGACGCCAGCGACAGCGGATCGGTCTCGGGACCGAGTACCGCTCGTTGCCACAATGCGTAGTCGGCGTACTGGACCTCGAGAGGCGTCCACTCGGGGGCGCGTCCCTTGATCCGGCTCGAGTACGCCACCAGCACATCCCGCGCCAGCGGACCGAACGACGCCCCGTCGGCGGCGATGTGGTGCAACACCATCGCGAGTTCGTGCTCGGTCGGTGAGATCTCGAACAGTGCGATGCGGAACGGTGTATCGACCGTGACGTCGAATCCCTTGCCGACCAGTTCGTGCAGGCGACCGCCCAGTTCGTCGCGTTCGACACGGACCGGCAGAATCGTAGCCGGGGTCCGCGCCGCCGTGAGTACGACCTGTTCGGGAGAGCCGTCCACCTCGGGGTAGACGGTACGCAGCGTCTCGTGCCGGTCGACGACGTCGGCGAATGCGGCCGACAGTGCTACCACGTCGAGCGGCCCGGTCAGACGCACGGAGAACGGCAGGTTGTACACCGCTGTGGTGGGGTCGAAGCGGTTGAGGAACCACATGCGCTGTTGCGCAGGTGAGAGCGGGATACGCTCGGGCCGTTCCCGCGACTCCAGCACTGGGGTGTCCGCCCCGAGCCGAGCCGCCGATTCGGCCCTGGCTGCGAGTGCCCCGACGGTGGGAGCCTCGAACAGCTCACGAACGCCGAGGCGAACTCCGAGAGCGCTGCCCACTCGGGTCACCAACTGCGTGGCGATCAGAGAGTTGCCGCCGAGCTCGAAGAAGTCCTCGTCCAGACCGACCTTGGAGGCCCCGAGCAGATCCTCGTAGATACCGGCGACGACGTACTCCGCCCGACTCTGCGGGGCCCGGTACTTCTTCGCACTGCTGAACATCGGTTCCGGCAACGCTTTTCGGTCGAGCTTGCCGCTCGTGTTCAGCGGCAGGGCGTCGAGTACGACGACCGCTGCAGGCACCATGTACGACGGTAGGGAGTGACCGGCGAACTCGATCGCCGCGGCGGATTCGATGGATCGTCCCGGGGTCGCGACGACGTACGCCACCAACTGATCACCGGTGACCGTCTGGACCACCAACACCACTGCCTGCGAGATGGATTCGTGGGCGAGCAGAACCGTTTCGATCTCACCGAGCTCGATGCGTTGTCCACGGAACTTGACCTGGAAATCCGTCCGGCCGATGTAGTCCAGCACGCCGTCGCTGCGCCAGCGCACGAGGTCGCCGGTGCGGTACATCCGTTCGCCGCCGGTGCCGAAAGGGTTGGCGACGAAGCGATCCGAGCTCAGATCGGGCCTGCCCACGTAGCCGCGCGCCAACTGGACGCCGGCGAGGTACAGCTCTCCCGATTCGCCGATGGGGGTGGGTCGCAGGCGACCGTCGAGAACGAAGGCTTTCGTGTTCCACTCGGGCACACCGATCGGAACGGTGCGGGTGTCCTGCGGGCCGCTGGGGTGATAGGTGACCGAGACGGCGGCTTCGGTGGGGCCGTAGAGATTGTGCAGACCGGCTCGACACATCGAGCGGAACGCCGCCGCGGTCTCGACCGGCAGTGCCTCGCCGATGACGAACACGTGGCGCAGCGAACTGCAGGTGCCCGCGGGCGCGTTGGCCACGAACACCGTCAGCATCGACGGCACGAAATCGGTGACGGTGACTCGATGTTCGGCGATCTTGTCGGCCACGTAGACCGAGTCTCGATGCCCGTCGGGAGTGGCGAGCACCATCGTCGCGCCGACCCGCAGCGGCAGGAAGAAACCCCAGAGCGAGACGTCGAAGGTGGTGGCCGTCTTCTGCAGGTAGACGTCGGAGGCGTCCATCGGATACTCCGAGAGCATCCATTCCATCTGATTGTGGATCGCCGCGTGCTCGACCGCGACACCCTTCGGACGTCCGGTCGAACCGGAGGTGTAGATCACGTATGCGGTGTTCGAAAATCGCAGTGGCGCAGTACGTTCGACATCCCGAACCGGCTCCGCGGACCTGGACGTGCAGTCGACGAGGTCGACCGCAACCGTCTCGGTTCCCTCGGGCAGCGCAACGTCGTCGCGAGAGGAGATCAGCACGCAGCGCGGCTGTGCGGAGTCGAGAATGTACGCGGTGCGATCGGCAGGGTGGTCGGGGTCGATGGGCACCCAGGCACCGCCGGCCGCCACGATCGCGTACATGCCGACGACGAGGTCGAACGAACGGCGGATCGAGAGTCCGACGAGAGTCTCGGGGCCTACCCCCATGTCGATCAGGTGGCGAGCCAGACCGTTCACCCGCGCCGAGAGTGCGCCGTAGGTGAGCGCTTCCCCCTCGTACACCAGGGCCGTCGCGTCGGGGTGCGCGGCCGCGGCGGCCTCGAAGGCGGACAGCAACGTGCGTGGTTCGGTCGGGTGCTCGGTGGCATTCCACTCCGCCACGACGAGTTCGCGTTCGACACCTTCGGTCAGGGCCAGATCCCACACCGCGTCCTTCGGCCCCGATGCCACGAACCGGGCGAAGAAATCGACGAACCTCTCGTGGTTCCGACCGGACTGCTCGGGTCCGTACAGATTGGGATTGGACTCGAAGTCGATGTGGGTGGTCGACCCGGCAACACTGGTGTAGAGGTTGAGCCCGAAATCCTCGATGAGGCCGGTCGAGAGAATGTTGATGCCGCCGACCATCGAACCGAGGCGCACCTCGCCGAAGAACAGCATGATGTTGACCCACGGGCCGAAGAACGAGGCCTGGCCGCTGACCGCTCCGGCATCACGCCGAATGTCCTCGTGCCGGTAGCGCTGGTGACGCAGCGCCCCGGAGACCTCGGCGTTGACGCGCGCGAGCAGCGTCTCGACGGTGGTGTCACCCGAGACGTCGAGACGTAGAGGAACGACGTTGGAGACCATGCCGCCGGAGCGGCGCAACACTGCCGTGGTGCGCGCGGTGACCGGGAGCGAGAGCACGACGTCCTCACGTCCGGTCATCTGCGCGAGGTAGGCGGCGAAGCCGGCGATGACGATGGTCGCCATCGTCGTGTCGGTCTCGACACGCAGGGCTTCGAGTCTTTCCATCGTCTCGGCGGACAGAGCTGTGCTGTCGATCTGGCTCGTCGCCGCAGGGGCAGCGGTGTGACCGGCGAGAGTGGTGACTCCGTCGATACCGTCGATCCGCGAAGCCCAGTACTCACGGTCGGCCTCGAAGCGGCTCGAGTCACGGTAGGCCACGTCGATGTCGTAGACCTTGGTCAGGTCCGATGCGAGATTCTTGCTCGGTTCGGTGCCCTCGACCGCCGCGGTGTAGAGCTCGGCCGCGCGGTTCATGAACGTGACGGCACCGAATCCGTCGAGCACAACGTGATGCACGCGCTCGTACCAGAACCAGACGTCGTCCTCGAGGCGCAGGACGGTCGCGGCGATCAGTCGGTCGCGGAGAATGTCGATGGGCGCGCTGTAGTCGCCGTGCATCCAGGCCAGGGCCGCTGCCCGCGGATCGGCCTCGCCGCGCAGGTCGAGGTAGTTCAGAGAGTCGTCGAGGGTGGGATCGACGACCTGCCGGGGCTCGGCGTCGATCTCGACGATGCGCACGAATCCGGACTGCAGCTCGAGTGCTGCCTGCGAGGACGCTCGACGAAGCAGATCCACATCGAGGTCGCCGTGCAGCTCGATGTACTGGGCGATGTTCGCGGGTACCGAGGGGTCCACATGCTGCGCGAACCACATTCCCAATTGGGCCGGTGACAGTGGGAACGACGAATGCTCAGGACCGCCGACTCCGTCGTCGCGTCCAGCACCTTCCACACCTAGCGGGTCCAATCGAATCCTCTCTTTCCCACAATCACATGCGCCCCCACCGGCTGCCGAATCGGCAGCGATCGGTGGGCACCGAACACATCGAGCAAATTGCCTACGTCGTTCTTTATTTTCTCACCGGAAACAAGTCGAAGTTACCTTTCAGTACATATCCGTGTGTATGCACCGGGTCGTTACAAGTCGGTACCCGATTCGGAGTCGCCCGACACACTCCGACTCCATTCGGCACCCGGTCAATCTACAGGCCCGACAGCGCGGATCCCGTCGGTCGTCATCCCGTCATGTCGAAAGCGGCGATTACCTTGGTCGGCGTGATCCGAACGATCAATTCGCCCGGTACGCCGTTGCGGATGCCGAACTCCTCGGCTCGCTCGCGGCCCATGTACCTGGCCGCGATCTCGGTCGCTGTGCGGACCAACTCCGCCGGGTCCTCGTCGACCGACGCAATGCCCTGCACCTGGACGAATCCGTACGGCGGCTCCTCGAGATCGACGGTGAGGACGACGCGGGGATCACGGCGGATCGATTTTCCCTTGGCCGTGTCTCCCCCGGTGTTGAACACGATCGCGTCGCCCTCGACGACGAACCAGATGGGTGCCACCAGTGGCCTTCCGTCGGAGGCGAGGTACCCGAGCTTTCCGGTGCGGGTACCCGCGGACAGAAACTCGCGTACGCGCGGATCGGTGATCGACGTCATCGCTGTCACGCTACGCGGGTGGTCCGACAGAATCGATCCGCGGCTTCGCCCGGGCTCACCTACACCGCCGCTGCGTGAGTGAGCGCACCGGCGCAGATCGTGGCTCTGATCTCCGTCTCGGCGAGATCGTGCACCGAGCGGTGCACGGGATGCTCGACGAGCACGGCGATGTCCGCCGCATCCCCCACTCGGAGTGGCCCACGGCCACCGCACGCCGCGCGCAGAGCAACCTCGAGGGGTACTGCTTCGTCGAGATGCCACGGAGGTCGCTCGTCGTCGGTACGGAACACCGCAGCCGCGACTCCCGCCAACGGCTCCGGCGGACTGACCGGGGCGTCGGAACCGAAGAGCAGCCTTGCACCGCTGCGGTGCAACGTTCCGTAGCCGTAGGCCACCGAACGCCGTCCTGCCCACAGATCCTCGGCGATGTCGCGATCGGACATCGCGTGCTGCGGCTGCACCGATGCAGCGACACCCAAGGCGGCGAACCGCGTGATGTCCTCCGGCAGGATCTGCTGCGCATGTTCGATTCGACCGCCGCAGCCGGCGCGCTCGAACGCATCGAGCGCGACGGTGTTGGCGCGATCACCGATCGCGTGGACGGCCGCCGCGATGCCGCCGCGTGATGCCCGCGCGACGAGATCGAAGAGACTGTCCGGGGTCTCGAGCAACAGCCCGTACGCGTCGTCCCCGTCGATCCCCGGGTATCGATCGTGGCAACACGCGGTTCGGGTGTTGAGCGAACCGTCGAGCATCACCTTGAGCGGGCCGCGTCTGATCAGGTCCGAGTGGGCCGAGACGTCTCCGGTCCGCTCGCCGCGATCGAGTGCCTCGTCGAGCCATTGGGGCCACACCGTCGTGTCGATGCGGACGGCGGGCGAGCCGGCCGTCAACCGTCGATCCCAGACCGTCTTGTTGTCAGCGAACTCGAAATCCACGACGCCGGTGACACCGCGGACCGCCAGTGCTGCGGTCGCGTCGAGCACGGCCCGATCGAGTTCGGCCGGGTCGTCCTGCTCCTCGAGCGCCATGACCGCTTCGAGGCCGTCGACATCGCGGAGCACACCGGTGGGGTGATCGATACCCAGATCGTCGAGCAGCGCCGGGCTCAGCCACAACGTGTGCAGGTCCATGCTCGTCATCGCCACGCGGGCACCGGGCAGCGCATTCTCGAGCAGGTCCTTGTGCGGCTCCTCCGGCCAGTGCGCGTCACGGAAGCCGTTGGCGCGCACCACCGATTCGCCTGCTGTCCGAGCATAGGGATACACCAGTGCGACGGCATCGGCCGCCGACGCCGCGGGCCCGACGTCGATTCGTCGCCGCGCCGCCGCCCACTGTGTCAGGTGCACGTGCGAGTCCACGAACCCGGGCAGCGCCACCCCGCCACCACCGTCGAGTACCTCGTCGCTCGATGCTCGTCGGGTGCCCGCGGGGGTGATCGACGCGATGACCGAGCCCGCGAGTTCGATGTCGACGAGCAGCCCGGAACCATCCAGTGCGACGTTGGCGATAATCACTCCTGGGACTCTAGAGCGTCCTCCGCACGGGCGCGCATGCCATCCTCTAGCGATGAAGCCAGAGCCTGTTGCGATGCGGACAGAGTCGACCGAGCCCGTCGGATATCACGCGAGCGTGACGGTGCGCTGGTCCGATATGGACGCCTTCGCACACATCAACCATGCCCGGATGGTCACCCTGCTCGAAGAAGCGCGCATCGAATGGCTGCTCAGCGAGGGCGAGGCCAACGAGTCTCTGATCAAGAGTGCGTTGATCGCCGATGTCACCATCGCGTACAAGAAGCCGCTTCGGCACTCGGACGGTCCGCTGGACGTCACGCTGTGGTTCGAGAAGGTGCGCGCAGTCGATTTCACCATCGGGTACGAGGTCCGTGCCGCGGGCGCAGCACCCGATTCACCGCCCGCCGTGGTGGCGACGACCCGGATGGCGATGGTCGACGTCGGTGCCGAGACCTTGCGCCGCATCGCGCCGGAGGAAAAGGCCTACCTGGCCCGCTGGACGCGCTGAAACTCGGTCGCCCGATCCAAGAACCACGCCAACGCGGCCGGATCGTCGACGGCACTTGCATCGAGAGTGCCTGCAGCAGTGGCACCTTGGAAGAGGCGTTTGAGTGGCACCTCGAGCTTCTTCCCGGTCCGGGTGTGGGGTACCGCGGGTGCGGCGATGATGTCGTCGGGAACGTGTCGCGGCGATGCCTGTGTTCTGATGACGGATGCGATACGCTCCCGCAGTTCGTCGGTCACACCGTCCGGGACCACCACGAACAGGGGCATCCAGTATCCACCGTCGGGTAGCTCGATGCCGAGGACGAGCGCCTCGGTCACCTCGTCCAGAGATTCGACGGCCTGGTAGATGTCGGCGCTGCCCATGCGAATTCCGTTGCGGTTGAGCGTCGAATCCGATCTTCCGTGCACGACGACGCTGCCGCGGTCGGTCATCGTGATCCAGTCACCGTGCCGCCAGATTCCCGGATAGGTGTCGAAATAGGCGTCCCGGTATCGAGATCCGTCGGCGTCGTTCCAGAAGTACAGCGGCATCGACGGCATCGGTTCGGTGACGACCAGTTCGCCGACGGTACCGCGGACGGGTTCGCCGTCCTCGTCGTAGGCGTCGAGCGCGACCCCGAGAAAGGGCACCGACAGCTCCCCCGCCCAGACCGGGGCGGTCCGCACTCCCCCGGCGAACGCCGACACCACGTCGGTCCCGCCGGAGATGGAGAAGACCGGCAGGTGCGCTCCGATGTTCTCCGACAACCAGATCGACGACGATGCAGGCATCGCGGACCCAGTGATGCCGACGGCCCGCAGCGCCGACAGATCGTGGTCGGTGCCGGGATGCGTGTCGGCCTTGATGCACGAGAGCACGTACCCGGGGCTGGTACCGAGGTACGTCACACCCAGCCTAGCGGCGATGTCCCACAGCGCATCCGGCGTGGGGAACGCCGGACTTCCGTCGGCGCACACGATTGTGGATCCGACCAGCAGGCCGGCGATCTGGAAGTTCCACATCATCCAGCTGGGGCTGGTGTACCAGAAGAACACGTCTTCGGGGCCCAGATCGGACTGTAGGGCAACGGATTTGAGATGCTCGAGCACCACACCGCCGTGACCGTGCACGATTCCCTTCGGCAGACCCGTGGTGCCCGAGGAGAACACGACCCACAGCGGGTGGTCGAAAGGCACCGACGCCGGGGCCAGTTCACGACTGTGCTCCGTTGCGGCAGACCAGCTCACTGCGTTTCCCGACGCCTCGCCGACCGTCACCACGACCTGCAGTGTCGGCAGCCCCGACGTGAGCGCGTCGACGTCGGCGGCCTTGTCTCGGAACTTCCCTCCGTACACGTACCCGTCGGCAGTGATCAGTGCCGTTGGTTCGAGCTGGCCCAGACGGTCGAGTGCCGCCGAGGCCGAATAGTCCTGCCCGCACGCGGACCAGACCGCCCCCAGGCTCGCGGTCGCCAGGAAGGCGATCACCGCCTCGGGGACGTTGGGCAGGTATCCGACGACGCGGTCGCCGCGTCGGACTCCCGCGTCGGCCAGCATGCCTGCCAGCGCCCCGGCCTGATCGATCATCTCCTCCCACGTCACGGTCCGCGTCGAACCGTCTTCGCGGGCGTGGACGATCGCGGCGCGGCCCGATCGAGCGTGCCGAACGACCTGGTCCACGTAGTTCAGTTCGGTACCCGGAAACCAGTGTGCTCCCGGCATACCGTGCTCTGCGAGCACCGTCGTCGGCACACTGGAGGAGCGAACCTCGAAGAAATCCCACACCGCTCGCCAGAACAGTTCCAACTCGTTCGTCGACCATCGCCACAGAGACGAGTAGTCCGGTAGCAGCACATCGTGGCGTTTCTCGACGAATCGCGCGAACTCGGTCACCCGAGCCTCGGCGACGTCGGAATCCGTCGGTGTCCACAGCGCACTGGTCATGGCAGCGAGTATGGCAGCCCGAGGGCGATATTCAGATCAATCCGAGCGACCGTTCGCGCATTTCCACCTTGCGCACCTTGCCGGTGACCGTCATCGGGAACTCGTCGACCACGTGCACGTATCGCGGGATCTTGTAGTGGGCCAGCCGTCCGTCGCAGAAGGCGCGCACCGCAGTCGAATCGAGAGGCGCTGCACCGTCTTTCATCTTGATCCACACCATGAGCTCCTCGCCGTACTTCGGGTCGGGCACACCGATCACCTGGGCGTCGAGGATGTCGGGGTGGGTGTAGAGGAACTCCTCCACTTCGCGGGGATAGATGTTCTCGCCGCCGCGGATCACCATGTCCTTGATCCGCCCGGTGATCGCCACGTAGCCGTCTTCGTCCATCACCCCGATGTCGCCGGTGTGCATCCACCCCTCGCCGTCGATCGCCTCCGCGGTCTTGTCGGGCTGCTGCCAGTAACCGAGCATCACCGAATAGCCGCGAGTGCACAGCTCGCCGGCCTCGCCTCGGGGCAGCGTCTCGCCGAGGACGGGGTCGACGATCTTGACCTCCAGGTGCGGACCGACGCGTCCGACGGTCGACACCCTCTGCTCGATGGAGTCCTCGCTTCGAGTCTGCAGCGACACCGGAGACGTCTCGGTCATGCCGTAACAGATCGACACCTCGGCCATCCCCATTCGGTCGATGACCTGCTTCATCACTTCGGTGGGACACGGCGATCCGGCCATGATGCCGGTACGCAGACTGCCGAGGTCGAATTCGTCGAAGTTCTCCAGTGCCAGTTCGGCAATGAACATCGTCGGGACTCCGTAGAGCGACGTGCACTTCTCGGCGGCGACGGCCGTCAACGTCGCCACCGGATCGAACGAGGGACCGGGAATCACCATCGCTGCGCCGTGCGAGGTGCACGCGAGATTGCCCATCACCATGCCGAAGCAGTGGTAGAACGGCACCGGAATGCAGACGCGGTCCTCTGCGGTGTAGTGGCAGAGCTCGCCGACGAAGAAGCCGTTGTTGAGGATGTTGCGATGGCTGAGAGTCGCACCCTTGGGGAATCCCGTTGTCCCCGAGGTGTACTGGATGTTGATC
Organism: Rhodococcus sp. 05-2255-3B1; assembly: GCF_002258545.1. Classification (NCBI taxonomy): domain Bacteria; kingdom Bacillati; phylum Actinomycetota; class Actinomycetes; order Mycobacteriales; family Nocardiaceae; genus Rhodococcus; species Rhodococcus sp. 05-2255-3B1. The sequence continues at coordinate 32,652 of NZ_NOZC01000046.1, read as the reverse complement.
GCATCGTCGGGACCAAGTCGCTCGGACACATCGGTGATCATCCGCGGAGTCTTCGCCAACGCTCGATGCCCGCGATCGGTCATCGCCTCCCACTGGATGCTCCCGATGAACAGCACCTCACGCAGGGATTCCACCTCGGGGCGCACGTCGTCGATCATCGCCACGTAGTTCGATCCCTTGAACTCCGTGGCCGACAACAACACCGACACCCCGGCCTGCTTCAGCACGAACTGCAACTCGTGTGAGCGATAGGCGGGATTGATGTTGACCAACACGGCACCGATCTTGGCCGTCGCGTATTGCGCGAGAACCCATTCCGGGCAGTTCGGAGCCCAGATTCCGACACGGTCCCCCACCTCGACTCCGGCCACGAGCAAGCCGGCCGCCAACAGGTCGACGTCGGCGACGAACTCCGAGTAGGTCCACCGCCGCCCGGACGCGACATCGATCAACGCGTCACGATCCGAGTAAAGCGCCGCGGTGCGATCCAGATCGGCACCGATCGTGTCGTCCAGAACTGCGGTATCCGACGCGCCGGAAGAATAACTGTCCATGGACCCCACGGTAGTGAGCCCGGTCACGTACAGCCACCCCCGAATAGGGGGACGTCACTCGAGTGTGAGGGCCTCGGCCGCTTCGAGCACATCGGCTCGCGAGGTGTCCTTCAACGCCACACCCGACCGCCCGAGTCTCCTGGCACCGGCCAACAGGCCGGCCACGATTCGTGCCGACTGTGCGTACCCCTGTCCCTCCGGCGGATGGATGTTGGAGATGCAGTTGCGATCGGCGTCGGTGCACCCGGGTTTCGGCAGATGCGTCAAATAGATGCCGAGACTGTCGGCAACCGACAACCCCGGACGCTCCCCGATCAGAACCAGCACCGTCCGAACACCCATCGCCGCGGCGATGTGATCACCGAGCGCCACCCGCGCCTCGGTCGCGATCACCGGAGCCGCGATCGAATAACGATCGGAGAGCTCTGCTTTCAACGCGTCCAGCATCGCCACACCGTGATCGGCGAGCGCACGCGGGGACAAGCCGTCGCCCAACACGATGCCGATCTCGTCCTCGGAATGCGGCACCGCCGACAGATCCTTCGGCTGCCGACCCAGATCGGGCCGTCGCAGATACTCCGCACGACTGGTCGCCAACGACGTCACCACCGACGGTGCACCGAGACCGACCTGCTCGACCCGGCCCACGAACTCCTCGACCTCGAGCGGCATGTGCACCGCATCGCGCGCGGCGGCATGTGCGGAGCGAAACTCGAGCACCCGCGTGGTCGGCAACGAATCACCGATGCGCCCCAGTCCGATCCGGGCCTGCGTCATCGCCCGCATCTCGCCCCAGAACTCTGTTTCCGGTCGTTCCGCGGGCTCCACTCCTGCACTCCCTGGTCGTTCCGCGGGCTCCACTCCTGCACTCCCTGGTCGTTCCGCGGGCTCCACTCCTGCCACCTCCGATTCACCGATCATCGCGCACTCATCAAGGCCCGTAGCGGTGAACCCGCCGCATCGACGTCGAGGACCCGGCCGTCGGCGTCCACCATGCCGAGACGGGAGAGCCACGACTCGAATTCCGGTGCCGGCCGCAGACCCAGAACCTGTCGGACGTAGAGCACGTCGTGAAAGCTCAGCGACTGGTATCCGAGCATGACGTCGTCGGCACCGGGAACCGCGATGACGAACGCGACCCCGGCCGCGCCGAGGAGCGTCAGCAGGGTGTCCATGTCGTCCTGGTCGGCCTCGGCGTGGTTGGTGTAGCAGACGTCCACTCCCATCGGCAGTCCAAGCAGCTTGCCGCAGAAGTGATCTTCCAGGCCCGCCCTGATGATCTGCTTGCCGTCGTACAGGTACTCGGGCCCGATGAATCCGACGACGGTGTTGATCAGTAACGGCTCGAGATCGCGGGCCACGGCGTACGCGCGCGTTTCGAGGGTCTGCTGATCGACGGGGCGGTCGCCGGTGCCGACGTGCGCACCCGCCGACAATGCCGAACCCTGACCGGTTTCGAGATACATGACGTTGTTCCCGACGGTTCCGCGGTGCAGCGATCTTCCGGCCTCGTTGGCCTCCCGCAGCAGCGGAACGTTCACTCCGAAGCTCGAATTGGCTCCTTCGGTGCCCGCGATGGATTGGAACACCAGATCGACCGGAACGCCCTTGTCGATCAGTTCCATCGTCGTCGTCACGTGCGAGAGAACGCACGACTGCGTCGGAATCTCGAAGCGTTGCCGAATCTCGTCGAGCAGATGCAGCAGGTCGGCCGTCGCCTGCGGTGAGTCGGTGGCCGGGTTGATCCCGATCACCGCGTCGCCCGATCCGAGCAACAGTCCGTCGAGCGTGGCCGCGGCGATTCCGCGGGGATCGTCCGTCGGGTGATTGGGCTGGAGTCGCGTGGTCAGTGTTCCGGGCAGCCCTATCGTCGTACGGAACGCCGACGTCACCTGCGCGGCCCGCGACACCGCGATCAGATCCTGGTTCCGCATGATCTTGCTGACCGCCGCCACCATCTCCGGGGTCAGTCCGGCAGCAACCGAGCGCAACGTCGCCGCCGCGTTCGGCCCTGCGGTGACCTGCAGCAGCCAGTCCCGCAGACCTCCGACGGTCAGGTGCGAGACCGCCCCGAACGCGATTCGGTCGTGTGAATCGATGATGAGCCGGGTGACCTCGTCGCTCTCGTACGGAACGAGCAGATCGTGCAGGAAGACATCGAGCGAGACCTCCGACAATGCCCACTGCGCTGCAGCTCGTTCGGCATCGGATTCAGCTGCGCAACCGGCCAATTCGTCTCCCGACCGCAGCGGGGTCGCCTTGGCCATCAGGTCCACCAGACCGTCGAAGGTGTAGGTGGTACCTGAGACCTGTTGGGTGTAGATCGTCATTCCAGTTCGGCCTCGGCCTCGGCCAGTGCGGCGAATTCCTCGTCCGGCGAATTCGCAACCAGATGATGCCTGCTGTAGATGCCGAAGTAGGCCATGAACGCGACGAACACGGCCAGGCACCACAGCGCTGCGGTGGAGTCGACGACGAAGGTGGCGACAACGGCGAGGGCTGCGATGACCAACGCGAATCCTGTGGTCACGACGCCGCCGGGGGTTCGGTACGGGCGTTCCATGTTCGGCTCGTTACGACGCAGCACGATGTGGCTGACCATCATCAGAACGTAACTCAGAGCCGCACCGAACACGGCCATGTTGAGCAACATTCCGCCCTGACCGGTCAACGAGAGCAAGAAGCCGATGACGCCCGGCACGATCAACGCCAGTGTGGGGGCCTTGCGAGAGTTGGTGATGGACAGCGTCTTCGGCAGGTACCCGGCGCGCGAGAGCGCGAACAGCTGGCGTGAGTACGCGTACATGATCGAGAAGAACGACGCGACGAGTCCGGCCAGGCCGATGTAGTTGACGATCTTGCTCGCGGTTCCGTCACCGAGAGCTTCCACCAACGGGTTCCCCGATTCCTTGACGGCGTCGGCACCGCCGGCCCCGGTCACCAGGAACAGCACGACGGCACCGGTGACGAGCAGCACGCCCATGGCGGCGATGATGCCGCGCGGGACGTTCTTCGTCGGATCCTTGGCCTCTTCCGCGGCCAGCGGAACACCTTCGATGGCGAGGAAGAACCAGATGGCGAACGGAACGGCAGCCCAGATTCCGAGGTAGCCGAACGGCAGGAATCCGGAGGCTCCGGCGGCGTCGGTGGGGGCGATGTCGGTCAGGTTGCTTGCGTCGAACTGTCCGATGGCGGCGATGGCGAAGACCACGAGTCCGACCAGTGCGATTCCGGTGATGACGAACATGATCTTGAGGGCTTCGCCTGCGCCGGACAGATGGATCCCGATGAACACGGCGTAGACCACCAGGTAGACCCACCAGCCGTCGGTGATACCGAACAGTCCGAGTGATTCGACGTAGGCACCGATGAACGTGGCGATTGCCGCCGGGGCGATCGCGTACTCGATGAGAATGGCTGTGCCGGTGGCGAATCCGCCCCACGGCCCGAGCGCTCGGCGGGCGAAGGTGTAGCCACCGCCCGCTGCAGGCAGCGCCGAGGACATCTCTGCCATGCCGAGGACCATGGCCAGGTACATGCCCGCGATGATGATCGCCGCAATCAGGAGGCCACCGAAACCGCCCTCCGCGAGACCGAGGTTCCACCCCGAGTAATCGCCGGAGATGACGTAGCTGACTCCGAGGCCGGCCAGCAGGACCCAGCCCGCTGTCCCCTTCTTCAGGGTACGTTTGGCCAGGTAGTCACCGCCCTCGACGTGCGACCGAGTGCCCTCGTGAGAGCCGGATTTCGATTGAGACGACTGGGGGTCTACCACGGACATTGCAAGCCTCTCGTAGCAAGTTCGCTCGGAGCGGGGTCACGCCCGAGGGGACGATTCACAACACGTGTGGCGCGCGAATCGGTTCAAGATAGGCCCGTGATGTAAGCGCCGCGTCATCGGTGAGTGACGGGCGAATTACGTCAGGTTCCGACGGCGTTGACGTCGCCGATGTCTCCCTCGTCCGGTTCGGCGACTGTCAGTACCGCGTCCACCACAGCCCTGTTGGTTTCCAACTCACGCTCCAGCCGCCGGAGCGTGTGCGCGATGCGTGATTCTGCGAAATCACCGACGAGATCGACACTCGCCACCACGTAGATCTGTTTGGGACCGACGAACTCGATGCGCACGAATCTGACCGACGCCACCTCGGGAAGTTGCTCGATCCGCTGCACCACCGCGTTCCATAATGCTCTCGATCCTGGTTCGCCGGTCAGGAATCGGCGGTTTCGATCGATCAACACGAAGGCGACGATTCCGAGCAGTACACCCACCAGAATGGATCCGATGGCATCGAAGGCCGCGGACCCCGTCAGTTGATGCAACCCGATTCCCGCACCGGCGATCACGATGCCGATCAATGCGGCGCTGTCCTCCGCGAACACCGCGCGCAGCGTCGGATCCGAGGTCTCGAGTGCGTAGTCGAGGAAGTCCTTGTCGTATTCGGCCGCTTCACCGCGAATCTGCCGAACCGATTGCAGGAACGACACTCCCTCGAGCAGAAATGCGACGGCGAGCACCACATACGCGACGAGGTAGTTCTCGCTGCTCGATTCGCCGGCGAGCAACGAGGTGATGCCGTGCCACACCGATACCGCAGCACCGGCGACGAAGAGACCGATGGCTGCGAGCGTCGACCAGAAGTAGGTCTCGCGCCCGTAGCCGAGCGGCCGCCGATCGTCGGGCCCGCGCGAACCTCGACGATTGGCGACGAGCAGGAAGATCTCGTTACCGGTATCCGCCCACGAGTGCGCGGCTTCGGCAACCATCGACGCCGACCCGGTGAACACTGCGGCGAACGTCTTGGCGATCGCGACGCCGAGATTGGCGACGAATGCGATCACCACGGTACGCAGGCTTTCGCCGCCCTCGGCCGCGTCGGATTTCGATGAACTCTTCATCGCTCGCACTGTATGCGCTGCGCGCAGTGGTGCGGTTGTGTGCCACCTGCGGCATCCAACCGCACCACTGCCGCAGGCACTCAGCCCTGAAGCATCCCAGGGACGGGACACGCATCGACGGCCTCGGCGACCACCAAGGGGTCTGCGGGAACCTCCGGCCGTCGACCTTCTTCCCAGTCGACTCCCACCAGTGGTGGATGCTGCGCGAGAATGTCGTTCTCCTCGGCGGTGTATGCACGTCCGCGGCTGAGGAACCGCACTCCCTCGGGCGATTCGAGCGAGAATCCACCGCCGCGGCCGGGAACCACGTCGAGCACGAGCTGGGTGTGCTTCCACGCCTGGAACTGGGATCCCGAGATCCACACCGGCACACCGTCGCTCCCGGTCGGCAGGTCCTGTGGGACCTCACCGACCCCCAGTCGAAGGTCGATGTACCCCAGGAGAACGTCCCGGTCGCCGACGATGAATTCGCCTGCGGGATAACACATCGGCGACGACCCGTCACAGCATCCCCCGGACTGATGCATCATCAGTTCCCCGTGGATACCGCCGAGGCGACGGAGCAGGTCCATCGCCCCGACGGTGGTCTTCAGCCGCGCGGGCTGCGCAGCGCTGTTCATCAGAAGAAGCCCTGGGCCTTCTGGGCGTAGCTGACGAGCAGGTTCTTGGTCTGCTGGTAGTGATCGAGCATCATCTTGTGGTTCTCGCGGCCGATACCCGACTGCTTGTAGCCACCGAACGCGGCGTGCGCGGGGTACTGGTGGTAAGTGTTGGTCCACACGCGGCCGGCCTTGATGTCGCGTCCGGCTCGGTAGGCGACGCCGCCGTCGCGAGACCAGACGCCTGCGCCGAGTCCGTAGAGGGTGTCGTTGGCGATGTCGATGGCATCGTCGTAGTCCTTGAAGGACGTGACCGACACGACCGGGCCGAAGATCTCCTCCTGGAAGATGCGCATGTTGTTCTTGCCGGTGAAGATCGTCGGCTGGACGTAGTAGCCACCGTTCAGATCTCCGCCGAGCTGCGCACGCTCACCGCCGGTGACGACCTGTGCGCCCTCGCCCTTGCCGATCTCGATGTACGAGAGAATCTTCTCGAGCTGATCGTTGGACGCCTGTGCGCCGATCATGGTCTCGGTGTCGAGCGGATCTCCCTGTCGCACAGCCTTGGTGCGGATGGCGGCCAAGGCGAGGAACTCGTCGAAGATGTCCGCCTGGATCAGCGAGCGCGACGGGCAGGTGCACACTTCACCCTGATTGAGGGCGAACATCGTGAAGCCCTCGAGCGCCTTGTCCTGGTAATCGTCGTTGGCCTGCAGCACGTCGGAGAAGAAGACGTTGGGGCTCTTGCCGCCGAGTTCGAGCGTCACCGGAATCAGGTTCTGCGACGCGTACTGCATGATGAGACGGCCGGTGGTGGTCTCCCCGGTGAAGGCGATCTTGGCGATGCGCGGGCTGGACGCCAGCGGCTTGCCTGCCTCGACTCCGAATCCGTTGACGATGTTGACGACGCCCGGAGGCAGGAGATCGCCGATGATCGAGATCAGGTGCAGGATCGATGCGGGAGTCTGCTCGGCGGGCTTGAGCACCACGGCATTTCCGGCCGCGAGAGCGGGCGCGAGCTTCCATACGGCCATGAGGATCGGGAAGTTCCACGGGATGATCTGCCCGACGACTCCGAGCGGCTCGTGGAAGTGGTATGCCACTGTGTCGCTGTCGATCTCGGAGAGTGATCCCTCCTGCGCGCGGATGCAGCCGGCGAAGTAGCGGAAGTGATCGACGGCGAGCGGAATGTCGGCGTTGAGAGTCTCGCGAATCGGCTTGCCGTTGTCCCAGGACTCCGCCAGTGCGATGGACTCGAGGTTCTCGGCGATTCGGTCGGCGATCTTGTTGAGAATCACGGCGCGCTCGGCGGCGGAGGTCTTGCCCCATGCGGGCGCTGCGGCGTGTGCGGCATCGAGCGCGAGCTCGATGTCCTCGGACGTGGAGCGGGCGACCTCGCAGAAGTTCTCTCCGGTGACGGGAGTCGGGTTCTCGAAGTACTGACCCTTGACCGGCGGTACCCACTCGCCGCCGATCCAGTTGTCGTAACGCGACTGGAACGACATGACGGAATCGGCGGAACCTGGACGGGAGTAGACGGACATTGAAAATCCTCCTGATCGACACGTGCTTCACAGTTGATGCGGTGTGTGATTCAGGACACTAGGGCTTGCAACGTTGCAACTACGTTGCCGATGCGACTGCATCTGTGTTGCCGCTGCTGCCGGAGGTGCCGACAGTGGCGTTACCGTCAGATTCCGAGTTCGCGGTCGAGGAGATCGATACGCGCACTGACCTGCCCGTACAGCGCGGAGTCTCGGCTCAGGGTGGCCCGGTAGGCCTCCCACGCGATCACGTCCGATCGACCGTGAATCGACGACGTCCACTGCGCCAGTAACACCGGATCTCCGAGTCGGAGCAACGCGGCCTGCATTCGGGACCGCAGTTCCTCGCGGATCTCCTCGATGCCGGGCGCGGACGATCCGGGCAGCACCGGACCCGAGTAGATACGAAGAGCAGCCTCGACGTCTCCGCGGTCGAGGGCACGCCGGATGTCGCCGACGTCCGAGGACAGCTCGCCGACCAGACGGTAGGGCCGCGACGCCAGGCCTGCGGTACCGAATGCCTTGCGCAATCTCGACATCTCGGCGCGAATCGTCACCGAGTCCAGCTCCTGCTCGTCGAGCAGCACCGCGAGGTGGTCGGAGCTGAGCCCTTCGGGATGCTCACCGAGTAGAAGCAGTATCTCCGCGTGTCGCTGGGAGAGCGGTATCCGGCCGGAACCACGCACCACTCCCGGCCGTCCGGATCCGAGAACCTCGAGCCGAGGAGCAGTGTCGCCCAACGATTTCGGCGAGTTCATCAGATGCAGGCGCAATTCGGACTCGGCGGCGGCGACGGTGGCACGCACCAGCGAGAGCACCTCGGGCACCGCGACGCGCGGGCCACCGGTGATGTCGATCGCCCCCAGGATGTGGCCACTGGTGGGGTGGTGAACCGGTGCCGCCGAGCAGCTCCACTCGTGCACCGACCGAGAGAAATGCTCGGACGCGAAGATCTGCACACTGTGGTCGACTGCGAGCGCGGTACCGGGGGCATTGGTGCCCTTGTTCTCCTCGCTCCAATCGACCCCCTCGGCGAAGTCCATCGTGAGCGCTCGGTCCTTGGCTGCGGAGTCACCCTCGACCCACAGCAGCCGGCCTTCGGCATCGGAGATGGCGACGAGTAAGCCGGTGTCCGCCGCGTCCTCGACCAGCAGCTTTCGGATGACCGGACGAATGATCGCCATCGGATGCCCGTTGCGGTAGCGCTCGAGATCCGGCCCGGTCAATGCCGGAGTGTCGTTTCCGCCGTCGGGATCGACCCCCTTGGTGCGACTGCGCATCCACGAGTCGAGTACGACGGACCTCACCGTCGAACCGTGAGTACGGAGGTCGTCCACGAAAGATTGGTGGGCACTGGACATCTGGCGCGCGAGCACAGCGACGTCCTCGCCGGGACGCACTGCGACCCAGGGGTTGCCGCCACTGTCCGATCGGCTTGCCATTCGACGCTTCCTCCGTGACCTGTCCACATCGTTGTTACCCAGCTCACAGACCAGGATACAGCCGTGGCCGGCGCGCGCGGCTGTGGCCGGTCGCGCCGACCCCGGTTGCCTACTTCTTCTTGGCGCTCGACGTGATGATGTCGTTGCTGGTGTCACCACTCGACTTGGCCCGCTTGTCCGCGCGCTTGTCCTTGAGAGATTTGCCGGATTTCTTGGTCATCGTGTTGCGGGGCGATTTGTCCGACATGGCAGTAACCCATCTATCGGGGAACCCGAACGGTCCCCAGACCATGAACGCTACGCCTCGACACCCCTACCGTGGTCTGCAATCAAGGCCGCTGCGCGCTCGGCGAACATGATCGCCGTCGCATGCGGGCCGCGGCTGGGCACCACCGGAAACGCCGAGGTGTCGACGACGAGGACACCGTCGACACCGCGCACCCGGCAGTGGTCGTCGAGCACCGCCTCCGGGTCCGATTCCGGGCCCATCTTGGCGCTGCCGGACAGATGCAGCGAAGTACCGAGTGCCGCGAGGGGGTCGTCGATCGCGGGCACATCGACGATCTCCGACATGATCGGCGACGCCAGTAGATCGCGCGCGAGTTCGACGCCCTCGCGCATAGCGCGCCGGTCGACCTCCGATTCGAGATAGCGGTATCGCACGTCCGGGGACTCGAACGGATCCAAGCTTCGCAGCGTGATGCTCCCGCGTGCCGTCGAGCGCATGAGGCCGACACCGAACACGTGCGGCCCACGCGAAAGACCGGAGATCAATCGATCGAATCTCCTGGTGTACGGCCTGATCTCGACGTCGCCCGAGTGCAACACCGCTTCCAGAGCACGAGATACCGTCGAGAATTCTTCGGTCGTCGCTACCGGAACGGCAACCTCGGGGTGGTCGCTGAAGCCACGGCCGACGCCCGGATTGTCGGAGATCACCGGAATCCCCAGCGCAACACTGCTTTCGGCCGGACCGATGCCGGATCGAAGCAGCAACGCGGGGGTGTGCACAGCACCAGCAGACAGAATCACCCTGTCGGACTTCACGATACTGCGTACACCGTCGACGATGATCTCGACCCCGGCCACCCTGTTTTTCTCGAACATCAACGACGACACCGTCGTATTCCCTTGTACCCGTAGGTTCTTTCGATCGATGACCGGCAGAAGGTATGCCAGAGCGGCACTTACACGGGTACCGTTTCGGATGTTCGACGGAACTGCGCCCACTCCTCCCACGGCCGCGTCGGGTGCGTTCATGTCCTCGTGGAATCGAAAACCTGCGTTCGCGGCCGCCTGCACGAACGATGCGGTCAGCGGATGTCGGTCCTGCTCCGACGTGCGCGAGACCGGCATCGGCCCGCGGGAACCGTGCCACCGATCGACCGCGTCGGCATCGAGATCGGTTTCGGAGCCGATGTAGAACGGCAGCACCTGATCGAACGACCACAAAGACTGCGGCCAGGCATCGAAGTCACCCGGCGTGGCGCGGACGAAGTAGCCGCCGTTCACTGCGCCGGAGCCTCCCAGCACCCGGCCTCGCGCGATCGTCCGGGACACACCGGCCGCGAGTTCGGCCGTATAGGTTCCCACCCATTCGCTACCGGGGCCGATGGGAAGTGTCGACGCGTCGAGCACGGCCGCCGGAACGTCGGCGACGCTGTGGAACGCAGGCCCGGCTTCGAGCAACAGCACCGACCGATCGGGGTTCTCACTGAGCCTCGATGCGAGAACGCAGCCGCAGGAACCACCTCCGACGACGATGACGTCGGCGAACTCGATCGGGTTCACACCGTCGACGGAGCAGACCGGGGTGGCACCACGTCAGCCGTCGAGGCGGGGCTTGAGGGCGTCGACGCTGCGGGCGGACAGTGCACCGTGCCACAGCCCCGCTCCGTAGGCGACGTCATCGGCTCGTTTGTAGAAGGCATAACGCACCGGATCGAGACCGCCGGGCTCCCGGTGCTTGTACCAATCCGAGAACGCCTCTGCGACAGCCAATCCCAGTGCGATTCTACGAATACGACTCGACAACAAGACGGCGAGCAGGGTGATCGGCCAATAGTGCCGACACAAGGCCGACGCCAGTTGCCACAACCCCGCCACGAAACCCTCGGCCGCGAGGATGGCCGCGATCCGAGTGGGCTGGTCCAGACCGACGAACATCCTGCGCAGGCGAACGATCGTCACGCCGAGTGTGGCGGCAGCGCCGACGAGACCGATCCGCGTCAGACTCGCGGCGAGCAGACATGCAACCAACGTCCATGGGGACATCGCGATGGGCGGCACCATTCCCGGATGACGTGCCGACAACGGTGTGGCACCGGTGCCGTAGAACAGCTTGCGGGCGAACCATTCGGCGAAGGTGACGCGATGCTCGTGCGCGACGTGGGCGACGGGTTCGTAGCGCAGCCTCCACCCCGCTTCCTGCAATCGCCAGCACAGGTCCACGTCTTCGGCCACGTGCATCGACTCGTCGAATCCGTCGCAGTCCATCGCCACCGACCGACGCATCAACATCGCGGCGCTGGGGACGTACGACACCGAACTGCCTGCCCGTACCGCCGCTTCCTTGCGACCCAGGTCGAGCGACGAGCGGGCATGTTCGTACCTGGCCAGCGCACTGCCCTCGGGCTCGAGTGCGACGATGCGGGGGGCCACCAGGGCGACCGCCGGATCCGAGAAGTGGCCGAGCATCACCTCCAGCCACCCCTTACGTGGCACGACGTCGGAGTCCAAGAAGGCTACGAAATCCGTTGTTGCACATCGCAAGCCAGTGTTTCGTGCGGCAGCAGGTCCACGTGAGCGCTCGTGCCGCAGCACCGTCATGCTGCCCACGCTCCAGGAGATCCGCGGTACGGCGACCGGCACGTCCGAGCCGTCGTCGACGATGATGACATGCAGCCCGTGGAGCGACGCGATCAAGCGCTCCAACCCCGCCTCGTTGTTCTTGAGCGGCACGACGACGGTGACGTCGCTCGGCGAGGGAATCGACATCGGCCGCGGATTCCCGACTCCGGAGTCGAGCAATTTGCGGGCCACGAGCGCGGACTGCGAGTCGGTCACTTCGATGAACCCGTCGCCGATCATGGCCGCAGCGGTCGGTGCCAGCTTGAGCATGCGGGTCGGTGAACCACCGATCAGGACGCGCCCTTCGGAGAATGTACGTACGCGTGGATCGACTCGCACCCCGAAGCCGTCAGGCAACCGACCTTCACCCATCAGGAGATCGTAAGCGGACAAGCCGCCGGAGCGTCGGCCACCCGAGAAATCGGACGGAACATACCTGTTCCCCGTTTTCCGCAGCTTCTGCTCGGGGTCGCGACCAGGCGTTTCACCGGGTTCGGTCATGAGATCACGCCCTGCTCGGAGGGACTCCATCTCCCGACTGCATCGGCCGCTCGGGTGCACATCTGCTCGAAGGCGCGACGCCCTTCCTCCGCATCGGCCCCGGTCGGATCGCCGAGCACGCCGTTGGCGGTGACCGGAGCCAATCCACCGTCGCGAAGTGCCGGGAGCAGGGCGGCGATATCGGTCACATTTCCCACCTGCGCCTTCGTCATGTCCACCGCCTCGGGCGAAAGATGCAGCAGCAACGACGTTTCGGTCCGGCCGGCGTGAGCATCTGCTCCGGGTATCGCGCACGGAAACCACACGACATTGCGGCCCTCGTACCGGAGCTGCAGCACTGCGGTCCGCACCGTCGGTGCGTTTCCGCCGTGGCCGTTGACGAACACCACCCGCTCGGCCCACCGGCAGGCGGAGCGTCCGTACTCCACCAGAAGCGTTTCGAGCGCGGCCGCACCGATCGAGACGGTGCCGGGAAATCCTTCGTGCTCACCACTGGCTCCGTAGGCGATCGGCGGGGCAACGGTTGCATGCGGAACGGTTCGCGCCACGGCGTCGGCGATACGAGTGTCGGTGTCGAGGGGAAGGTGCGGTCCGTGCTGCTCGATCGAACCGACCGGCACGACGAGGGTCCTCGACCGGTCGACGTCCGGCCAGTACTGAGCACCGAGTGAGTCCCTGGACATGGATGCAGATGATATCGGATGGAACGAAGCCGTCACGCCGCCGAAACACACGGTCGTTAATCTTCCATTCGTGCCACCCCGCCGTCGGTCCATATTGCTCTCGCAATTGTCGATATCGGCACCCGGTGGCCCGCAGCCGTCGATCCTGCGCGAATTGCGTCGGGTAATTCTCGCGGGCGACGCTCCACCGAATACCCCTATTCCGCTCAACGAAGTGGCCGAACTGTTCGGGGTGAGCAGAATACCGGTGCGCGAGTCCCTCAAGACGCTGATCGGCGAGGGCTTGGTCGATCATCGGCCGAATCTCGGCTACACGGTCGCCCAATTGACCGCGGCCGAACTACGCGAAATGTACATCGTCCGAGAGGTTCTGGAGACTGCAGCGCTGCCGATCGCCGTCGAATTCGCCACCGATGCCGACCGTGAACACCTCATCGAGATCAATCGGCAGCTCGAAGCGTCACTGGCTCGCGACGACTCGCGGGAGTATCACCGACTCTCACGTGAATTCCATCTGTCCCTGACGCGGCCTTCTCGGATGCACCGGTTGCTGCACATGCTCGAATCCGCCTGGAACATCACCGAACCCGTGCAGCCGATGGTGCATGTCGCCGGTTCCGACAGGGCATCACTGCACAGCGACCACGCCGATATGCTCACGGCATTCCTGGACGGTGATTCCGCGGGACTGCTCGGCGCAGCACAACATCACCACACGCGTCTCAATTCGGTCATTTCGACACTGTCGAACGACCATGGATTGTTTGCCGATCCGCCGTCGGAATAGCCGAGGGACGAATCCGAAAGATATATCGCTCGCGTCACGAGTGCGCAACACTGCGCCGCTAGCTTTTCCTCATTCGCTCGTTCACCTCCTTCGTTCACCTCAATGCCATGCCGTCAGGAGCATCGATGACAGATACAGCGCACGGTCCCGCTCAAACGGGAGATCTCGTGGAAGCCGCGGGCCACCCCGTCGGCGGTGGCCTGATCAAGGACAGCTACGACCCGCGGCTGACCAACGAGGATCTCGCTCCGCTGAAGAAGCAGACGTGGACCTCGTACAATCTCTTCGCCTTCTGGATGTCCGACGTGCACTCGGTCGGTGGCTACGTGACCGCGGGCAGCCTGTTCGCGCTCGGGTTGGCCAGTTGGCAGGTGCTGATCGCGCTGCTCGTCGGCATCACGATCGTGTACTTCTTCTGCAACCTCGTCGCCAAGCCGAGCCAGGTGTCCGGAGTTCCGTATCCGGTCATCTGCCGCAGTGTCTTCGGTGTTCTCGGTGCCAACATTCCGGCGATCATTCGTGGCTTGATCGCCGTGGCCTGGTACGGAATTCAGACATTCCTGGCCTCGGCCGCTCTCGACATCGTGTTGATCAAGCTGTTCCCGTCTCTCGCTCCGTATGCCGTCACCGCCGACTACGGTTTCGCCGGACTCTCGTTGCTCGGCTGGGCGAGCTTCCTGTTCCTCTGGGTCGTCCAAGCGGCGGTGTTCTGGCGGGGCATGGAGTCCATTCGCAAGTTCATCGATTTCTGCGGCCCCGCGGTGTACGTCGTGATGTTCATGCTGTGCGGCTACCTCATCTGGAAAGCCGGCTGGGGCGCAATCGATCTGAACCTCGGAGAAGTCGAGCACACGGGTCTGAGCTCCATTCCGGTCATGCTCGGTGCGATCGCGCTCGTGGTGTCCTACTTCTCGGGCCCGATGCTCAACTTCGGCGACTTCTCGCGTTACGGAAAGTCCTACGCCGCCGTGAAGAAGGGCAACTTCCTCGGTCTGCCGGTGAACTTCCTGGTCTTCTCGATACTCGTCGTCGTCACTGCGTCGTTGACGCTTCCGGTGTTCGGTGAACTGATCACCGACCCGGTCGAGACCGTGGCACGGATCGACAGCACGTTCGCCATCGTCCTGGGCGCGCTGACCTTCACGATCGCCACCATCGGTATCAACATCGTCGCCAACTTCATCTCCCCTGCATTCGATTTCTCGAACGTCAGCCCCCAGCGCATCAGCTGGCGCGCGGGCGGAATGATCGCCGCCATCGGCTCGGTGCTGATCACGCCGTGGAACCTCTACAACAACCCCGACGTCATCCACCTGACGCTCGAGACCCTCGGTGCATTCATCGGACCACTGTTCGGCATCCTCATCGCCGACTACTACCTCGTCCGCAAGCAGAAGGTCGTCGTCGACGAGCTGTTCTCGATGTCGTCCACCGGGCTGTACTGGTACTCCAAGGGTTACAACCCGGCGGCGGTGTACTCCACCGTCGTCGGCGCGCTGGTCGCGATGTTCACCGTCCTCTTCAACGGGGCCATCGACGGCATGGAGATCGCCGGCATGTCGACGGCGTCGAAGTACAGCTGGTTCATCGGCTGCGGTATCGGATTCGTCATGTACTTCTACCTGGCGACACGAACCAAGCTGGCTGTCACCAACTTCGACGTCCCAGCGACGGCTTAGGATTTCTTCCGTGCTCATCAAGGTCATCAATCCGAACACCACCAGTTCGATGACCGCAACGATCGGTGACTGTGCCCGGGCCGTGGTCGGCCCGGGCACGGTCGTCGATGCGGTCAGCCCCTCGATGGGGCCCGTGTCCATCGAAAGTCATGTCGACGAAGCACTCAGTGTCCCAGGCATTCTCGCCGAGATCGCCCGGGGCGAGGCCGCTGGGGTCGACGGTTACGTCATCGCCTGCTTCGGAGATCCCGGTATCGACGCGGCCCGCGAGCTGGCGGCCGGGCCGGTCGTCGGTATCGCCGAGGCGGCCATGCACGCCGCGAGTTTCCTGGGTCGAGGATTCAGCGTCGTCACCACACTCGGACGCACCATCGGACGTGCCCAGGATCTGGCGAACCAATACGGCTTCGGACGCCACTGCCTCGGCATTCATGCGTGCGAACTGCCGGTCCTCGATCTCGAGACCGATCCCGACGCCCGCAAGATCGTCACCGAGGCGTGCCGCGTGGCCGTCGAGACGGACGGTAGCGATGCTGTAGTTCTCGGCTGCGCGGGTATGGCCGATCTGTGCCAACATATTTCGGCCGAGATCGGAGTACCGGTGGTCGACGGCGTGGCCGCGGGAACGTTGTTCGTGCAGTCCCTGGTCTCGCTGGGACTGGGTACCGGAAAGCGCGGCGAGTTCGCTACGCCACCGGCCAAGCTCTACACAGGAATGCTCGAGGGATTCAGTAGGCAGTAGCGCCCGAAATCCACTGGAGTGCAATTTCTCGATCCGATCGCAAGATCGATGCACTCGAACAACTACTTGACCGCGTCCACTTCTACCTCGACGAGCCAGCCCGGAACCGGAAGCGAGGCGACCTCCAACGCGAATCGGGAAGGTCGCGCGGAGTTGCGTTCCAGCGGTGCCGCAGGCTCCGCGCTACCGAGCGGAACGAGTTCTGTCTCATCCGTATCGAGATTCGTATTTGCGAAGAACTGCCGATAAGCACGGTTCCAGCCCGCATAATCGGCGATGCCGGTGCCGGGCGCGTTGTCGAGAAACACGCGCATCGTCACGACGTCCTCGAGTGTGTAGCCCTCTTGTTCGAGGTTGTCGCGGATCTTCTTCAGTACGTTGATGCCTTGCGCTTCGGTGACTGTGACACCTGGAGGCAACGTGCCACCCGGGAACTCTTCGGTGTCGATGTAGGACTCGGGGGTACCGGTCGCAGCAGCGTCGTTCATGGCTGTACCTCCGATACCGCTGGTCTTGTATACAGTTGCATCGCCGGATATCTCGACGCCTTGCGCGATCATCGGGTTGTCCTCGCCGGGTTCGATCACCGACCGTGCGCCCGCGGTGGTTTCGGTTGTGTCGCCCGAGGCCTCGGAATCCGAGGAGCACGCTGCGGTGAACAGAATGGTTGCCGCTGCTGCAGCGGCGACGAGTGAGCGAGTGACGTGTGACAACGTGGTGCCTTTCGACAGGTATGGGATTTCGATCAGGACGTGGTGACGCGCTCGTGCAGCGCGGTGACGACCTGGCGAGCCGATGTGAAGGCACCGTGCTGCCAGGCAATTGCATTGGAGAGGTGATCGCCTGCGAAATAGATTCGCTCGACAGGTGCGAGCAGTTTCTCGTATTCCGGCGTGGCGGCACCGCCGTGCGAACCACCCGACCCCTCCCAATTGGCCCACGCACTCTCCGAATACTTCGTACGACGCCAACTGCCGGAGAAGGAACTCACGATATCGCGGGTGTATTTGTCGCCGTGAATCATGGATCCTTCGGCGATTGCTTTCGCCAACCTTTGCTTGTGAGTGAGGGATTCGAAGGCCTGATGCCTCTTGCCGCTGTTGTAGTACCCGACGACGACACCGCGATCGGAGTTGTAGTGGTCGTACGGGAACATGATTTGCGAAATGTCGAGGTCGGTGTTGCTGGCACCCCCGTAGATGCGCTCGTCGGTCTCCCACCATCGGCGTGAGTACTCGATCCCGAGCTTGCCCGACGAGAACGGCTTGGCCGCTCTGTTCGCCGCCAACACGTCTGCGGGTAGATTCGTATCGAGGCGTCCGATCAGGTTGGGTGGAATCGTGCAGATCAGGTAGTCGGCGTCGATCGATTCCGCTTTTCCGTCTTTCGTGTATTCGACGGCGACGCGCTCGCCGGCGTTCTTCATCGACGTGACCTCGGCTCCGTAGACGATGTTGTCGACGCCGATCGACTCCTCGAAGGCGTAGTAAATTCGGTCCATGCCACCGACAGGTGAGAACATCAACATCGCTTGGTCGTAACCGAACTCGAAGCTGAAGTTGCGGCCTATCCCGCTGCGAATGACGTCGGACATGCTGTGCGGCTTCGTTTCGGCACCGAAGTCGACACCTGCGCCCGGTTCGGACGAATAGCCGCGCCGCGTCGATCCGAGATACCGCCCGTCATCGGACAGGTCACCGAAATCGCTGAGGAACTCGGACAGGGCGTCCTTGTCGTCGCGGCTGAGCACGTCGTCCAGAGCACCCCGGTTTGCGGCTTTCTGAAGCAGTTCCGACATGTATCCGTACGTGTCTGCTTTCGCCGCCCGGTAGCTCACCGACTGCTGATTGAGCGCCGTGTCGCTCTTGTAGTTGACTACGGTGTTGGCATTTTGATTGCCGAATGTCTGGAGCTCGACACCGAGCTCCTTGCAGTAGTCCATCGTGATGTGGCTCTGTGGTATTCGGGTCGCGCCGACGTTGTAGAAGTGGCCGTCGGAGAACGTGCACGTTTGAGTTTCCCCGTTCAGATCCGTCTCCTCGGCACCACCGCGAACAGACCACACACGGCCGCCCGGCCGGTTCCTCGCTTCGAGAATCGTCACCGAGTATCCCGCTTTGCGGAGCTCGTAACTCGCACACAGTCCTGCAGGACCACCGCCGAGCACGACCACCGAAGGACTTCCCTCGACCCTCCCGATCAGGTCGGACCTCGCCGGCGGTCTGAACCGTGTGGGCACCGCCTGAGCGGATGGAGCGAGGCCGATCGTCGACATCGCTCCATAGGCGAGCCCGGCCCCTCCCGTGACTCCGAGACCTCGCATGAACGATCTCCGTGTTACTGGCAATTCATGCTCCCATTCGTGCTGCCCGGTGCCTCGGTGGTCCGGGATCGAAAAGTTTCGAGTGCAATCCTGAACGGCAGGTAATTCGGGAAGATCAACCTCGGGAAACCATCGAGAAAGCGCGAGTGAGAACGGACAGGATTTCGGACGAGGCATTCCCACTCGTACGGTTCCAGCCGATTCATGTTCGCAATGCCCGTGCAACATGCGCCCACTATTTTCGGCAACCATGTCCGCACTCGAGCACGCGATCGCCAGGTCGTTCTCTGCCGGTGAGCCGGCGCAGCCCGCACTGTCACCTCTCCGCGCGCTCGGAAGGCGACAGCTGTCAGGGGTCGAGGTACTCGCCCAGTCGATCGCCACTACTGCACCCGCTGCATCGATGGTGGTGCTGCCCATCGCCATGCTGACGAACGACACAATGCTCGGAGGTGTGTTGACGATCGCTGCCGCGACGATCGTCGTATCGCTCATCGCATTCTGTATTTCGCAGTTCACCCGCAGGCTCGCCGCATCCGGGGGGCTGTACAGCTTCACCTTCCACGGCGCGCGAGCTCGCGCTGCGCTCACCGTCGGTACTGCCATGCTCGTGAAGTACTGCGCCAGTGGAGCGCTGACTCTCTACAGCGGCGGCCAGGCCGTCATGACTGTGCTCGACCAGTTCCACATCGATGCGCGCGGAGGCATTCCTACGATCACCATCTACCTGCTGATCGCCGCATCGATCCTGGCCTGTCTGCTGCGCGGTGTCAGGTTCGCCGCAACGGCGATACTCGTCGTCGAAGTATGTTCACTGGTTTTCATCCTCGTACTGCTGATGATTCCCGATGGTGCGGGCCGAGCAGTCGATGTGGAGACCGCAGAGTCGTCACACGGGCTACTGCTGGTCGCGCTGGCGGCGATGTTCTCACTGGCAGGCTTCGAGAGCGCCACGTTCTTTGCTCCCGAGGCACGTCGCCCGCTCGTCAACGTCACTCGCACTGTGATGCTCACCCCCATCATCTGCGGAACACTGTTCACCTTCGCTGCGTGGGCTGTGTGGTCCGGCCGAGGCAACACTCTCATCGAGGCGTACCTGCACGGTTCGTCCACCGGCATCGATCCGTCGCTCGTGATCGCGGTGAACGTAGGACTGAGTTGCTCGTGGCTGGCCTCCTCGATGGCCTCCTCCAATGCGGCGTCTCGCTTGGTCTACACGCTGGGGATCGAAAGGGTGATACCCCGAATATTCGGCTCTGTTCACCGACGATTCCGCACTCCGTCCGTGGCGCTGGTCTGTGTTGTCGTCGGCTTCGCTTCGGCCAGTATCCTGTTCTCGGTCGTGTCGGAAGGGCCGCTGATCGACAACGTGAAACTTGCTGCCCGCGCCGCCCTGATCGTCGGATACGTACTCGTCGCGATCGCTGCCGTATTGTTCCTGCGCCGCATCGGTGAACTCGAGACACCTGTTGTCGTCGCAGCCGCGCTCGCCTCGGGCTGCGGCGTCGGGGTTCTGATGCTGCTGTTGTTCACCGACGGGATCACCGACAACCTCGTTCTGATCTCGGTGTTCTCGGTCATTGCACTGTCCGGAACCATATGGGCCTCGTGGCTGCGTACGCGCTCACCTCTCGGCCTTCGATCCATCGGTGTGTTCGACAGCGCGGAAACCACGGACGTGCTGCCCGGTTCCGCGTCCTACGGTGAGAACTCCCGTGGCGCTGTCGCTTTGGTCAAGCAGCCGCACAGGGAGCGATGACAGTGGCCGTGCGTACACCGCGGGTCGCCGAGATCTCGGGTCACGAGCCGCGCGCAGTACAGAAAGCGCTCGCTCTCCTCGAAGCCGTCGCACACATCGGACCAGGGGCGAGCGCCAAGGAGATCGCACAGGCAACAGGGGTTGCGCCCGCAACTGCATACAGGCTGCTCAATCTGTTGGTCGCAGACGGGTACCTCGTACGCATCGACGACCTTTCCGGGTTCGCGCTCGGTCGACGTACGCGCGAACTCGCGGGACCCGATCCCGGTCACGATCCCGATTCCATTCGCCGCGACGTGTTGGACAGTCTGCGATCCCACATTCGATTCGGTGTGTACCTCGCGTCGTACGAAGGCGGCCGCATCAGTCTGGTGGATCGAGATCCGGACCACGATTTGGTCGCAGAGAGCGCCATCTTGATACATCCCCATGCATCGGCCATCGGAAAAATGATGCTGGCACGTCGCTCCGAGACCCTCCCGACCGGGAAACTGCGGGTTTTCACGTCACACACCATCGCCGACAGCAACGCACTGTCCGCGGAGCTGACCCGAGTTCGCACGTCGGACCTCGCCACCGAAACCGACGAGATGAGAATCGGGCGTTCGGCCATTGCGGTTCCACTTCGAGACGAATCGGGCTCGGTCAGTGGATGTCTGGCAGCGATCGGCAAGACCGGACGACTACGGACGGACGACTCCGATCTGATCGATCTGCTCCGAGCATCAGCGGGGAGGCTGCGCCCATGACAGTCCAATTCAGCGACGAACGGACGCGATCGTGTAGCCGATCGCTCCGCCGGCGACCAGCACGCCGACGAGCAGCAACACAACCTGCAGAGCAGTCGACATCGAGTCCTCGAACCACGCTACGTAGACCACGACACAGGACGCAACGATCGCGATGAGAGCAGACAGTGTCGGGGGACCTTCGGAGACTTGTCGGTCATGGTGCCAGTACACCATCTCCGAGTCCATCAGGTCTCGCACAACCTCCGATAGGGAACACCGGGTAGGTACTGTGCCCATTCGGTTTCCGTCACCACCGACCCCCCGGATTCGCACAGCTGAGTACGAACCTCGTCGGGGTCGGTCCGCCAGATGCGGACATCGCGAGCCGTGCCACCGCCGAACAGCACTCGTCCGTCCGCGGCGAACACAGCATCGTTGACGCGCATGCCATACGCGGTGAGGGCAGCGTACTGCGATGGCGCGGCACGGTCCGTGACATTCCACAGCCACACCGAGGATCCCCCGTCGCCCGCGGCCAACCGCGTGCCGGACCGATCGAACGAGAGCGAGTAGATCGGGCTGGAGGGTCCGACGATGCGAGATAGGTGTTGCGGGGCAGCCGTATTCGTCATGTCCCACAGTCGAATGGAACGATCCGCACCGCCGGCGGCGAGAGTTCGCCCATCCGGTGAGATGGCCACGGCCTGAACGGAGCCTCCGAATCCGCCGAGTGTGGTCGTGCGGCGCGGGTCGGTCGGGTTACTGATATCCCACAGTTCGACCACGCCCCCGACACTGGCGATGGCCAGTACCGAACCGTCGGGAGACAGCGCCATGCCCGCCGGATAGTTCCCGGCCTGCAGGGTCGACATCTTCATCGGGGCAGCCGGATCCTCGAGCGACCACACCGACGCGTCGTTCGAGTTCTGACCGGACGCGACCAACATCGTCCCCGAGCGATCGAACGCCAGCACCGCGGTCAGGCTGCCGGTCGCCTCCCGGACGAAACCCAGGGCCACCGGATCGTCGAGATCGGTTGTGTCCCAGAGCTGAAATCCCCCAGTTGCGGTGCCGACCGCGGCCAGAGTGCCGTCGGCCGTGAGCGCCACCGCACCCGTCTGCGCCATTCCGTCACCGAGGACCAACGGCTTCGACGGCACCGGATGCTCCACGTCCTCGACATCCCAGAGGGTTGTTGCGGACGCGCGACGACCTGCACCGACCAGTAGCCGGGTGCCCGCTGCACCGACAGGATTCTGGAAGATCGTGTCTCCGGCGTCCGCGAGGGCCGGACCCGGAAGCGGCCAGATTCGGGTTGTGCCATCACCACTGGCGGTCACGATCGACGAGCGATCCGGCGTGAATGCCAGCGAACTCACCTCGATCGGACCGGGAAGCGTGAGCTGCAGCGTCCCCGATGCGGCGTCCCATACCTTGGACGAATTGTCCGAGCTCGCCGCAGCGATCTGGATTCCGTCGCCGCTGAACGCGACATCGTTGACGTAGCTGGTGAATCCCGTCAACGCAGGCAGAGGAGAAAGTCCGCCCGCGTCGACGGCCCACCGTAGAACCTCACGACCGGTGGTACCCGCTGTCAACGTCCTGCTGTCGGGAGAAAATGCCAACTGCAGTGCGGTGTAGGTGGATCCGTCCGAGGGGACGTCGATCAACGGCACGGTGGGGGCTGCCGGAGACGAGGTCAGCTGCCTCGCGTCCCACAATCGCAGCGCGCGGCCGGCACCGACCGTCACCAGAAACCGGCCGTCCGGGCTGAATTCCGTGGCCGACGGCGAACCTGGTTGGGCGATTTCACCGACCGTGCGGGGCGTGGCGGGTTCTGCCACGTCGAGAAGAGGCAATCTGTCGTCCTGGGTGCCGACGAGCAGAAATCGTCCGTCCGGCGAGAACGACAGGTTCCCCACACCGACCACATCCGTGCTCGACAACTTCGTCGGTGTCGCCGGGTCCGATACATCCCACAGCTCGACACCGAAGGTTCCACCGACAGCGATGACTCCTCCGCGTGGATCGAACGTCAGCACCCGCGAGTCACGCGTGACGATCTCACCGAGCCGCGCGTGGCCGTCGGCGAGCGACCACATCCGCACGTGCCCGTCGGAACCGCCTGTTACCACCATGACTCCGCGTGGGTCGACCGCGGTCACTGCATTGCCCTCGACACCGAGCAGCCGCACCGGAGTATGAATCGCCGAGGAATCGAGCAGTGCCGATCGCGCCTCGGACGTTCGGTCCACCTCGTAGGACGCCAGCGCGAAGTAGGCCGCCAGCCCGGGATCCTGCGTTCGTAATTGCTGCGTGACGCCGGCGATCTGACGCGAGACGGCCTCGGCCTCGGCGTGTTCGGCCGCGAGCCGTCCGGCGTTCGCGTCCGATCGGGCGACGAACGCCGTCACTGCCAGTGTCACTGACAGTACGGTCAAAATCGCCAGTGCCGTGACGAGCGTTTCCAGGGTGCGTCGTCGACGTCTGTCGTTTCTGTACTGTTGCTCGACTCGATTCGCGCTCGCTTGGAGGTAGAGCTTCTCGGTGGAGTTGAGGTCGCGCCGACGCACCGGTCCGACGGATTCCTGTACCACCAGCAGCCTGGACTCCGGCAACAGCGAGCCCTCGTCGCGGTCGTTGTTCTCCCACAGTTCGGCCGCCTGGGTGAGCCGACGGTGTTCGACCAGCCACTGACGGTCGTCGTCGAGCCACTCACGCAGCCGCTTCCATGCCGTGAGCAACGCCTCGTGCGTCACCTGGACCGTCTCTTCGTCGACGGTCAGCAGTCTGCGCGCGGCGAACCGTTCGATGACGACATCGACGTCGGTGACCACGTTCATGTCGTCGTCTCCGTGGAACAGCTCGACACGATCGACGCGGCGACGAGTGACCACGTCGTCGTCGAGATTGACCAGACGCATGAAGATGCGGCGTGCTTCGCGCTGCTGCTCGAACGTCAAGGCGGAGAACACTCCCTCGGCGCTCTGGCCGACCGCTCCGCCAATTCCGCCGGTTGCGAGATAGTCCGCGACGGTCAGCGTCCTTCCGCTCGAGACCTGCCACGTCGTCAGCAATGCGTGCGAGAGCAACGGCAGGGCACCCGAGTCGTGGGCGAACTGCGATCCACGCGGACCCAACTCCCCGATCAGTACCTGTACGAGGGCATCGTCGACGGTCACTCCCGCCTTCGCTGAAGGCGAGACGATGACTTCCCGCAACTGCGATTCGGTGAGGCGGCCGACGACCACGGGGTTGTCGGACAGTCCGGCCAGCAGAGCATCCTCCGACACGGCGTTCTGGTAGAAGTCGGCCCGCAGACCGATGACGAGGACCGACCCGGAGTCGGTCGAGGCGGAGGCCGCACGAAGAAAGTTCTCGCGCTCGCGCGCTGTCGCCAGCGTCCACAACTCCTCGGCCTGATCCAGAACGACGACCGATCCCGACGCGAACGACCCGACTCGTTCGGGAAAGGCACGGATATCGCCCACGCCCGAACAGATTTCCGAACCGGCGAACCTCGATGCCAGGCCGGCGCGCAGTAGCGAGGACTTGCCCGAGCCCGATGCACCGACGACGAAGACGATGCCTCCACCGTTGTCGAGAACACCGCGGACGCGCGTGCTCAGACGGTCGACGACGTCGTCGCGGCCGAAGAACCACTCCGAATCGGCGGTCCCGAACGCCTCCAGCCCCTTGTACGGTGGGCTGCCCTTCGCCGGGTCGACCGTGCGCCTGCCCGAGACGGACCGCACCCTGGACACCGCGTCCCACCACCGCGCCCGCTCGTCCTCGTCGTCGACTCCGCAGGCGACCAGGACCGCGGCGAACATCTCGGCGCTGGCCTTCGTGGGTACGTGGTGACCGGAGAACCAGCCGCTGATCGTGCCGTGCAGGCCACCGGAACGCTCGACGATGTCGCGGACCGTGGCATTCGCCTGGATCCTGATCGCACGCAACGCCGCGGCGAATTCGGTGCGATCCGAGATCGACGAGGGATCCGGGCGATCGGAGGTCATGGGCGAAAACTATAGAGCCGGCAGATCATGCACCGATGCCTCGAACAGCCCACTGAGCAGGACAAACAGTAAATTGCTGCGTTTGAATGACGCACACGTGGAACCCGGAGTCGTCCGTATTGACCTTGTATGGACTTGCGCGCACAGCTGGATCCGCGACGCCATTGCTTCGACGATGGACGCTGAGGTCGGGGATGGACGGATACACGAGGGGGAGAATTTTCGTGCTCGAGCAGACGTCGGCATCGTCGGTACATCACCCGTTTCGAAGGCCGAGAGAGTCGGCACCCACTGCACTCCCGACACCGACCGACACTCGTCGCCCCAAGCCTGCGTTGAGCGCGCGCGAGATCGAGGTCATGCTGGCCTGGTTCGCCTCCGACTCGAAAACGGTCGCAGCTCGGTCCGTCTACATATCGGTGGGCACGATCAACACACACATCACCCGGGTCCGACAGAAGTACGCGGCAGTGGGCCGCAGCGCGCCGACGAAGGCGGCCCTGTTCGCCCGCGCCCTGCAGGACGGTCACACTCAACTGTCCGATTGGTGACCGCCGATGCGGCTGCCCCTCGCGCGGGATGGCCGGGCGCGAATCACCGGATGGGTTGTGCCGTCCTTGTTCGCATCGGCGTCGGGTATTCCGGAACGGGGAGTCGATCGGCGCGAGCGAAGTCGGTCGGTAGTACGACATCGGATGGTCCGAGCGTGTGCACCGATGCATGCCCGAGACCGAGCACCGCGGAATCCAGTCCGCCGCGGAGGATGTCGAGCACGTTCTCCACTCCTGCTCGACCGTTCGCGGCCAACCCCCATAGATAGGCCCGACCGATCAGCACTGCCCGCGCACCCAGCGCGAGCGCTTTCGCCACGTCGCTTCCCCGCCGGACGCCACCGTCGAGGGTGATCTCGACCTGCTCTCCCACTACCTCGGCAATGGACGGCAACACCCGAATCGACGCCGGGGAACCGTCGAGATTGTTGCCACCGTGGTTGGACACCGAGATCGCGGTGACGCCGGCGTCGACGGCCCGTAACGCGTCGTCGACCCGCGAGATGCCCTTGAGCATGAACGGACCGTCCCACTGCTGACGTAACCAGGCGATGTCCTCCCACGTGGGTAGCGGCGTGGACTTCCACTCGCGATATGCGGCGAAAAACGTCGGCGCGGGCTTTCCGGGCGGAGCGAGGTTGGGTGCCGTCAGATCCGGGAGGGTGCCCGCGCGTGCCCACCGCGCAAGCCATCGCGGATGCGCGAGTGCTTCCGGTGCGAACCGGAGCATCGCCCTGGCATCGAGGCGATCGGGAATCACCGGACTCCCCCAGTCTCGCCCCTCGGAGAACGACCAGTCCATCGTCACGATCAGCCCGACGGCACCCGCATTGCGTGCCCGATCGAGCATGTGCAGCAACAACTCCCGTGATCCGACCCAGTGAAGCTGAAAGAACGTCTGCGGGTTCGCTGCGACGACCTCCTCGATGGGTTTGCTCGCGAACAACGACAACCCCATCGCCACACCGCGTGCCGCTGCCGCCCTCGCGACGGCAACCTCGCCGTCGGGGTGCACCGCTTGCACGCCCGTCGGGGAGATCATCACCGGAAACGACAGCGGTTGCCCCATCAGCGTCGTCGACAACTCACGGGTGTTCGACAGCCCTGCCACGTGCGGGGCGAACCCGAGTTCGGCGAACGCAGCGGTGTTGTCCGACGCAGTGATTCCGCGTTCCGATCCTGCCACCAACGCCGAGTAGACGGACTTCGGAAGACGCTTCTGCGCGCGCCGCTGGGCCTGCGCGACGGACTCGAACCAACCGGACTCGGTGAGCACGCAGCGCTCTAGACGCCGAGCCTGCGGTCGAACCCGGCCGGCATCACCACATCCGACGGCGAGAGGTCCTGTACCGAGGTGTGCCCGAGCCCGAGGACAGCGGAATCGACTCCGCCGCGCAGGATGTCGAGTACGTTCTCGACGCCCGCCTGACCGTTCGCCGACAGGCCCCACAGATATGCCCGCCCGATCAGCACCGCTCGCGCACCCAACGCCAGCGCCTTCACCACGTCGCTGCCGCGCCGAATCCCGCCGTCGAGGGTGATCTCGACCTGATCGCCCACCGCCTCGGCAATCGCGGGCAGCGCCCGGATCGGTGCCGGGGTGCCGTCGAGATTGTTGCCGCCGTGATTGGACACCGAGATTGCCGTGCACCCGGCGTCGACAGCCCTCTTCGCATCGTCGACGCGCATCACGCCCTTGAGCATGAACGGCCCACCCCACTGCTCACGCAGCCACGCCACGTCCTCCCACGTCGGCAGCGGGGTGCCCATCCATTCGCCGTATGCACCGAAGAACGTCGGGGCCGGACCACCCGTAGGCGGGGTCAGGTTGGGGGTCGTCAGATCGGGGATCTTGCCGGTCTTGGCGAACTCCCACAACCACTTCGGGCGTACGATGCCTTCCGGCGCGAACTGGACCATCGCCTTGAGGTCCATCTTCTCCGGGATCGACGGGCTACCCCAGTCGCGGCCGTTGGAGAACGACCAGTCCAGGGTCATGATCAGCCCGACCGCCCCGGCTGCGCGTGCGCGCTCCATCCGTTGCAGCAGTATCTCGCGCGATCCGACCCAGTACATCTGGAAGAAGGTCTGCGGGTTCGCCGCCGCGACCTCCTCGACGGACTTGCTGGCGAACGAGGACAAACCGATCGGAATCCCACGCGCCGCAGCAGCTCTCGCGACAGCGACCTCACCGTCGGGATGCACCGCCTGCACGCCCGTCGGCGAGATCATCACCGGGAACGACAGCGTTTGCCCCATCACCGTCGTCGACAGGTCACGCTTGTCCGATAGCCCGGCCACGTGCGGGGCGAAGCCGAGTTCACCGAACGCCGCCATGTTGTCATCGATCGTCAGTCCGCGCTCCGAGCCTGCCACCAGGGCGGCGTACACGGACTTCGGTAGACGCTTCTTCGCACGCCGTTGCGCTTCGGCAACGGTCTCGAACCACGCACTCTTCGCCATCAGCTTTCCTGTTCCATTCCTGCGAGCGGGTTCTCGTCACAGATCTTCGCCGGCGGACGCATCATCAACGTGAGCGGCACCGACTTTCGTGGGGTTTTGCGTTGCCCGGTCCGGGAATGGTCGACACTGGATTTGGGGATCTCCCCCGCCGCTGCCAACGCCATTTCACCGTTCCCGATGACGCATTCGGGGTCCGGGCCGTCCATGGGCAGACCGGTGAAGAATTTCGCTGCCATGCAGCCACCACGGCACGCGTCGAAGTGGGCGCACTTGGTGCACGCGCCCGAGGTCTGCGGCGAGCGCAGATCCTGGAACAACTCCGATGTCTGCCATACGGATTGGAATCCACACATGCCGTCTTTCGCATCGCGGACGATGTTGCCGGCGAGGAAGTTCTCGTGAATGGCGAACGGGCACGCGTACACGTCGCCGATCGGATCGATCAGGCACACCACGCGCCCGGCACCACAGAGGTTGAGCCCGGGCAGAGCGTCACCGAACGCCGAGAGATGGAAGAACGAATCCCCGGTCAACACACCCTCACCGTTGGCGACGAGCCAGTTGTACAGCTCGCGCTGCTGACCGGCCGTCGGGTGCAGATCGTCCCATACATCCGCGCCCCGGCCCGACGGCCGCAACCGGGTGATACGCAGTGTCGCAGCGTATTTGTCGGCCAACGCTTTGAAGTCGTCGAGCTGACTCACGTTGTGTCGGGTGACGACGACGGAGATCTTCGCGTCCCGAAAGCCGGCCTCCTTCAGGTTCTCCAACGCCCGGCACGCCATGTCGAACGAACCGGGTCCGCGGACCGCATCGTTGACCTCGGCGGTTGCGCCGTCGATGGAGATCTGGACATCGACGTAATCCGACGCGGCCAACCGCGCCGCCACCTGCTTGTCGATCTTGACTCCGTTGGTGGAGAACTTCACACCCACCTGGTGCGCGGTCGCGTAGTCGACGAGCTCCCAGAAGTCCGAGCGCACCGTCGGCTCCCCACCACCGATATTGACGTAGAAGACCTGCATCTTCTGCAGCTCGTCGATGATCGACTTGCACTGTTCGGTGCTCAACTCGCGTGGATCACGGCGACCCGACGACGACAGGCAATGCACGCACGACAGGTTGCAGGCGTAGGTCAGCTCCCACGTCAGACAGATGGGCGCGTCGAGTCCGAGTTCGAACTGGTCGACCAATTTGCCTACCGGAGCGGGCCTTTCGAGGGTGGAGGTCATGGGCGGAAGTCCTCTTCTACTAATGGGTCAGGCTCTACGGGCGAGTGATCATGCTCGAGTCGGCCAACGTTGCGAGGGCCTTCACGTATGGGGCCGACTGCTCTTCGGTGATCCCTGCGGCCTCGATCGCCGACCGCATGTCCGGATGATGGGCAAACGAGGTGATGATCGCCACGATCGTGCGGTTCTTCAGAAACGAGAGCTTGCGAGTTCCGAAGTGATAGAGCAGAGCCCCGAAAGACTCCGGACGCAACGCCACCTGTGGATGCAACACCCAACGCGAATCCAGATCCAGCCCGACCGCATCGAGGTCGTCGCGCACTGCAGTGGTCATGATCAGTACACGCCGCACATGCCGTCGATCGACACTTCCTCGACCAACGACTCCTCGACGAGATCGGATTCGACCACGGCCGTACCGACCACAGCGTTCTCGTTCTTCTTCGACATCTGGAACCTCCTGCGAAATATGCTCGGTCACAATCCGATTGGTTGTGTCTCGGATCACTACGCTAGCGGCCGATCACGACTCGGAAGCGGCGTGAGAGCAGAACTGGTCGGCCGTCGCGATCAACCGTCCATATGGGTAGGTATCGTCCCGTCCGGCGTGCGGGGCCAGCATCGTCCGAGCGGCCCGACCTGGTCGGGAGTGGCCGATTCGTCGACCGATGTGTGGAACGCTCGACCTCACCGAAGGGGCGGCCACGCCGAGTGGACGTGCGACGAACAGAAATGACATCGATGACCGAACTGGATGCACTCGCACCGAGCCCCGATGGAGTCTGGGCGCACGAGAACGTGGTGGTCCGACACCTGCATGGACTCGAGTTCGACGCGGTCCGAACCGGATCGACCGTGCAGGTGTGTCATGGCCTGACGTCGGCCCAGATCGGTGAGCGCCTCGTTCCGATCGTGACCGCACAGGCACGTCATGTGGGTCTTTCGCAGCGGGAATTCGAGTTGGTGCTGGTCGGGATCGTCCGCACCACCGTCGCCGATCCGGTCGACGCCTGGGCCACCTACTATCGCAATTCGCTGGACGAACTACTATCCGGCACTGCCGATTTCGCTCCCGTCCACGATCACGCAGAAAACCTGATCGTCGGATCGGTGCTCGATATGGGATCGTGTTTCGGCTTCTTTCCGCTCCGACTGGCAATGAAGGGGCACTCGGTGACCGCGACGGACCTCTCCGCCGGCACCATGCGGTTGCTCGCCGTCGTGGCCCCGCATCTCGGGATCACACTCGACACCGTGGTGTGCGACGCTGCGAACGTTCCCGTCGCGGACAGCAGCGTCGACACGGTGACTGCACTGCATCTCCTCGAACACGTCGACGCAGAGACAGGATCTCGCATCGTGAGAGAGGCACTACGCATCGCGCGCACCCGTGTCGTTGTTGCAGTGCCCTTCGAGACCGAGACCACCGCCTGCCACGGACACGTTCGCACGTTCGACGAATCATCGCTGGTGGAATTGGGTCGGTCGACGGGTTCGATGTTCGAGACCTCGGAGCACCACGGCGGGTGGCTCGTGATCGACAAGACCAGGGCACGCCAGTTCACCTGAACAGGTTTCGCATCCGAGGCGTTACCCCAGCACACCTAGAACGGCGGCTCGCCGGTGTCTTCGGCGGTCGGTTCTGTTATCGACTCATGGTTGTCCGGTGGGTCGGGGTAGGCGATGATGCCGGAGTTTCTCGGTTGGGTGGGGATGTGTGGTCTGAGGTCGTTGCCGAGGATGGGGACGGCGGTGCCGTTGGCGGGCAGGGTGATTCGGGTGGTCTTCGATGTCGATGTCCACAGGATCGCTCCGCCGGGGAGCATGGTGGCTTTCCAGTAGCCGGCGGTTTTGACGGTGTGGTGGTATTCGCAGAGGCACTGCAGATTGTTGACGGTGGTCCAGCCGCCTCCGACGGGGTTGGTGTGGTCGAACGGGTTGATGTGGTCGAGTTGGCAGCGGGCGGCGGGGCGGTGGCAGCCGGGGAATCGGCAGTGTTTGTCGCGGAACCGGACGGCTGCGGTGGTGAGGGCGTCGGGTCGGTAGATCAGGGCCCGGTCGGTGAGTGGGTCGCGGGGTACAGAGTTGCAGAGGGTGGGGTCTGCGGCGATGGCGGCTTCGAGTGCGGCGGCAAGGGAGGCGTTGCCGAGATAGAGGCCCCCGGGTGTGCGGCGTGCTCTGTGAATGGTTCGGTTCGGCCGCAGTGTCGAGCCCAGGTCGCTGGCGGGCAGACCGAGGGCAGAGCTGTGCCGTGTGCCCCTGCCGACGGGAGTGTGGGTGCAGAACAAGGATGCGGCGGAGGTCAGTGATTGCGTCCGCCGTTGCCTGTCCGCGCCTGCCCCGGTCTCGGAAGGAGCTGGATCGGCCGCTGAATGGGCAGAGGTGTCCCCCGCGGAATCCTCCGTCTGATGATTCTCCGTCTGATCGTGCTTCGAAGTCGGTGATGTCGCAGTCCCCGGTTCCGGCGGGATAACTGTTCCTGGCGTGGGGCTTGTTGTCGGTGGTGATACTGATGTCGGCGGGACCGTC
This sequence comes from Rhodococcus sp. 05-2255-3B1, assembly GCF_002258545.1. Classification (NCBI taxonomy): domain Bacteria; kingdom Bacillati; phylum Actinomycetota; class Actinomycetes; order Mycobacteriales; family Nocardiaceae; genus Rhodococcus; species Rhodococcus sp. 05-2255-3B1. The sequence goes on along the minus strand of NZ_NOZC01000046.1, from coordinate 765 downwards.
CCGGGTCGCTCGGGTCGCTTTGGAGCAGAGCCTGTTTCGCTTCGGTCCGGTGCAGTGCCGGACTCCGGCGATGGTGCTGGATCGGAGTCATGGTCGGGATCTGCCCTTTGGTCGGAGGCAGATCCCGCCGCTGTCGGTGGTGCTGATGCGGTTGCTGTCGCGTTGGTAGTAGAAGGCGAGGTGGTTGTGTTCGCTGCCGGCGCATCGATCGGAGAGCGTACGGGTGTGGGCGATGCTGCGGTTGCGGATTCGTTCGCCGCTTCCGCATGCGGGGCAGTGGTCGCATCGGTGATGACGTCGACGGAAGCACCTGTGGTCGTGCAAGTCTCGGTCTCGGGTTCTGGGTTGCTGTCGGTGCGGCTGCGAGTCTCGGTAGCGCGTGTTCCCGACGCAGCGTTCGTCCCTGAGTCCGCGTCCGTGCCCGTGTCCGCTGTCGCGGCCGACCCTGAGTCCTGTACCCGAACTCGGGTTTTCGGTGTTCGTTCCCATTCCCCGGTTTCCGGGTTCTGCACAGCCAGTCCGAGTTTTTCGGCGAAGGTGACCGCTTCGGTGAGCAGGATCTGCCACTGACTGCTGCGCGCCAACTCCCGGGCGAGATCAGGATCGATGGAACCGTGCCCGGCCAGATACGCAGGGTTCGCAAGCAACCCGATCAGGGTGGCGATGTCGACGGTGACCATCGTCAACGGCACCCGCCGATCGGGCAACACCGCATCCGCTTTCGGGCAGTCCTCCCGTCGGCACAGGCACGCCAGTCGGGGTTCG